>JALNLN010000032.1 GCA_023267855.1 Candidatus Geocrenenecus dongiae | reverse complement strand
ATATTCCAGAGATTATAGATATCTGAATCAACATACCTATAGTTTCTCTAGAGAGTAAAGGTTTCTCTATTTTCACCATTACAGTAGAGTTGGGAATAGCTGTCTGAGAATACTCTTTCCCACCATGATTTACAACAACTCTATATGATGGGAGCTTAGGTATATCCTTAAAGTATGCGTAACCGTTCAGATCGGTCACAACTCTGTCAAGATACGTTAATCCATAGAATAATGTAACTTCTATGCCTACAATCGGTGTATCATCTTCATACATCACCTTAACAATCAGCCCAGCCTTCTCCACATTCACGTCAATAATGCTACCATTAAAGTAGTGGTAGAAGATTTTCAACGCCATCTGTGTTTGTGGATAGTTTACTCTAATAGAGTAGTTTGAGAAAACCATATTCTCAAATACTGCGCATCCATCTCTATCCGTAAACTCCACATACTCTCCACCATAAACTACATCCTTTACCCTAACCTCAGCTTTCTCTAAAGATTCATTACCAAAATAGATTCTAACGATCATGTCGCTTACCGGTAACTTGAGTTCACTTATCTTAGCGAGTTCCGATACTAGACGGCTCTCATTCAATAAAAGTCTACCTTCAGGAGAATACAAAACAATATTCACAGTCCCCTCTGGAACCATTTCAACATAGACTTCATGTTTAGGCTTATCGGATGATATGCTTAAACCTCCAGGAGCCTTCAAACTATAATTACAGTAGAATCTTCTACCAAGATGATCTAGGAAAACAATGTGAATATCGTATACAGGAACTCTAACAACCTCAGATAAAGTTCCATCTATATTGACATCTTTTTCATATATCTTTAAACCTCTCCAGAAAACAGTGAACTTGTAGATTCCTCTAGGAACACCTGTAAACAGTACATCGCCATTATCATCGAGACGTGTAGATATAGGTCCAAAAACTATTTCAGCATTCTTTAAAGGTTTATCATTCATACCGAGGACATGGAATTTAACAGAATGTATAGGCAGGTTGAGGTAGCTTATTTTTCCAGCTCCAGGGATAACCGTGATGCTTCCCTCAACAATATTTCCAAAAATTCTAGAAACGTTCACTGCTCTAACAACATACTCTCCTAACGGTACCTGGGAGAAGTTTAGTAAACCGTTTCTAGAGTAAAAGTTCTTGATACTTGTTTCAGGATTGAGACCTATAACCGTAAAGTTTGCTCCAATCCTGTTCCCACCCGTATCTACCACCTGGACCACTAAATCTCCTACACTTGTTGTAATATTGTGTTCAATGGCAGGTCTAGTCATCCATGGATATATCGTTGGATGGTAGCCTGCCCAAACCCATCCATCATAAACTTTAACATTCCTCCAGAAGACTTGGATAGAATGGTTTCCCTCAGGTACTAGACTATACATAGATAATCCATTTACAGCTAACATCTCATAACCATCTAGATATGTTTTCGCATTACTTAACCTAGAATTCTTTAAATCAAGGATATTCAATTTTAAATTGTATAGTCTGGTCTTGATGATCTTTGAGTGTGCGAGATCGTATGCCCAGTGTTGTTCAAAATATATGAATGGGTACATCTGAGCATATCTAGTACTATTCCAGTAAACAGCAACCTCGTACTTATCATCTAGAAGCCTCCATATCTTTACTCTTCCATCTGCTGGGACTATGTATTCTCTAACATCATAGTAGTGAATCAATCTTCTTAAAACAAGCTTAGCTCCAGAAAGTACATGGACACCGTCGAAATCTGTTACCGTTAAGTTGAAGCTCCTGTAAGGCAACACTACTATCTTCCCGCTATAGTTAAGGTTTTCGAGAGTGTATGGTATCCAGTCTGGGAAATGTACTCGTACATCTACTATGGGTTGAAGTTTTATCTCCTCTGATTTTATGTCTTCTGGAAAGAAGAAGTCTATTCCAACTAAGATTGATGATCCAGTATCACGTCCATGTAAAATGAATTTCACAGGATTGAATGCTTCTAACCTAGTGTTTACGGTCCTCCATCTTTCACTCGATTTACCAATATCTGTCCAAGGAAACCATAACCCAACACTTAGAACGAGTATACTCCTACCTTTACATACCTTAGTAAGCTTCAAAGTATAATCTCCATAAATTTCTCCAGTACCAACTCCTCTAAGATTCTCAACAGTATAGAAATAGTTTTCTATGAAATTCTCAGAACGCATCTTCTCAGCTCTTTCAAGATATGTTTTGAAGATTTTTTCATTCAAATCTTTAAAGATGAGTGGTGGTGCATCTTCCCTAATATTACAATCTACATTAGTTATGTTTACCCATATCTTACCCCACTCACCCATATAGTATTCATCATACATAATTCTTATCTTAAAACTCCATGTAGGTTGTCCCGAGACAGTTATAAATGATAAGACTATGAAAACCGAACATACAGTACATAATAGAGTGAGAAAGAAGCTTCGAGGCAGCATTCTGAACATTTTATATATCAAAGGATTTATAAGAATTCTCATGTGAGAAGAACAGTATCTAAAATCCTAGACGGGTTTTCTCTAGCCAGCTATTCTCTTGGATTCTATAGATAATTTTTGTAGAAGCGATATGCATATATCTTACGAGCGTTTTGTCAATTATGTTAAGTGGGTGGGAGTATGCCTGGCATCGATCCAGACTTTATGAAGAAGAGACAGAAAATAAGTGAACATGTAGGTCATGCTGTCTGGGGTCCAGTAGAACCACCAACAAAACTCGGAATACATGGAACTAACGTTGCAGTAGATTTTGATATCTGTATTGCTGATGGAGCATGTATAGAAGTCTGCCCAGTAAACGTTTATGAATGGTTTGAGACTCCAGGTCATCCAGCTTCAAATAAGAAAGCTGACCCAGTCAGAGAACCAGACTGCATATACTGTATGGCCTGTGAATCAGCCTGCCCAGTAAACGCTATAAAGATTACTCCTCCATAATTTACTTTTCTCCTAAATTTTTCCATAATTCTAGGTATAGTTAGTCCGAGATTTTAGAAGAAGAATAGGAATTTGAATTATTTATTATGTAGATCGTAAGACTTTTTACTATCTTCATATATTGTATTTATTGGTATGAGCTCTAAGTGGGAAACTCTTGATGAAGTTGATTTAAAGATATTAGAAATATTGAAGAGAGATGGAAGGAAGTCTTTTGTAGAGATAGGTAAGATGCTTGGTCTCTCAGAGGGAGCTGTTAGGAGACGTGTTAAATTAATGCAGGAAAAAGGTATCATAAGAAGATTTACAGTAGAGATCGCTATGGATGCGGTTGTAAATGCTGTCTCGTTCATATTCTTCGAGAAGAGTGAACATTCAAGAGAACTATTACAGAGGATTGCTGAGATAGATTCAGTAGAAAAAGTGTACGAGCTAACTGGAAGAATAGATGCTATAGCATTGATTTCAGCTAGAAATATATCTGAGCTAAATAGATGTATTGATGAGATAAGGAGGCTTGAAGGTGTTAAAGCAACAGAAACAGCGGTTATACTTAGAGTCGTAAAGTAATGGAGAGATTAGAATTCTTTCTAGAAGTTAGAGAAGGTTTATGATTGTAGGAAGATGGTTTATAGAAGAGAGATGGGATCTGGGAAAACTAGTAACATTTATTCCAAATAAGAAGCTACCAATATATTCTTGGTTTTACTTTAAGGAAGGGTTTTCAAGAGATTTCGTACATATGATGCTCGACATCTTCAAGACTTCTAAAGATTCGAAGATTATAGATCCGTTCGTAGGTTCAGGTACGACTTTGCTAGCATGTAAAGAAAGGGGAATCGATTGTGTAGGTGTAGATATAGCTCCGCTAGCCGTATTCGTTTCACAGACGAAGACAGCAGATTATGATATAGAGAAATTAAAAGAAAATGCTAGAAAACTTTTTCAAGAAAAATTCGAGAAACCAGATCTAAGCCAGGTCAGCCAATATGTAAAAAAGTTTTTTGCAAAACCTTCTCTCGAAGATATAATATTCTTCAGAGAACGTATTAGAATGATTGAAGACCCTGCCGTGAAGAACTTCTTTACATTAGCTTTAATGAATGCAGCTATGAAGGTTTCCTATGCTTATAAAGATGGAGCTGTGCTGAAAGTTGTTGAGAAGCCTGTCCCACCTTTCAGAAAATTCTTTAAAAGAATCATCAAGAAGATGATTAAAGATCTGAAGAAGATGTCGTTCAAACCATGTAGTATAGAAGTTTATCTCGGAGATGCTAGAAAAATGGACTTCTTAGAAGATGAAGAATTCGATGTTGTTGTAACTTCACCACCTTACCTAAACAAGATAGAGTACACTAAAGTCTACAGAATAGAATACGAATTATTCTTTGAGAAAATAAAGATAGATCCAGTTAGATCTTACATAGGCTTAAACCCGAAGAATGTTGTAGACTACTTTCCAGAGCTTAATCTTCCCGAAGCCGCTAAAGCATATTTTCATGATATGAAGATTGTTTTAGAAGAGATTTGGAGAGTACTTAGAGTTGGTGGTAGAGTAGCGATGGTGGTTGCTGGAGGAGTCTTCCCAGATAGAGTAGTGGATTCAGATATACTTCTCGCAGAACTTGCAGAAGACCTTGGATTTAGAGTAGATAGGATAATAGGTGTAAATAAGAGGGTCGCAACAACTAAGAGGGTTATTAAGATAGGTGAAGCACGTGAAAGCATTCTACTACTA
The DNA here is from genome assembly GCA_023267855.1 of Candidatus Geocrenenecus dongiae. Taxonomy (GTDB): domain Archaea; phylum Thermoproteota; class Nitrososphaeria_A; order Caldarchaeales; family Wolframiiraptoraceae; genus Geocrenenecus; species Geocrenenecus dongiae. Next base: position 1,768 of record JALNLN010000032.1, on the reverse strand, counting down.
ACTAAACTCTAGCCTTACATCTGACCTCCTCCCCGCCCTAAAGTGCGAGGGTTCTGGGGAGGTTTAGGGCTACATTTCCAGCGGAGGCTGGGTTTAGCCCTGCGCCCGGTCTCAGGCGAGTTACCCCTACCCCGCATAAAGCGGGGCTCGGGGGTGTGGTTTTCGCTTTGAGCAGTATGTTGTATGCTCCTACTAGGTCTGCGTTGAATACTTTATCGTGTTTGTTGCATTTCAGTAGTCCTCTATATACTCTCTTGTGGTATCCGTTCCTGGCTCTGCAGATTGGGCAAGTTGTGGACGTGTTCTCCTCGCTGACGAGCTCCACTCTGATACCGCATTCTTCTCCTAAATCGATCATCCTTCTCACCATGTACCCATAAGTCCATACGTGAACCGCTTCGAAGTTAACCTTGGAGGTTCTATCGCTGTTTTGTGTTAAGTACTTCGGGTAGCTAACCAAAGCTTTTGAAACACCTCTTCGGTATAGCCACTCTATAGTGTTCCTCACAGCCCAGTTAACGTAGTTCTTCACCTGTCTCCTCCACTTCTTATACATCCTCCTAAGCATTCTAGAGGTCTTCAACCCGTACTTATTCAAGGTGGATTGATAGTATGCTATCTTCTTCCTCCAGTAGAAGCTCATGCTCTTTAACTGTCTACCTGAGATGATTAGGGCTGAGCCATCCTCCACGTATACCGCCATCAAGTTGTTTATACCTATGTCTATCCCAGCAACCTTATCTCCCAGAGGCTTCGCTGAAACTTTAACCCACCTCTCCTTAACTATCTTCTCAGATACCTCGAAGGCCACGTGTATGTACCACTTCTCCTCATCGCTATCGTAGTGTATCTCAGCCCTGCCCCGCTTACCTCTAACGCTTACTCTACCAGTGTACCTCACATCGATTCTCCCGATCGCTCCAAGACCCTTGACCACAATGTAGTCTCCATCAAATCTATACTGATCGTTCCTGAGAACACACCATAGCTCCCTAGACCCACTCTTCTTCCTATATCCAGGCGGGTTCACCTTTCTTATGAATGGTGGTAGCCTTCCCTCTCTCTCCGCTTTCAGCAAGGAGAAGAAGCTTCTCCAAGCTTCATCATTCTTGTTCAAAACCTGCTGAGCTGTTGCCGAACCTATCAACACCTTATACTTCTCGTAGAACTCCCTATACGTAGACTTTAGGTCGACTCTCCTGTTCTCGAAGAACATCCTCCTCCTAATATAGTTAACCTCGTTCCAGAGCTTAGCTGATAGTGAGCAAAGTAGCTTGAGTTTGTTCTCGGAAGCCCTGTCCGGTACCAGTCTCAGCGTTAATGTTCTCTTCACCTCTCCTTCTCCCACTGCTCCACTACATACCTCTCAACAACATCCGCCGATACTTTTCCAACAGTTGCAACGAAGTAGCTTCTAGACCACAGCCTACCCCTACTGGCACCAGCCTTCAGCTCTGGGAATCTCTGCAGCAATCTCCTAGCACTCTTACCCTTGAGGTAGTTTGCTACGTAGGCTGGAGACAGCCGTGGAGGACATGAGCAGAATACATGAACATGGTCGGGTAGGACATCGATAGCGATAGGCTCACAGCCGAGCTCAAGGAGTATCTGCCTCAGCATCTCTCTAGTGTATTCAGCAACATCACCTACGAGAACATCTCTACGGTACCTAGGTATCCACACAAAGTGATAGCCACACTAATATCTAGCATGCCTAGTACTCTTAAGCTCAAGCCACGTCTGAGAATCGTCCTCCACGGCTATTTCC
>JALNLN010000018.1 GCA_023267855.1 Candidatus Geocrenenecus dongiae | reverse complement strand
GGTATCTTACTCATAGCTTCATAGTTTTCGAGAGGTTGCCATTGATCTGTAACTTCTAGCTGTCTCTTTTCTATCATAGTACGTATAGTGGTCGGCTCAGTGAAACCATACATTATCACTTTTGTTGGAGCATTTGGAGCTGTCTCACCCCAGTAATCGTCGAACTTTACCAACGTTACAGATTCTCCTCTCTTATATTCATGTAATTTATATGGTCCTGAACCAGCATCTCTTTCTCCACTCATAAGCCACGTCTTGCCATAGTCGCCCATCTCTCCGTAAGGTCCCTCAGCAATATGCTGCTTTACTAATTCACTATCTACTATGTATAGTCTCACTAACGTGATAAGGAAGGGGCCAAAGGGGTTCTTTAAAACAATCTGTACGGTGTATTTGTCTAAAGCCCTAGTTTTTTCAAGGTCTACATATGGCTTGAAGAGATAACCGTATCCTTCACCTATGATAATCATTCTCCTCAATGAGAATACTACGTCTTCCGCTGTCAGCTCTCGCCCACTATGGAATTTCACACCCTTCCTTAAATAGAAAGTCCACGTTAAACCATCCTCAGAGACTTCCCATCTTTCAGCAACGTGAGGCTTAACTGTTCCCTCCTTTGTAGGATAAACTAGAGTATCATATACGTTGATGAAGTATACTGAGCTGGCCTCATCAGATCCAACAGCCGGATCCATGTATGGAACATTAGCGAATGATACTCTTAGAAGTCTTTCTTTAACTGGTGTAGTGGTTGGTGTTGTAACAGGCGTTGTCGGGGTTGGAGTAGGTGTAGTTACTACAGTTGTAGGTGTAGGCGTTACGGGCGTGGGTGTTACGATCGTAGGTGTTGTTGGAGTGGGAGGAGCCGCCATGAAGTAGGCTGCACTCGCTATAGCAACTATCACTACGACTACTACCACTGTAATTACTACGGATTTACTGACACCTTTTGTCCTGGTAGAAGGATATCTAGACCTAAAAATCTCAAATCTCCTTCTCATAATCTTCTTAAAATATTATCCTAATAACATATATAAGGTTTAACTTCAGAATAAATTGAGCATCTATTTAGACACAGGATTTTTATAAAATTGATATTACTTTTTTCCATATCTTAAGGTGTCATACCATAAAATTGGTGATCAAATATATCGTGACATTAAATCTTTAATAAATTGTGAGTAGATATCTTATAAGTGATTTCAAAATGGTATACCGTGTAGGTATAGATATTGGTGGTGCTTTTACAGATCTAGTCGCGTATGATGATGAAACAGGCGACTTCATATGGGTTAAAGATGAAACAACACCCCACGACCCCTCAATAGGAGTATTAAACACGGTATCAAAGAGTAAGATTGATTTCTTGAAAGTCTTCTCGATAATTCATGGTCAAACACTAGTTATTAACACTATCATCGAGAAGAAGGGGGCAAAGGTAGGATTAATTACAACGAAAGGATATCGAGATGTACTCGAACTTCAGAGATCGAATAGAAGAGATATGTATAACTTTAGATATAAGAAGCCTCAACCTCTTGTCCCAAGATATCTTAGACTAGAAGTTGATGAACGAATAATGTCAGATGGGACGATTCTGAGACCGCTGAATGAAAAAGATGTTGAAAAAGCTGTTCAGAAGCTTTTGGAAGAAGGAGTTGAAAGTATATGTATCAGCTTCATAAATTCTTATGCTAATCCATCACATGAGATAAAAGCTGGAGAGATAGTGCGTAAACATACTAACCTGCCTATAACGTTAGGTCATGAAATAACACGTGAATGGAGAGAATATGAGAGGACGGCTACCGCTGTACTGAATGCTTACGTTAAGCCTAAACTCGAGAAATATCTAGAGAAACTAGAAAAAGAATTTGCTAAACAAGGGTTCTCTAGAAAACCTTTCGTCATGCTTTCAAGCGGAGGCGTAGCCTCGTTTGATTTCGCTAAACACTATCCTATATATACTATAGAGTCTGGCCCAGTAGCAGGAGTCATTGGCGGAATCTATATTGCAAAACTGGTCGGCGAGAAGAATGTAATCATACTAGATGGAGGTAGTACAACAACTAAAGCAAGCTTAGTCGAAAATCTTACACCTCGAGTCCATACAGAATACTATGTGGAGAGAACAAGGTTCACCGCCGGATATCCAGTCCGGGTACCTGTAGTTGATACATTTGAGATAGGGAACGGTGGAACAAGTATAGCGTGGATTGATGAGATCGGGAACCTGAGAGTAGGGCCTAAAGCAGCTGGAGCCTATCCTGGTCCAGCATGTTATGGTAAAGGTGGTAAAGAGCCAACCGTCACCGACGCATACGTAGTTAATGGATTGATTAACCCAGAGTATCTTCTCGGAGGGGCTATGAAGATCTATAGAGACCTAGCAGTTAAAACCATAAAAGAGAAGATTGCAGACCACTATAACATATCGATCGAGGAAGCTTCAGAAGGAATAATTAAGCTCGCCAACGAGAATGCCGCCTACGCTATTAGAGTAGTATCTGTACAGAGAGGATACGATCCAAGAGATTTCACATTAATAGCTCACGGAGGATCTGGTCCGATGTTCGCTCCATTCATATCTGAGGAACTAGAAATAAAGAAGATAATCGTACCAGTCATTCCGCCTGGAGTATTCAGTGCATGGGGGATGTTGACGACAGATATCAGGCACGACCTAGTGGTTACAGAGGTTATTAGACTAGATAGGGAAGATGCTTCAAAGAGGGTGAACGAAATTTATAGAGACCTCGAAGAGAAGATGGTCGAGATCTTTAAGGAAGAGCTAGGTGTATCAGAGATCATACTCCAAAGATACGCCGATATGAGATACTATGGGCAAGAACATACTGTTAAGGTACCTATACCCTCGGGCAGAATAAATAGTGAAGAGGTTAAGAAGATAATAGAGAGATTCCATGAATACCATGAGAGAGAATACGCTTTTAGACTAGATAGTCCTGTTGAAATAGTCAACTTCCATCTAGTAGGCGAGTATAAGGTTAAGAAATTTGAATTGAAAGAACTAAATAATACGGCGGACTCTCTAGATGATGCTGTTATGCAGGAAAGAAGAATTTATATAAATGGAGAAGAACTGGAAGTTCTCGTGTATAATAAGCAGAAGCTGTCTCCACAGTTCAGGATTGAAGGTCCAGCAATAATTGAAGACCCAACTTCAACGATTCTAGTCTTGGCTTCACAGAAAGTTATAGTAGATAAGTATGGAAACGTGAATATATTGAGAGGTGAGTAAAATGAGTAAGAAAGATATCTTCACTTTAGAGATAATCAAGAATGGTTTGATAACCGCTAACGAAGAAATGTTTTATGCTTTTGGAAGAACTGCCAAGAGTCCGGTAATCTACGAAGTATTAGACTACGCCGTAGGGATTACCGACTCGAAAGGAGAACTGATTGCGCAAGCCCCAGGCGTTCCAGGATTCTCAGGCGTCTTAGATTTCGTAGCCAGAGAAGTACTTGAGAAATGGGATGGAGAAATGCGTCCAGGCGATATCTATATTCTCAACGTACCATATAAGTCCGGAACCCATCTGAATGATGTTGCACTAGCGATGCCGGTCTTCTATCGAGATGAATTGATATCAATGATTTTAAACAAAGGACATTGGAGTGAAGTAGGAGGAATGCATTTCGGAAGCTGGACGTCTGACTCAACTGAAATATATCAAGAAGGTGTACAGTTTCCTTGTGTAAGACTCTATCGTGAAGGAAAACCGAACAAAGATGTAATAGACATAATCTTAGAGAATTCACGTCTACCATTACATACGCTGGGAGATATGGAGGCTCAAGCTGCATCTATGAAGGTGGCTGCTAGAAGAATTGAGAAACTGATCGAGAAGTATGGCATAGATAACGTTAAGAGCGCTATGGAGAAGATAATAAATGATGGATACAAGCTCGCACTGCTTAACTTGAAGAAGCTGCCTAAGGGAGTATTCGAGGCAGAGGATTATTTAGATGACGATGGATTAACAGATGAACCAGTATATGTAAGAGTAAAGGTAACCATAACAGATGAAGAATTCATAGCGGACTTCACTGGAAGTGGAAGCGTGAAAGGATCTATAGCGTCACCGTATCCTGCAACCGTCTCAGGAGTTAGAGAGACATACATAGCCGTAACTGACCCACACGTAGACTTAAACGGCGGCTACTTTAAACCATTGAAAGTTATCGCTCCAGAAGGTTCAGCTTTTAACCCTGTTAAACCAGCTCCTACATCAACATTCTGGGAAGCAATGTCATATGCAACAGACCTAGTATGGAAGGCGTTGGCACCACATGTGCCAGATAAGCTAACTGCTGGACACTTCCTATCAATTCTAGCAACAATTCTAGGAGGTGTAGATGAAAGAACAGGCGAACCTTTCGCGATAGTAGAGCCTCAGGCTGGAGGGTGGGGCGCAGGCTATGACATGGATGGAGAAAGCGGGCTAGTGGCATGTGGAGACGGAGAGACCTACATAGCATCAAACGAAGTCTACGAGAAACATATGCCGATACTTGTAGAGAGATACTGCCTGAATACTGAGAGTGGGACTGGTCACGGCAAGTTCAGAGGGGGATTCGGAGTAATAAAAGACTATAGAGTTCTATGCAGTGAAGCCTATTTTACAGTATCTATTGGTAGGAACAAGTTCCCACCATGGGGTGTAGCTGGAGGAATGAACGGAACACCAAACTACTGCGTAATTTTCAAGCAAGGCGAGGAACCCAAGATCGTTAGAAAAGTAGCAGCAGTGAAACTGAAGAAAGGAGATATGGTAAGTCTTAGGTCTGGAGGTGGAGGAGGCTGGGGAGATCCTCTTGAAAGAGATCCAGAAATGGTTAGGATGGATGTCAAGAACGAGTACGTGACGATTGAGACAGCTAGAGATGTCTATGGAGTAGTCCTAGATCCGAAAACCCTAGAAATAAAATGGGATGAAACAAAGAAGCTAAGAGAAGAATTGAAGAAAAAGAGGTCCAGGTAACACTTCTCCCCCAATCTATATTTAACAACATCTCTTAGTTTTTCTTAATTTTTCTAGTTCCGAGATCTTTTAATGAAAAATTTCATAATCAATTCTGTTATAGCTAGCGTTAAGTAGAGTACTAAGTCAAATGTGCTTAGAGTAGCTCTTTGCAAATGATTGTATGTGTCATATTCTTCCTTAAAAGTGACTTCTGGACTTCTTGTACTATGAAAGAGCTCTTTAATGTTTTCAAGCATGTGGAATGTTCTGCATAGAACTTCAATCAATGGGTGAAATTCTTCTGAAGTGGTTTAAAGGGATAACAAATATTGAGCTGGAGTTGAGACGTCCTAGATTCTGTGCGACAAAAGATAATCTAGATTACCCTAATTCAAGAACCTGCTTACTAGAATTTTAAAACATTACTTTTTGACTTCCTCATTTAGAGTTGCGAGTGTTAGAGCTCTATGGTAAAGTATTCTTGCTTTTTCTTCTATATCTTTTATCTCTACGACATTTTTCAGCTGATCCAACCTCTCCATCAGTTCTTCAAGCATTCTTAGAACAAGATCTACTCTAACTTCTTTCTTCAAGTATTCTTCGCAGACCTTCAAATCTTCAAGAAGACTCGTTATTAACGATTCTACTTCCACCGCGGCTCATATACATTCTCACAATTCTAAGATAAAAAGATATTATCAGGAAAATATAAATGGGTTATCATGATCATATGAGATAAGATGGAATACTGGTATATGGAGAGCAATAGATAATAAGAGAAAGTCTATAGTTTCCTTTTGTGGAAAAGGAAATCTATGAGGATTTAGTGAAGATGCGGAAAGTTCCAGAAAATTTTAAGAAGCATCCTTTATGGAGGATACTCGTAGATGTAGTTAAAAATATGCCCATGTATGCTGAGCATAAATCTTATGTACGAGACGTAGTTTTGCTGGAAAACCCAGACATCACTTTCGGAGAACTTGCAGTAATGCTCAACATAACCATTGGAGAATCCATGGTTATACTTAGTGAGCTAAGATTTTGGAGAGAAGATTTAGAAGAAGAATTACGTAAAGATTTTCCCAAACCCAGGTATAGGAAAGCAGTTCTAGGAGGAACTTTCAATGAAGTACATTACGGTCACCTAGCATTAATACTTACAGGAGTAAAGAATAGTGAAAATCTTGTGATAGGTGTTACCACAGACGATTTTGTAAAATCTCTTGGAAAGAACCATTCAGTAAGAAATTTTAATGAAAGAGTTAGAAGATTGGAGGAAACTCTTTCATCTTACGGCTGGTTAGAGAGATGTAAGATAATGCCTATCGAAGATCCATACGGTCCAGCTGTCAATGACCCGGAGATAGAATTATTGGTTGTAAGCCCTATGACTTATAAAAGAGCGGTGGAGATAAATGCTATAAGAGCTCAGAAAAATCTTAGACCTCTCGATGTAGCTGTATGTCCGCTTGTTGTCTCCGATGATGGAAAACCTATCTCAAGTACACGGATAGCTAAGGGTGAGATAGATGCTACGGGAAGATGTTTAACCTAGTTTCTAATACTTCTTCTAAATTACGCCTGTGAGGAAGAATACCAGGTATATAAGTATCCAGATAGCTACCGCCACCATAGTAGATGTTTTATAAGCCTTCATGAAACATCTCACATTGTAGAGTAATAGTAGCCCCCAACTTACAGGAGACACCATGCTGAATATCGAGTATGCAATCCCTGTAGATACGTTTATCCACACAGCATTTACAAAGAATCTGTATGTGAGCATGTCCCAGCTACCAACAGCCAAGTCCAATTTATCGAGAGTCTTTTCTACATTGTCTTCAACCCATTTCAAGCTCGTCATATTCATAAGTGTTCTAGACTCTTTAATTGTCTTCTCTATGAGACTTGCATTTATTCTCTGCCAGTCTACGAGGCTCATGTCTGGATACACTCTATAAGCTCTAACATAACCAGCATCTATTTTAGAGGCCTTCAAACTCAGCATCTTATCTTCTCCATACCCAGATAACGTTACATTATATAATGTCGCATTTTGTAATTCAACATCAACTATTATATACTCTGTTTTCGGTTGAGTGAGTAGTAATGGTGTAAATATCGTAAGCACTATGAGTATTATTATGAATGAGTTTAGTATGAATGTTATCAGTACGCTTGATTTTGCATTTTCGATTCTGAGAAACTGGAGCGCAATTCTCATAACGAGGAAAATTACGGCCACCGCTATACTCATATATATTACTCTAGAGAGAAGTATCTGGTTAAAATCTGGAATAGGGATACTCACAGATTCGAAACCTGTAAGCTCAAATCTTGCTTCAAATTTCTCCATAATAAACAAGTAGTATAGGAACGTGAAAAATAATATAGAAGCTACAAATAAAATGACTCCAATACTCAACCTTTTCTTCAATTCTCTCCTATCCGAAGTTATTAGTTCAATAAGCTTACTCGGTAAGAATAAACTACTCAAACTCATCCACTTCTCTATAAAGCGTGCTAAACACACTATATAAATTCTTACTCTTTTTCCAGATAATTTCTCTTAACTATAATTGATATCGTTAATGCAGTAAGTATTGAGATAAAGAGGTTCCCCATAAAGTAGGTGTTTAAGCTCTCTCTTAATCTATCGATCATGTCTTCCATCTTCTCCATTTTAGTAGTTGAGTATGCTTTTTGGATCATTTCTTCACTAAGAGTAGTTTGATTTTCATGTAATGTTACTGAAACATTTCCTCTAGCTTCTTCTAACATTCTTACTGTCACTCCTTTCTCTAATAGTATTGTTGGTAGATAATAGATTAGCAGTGAGAGTAGTATCGCCGCTATGACTACCTTAACTAACCTCATTTCAACCATATTATACATCACCAGACCTATAGATAATTCTACATACTAGAACATCTATCTCTACCATTCTCTCCCCCTCCATGTTTTTAATGTTTCATACCACATGGCTATCGTAGAAGCTACTGAGAATGTTAGAGCATAGGGATCGGGATCTTGGTAGTGGTTGAATATATAGAGGAGTGATAATGTTGTAAAGAAGATTGCGTAGAATAATAGTCTTGGAAGAATTTTTCCACGTATTATAATGAACATTTTCAATAGTCCTACATCAACTTTCTCTGAGATAACATACCTCCCAACATCATCTTTAGAGACAACCCCCATCTCCTTAAGCTTCTCTAAATGATGATACGCGATACTGGGGCTGGAAAACCCAAGCTCTCTTTGAACTTCTCTCACACCTACAGGTCTACCTTTCTTCAACAATAAGAGATAGACTTTCAGTGTTTTCCCTCTAAGCTCATGGGACAAATCTCTATCCTTAGACATTTCATAGTCTAAAAAATGAGGAAACCTCTATTAAATAATGTTTACTAGTTTAATAATCTGGTATGAATATGAGGTTTTCTAAGATACTTGGTGTAATCATAGTAACGTTCTCAGTATCTTTCAGCATATTCTATATTTTCTGGTTTTTCGGCTTACTACCAATAGATCCTGAACTCGCTGTCAAGATACCTGTACTCATAATAGTTTTAGGAGTATGTTTTATAGCTTCATGGGTTGGGTACATAATGATAACAGCCCCAGGCCCATTCTCAGAGAAAGAATAGTGGTATCTTAGTAGAATCTTCTTTCTACTCGCCTGTTACCACTACACGATAGTATACTGCTTCTCCAGCTGTTGGAGACTTTCTCTTAATCTCTATTATGTCTCCAGGTTTCGCACCTATCTCCTTTACAACTGGGTCAGAAACTAGTATGTAAGGCAGTTGCTGTGGACGTACACCATATTTCTTCAATACTTGTTCAGCTTCTTCAGGACTTAAAATTCTATGTTCTGGTACAAGTTCATGTTCAAGAATAGAGAACTTTGGTTTCTCTTCTTTTTTCTGAACTTTTTCTCTTTTAACTTTCTTTGACAGCTATCTTCACCCTCCTAGTCAATGTGATAAACATCTATTAAACTCTTCTACATAGAGAAGAGTTAAACATCGTATATAACACATCAACTTTTTCACAAAAGTATGTGGAGAAATATTCTTAAAGTTTTCTCCACTTCATTAACCTATTTCATCATTAAGGATTTCATTTAATTTCCTTAGTCTTTTCCTTAACTTCTTTCATTATTTCTTCTCTCGTCTTTCCTCTGGTCTCTATACCGAGACTTCTAGCCACTTCTATTAATTTCTCATCGCTACTCTCATTAGAGAGTTCTATATTCACAACCTCTTTTTCAAGTTCTGTATGTAATTCTCTATAAGCATTTTCAAACTCTTTTCTAGCTTTAGCAATTGCTTGCGCAAATTTTGGAATTTTTTCAGGAGCCCATAAAATAAACATCGTAACTATTAAAGCTATAAAAAGCCACTCAATACCTTCAATAGCCATAACTATCTTCAACATAAATAAAACCAACTAATTAACATTCTCTCTAAAAACACATAATTACAAATAAAATAATAGATACTCAATCTTATAGAACTGTTCTCTACAACTTTATCGCTTTTCTCTTACTTACTACTTCTAGTTTTTAGCTCAAGATTTTAAGCCAACCAATATTCATCGCACTCTCCCAACTTTATGGTCAGCTAACTCTAAGCCACAAAACTAACAATAATAAACGATGCGGGCCCGGGGGGACTCGAACCCCCGACCACCGGCTATCTTCTATATAAATTAGGAGGCCGATGCTCTAATCCATGCTGAGCTACGGGCCCCATTATATTATTCTCTGAGCCTAAAATATTACTTTAACTACTTTAAAATAGAGAAAAGCGTGACGAAATCTGAAAATAAACATCATTGTAATTTATGAAAGTTTATTTCTGCAAAGAGATTTCCAGATTCATGAATAATCTCTAGAGATCCATTCATTAAAGAAGAAATAAAAGAATTAATACAGATGCTTATAAGAGATGGAAATGATTCGGTTATCATAAATTTGAGAGAATAAATATGGTTTGTAAATAAATAATCTACAGTACCTGAGATAGAATGTAGAGAGATCGAAGACTTCACGTTCTTGTGAAATGTTTGAGAGTCTTTAAAGATTTTAGATAAAACTCTTAATACTTCTTAGGCACTAATTATCTTAGAGGTTATGAGAGAAGATGACGTTAAGATCGTTAGGTTAACTGATGTCGAAGCTTTTAAACAATTAGAGATTTTGCAATCACAGATTTGGGGAAGGAGTGAGGTAATTCCCTATCATCTCTTAATTGCTTTTCAGAATATGGGTGGTGCAGTATTCGTTGCATACGATAAGCAGGATAAACCTATTGGTATACTATTTGGATACACCTCCTATGTTAGTGGAGAAGTATTCTTCTACATGCATGCAGTAGGTATCCTTCCAGAACATGCTGGAAGCAATTTGAGTATAAACATGATCTTAGAATTAAGGAAACACTTACTACAGGAAGGGATAGAGTATGCAAAGTGGTTCATCGATCCTCTAAACGTCAATGAAGCTTATCTTAGTATACATAAGCTCGGTGGGATTGGGATCAAGTATCAGAGGAATCTTTACGGATTCATGAGAGATCCATATAATAGAGGACTTGAATCTGATAGAATACTGGTAGAATGGGATCTCGAGTCTGAGCGTGTAATTAATAGAGTATCGAGTATAGATAAAGAATGTGAGTATTCTAGTAGTATGCTGGAGAAACTAGATAAGAGTATAGTAGCAATAGAAGATGGACATTTACTCAAGATTCTAGACTACAAATTAAGTCTAAATTCAGATAAGATACTCGCAGAGCTCCCATCAAACATAGAGATGATTAAGAAGAAGGATCCATCAGTAGCATTAGAGTGGAGAGAAGTTAGTAGAAAGATATTTGAAAGATATCTGTCTAGAGGATATGTAGTTGCAGATGTTTTGAAAGATCCATGTAGAAAGATTTGCTACTATCTTCTAGAGAAGAGAGAATAGTATCATAACAATCCACCTAAGATAAAAGCTATCAATGCGATCAGCATCCATAAAAGTGTCTGATTCTTAACTTTCAGAGCATTTTCCCTAGTAGGCTTCTTCAAAATACTTCGTGATGAATCTATGAATCCAGCATCGGCTATTAGTACTATCGGTAGATATATTTCTGAAACATAATTTAAGAGATACGGTATTGGGCTGAAAGCAACAGCGCTCAAATACAGTATCGCACCTATTTCTGCAGCTTTTTTTAAACCTTTTGTTCTAGCAATAGACATGACGTTCCTAACTGCATCACCTTCTACATCTGCTATTCCTTTAATTACTTCTCTACCTGTATTTGAAAGTATAACTGGAATTATGAATGCTATTATTCTTTCCGATACATATCCATCACTCATGGTTGAACCGAAGATGAATGGTGTAGCTACAACTATGCTTACGATGAGATTTCCAAGCAACCCTGTTCTCTTCAATCTCATATTATATAGTAGTGTAGCTATGTAGGATGCAGTCGCAATCATCATACATGTAAACGATATCATGTAGGAAGAAGCTAAACCCACAACTCCAAGAATAAAAGCATATACAACAGCATTCATAGGCGATATCAAGCCTGAAGGTATCGGTCTATGTGGAGCATTCACTTTATCAACCTCTCTATCGAAATAATCATTAAAAATCATTGAACTTCCATTTAAAGTAAATGCTGTTATGAAGGCGTAGAGTAAAGTCGTCGGATTAATGTTCTTCTCGTATGAAAGAACTATACCTGAAAGAACTGCTAGAAACATCATGAAGCCATTTATAGGTCTAGTAATTGTAAAGTAAGCTTTAACCCTATACATCGAAAACAATTCTAGAAATATGAAGATTTAAACAATTACTTTATCCTAGTTCTCAAGGTTTTAAGTCTACCATCTTGACCGTATAGTATACTACCTCGTTTCTTCTATCGACAACTGCGAGTACTAGTTCTTTCTTCATGTTCTTACATATTTCAAGCCATTCTACAATCTTTCTTATGGGGGCGTTTCTACCTTCGTATACTATTGCTAAAAGATACTTGGCAGGCTTCTCAGAAAATTCTCCTCTATCAAAGATTCTAAATCTAAGCTCAGAGCTGAAACCATCTTTAACTACATAGTTTCTCTTTCTAAGGTCTCTGTAAACTATATATTCTTTCCAAATATTCTGATTTATTTTTGAGAATATTGTAAGTAAATCGTTAAATCTAAGTTCTTTATTTTCATGATCTCTCACTATCATTTTCTTCATCTCAACTAGGTAAAGTGCTTCTATAGGAGAGTAGACTATGAATTCTCCTTCTTCTACGCCAAATCCTTTTCTGAGATATTCTCTAGAAAGATCATTTGAAACAGTCTTAACGATACCGTTCGAAAACTCTGCTTCTATCATCTTGCTATAGGGTTCGGCCATGTCTTCTACTACCCTCCACTCTAACCATAAAGAAATACTAGAAGAATTTGAAGTATCTCTCACCATAGGATTTCTTTGAAAGATTTCCAGTAAGAAGGGAAAAGGTTTAAGTGGAGCTGGGAGAGACAATATCGCAGGTGCGCGATTATTGTTTCAAAGCCTGTTCTCCACTGGTTAGAAAAATCTCTTCTACAAGTTCTTAGGAGAGAAGATAGACCTCTATCTTTTGAAGAGGTGGCGGAGAAAATTGGGAAAGATGTTGGATCTGTAGCTAAGTCTGTAGAATGGCTTAGAAGTAAAAATCTCGTAGAAGTCCATGAAATAATTAAACATCGTATAGAGCTTGGAGAAGAGGGGAGAGAATATGCATACTCCAAGTTGCCTGAAAGGAAACTCGTAGATTTACTGAAAGAATCTGGAGGTTCTATGCGTATGGAAGATGTTAATAAGATTCTAGGTGAGAGGTATTTCCAAATAAGTCTGATGTGGGCGAAGAAAAATGGTTGGGTGAAGATTGAAGTTGGAGAAAACGGTAAGCATATTGTTTTGATAAAGTATCCTGAAGAAACCGTAGAAGAAAAACTCCTTAAGATTCTCAAAGATGAAGGTTACCTGTATTATGAAGAACTTAGCGATGATTTGAAGAAAGCTGTAGAAAACTTATCTAAAAGACAATCAGTGATTAAGTCTTTTGAAGTTAGGAAACATTTCGTCAAATTAACCAGCAGAGCTTTGGAGATAAGTGAAGAAGAACTACAGACCACTGAAGTTACCAAGCTGACCCAGGAAATGCTTATCGCAGGTTCTTGGAGGAAGGTGAAGTTTAGTAGATTTGATATAAGAGCTCCAACCAGGCCTGCGTACATCGTTAAGAGGCATCCACTTGAGAGATTAATAAAATTGATTAAAGAGATCTTCGTTGAGATGGGTTTTGAAGAAATAAGGGGGCCTATAGTTGAACTTGCTTTCTGGAATTTTGATGCTCTCTTCCAACCGCAGGATCATCCTGCCAGAGATATGCATGATACATTCTACCTACTAGAGCCTAGTAGAGGTGTTCTACCAGAAGCTTTCGTTGAGAATGTTAAGGAAGCTCATGAAACAGGTGGTGGAACAGGTTCTCTAGGATGGAGGTATAAGTGGAGTAGAGAAGAAGCTGAAAAACTTATACTTAGAACACACACCACAGCTACAACCATACGTTATCTCGCTGAAAACCCAAATCCTCCTGTAAAAGTCTTCTCAGTAGACAGAATATATAGAAACGAGAAAGTTGATTGGAAACATCTCGCTGAATTTCACCAAATAGAAGGAATCATAATGGATAGAAACGTAAGTTTCAGAGATCTACTAGGAGTTATTAAAGAATTCTATTCAAGACTTGGCTTAAAGAACATTAGATTTAGACCTAGCTACTTCCCCTACACTGAGCCTTCTGCAGAAGCGTTAGTTTATCTTGAAGATAAGAAGGTGTGGCTTGAACTTATAGGTATGGGGATTTTTAGACCCGAAGTTACACGACCGCTTGGAGTAAAGTATCCAGTACTTGCATGGGGTGGAGGTTTAGAGAGGCTTGCACTCGCACTCTACAATCTCGAAGACATTAGAATGTTTTATGTAAACGATTTAAGATGGATACACAGTATCCCTACAATATACTTAGAGAAGAAAATCGGATTAATCTAGAAGACTTCATTCTTTTCCTCCGACATATCTACGTAGGGTGGTGGTAGCTTTCTGAGACTAGAAATCCATTCAGCAAACTTCCTTGCCGATCTACCTCTATGAGATATCTTGTTCTTTTCTTCTAAATTCATTTCTGCAAATGTTCTACCGTCTCCATCTATTGGTATAAAGATCGGATCAAAACCGAACCCAGACTCTCCTCTAGCTTCGTAAGATATCCTACCTTCTACTTCTCCAGTAAAAGTCTTAAGATTTGTAAATGGTGAATAGAATGCTATTATTGAGACGAATTTTGCTTTTCTATCTTGTAGGTTTTCGAGAAGTTTCAATACACCTTTCACACCTATCGTTCTATATACGTAGGAAGAGTATGGTCCTGGGAACCCGTTTAATGCATCTATGAATAGACCTGCATCCTCCACCATTACTGGTTCTCGTAGAATATTATATGCATAGAGTACACTCTCTATAGCTACTTCTTTAAGATCTACTGATTGTATTTCCCTTGTTTTTAGAGGCTCCACTCTATATCTTAGATTGTATGGTTTGAAGATTTCCTGAAACTCTCTTACTTTCCATTTGTTTGTTGTTACAATTATGAAACGCATCTTCTCCTTTCCTCCACGTATCTGCCTCTCATTCTTATTTCTCTAATCTTTCTCTTTATCTTATCGGTAAAATCTTTTCCAGCCGTCTCAGCATATCCTTGGAGAAAGTTCTCCATGAATATCTTATGTATATTGTAATGGGTGCTCTGGAGGCTCCGATCAAGTAGATGTATATCTACAGCTATGTCTTCTATGTCTTCTGTAAATATGCTTAACCCGAAATCTATCAAATACATTCTATCTTCTCTATCTATTATTATGTTTGAGGTTGTTAAATCTCCGTGAGCTATCTTAGAGAGATGCATCCTACCTACTATTCTTCCAAGTTCTCTAGCAATTTTTACGATTGATTCCATGTTAGCTTTACTCAGCCAATCTCTAAGCTCCACTCCTTCTATATACTGCATATATATCTCCGCATCTACAAGATTCACCAATACAACTGCTGGACATGGAACATATGCTTTCTTCAACATAAGCATAATCTTAACTTCATGCATAGTTCTCTGTTCACGAATCTTCTTATCAAGTTCAGGGATACGGTATGGTTTCGGGACTCTATGTTTACATACAAGATCTAAACCTATCCAGCTAACCCTATATACAACCGCCTCAGCACCAATCCTGATAACACTATCCATACAAACTATCAAAAATATGTAAAAAGACTATTCTAAAAATCTTCCATACACATAAGTAAATCAAAACATAGTAAAAATTAACATACATAAACAACAGCCTTAGTTATGTTCATTCACCCACAGAATACAGTCTACAGAAAATAGAGAGTGTCACTAGATTAGCTAAGAAATCTTGATAGTGTCCAAATAAGGTAATGTATTTAAATGGGGTCTAGCTTGTTATCTTCATGGATATTGTAGCCCTAATCTCTAGTTGTTTTAAGTGTAATAGAAAAGTAGGGATGTTAAGGTTTTAGCTGTATTAGAGTGTATGTTTCATGGTAGTTGTAGGAAGGTCTCGAAGATTCTAAGCATTGCTATAGAACCTATAAGTAAGTCGGATGTACATTATCTTCCAAAGATCATATCTTCTAAATTGAAGATAGTGTTAGAATCAAGGTATAGGAGATGCATAGCTATTGATGAAACAGAGCTTAAAGTTGAGAAGACTATAGTATACGTATGGTTGCATTAGATGTAGATTCTAGGGAATTGCTTGCTCTAGAAGCTTCATATTGTAGGAGCTGTCTAAACACTCTAAAATTCATTAAGAAAGAAGGAGAGGACAGCAGTATTCCACAACAAGCTAAGCCCCCACAACCCCACTCTATTTTTTAACCTATTCATTCTTACCATAAATGTAGAGTAACGTAGAGCCCCGGGCGGGCTTTGAACCCGCGACCCCTGGCTTT
Source organism: Candidatus Geocrenenecus dongiae (assembly GCA_023267855.1). Classification (GTDB taxonomy): domain Archaea; phylum Thermoproteota; class Nitrososphaeria_A; order Caldarchaeales; family Wolframiiraptoraceae; genus Geocrenenecus; species Geocrenenecus dongiae. Next base: position 16,654 of record JALNLN010000018.1, on the reverse strand, counting down.
CTAGAAATCCCTTATACCAAGCCAGTGCTCTACCAGGCTGAGCTACCGGGGCCATTTTCATTTATTTTCTACTTTCTGTTAGATTTTTCTTAAAAGAACTTAATGAATCTTCTTTTTTCATGAATTGTTGTTTTGTTCAGGTTGCTTTAAGTAAGCTTATATAATGGTTTTGTTTGATTGTTTTTAATGATGTATGTTTTCAGCAGATTTTCAGGTATGATTCTTGTAGATAAACTTTCGGTAAACGTACATTTTACTAAAAGATTTTTAAGATGGTTTACGTTTAACGTAGTTGGTGGTATGCATGTTGAAATTAATAGAATTTTATGCTCCTAGAGGTCTGAAGATTGTTAAGAGTGAATGGCAGTATGTCTGGGATACTGAAGGAAGAAAATATATTGATTGTCATACTCAGTATGGTTCTCTATTTCTAGGTCACAGGAATCCCCGTATAGTTAATGCTTTGAAAGAACAATTAGATAAGATCTATGGATTATACCCAGCATTTGATACAGAAGTTAAGGAAAGAGCGATTAGTTTACTTGAAAAAATTCTACCTAGAAACCTCGAATACTTCTATTTATTTAATGGTGGTGCTGAAGCTGTAGAACTAGGACTCAAAGCTGTAAGAAAGATTACGGGAAGAAAGAAGTTTATCTCATTCATTAATGCATTTCATGGCAGGACTATGGGTGCACTATCAGTTACATGGAATCCCAGATACCGTGAAGGCTACGACCCATTCCCATGGGAAGTAAAATTCCTACCATACAATAAAATTGAAGCAATTGAGAAAGAAGTAGATGATGAAACAGCTGGAGTTATCCTTGAAGTTATTCAAGGTGAAGGTGGATTGAATGAAGCATCAATAGATTTCCTAAAAGCTGTAAGAGAAGCATGTGATAAACATGGTGCAAAAATGATAGTAGACGAAGTACAAACAGGTTTCGGTAGAACTGGATATCTCTGGGCACACCAGCATGCTAACATAGAACCCGATGTACTAATCGCTGGTAAATCTATCGGAGGAGGATTCCCAGTAAGCTTAACAGCATTTACAAATGAAATTGGAGGAAAATTGAAAGAAGGAGATCATGGATCAACTTTCGGAGGAAACCCTCTAGCATTAAGAGCTTTATCTGCAGCTATAGAAACCCTACTTGAAGAGAGAATCGTAGAACGTGTAGTTGAGATAGGGCAGATCTTCAAGGAAAACTTGAGAAAAGTGAAAGAAGAATTCAGCGATGTTGTTAGAGAAGTGAGGGGTAGGGGGCTTATGCTCGGACTAGAATTAAGATTTGATCCACGTGAAGTTATCAAAAAACTCCAAGAAAATAATATAATAACTCTTAGAGCTGGGAAGCTTGTTGTGAGATTTCTACCACCATACATGATAACAACAAACGATATAGACAGTATAACCGAATCACTTATAAGAGTCTTCATGGAGATTAGAAGAGAAAAAGTAAAAACTGCTGTACGAGCAGAATAGAAACTTCTAGAAATATTTTCAAGATATTTATAATTTCTTCTTTAATAGATATCTATTCCATATCTGTGATGCGATGTACCCTGCTAAAGCTCCATTTAGAGTTCCTCCAATTAGTATCGCTAAGTAGAGTAGAGGTATAGGAGGCATCACACCTAGAGAAACAGTTACATACATACTAACAACACCGAGAATTATAGAAGCTGTTGAAAGTGCATAGATCATCTTTAACGTAGGAACATTGCTAGAACTCCTTACTTTAAAGATGAGTATAGATAAGTCTATTAGTAAACCGTAGAATACTGCGAAGAGAAATGTGAATGGGATGAAGGCAGGTCTCCAGAATTGGATCATTAAACCAGAGACCATCCCTGTTATCGTTCCACCAAATCTTCCAATTAAAAGATTAGCTAGAGCATAACAGAGAGCTTGTATAAAGATTAGGAATTTATCTATTGGAGATGGAAGCCAAATCTTTGAGAGAAAAACAATTATGGAGAAGAGAGCTATCAACGATATCTTTCTAGAAACTCTTCTCCCGAAACCCACCATCATAACAACTTATTTAGAGGTTAGATAAAAATATGAAATATGTGTGATCAGTTTAAGGAGAATAGAAGAATCATACCAGAATTTATCTTAATATATAGGGTTTAAGATATTATATTTGCCCAGGATGATGAAACTAGACCTGTGCAAGATCTGTGATGAACATGCACCTCACTGAGCTGGGGCAAAGGTGTGGTCTCTTGAAAATAGAACTTGTAGGATCATTGAAGAGAATAGTTGGTGTAGATATGCTGGAGATAAAACTTGAGAGAAGATCTACTTTGAGAGAAGTTTTAGAGAAACTTCCAGAAGATTTAAAGAAAATAGTTTTTAGATCTGGGAGATCTATTTCTCCAGATTTACTCATCTTGATCAACGGTGTTGAGTTCAGGTCTGCTGGTTCTGGAGACATGTATGTTGAAGATGGAGATACAATCGTAATAATACCAGTAATACATGGAGGGTAATCTTTGGAGATCTCGAAGTTTAAAGACATCTTCACTGCAGCAGGCGTCTATAGAAACGTTAGTAGAGAATCTCTAAGAAAGCTATTAGAGACAGCTCTAAAACAATCTAAAGATACAGATTACATGATAATCTTCAGATCTGATTTCCTAATATCTTTAAAGCAAGTCCACGTAGCTGCAGTATCTTCCGTACTTGCCTTTAGATCCAACAAAAATATTGCGAGGAATCTAGCAATAGAATTTATGTTAAGGCTTTCTGCAGATACCCAAATAAACAGAGTTCTAGAAAAAGTAATGGTTAGAGATGATCTACGTGAAATTGGAGTACTGATCATATCTAGTAATCTAGATAGATTGCAGAAGCTTATGGTGGAAGTTGGATCTATAGTTGATGGTGAAGAGATGCATGAAGAAGATCTACACCTTGAAGAGAGGTTACGGAGAGCAGTTGAATTCTATGGACTCACAGATTATATGAAATCTATCCAAACACGAGATTTATACGAGTCAGTACTATTATCTATACTAGAGAAGATTACAACAATAGATGTCGAGAGATAGTTTAATCTTTCTCTTCTAATGCTTTCAGTATGTTCTGCAGGAAGACGGGTTCTGGAATAGCGCCCTCAAAGAACACTTTATCATTTATTACTGTCTTAGGGACAGCTAAAACATTATACTTGTTTGCTAAATCGGGGAACTCCATCGCTTCTATCATATCGCTAACTATGTTCAAGTTCTCTATAGCGAATTGATGTGCAAGTCTAACAACTCTTGGACAATAAGGACATGTAGGTGTTACAAATACTTGGATATGTACTGGGCTACTTATTGTTTTCAAGACTCCTTTCGTTTTAGGGGTGAGTCTAGTCATACCTTTCGATACGTCTATTATATCTTCTATCAATGTTGTAAACTCGTATCCAGCCGGTAAACCGAAGAATCTTACATTGTATTCTCTCTTACCGAAAAGTAGGAATGCGGGAACTTTATCTATGTTCCAGCTCTCTGCTAAATGTCTATCTTTATTGTAATCGTATTTAGACACTTTTATCTTACTTGATATGAGGCTTAGTTCATCAACAAGCTGTACAGCTATCTCACAATACTCACAATTATCTCTTTTCGTGAAAAGGATTAGCTTAACCTCATCTTCTAATTCTTTCTCAAATTTCTCTCTAAGAAATTCTCTATCCTTCTCTTCCAGTAAACTCATTCTAAAGAATTAGATGAGATATCGGTATTGAAAAACATTTCTCTAGAACTTAGACTTCTATAACTTTATAAAATTCTTCCAATGCTTTTTCTTGATCTACAGTATATCCGAGATTCGATAATGTATTCGCTAATGCTGAGATTGTGTATACTAGATATCTCGGGGTTGCGGTTAATCCCATGTGACCTATTCTGAAAGATTTTCCAGTTAATTTACCTAAGCCTCCGGAGATCATTATCCCGAATTTTTCAAGCATAGTCCTGGCTATCCTACTACTAGTATTTTCAGCACATTTTACAGCGGTTACTGTTGGAGAAGCATGTTCTTCTGTAGCTACTACTTCTAATTTGAGAGCTTTAATAGCTTTTCTAAATGCTGAGGCCATAACTTCATGTCTTCTATACCTATTCTCTAACCCTTCTGTTAAAGCTATCTTCAAAGCTTCTCTTAAAGCTACTATACTATGCGTTGGGACGGTGGTAGGGTATGGATGACCTATAGTTTTCCACTCATCCATATAGTATTTCCATACAGATAGATCGAGAAACCATGAAGAAGGTTTCCAAGCTCTCTTCTCTATATATCTAAAAGCTTCTGGGCTTATTGCGACTGGAGATACTCCAGGAACTGATGAAAGAGCCTTACCAGCATATCCTACGCAGAAATCTATTCCCCAATCATCTACCTGTATCTCAGTTGCACCGTAAGAAGATATTGCATCAACTATGTAGAATAGATTGTATTCTTTAGCTATCTTACCATACATCTTAATAGGATTAAGTACTCCTGTAGATGTTTCATTATGGACTACAGCTAACCCTTTCACATCTTTATGCATCTTCAGTAATTCTTCGATATTTTGTGGATGTACAACTTCACCATACTCTGCTTCAACTTCTACAACTCTACAACCTACATGGCGGGCTATCTCTACCATTCTCTCTCCGAAGAAACCATTCGATATAACAATAATCTTCTCACCAGGGGCTATCAAGTTAGATATCCCCATCTCTATAGCTGCAGAACCGGGTCCTGGGAATATTATAACAGTACCGTTTGTATTGAAAACCTGCCCTGCAAACTTAACTGTTTCTTCATATATCTCACCCCACTCTTTACCATAATGTGGATACAGAGGCATAGACATAGAAGAAAGAACTTCAGGCAGTACTTCAGTTGGACCAGGAATCATCAATATAGGTCTATGAATAGGTTTACCCATATCTCTAAGAATTGATATAAGTAGAATTTTAATATTTACATGATGTTATAAACTGGTGGAGAGTTGTTTGAAGCAGCTTTATCTGCAAGTTTATCAGCTAAAATATTTTCTTCTCTACTTATATGGATTATGTTTATCTTTATCTTCTCCATGAGTTTTACAGCTTTCTCGTAAAGTTCTTTTAACTTTACGTCTCTAACAGCATATTCTCCTTTCATCTGTTTAACTATTAGCTCACTATCAGAATAGAGAGCAATCTCAGAGGCACCTAACTTTAAGGCTATCTCTAGAGCTTTAATCAGAGCAAGATACTCCACCTCATTATTCGTCTTCACTCCAACATATTCAGAAAATTCAAGAACTTCTCTTCCACATTCATCGTAAACTACTATACCGATTCCAGATGGACCAGGGTTACCGTGAGAAGAACCATCAAAAAATATCTTTAATTTCTTCACGTATGTTTACACCTCTCCAAAATCCCTCCTACTAAATATGTTGAGAGTAGAGTGTGTTTAGATGATTCTATACTGTTTAAGCGGCTACACTTTTCTTCTCAGAGAGTTTTGAGATTATGATTGAATAGTTTTTCGGTAATTTCTTAGATGCAAGTTCTAGAGCTTCTTTCGCTACATTTACAAAGTGCTCGTAGGTGAGAACTCTTAGTACTGGATCTCCTACACGTACTTGTGCAGCTCTACCCATAGGTTTCCCGAAAGCTCTCCTCATACCTTCTTGTAATCTATCTGCGTGTGCTCCAAAAATCATCTTATTCTCTCTAAGTACATGGTGGGGGTGAGCTTTAATCTCTAAGAAGTAATTATTCTCACCCATCTTTCTTGAAAGGTACTTGTCTGCAGCTATTCTCGCTGATTCTATTGCTACATCTCTTATCTGCATCTCTTCCTTCGCTACTAGTAGAAGTTCATGAGTATAATCTTCTTTATAGGTTCCCATACTGTACTTATTTATCCTCGAATGTGGAGCACCATGAATATAATCACTTCTAGTATACGGTCTCTCAGTCGCCCTCCAATTCTTAGCCTTCATTCCGGACAACATCACGATACACCTCAATTTAAATATTTAAATTAAAACAACATGCCGAACCTGAAAATTAGATTAGAGAAGAAATAATGTTTTTTACCAATAAGCGAAACATTAATAATTTAAAACTACAGCATGTTGTTTGATGAAGATTATCTTCTTTCTCTCAGAAGATGAGTTATCAGGAAAACTTGAAAATTTTCTTAACGAGTTTATTAGTAAAGTTAAGGATAGGATTAGTGTATCTTCTAGAACTGTCTGGCCAGGCCATATTATAACAAGCATTAAGATAAGGTTACTGTCAGAGTTAGCCAAATACAAAGATCTTGAATTCGAGGTTTGGAAAATCTTAAAGATACATGAGAGAGAAATAAAGAAGACATTTGATTTAGAAGAACTCCCCGCTATAAAGATTGAAAAGAAAATTTTCTCTGGAAATCTTTCCCTAGAAATTGCGTCAAATCTATTTTCTATGCTATCAAGTATGAAAGATATCCGTTTCGAAGAAGTATTGTATAGCTTAACCCATATTACTCAAACATTAGTTAAAGCGGAGACAGTAGGAGAAGTAGAAGAGAAGAAACCTATAACATATGAGACATTCAGAAAAACGGTAGATGAGAAACTACGTGAATTGGAGAAAATGCTAAGAGAAAAGAAGATAGATGAAGAAACTTATAAAAAGATGAAAAGTGCTTACGAAGAATTATTAAAAAAGTGAGTAAAGAATAAGTTTATAGATTGTGTTTTCTTATTTTTTAAGAGAATATTCTTTCAATTGCCTGTCCTATCTTTTTTACACCTTTTCTAATATTTTCCATCGAGTTTGCAAAACAGATCCTAATGTATCCTTCACCATATTCTCCCATAGCAGAACCATGTAAAGGAGCAACACCATAATTCTCGATTAAATGCATAACGAAGTTTTCAGAATTCATCCCAACTTTCTTAAGAACACGTGAGACATCTACAAAAGCATAGAATGCTCCAGAGGGTTTAATGAATCTTATATGATCTATTTTTGAAAGCTCTTCAATTAACACATTTCTTCTTTTCTCATATTCTCTAACCATCTCATACACTGGCTCCTGCGGACCACGTAAAGCTTCTATAGCAGCATACTGTGTAAAAGATACTGGGCACGAAGTCATTATGTTTAAGACTTTAACTATGTATGGATGTATTTCTTTAGAGATGGCTAAGTATCCGAGTCTCCAGCCTGTCATAGCGTATCTCTTAGAGAAGCCGTCAACGAATATTACTCGATCTATGTTGGAAGCATAATTAAGTGGGGACTCATGTTTAAGTCCATCAAATATTATCGGACGGTATATCTCATCTGAGAGAATATAGAACCCGTGATCTTCTGCAAGCTCCACTATGCCTCTAACATCTTCTCGAGGCATAACTGATCCACAAGGATTATTCGGAGAATTTAATACAACAATCTTCGTTTTAGGTGTTAAAAGTTCTGCGAGTTTTTCAGGTTTAATAGAGAATCCATCTTCCATGGTAAGTCTATACGGTATTGGTCTAGCTCTAGCACAGACTGCTGCAGCAGGATACGCGGGGTATCCGGGATTCGGATAAATTATCTCGTCTCCATCTTCTAGAAGTGTAAACATAGCAGCGTAGATTGCTTGTTTAGCTCCGGTAGTTACTACGATATTATTTCTCCAGTCATAATCTACTCCGTAAACTTCTTTAAGATATTCTGCGATCGCCTGTCTAAGTTCAGGTATACCTGGAGTAGGAGTGTAGTGGGTTTCTCCTCTTTCCAAAGCTCTTACAGCAGCTTCCTTTATATGTCTAGGTGTATCGAAGTCAGGTTCACCTATCTCTAAATGTATGACTTCTCTACCCTGTCTTTCAATCATCTTAGCTTTCTCTAATACTATGAAAGCAGTCTCCGGAGTTACATTTGTAATATGTCTTGGAATATGAAAATTCTTATTTGCAGACATCACAATATCGTAATAATTAATAGGTACATTATAAACGTTTTAATAAAATAGAAAAAACATTAATTAGACTCCTAAGATGAAAGTAAACAAGAATTTTTTCACGTATCCAGTTGCTTGATGAAAACATGGAAAGAGAGTAGGTTAAGTTAAAGATGTTGAATGTTTTAACTTTTTATGATTCTTTTTGGATGTATTAGTGTGGAAGTATGGATGAGTAAAGCTGAGAAGAAGCTTTGGAGAAAGATGTATAGGTATGAGAGAGAGCAGAGGTATCTGAGAAAAAGATCTGAATTAAATGAAGTTCTTGAAGAAGTGTTTGATCAAATTACGTTAATGACGATTTACCGTTTAATGAATAGGAAGCTGATTAAAGATTTCTATGGTGTTGTTAGTGCGGGAAAAGAGTCTAGAATATATTTAGCTAGAGATGGTAATTTAAATTATATTGCCGTTAAGATCTATCTTGTGACAACAGCTGAATTTAGGAAAAACAGAATCATATATGTATCTGGGGATCCGAGGTTTAAACGTATTCCAAATGATTTTAGAGATTTCATATATCTCTGGGCTAGGAGAGAGTACAGTAATCTAGAAGCTGCATATAGTGTAGGTGTTCCTGTGCCTAAACCATGTTTCGTGAAGAACAATATTCTCGGGATGGAGTTTATAGGTAAAGATGGGGTGCGTTTTCCAACTATGGTTGAAGTAGAACTTGAGAAAGAACAACTTGAAGAAATATATCCGAAGATTATTGAAGCTGTTAAGAAACTTTATAGAGAGGCGAAACTTGTTCATGGGGATCTAAGCGAGTATAACATCTTCATACTTCCAGACAACAGGATAGTGCTCATAGATTTATCCCAAGCACTACACGTAGATCAACCCCTTTCCCACCAACTACTACTAAGAGACTTAACAAATATAACAAGATACTTCAAGAAGAATGGTTTAGAAGTAGGAGAACCATCAAAGTTATTTGAAGAGATAACTGGAAATGCACCAGAATATTATGGTTTAGTTGGAGTTTAGAATGAAGGAGGTTGAGAGTTTGGAGACACCTCAATTTTTAGTGAATATTCCATTAGAGAGGGTCGGCGTCTTGATAGGTAAGAATGGTTCTGTAAAGAAGATGATAGAAGAGAGGCTTGGAGTAGAACTTGAGATAGATAGTCATTCTGGAAGTGTTAAGATAGCGTTAGCTAAACCTATAGAAGAAGGAGGAGACCCAGTGGCATTATTTAAAGCTAGAGATATAATCGAAGCAATTGGTAGAGGTTTCTCGCCTGAAAGAGCTTTTAGATTATTTTCTGAAACTGGGATGCTTAAGATAATAAGAATAGATGACTACGTTAAGCCTACTAGGAATAATCTCATGAGGGTGAGAGCTAGGCTTATTGGAAGTGAGGGAAAGACGAGGAAAATAATAGAAGAAACCACGGATACGTATATCTCGATATACGGTGATACAGTAGCTATAATAGGTGAAAACGAAGAAGATGTTAGAGCTGCAGAAGAAGCGATAGTATCGTTGATAAACGGTGCCCCACACACATCAGTTTACAGAATGCTTAATGAGTATAGTAGAATGAGAAAACTTAGATTTGTTAGAAGATAAGAAGATTGTGTAGAGTGGGATCATTCTGAGATTTTTGCTTTTAAGAAATCGGGGAGAACACCTGATTCTGCAAGTTTTAATGCTTGTGTTTTCGTAAATCTCCACCATATATCCCCACGTGTATCTCTCTGGAAATCCCATGGACTAACAAGTACCAAGTCTCCCTCCTTTATCCATATTCTTCTCTTAAGCTGACCTCTAATCCTGCATAGCCTAGTCTTTCCATCACTACATTCTACTAAAACTCTATCGTAACCATACATCTTAACAACTACTCCGTAGACATCTCCTGGACCTGGCTCCATCATCTGCTCAAGTTCATCTGGCTCAGAAACTATCTTCCGTTTCCCCATACCAACTTATACCTAGGAAAACCTGATTATTAAGGTCTCCTTTTGTCTATTCACATTACTCAGTAACTAAACTTGATCAATGCTTAATATTTAGAGTTTTAGAGTGTATTCTTGATGTCAGGTGGTGAATGGTTAGTATACTTGAACGGTGATTTCGTACCTGCCTCTAAAGCATGTGTCTCTGTATTTGATCACGGGCTCCTTTATGGTGATGGTGTCTTCGAGGGAATTAGAGTCTACAAAGGCGTGGTATTCAAGCTTAGAGAACACATAGATAGACTCTACGAATCTGCAAAAATGATAATGCTGGAGATACCTATGAACAAGGAAGAGATGATAAATGCTATCCTAGAAACCTTGAGGAGAAATAATCTGAGAGACGCATACATACGATTAGTGGTAACTAGAGGTGTAGGAGACCTAGGTCTAGATCCAAGGAAATGTACTAAACCAACAATATTCATCATAACCCAGCCTATGGAGCCGCTCTTAGGCAAGGATGTTAAAGAGAAGGGTGTAAGATTGATAGTATCTTCTGTGAGGAGAGATCGTGTCGATGCTACAACTCATCAAGCAAAAACATTAAACTACCTCAATAGCATACTAGCAAAGATAGAAGCTATAAATGCAGGCGTAGATGATGCGATACTCTTAGATGATAGAGGATTTGTTTCGGAAGCAAGTGCAGCAAACATATTCATGGTGAAGAATAACGTAATCTCCACCCCACCTCAAACAGCTGGAATACTTCCAGGAATAACTAGAGCAACCGTAATAGAACTTGCAGTAAAACTAGGATACAGAGTTAATGAAAGAGATATAACCCCATACGAATTGATAACAGCTGACGAAGTATTCTTAACGGGAACAGCTGCTGAAATAGTGCCAGTAGCAGAAATAAACAAAAGAAAGATAGGTGAAAAAATACCTGGACCAGTTACATCGAAACTTATTGAAGAATTTGAGAAATTGAAGGGAGACGAAAGATATGGTGTAAAGATATAGAATGTTGAAAATAGAGATAAGAAAAGAACATCTCGAAGAGATAATAAAACATTGTTCAGAGGTTTATCCAGAAGAATGTTGTGGGCTCCTAGTAGGAAAGAGATGTGGAGAGAAAATAGTGGTGGAAGACTTTAAGAGTACTGCAAACGTGTTTGAAGGTGATAGAAGATTCAGATACACTATAGATCCAAAAGAATATCTTGAAGTTGATAGAATAGCTTCTGAGAAAGGGTTAGAGATAGTTGGAGCATTCCATTCTCATACTTTTTATGGAGTCAATCCTTCTCTGAAAGACTTGGAACTAGCCATACCGACATATGTTTACCTCATAATTTCATTCTTAGGTATACATGTAAATTTTAAAGCTTGGATGATAAATGAACACTTAAAAAGTTTTAGTGAAGTTGTGATAGAAACTGTGTAGATTTTCATGACGCTATCTTTTTAATCCTCTCAAATTCTTTCTCGAATAAAGCTCCGATCCTCTCACTCTTTATGATTACGAAGTTTTCATCATTCCTATGTTCTGCAGAGTATGACCAGTTATAGCTTCCAGTCACCACAATATAGGAATCTATTATCATGACTTTGTGATGCATAGTGTACCTGTTCCCATCTAGATACACTTTTACATTCGATTCTCTGAGTTTATCATATTCTGAATACTGGTTTACTTGATCTTTCTCAAATACGACTTCGACTGAAACTCCTTTATTTCTCGCTCTAACTAAGGCTTCTGATATTTTTTCCTCTGTAAAGCTGTAGATCATTACGTGAATGCTCCTATTGGCTCGATTTATCCAGTAGATTAGTTTACTCAAGCAATCTTCAGTAGCAGAGAAACATACATCTATAACTTCACCTACAGTTTTTTCGTAAAGCTCAGTTTTGGTAATAGTTTCAGTAACGATCTTAGTAACAGTGTGAGTAACAGTACTGATAACCGTCTCGGTTCTACTAATCGTTAGATAAGAAGTTAGAAATTCAGTTCTATCTGTAGAGCTTGGCTTAGTGGTAAATTCTGAGAAAGCTAAGATTAAGATTATGAAGATTAGAGTAGCAGTGATGTAGAAGAGAAGTTTTGATGTTCTCCTAGACTTAGCTCGTCTCATACCAGACCATTAATAGTGAAAACATGGTTAAAAAGATGTCCTCTATATGGGGAAACATAAACTTCTATGAGATGGAAGTGTATTGTTATGTTGCTCAGCTCCCCCAGGGCTAACTCATCTATAATTTCATCTCGCCCTCAGAGTCCATCATCATCGCTGTAAATCTACTTCCCATACCAAAATATATCTTTAATCGAAGAATTTTATCACCAACATAGTCGTAGGAGAAGTGTTAATTTCCAGTTTGATATATATTATCTTCATGTTCGGGGGGCATCATTCTTCGAGGTTTATTGTAGCTATTACAGGTGCTAGTGGTGTAATTTACGGTAAACGTCTACTCGAAGTTTTGAAAGATAAAGATGCAGAAATACATCTAGTGATTAGTAGAAGTGCTGAGAAGATTATTGAGTATGAATTAGGTATTTCTAGAAGAGATTTAGAGAAATACGCAGATTACAATTATAGTGAAAATGATCTTGATTCACCTTTAGCAAGTGGATCATTCAAAACAGATGGGATGATAATAGTGCCGTGTAGTCTTAAAACAATTGCAGGCATAGCTTCAGGCTTCTCCAGTAACTTAATACTTAGAGCTGCAGATGTAACTATAAAAGAAGGAAGAAAACTTATCCTCGTTCCTAGAGAAACACCTTTAAGCTCAATACATTTAAGGAATATGCTTGAACTAGCTAGAATAGGGGTAGTAATACTTCCAGCTATGCCCGCCTTCTATCATAAACCAACTTCTATCCAAGACTTAGTAGATTTCATAGTTGGCAAGATACTTGATAATCTGGGAATAGAACACAATCTATACCGTAGATGGGCTCAAATAAAATGAAAAGCTAGGAATTCCTAGCTTCATTCTTCTTATTAGTGATTAGAGAATAGCCTAGTGGAGTTAGCTTATATTTAAATGGTTTTCCTTCTCTAACCACCAATCCTGTATCTACCATTCTCTTAAGTAATCTTGCTGTATGTTCACGGCTTAACCCCAACTTGATACTTACTTCTCTGGCACTCATAGATCCAGAACTAATTACTTCTAATGCTTTCTTAACGCTTTCATTTATCTTCTCTTCTGTTAATTGTTCTTCACTGATTTCTTGTGATATCTGTGATCTTTGTGATGTTTTTGATAGATCATTTATTTTCTTCTTTAGTCTAAGTAGTAATACTGTGTAGACAATTGTCTGAACTGTGAATAATACAGAAAAGATTATCAGGGTATTTAAGTCTATATCCATTTTCTCAACCTGTTCTTGTGATATCACATTCTATCACATACCTAATCATGTTTATAGATCTTTCAATATCTCTCTCCCTCAATCTATCCGCTAACTCAAAGATTAAAGATGCTAAATCATCATTGATAACTCCAATATATCTTAGTAGAAGGAGAGTGCAGATACTTTTCCTAATATTATTTAAGGCTTGTGTTTTTGTTCTAGCATAAGCTCCTTTACTAACACCTCTTAAAGAAGCTCTAAACCCCATATCTATTCTTTCTCTACCATTATTACCATTAAATTTAGAAGCAATTTCTAGTAGAAGAGTTTCTAACTGGGTTTCTGTAAGAGAAGATTCTTTTAACAAGATCTTTAGGATGGGGTCCGAATCAATATTTATCCCCAAATTTTTAAGGAAATCTAAAACCTTCTTGTTCACAGTCTGTCCCCCTACCGTTATACAAAAATGTATAACGGGCTACTATTTATGGAGAACTTTCTATCCAACTAAAGGTAATCTCTCAGATAATCTCGAGGTGAAGATGATACATGTTTTCTCTGAAATTCATTAGAAAACATTCTGCTCTTTAAGCTGATTTTACAACTTTCCTAAAATTGTTATCTTTAACCTTTACGGATCCCGTGCCTCGTGAAATCTTTATCAATCTTTTTCCTTTAAATAAATATGTAATCGGTTATGAAAACTACTTGAGAAAAAAGAGTCTCAGACCATGATTTTAATTCTCTAGGGTTGGATGAATGTATTGGAAGGTTCTTCTTGAAAACTATCTTCTAAGTTTACACGATTTACGTATTTTGTAGATAGCCTATATCTAAGATTGTTTCCAGAACCATGTCTTTCAAGTATTCCTCTATCTGCAAGTCTAGCTAGATATGTTGAGACTGTCGATAAGCTCATAGGTTCTCTGTACTCCATAATGTATGCTTCAAGTACTTCTCTTGAAGAAAAGAAGCTTAGAGAGAAATACTTCGATATTATCCTCATGAGCTTAGATATCTTACTATTCTCGAAAGCATATGTTTCTGAACGTTGATCCCCTCCTCCGTAGAGTTCTAGGAAATCTGCAAGTTGCATGATTTTACCTCTATCTATCCTGCCCTCCATTATCAATATTAACCGATCACCTTCATCATTCGTTAACTCTAATTTTATTCTTCTCCGGGAAGTCTTCGGAATCAATTCAAGCAGTATAAAATTCTGTGAGAGAGTAGATATAGGTTTTCATAGATACATTTAACTAAGAATCTCTACGGAATACCATAACAATATTAGAAAGTATACATGCTGATGAGTAGAAAACGCTTGAAATCATTTAAGAAACTATTTATAAAGATTGGAGATCATGGGTTGGAGGAAAAGACGGAAATTCAGAAACAGTACTTAGGGGAACCTCTCATGGCCTAAAAGAAAATTTTACAGAGAGGTGGAGAAAACAGTTCTCTTAATGTATCATTCAATTTTAGTAGGTGTGAATAGTTTATAGAAGGTTTCTCCTATTATTCCTGGTGGAGTAACAGGGATATGGGAATGGTTGTTAAGTGTACGTTTTGTGGTACAAGTGAAGTAGTATATGTTAGACGTTATTCTGGAGAAACATTATGCCGTAGATGTTTCTTAGAGAATATGGTTGAGAGAGTTAAAGCAACGATATCAAAGTATGAGCTTCTAAATCCTTTTGATAGAATAGCTGTAGCTGTCTCAGGAGGAAAAGACAGTCTCTCTCTATTAAAAATACTGGTTAGGATTGAGAGAGATTTTCCGAGAGCTAGTTTAGTGGCCATAACTGTTGATGAAGGGATACCTCTGTATAGAGATGAAGCTGTAGAGAATGCAGTAAGATTTATTTCAGAGTTGGGGGTAGAGCATAGAGTAGTATCGTTTAAAGAACTCTATGGCTTCACTCTTACAGAAGTCGTAGAATCTAATGTATCTAGATCTCTAAATCTACAACCATGTACTATTTGTGGCATCCTGAGGAGGAGAGCATTAACGGTAGCTGCTAAAGAATGTGGAGCGTCAGTTATAGCTACAGCTCATACACTAGACGATATAGTTCAAACATATCTCATGAATATATTACGTGGAGATACTAGGTTAACACCTATAGGTGTTAGGAGAGAAGTTCCAGGAGTTATTCCGAGAATTGCTCCATTTAGATTAATACCTGAACGAGAAATAGTTCTCTATGCATACTTCTCTAAGATACCTTTCCAAACATATACATGTCCTTATACAGAACTTTCTATGAGAGATAAGATAAGATCATTCCTAACAGAATATGAAGAACTATTTCCAGGAACATTATACACAGCATTAAGTAGTTTTGAAAAAATGTTTGCAAGGAGCTCACAGGAAGATGGAAGCTTTTGTGCTATATGTGGGGAGCCGACGTCTAGAAAGATTTGTAGAGCTTGTGAGATAATCGAGCTTGTAAGTAGCAGGATAAAGAAGTAGAGGTCTAGGGGTAGAGACGTGTAGAGAACTACCTAACTGAAGCTTCATATACTACGAGTCTCCAGCAAGGTCTTCCATAAACATCATAGAAATATTCGGCTGAAGGAAGTCTATCTATATGTTCTTTAAGTTTGAGAAGAATCCTTCCAAAAGAATGATAACCGTATCCTAAAACTTTTACTTTAAATCCTAGATCTCTCAATAAGCTTGAAGTCTTCTCTATACCTACTATGGAGATCGTTGGAATAATCAATCTTCCATTACTCTTCAAGTAGTTTACTGAATTTTTTATTACAGCATCTAGTATTCTTCTACCATCTACTCCTCCCCAAGTATAGCTAGGCAGAGGAGTTGGAGAGGGAGTCATAGGCGGGTTGGAAATTATAACATCGAAAGATTCTCCATAGACTGGTTCATATAGATCTCCCAATCTAAGCTCAACATTATCTATATTGTTGTACTTGAGGTTTTCTGAAGCATTCTTTAAAGCTCTTCTCGAGATATCTGTAGCAATTATCTTTCTTGCTCCAAGCATAGAAGCTATGATAGATAGTATGCCGCTGCCTGTTCCAAGATCTAGTACGTAAAGTCCACTTAGATCTGGAAGAGATTCGGCGATAAGCTTCGTAGTATAAGATGGTCTGTAAACCTTTGAGTCTAATAGTAGTTTTACTGTAAAACCTCTGATCGTGAAACTAGCTAAACGTATCACAACATCTCTAATCTAAGCATACTGAAACTTAATCATTACACTTTAAATAGTAAATTTATTATATCAGATTGTCTAAACAATTTGCGTATCTGATTATGGTTCTTCTTGAAGGATACTACGTGATGGTTCGGGGGGACATTTTCGCTGTTAAAGGTGTTCTACATCCCGATTGGGGTGTTATAGCTATACCTACAT
>JALNLN010000031.1 GCA_023267855.1 Candidatus Geocrenenecus dongiae | reverse complement strand
CCATCCTCTTCCCTCAATCCGCTCACCACTTATATAATAATGGGCCGGGTGGGATTCGAACCCACGACCTCCGCCGTATCCCAGAAAAATATCTGTGAGGGCGGCGTCATAACCACTAGACTACCGGCCCAGCACTCTACACATCTCATACAATCAACTCTAGATAAATATTTCACGAATAAAGGACCGATGAATCTTTAAGATAACATCTTTCACTATACTGGATGTTAGACTATGAATGCTTCTGCTTGAAGATGTGTTGGAATTTAGATGTAGATTTCTAGGATGTACATGTAGATTGATCATGCTCATCTCTTGATTTCTCTCTTCTTCCATCTTAGATTATAGCTTCTACATTTTCTACATTTTTCTGCTGTTGGAGCATTTCTCGCACCACATTCTCTACATATCTTATAGTAGAGACGACGTTTCTGAGCAAGCTGTATCAAAGCAGTATCTCTAAGAGGCATCTAAACCACCTAAACTAAGCAGATCCACGTTGAATATATACCTATTAGAAGAATAATTCAGCAACATGTTGAAGATAGATTCAAAAAGATCAAGCTAAATCTAGGTTTACTCCCTTTTTCAGGGATTTATTTATACTCTTCTTTCTAGTCTTCTATTTTACTAAAATAGGTTTTTATTTTGGGATGACGAATGGTTTTCAGCCCACAGTGTTAGAGGTTGAAAGAGAAATGGCGGAGAAAGAAATTCCAACAGTATTAGTTGGTAAGAAACCATTGATGAACTATGTCTTCGCATGTCTAACAACATTTCAGAGTGGTGCAAACCAGCTACTCCTCAAAGCGAGAGGGAGAGCTATCAGTAGAGCTGTAGACGTCGTCCAAGTACTCCAAAGAAGATTCTATAAAGATCTAAAAGTAGCGGACATAAGACTTGGCACAGAAGAATTAACAGGACCAAACAACCAGCTGGTAAGCGTGAGTACAATCGAGATCCTACTGAAGAGATAGCCAAATAATTCACAACCAATTTTTATTTCTTCTTCTAAATACTATATTTTTCCAACGATTTCGCTGATTCTACAATTAGGTGAAGTGGGCTTGACGGTAGAGGTGAAGAAGATAAGTGGAGCTTCCACTATGTGCTTTCGATTTAAAGTCGGGGATACTCTGCCCCCGATGCGAGGAAAAAGTATCGAGAGGACTATACGACGAACTAGACATAAAGATGATGAAAATCCTACTAGAACTTGAGAAAGAATTCCCAAAACTCAGCAAAACAGGATATGTTAAAACTATAGATACAAAAGATACAATCTTCATAGTTTTGAAAGAAGATAGTTTCAAACATCTTACACAAGACATTTTCTTCCCACTCCTAAAGAAGCTGAAAGAACAGTTCAAGAAGAAGATTAAGATAGTTGAAGATGATAAGGAAATATCTAGATTTATAGAAAAACTCGTCGCACCTGCAAGAATAATCACGATAAACAAGATATGGCTACCGGATGGAAGTGAAGAAATGAGAATTATCCTAGATAATGAGAGAAGTTTAAAGATTTCTCCAGAAGCTGTATCAGAAGTCGTGAGAAAAGTTAAGAATACAATTGTAAGAATAGATTTTGAAGAAAAGACGGTTAGGGGAAGGTTGAAGATACGTGAAGAGAAGAAAGCTACCCCGTAGAACACATTACTGTTCTCAGATTAAACCTGAACTAGATGGGCAGAAGGTCTCCCTCCTCGGATGGGTTCACGATGTAAGAGATCTAGGAGGTATAAAATTCATACTCTTAAGAGATGTGTCAGGAACATGTCAAGTAACCGTTAAGAAAAACTCTATGGAAGGGTTAGAATATCTAGAAGATATAGGTCATGAAGACGTACTCTATGTAGAAGGTATCGTTAAGAGTCAGGAGAAGGCTAGACTCGGCGTTGAAGTCATACCAAGTAGGATAGAGATAATCTCAAGGGCCGCCCGCCCTCTACCATACGATGTTACTGGAAAAACACCTGCAGGTCTAGATACCAGGCTAGATCATAGAATACTTGATTTAAGGAATCCGGAGAACCGTGCAGTCTTCCTCATAGCTGATACGGTATTAGCAGCCGCTAGAGAATTCTTTAGAGCTAATGGTTTCATAGAAATCCGTACACCGAGAATCATAGTATCAGCTACAGAAGGTGGAGCAGCACTCTTCGAGTTGAAATACTTCGATACGGTAGCATATCTAGCTCAGAGCCCTCAACTCTACAAAGAAGAATTAACAACAGTCTTTGAGAAAGTTTTCGAAATTGGACCGTTCTTCAGAGCTGAAGAATCTCACACCCGGAGACATCTAAGCGAGTTCACGTCAATAGATATCGAGGCAGCTTTCATGGATTTGTATGATGTAATGGAGATCTTAGAGAAACTGATAGTACATATACATAAGAGGGTTTTAGATGAGAGGAGGAGAGAGCTGGAGATACTTGGTGTAGAACTCGATGTACCAACTACACCTTTCCCAAGATACACTTACGATGAAATACTTAGATACCTGGAGAATTCAGGTTACAGACTTGAGTGGGGAGAAGACTTCGGTACAGAACATCTACGTGTACTCGGAGAAAAGCATGCTGGATACTACTTCATAACCCACTTTCCAACAAAATCTAAGCCATTCTATATCCAGCCATGTGAAGATAATCCAGAAATCTCAGAATCTTTCGATCTTATGTATAGTTGGCTTGAGCTAGCATCTGGAGGTACGAGGATAAGTGATAGGAAGCTTCTCGAGAAAAGACTAGTAGAACAAGGATTAAATCCCAAGTCTTTTGAACACCATCTTAAGATCTACGATTACGGTATGCCTATACACGCTGGATGGGGGCTGGGGTTCGAGAGACTACTAATGATCTTAACAGGAAGACAGAATATTAGAGAAGTCGTACTCTTCCCAAGAGACAAGTTTAGGCTTACCCCATAATAAGATACCCATCCTCAAAACTCTGAATATTTTTAGAGAATATAGATTTTCAGAAACGCTGCTATGAATATGTTGAGTAATGCTAACGGTATGAGTATTCTCCAACCAATATCTAGCAGTCTATCTATCGTTATCCTTGGATAGACGCCTCTCAAGAAGAGTATGAAGGAGAGAAGTACGAGTGATTTTAGTAGTAGCCAGAGAGGTTGCTCGATGTCTGGCGGTATGAATGGTATGTCTGGGCCATGCCATCCACCTAGAAAGAGTAGTGAAGTTAGTATTGCTAAAGCATCGGCTTTAAGATAAACGCCAAGCTGAATAAACTCTAAGAGTACACCTGAGTACTCTGTAGTCCATCCAGCAACCAGCTCCTGTTCAGCTGTTGGAAGATCAAACGGTATCCTCTCAACCTCAGCTATAGAACTTATCAAGAAAACTATGAAAGACAATGGGAGAAGCAATATGAATGGAATGGTCTGTTGTGCATAAACTATGTCTTTTAAGTCTAAGCTTCCTGAAAGTATTATCACGGGTATAAGTGCGAGGAATAGTGGAACCTCATATGCGAAGAGCTGGAAACCTAGCCTAATCATACCTATAAACGGGTACTTACTTCTAGATGCCCATGCAGCTATAATGAAGGGTATAGGAGAGATAGCTATAACCGCGAATACTATTAGTAAACTTACATCTGATGGAAATATTACCCATCTTTCACCGAGAGGCATAAATGGAAATATTAGTAGAGGTATGAAGCCTCCTATAACTGGAGAGATGAAGAAAACCTTACGACTAGATTTAGATGGGATTACAACTTCTTTAGTCAATAGCTTAACAGCATCTGCAACCAGTTGAAGAATCCCCGCAACTTTACCTACATGTAGTGGTCCTATTCTTAGTGCAACTCTTGCTAGAAGCTTTCTTTCATACCAGACTGTGAAGAGAGCGTAGAAGAGTACAAAAGTTATGCCTGGAAATATAGCAGCTCTAATAAATTCTTCACTTAATATAAATTTAAGTAAGGATTCGAGCACCCCGTTCATCGTTCTCCAGCCCCCTCATATCTCAACCTCTGTTTGAGCCCTCTAAGCATAGAGCCTATGAAGAGTGCTCCGACTGATAGTGATCCGAAGAATATCAGTATTCTTTCTGCTAGATGTGGTGCTTCAATTAAAGTTATACTTGATATGAATACTACGACTCCGATGATAGCGTATGTTATGTAAGCTATAAGATATGGGAAATACTCGTACGGGAATTCTTGTTCTCTTGAAGGTAGAGGTGTTTGACCACATTCAAAACTTACTTTCTTCTTTATAGAGTGTTTCCAAGGTGCTAGTATGAATGGGAGAATGGCCATAAGCACTACTGTGAGTACAGCAAGTATGACATAGATCGTGAGAGCGAGAATAGGCGACAGACCCATCACCTACTCAACATTATTCAGAAACCCGATTATTAAACCGTATTCTTCATTGATGGAAAAAGAGTGGAAAAATGAATAATGCAAATAAATTTAAGAAAACCTTAACAATAACTACACTCACAACAAGTCTAGAAGCATCCATGAAACTGCCAGCTAATGTTGAAGAAGAATTGAGAAAGATATTTGAAAGATTGTTGAATAGAGAATTTAGGGAAGAATCTTTAGAAGAAGCTCTCAGAGAAGTGGTTGAGATTGTTAAGAAGATTTTAGATGAGTCGAGAGTAGAGTTTACAGATGAAGACCTCGAGAAACTTGTAGCAGATATTAGGAAGAAGATAGAGATTATTAGAGATAGTTTGGAGAAGGGTTAAGCTGGCTGGGAAGATTTTTACTTCATTCTCTTTAATCTAAAGTTTATTCCCGTCGCAATGATGTTTGCTCTAACTATTGTGTAAACTACTTGTTCAGAAAGTCTTGAGAAATCTTCTTCTCCTAAATTCAAACCTTTATCTTTAAACTCACTATATATAGATTCTAGATTCTTCTGTAGATCTTTAAACCCATGCATCTTTTCAACATAACGTGGGTCTGAAGAAGCGTAACAGAGAATACTGTAGGCTCTCTCAAGATACTTCTTATCTTCTGTATCTAGAAAAGCTCTTAGATTAAATATCAACATTCTTAGAATTGTGTAAGCTTCTCTAAGGATACGTCTCTCCTGAAGTACTTCAGACATCAAGAACATTTATACATAGTGGAACTATTTAAGATTAGAGTGTTGTAGAAATCGGATTCCCAACTTATCTCTGTCCTCTACCTATATCTTCTCATGAGAATTATTGTTTTTTCAGCCCAGTTTGTTTCTGGAGGATATGTCTCGAAGTACTTTGTGGAGAGCATGAGCGGATTGTATAGCAGTTCTTCACGTTCGAAAACTGATAACTCATATACCGGGGTCATCTCTATAGCGTTAAATGGGCAGGCATCTACACAGAAACCACAGAATACACATCTACCATAATCTACAGCTGGGAAGATGCTTCTCCTATTCTGTTTGAACCCGAAGTCTAGCTTTTCGATAGCAAGCTCGAGCACGATATTGTCTCTACTAATCTTAAACTTCATTATCTCTGGAGACTTATAATCAGAGATTTCAACAGTCCAACCATCTTTCTTCAAATCTTCTATAGAATTCTCGAGCAGGTTCTCGTAGACTACTTCACATCTATAATTGAATACAGGTTCATCAGTCAATTCTATGACATAGTGTTCTTCCTCAGCCTTAATTGTTTTTAAATCTCCTTTAAATGATTCTAGTATTTTTTCCAGAGCTTCTGTTAGTTTAGGATCGTTCCTAAAGTTTTCGTAGAGCTGTTTCTGTATTTTTATGTAGATCTTGTATCCGAAGACCATTGTAATTGCTTCAGCTATGTTTTCACATGTTCTATCACATGTACCGCATCCAGTACATTTGTCTAGGTTGAGGATGTGTCTACCCTTATATCCAGGATAGGCTACTCCTTGTTTTGGATCGAATCTATAGTTTTCTTCAGGTACAGCGTTAGTCTTCTCATATGGATACTTTATAGTTATTGGTCTATAGAAAACATGTCTAAGACCGGAGATCAGAGGTGAAAACAATCTTCTAAGCATGCTGGCTGAAAACATTTCCAGAAGATCTAGAGAACTCTAGTTAAATATAAGCCTAATCTTTCTGCAATTCTACTAGAAAGATCTGGTCTGCAGAATACTTGTCTTCAAGTTCTCTCACCCTCCCGACATTCTTCAAAATATTCAATAGTTTTTCTTTTAAGTCAATTCTCTTCTTGAGGAGTGTGATTACAGTAAAGCTTCTAGACACTCTGACAATCTCCTGTACAACTTTATTTAATTCTAGGAGGTGGATAACTGTAAAGCATACGGTTAAGTCTACACATTTATCTCGGAAAGGTAGATGATGGGCGTCTCCTACAACGTATTCTCCAGACCTCTTCTTCTTAGCATACTTCACCCTCTCAAAATCTTTATCCAATCCTATGTATTCTTCTCTAAAACCAATATATTTTAAGTAGTCTGTTAAGAGACCTGTAGCACAGCCAACATCTAGAATATTCTTGAAATCTTTTGAAAATAGGTTGAAGACTACAGCATACTTTCTAATCTGTTCCTCACCATATAGTTCATCGTAACCTTCAGCTGGAACATCGAAAACATATCCAGCCAAATCTCTATAAATTAATTTGCAAAGGATAACAT
>JALNLN010000017.1 GCA_023267855.1 Candidatus Geocrenenecus dongiae | reverse complement strand
ACTTGGAAGCCCGATAACAATGATAAACGCACTTAATTTAGGTAATGGAAAACTTGTAGTCGACTCATTTAATAGAGAAGTGAATAGATATCTTGAGAAAGAATTGAAAATAGATTTAATCGAAGTTAATATCTCACATATCGAGGCAGGTGGGGGTGGACCGAGATGTGCTACGAGAGATATTCCACGTTTATTATCTTCGGGTTAAGACCTCTTAGAGTAATTTTAGATCGCTGTCCATAGATATCTTTAGCATTCTTCTTTCTTTGTCGAGCAATTCGCAGAGGTACTTCACTCACCTTCAAATAATTTCTCGTAAGCATGTTTCATATCTCTGTATTTTTCGTCACTTTTTCCAGCTTACTAGCTTCTCATCTATCGTTACACTAAAGATTTTCATACTTTACAGGCCCCCTCCCTTTTATCATCTTCGCTTCAATTAGACTTTGAGCAATGCAAGTTAAACTATGTAATACTTCTTCTGTTGACAGGTAGGGGAATGTTAAAAGTTAAAAGCTTATATAAAGTAAAATATTAGAAACTTATGTGAGTAATCTTGACTCTCTCCCATCTTAAGGGTAGAGACTTCATTACTACTAGAGATTTTACGAGGGAGGATCTCGAGTTTCTACTGAATTTATCTTCTCATTTTAAGTCAATGTTTTATGGAGGTATGAGGAAAACTCTTAGAGAAGTTTTGGAAGGTAGGAATATTGCCTTACTCTTCAAGAAACCCTCGACTAGAACTAGAAACTCTTTCCAGGTTGCAGCTAGTAGGCTTGGAGCATTTTCAGTATATATGAGACCTGACGAACTACAACTTGCTAGAGGCGAGCCCATCATAGATACAGCAAACGTTCTAGATAGATATTATGATGGTTTGGTCATCAGAACTTTTGAGCAGGCTGAGGTTGAAGAATATGCTAGGTACATGAAGAATCCTGTAATCAATGCTTTAACAGATGAGGAGCATCCATGCCAAGCTATGGCCGATTTACTCACTATAAGAGAGAAGAAGGGTAGACTAGATGGATTAAGAATGGTCTACACTGGAGATGTATGGAATGTATGTCACTCACTTATTACCGTAGCACCTGTATTCGGTATAGATTTGATAATAGCTGTTCCGAAAGGGTATGAGCCTATACCCGAAATATGGAAGTTTGGTCAAGATAAAGCTTCAAGAAACGGTACGAGGCTGGAGATTGTTCACGATATTAGAGAAGCCGTGAAGGGAGCAGACATAGTATATGCTAATACTTGGTGGAGCATGGGTAAGCCTGAGATGGAGAAAGAGAAAAGGAAGATAGATTTCAAACCATTTACTGTAACGGTCGAGATCATGAATCTAGCTAAGGAGGACGCAATATTCATGCATTGCCTACCAGCCTACAGGGGAAACGAAATGACAACAGAAGTAATTGAAGGGAAATGGTCCGTCGTATATGATCAAGCAGAAAACAGATTATGGACAGAGGCAGCAGTATTAGCTGCACTAATTCCATAGATATAATACTCTGCCACTAATTAACATTGCTCAAAAATATATAACCAAGATAAGATAATATAGTTATGCTGGTGGAGGTGGATAAATGTTTAACTTAGAGTATGAAAAATTTAAAAAGAAGAATAGTACCTCCTGTAAGATATTTGAAGAAAGTAAGCTTTTTACACCTTGCGGTGTTCACAGTAATTATAGAGTCCATGACCCGTTTCCGATCTTCGTAAGTAGAGCTAAAGGGTCTAGGATATGGGATGTTGATGGAAACGAGTACATAGATTTCAACATGGCTTTCGGAGCCCTCGTAGCAGGTCACTCCCACCCCATACTCATTGAAGAGTTAAAGAAGGTATTAGAAGAAGGTACAATTTTCGGACATGAATCAAGCGAATCGGTTAAGCTCGCAAAGATCTTATGTAATAGATTTAACTTAGATATGGTTAGATTCAACTCTACTGGCATGGAGGTTACCATGTATGCTGTTAGGCTTGCCCGAGCGTACACGGGTAGAAGCAAGATCATGAAGTTTGAAGGATGCTATCATGGAAGCAACGATAATCTACTTGTAAGCGTTAAACCCCATCTCTCAAAAACTGGACATATTAAGCATCCCATACCTGTGCCCGCCTCGCCGGGACTGTTACCTGAAGTCTCGAAATACACAGTAGTAGCTCAATTCAATGATGTTGAATCCGTAGATATGCTCTTCGAAAAACATGGAGATGAGATAGCTGGAGTGATACTTGAACCAGTAGCGATGAACATGGGCGTGATAGAGCCTGACCCAGAATTCCTGAAAACATTGAGAAAACTATGTGATGAATATAATTCCGTCCTCATATATGATGAAGTGAAAACATGCGGTAAATGGTTTGGTGGAGCAGAAGAAAGGTATGGTGTAAAACCTGACCTGAAGACTTTAGGCAAAGCGATAGGGGGAGGAATACCGTTATCCGCCATAGGTGGAAGAAGAGAGATAATGGAGCTCTTCGGACCCGGCAAGGTCTCACATGCAGGAACATTTAACGCAAACCCTTTATCAGTTAAAGCAGGAATAATAACTCTAGAGAAGATCCTTACTAGAGATGCGTTGGATAGAGCTAGAAGGTTAGGCGAACAGCTTGCTAACGGATACAGAGATATAGTAGCAGACTACAAGATAAAGGCATTGGTCAGCTCTATAGGTATAAGCGGAGCAATACTCTTCACCGATCAAGAACATGTTAGAAACTATCGTGAACTACTCAGATGCGATTTCGGTAAATGGTTTGGATACTTCATCTCCATGTTGAATAGAGGAATTATCCCAGCGGCGACAGGACCAGACGAACAGTGGACCGTTTCAGTCCAACACTCTCCAGAAGATATTGAAAAACATATTGAAGCATTCAAAGAAGTAGCATCAATAATTAAAGATGTTAAGCAACCTCTGGAAATGGTTGAAGCTGTTTAATCCACTACATCCAGTCACTAGCGTTCTTCTACACTTCGGGGATACCGTTACCTATTCTAACGGTTCTTGTAGTGTTCTAATAACCTTCCTTTGATCATCAGATAGAACCTTTAAGGATGATCTGTTTGTGAAGATATATTATCAGTATTTAACGTCTATTCCAAGTTTCTTCAATGTCTCCATCGTAGGTCTCCCATCTTCATCCCATCCTCTAAGTTTGTAATATTCGGAGAGAGATTCATTAAACTGGTATAGGTTAACTGTTTTCCCATCGGTTTTTCCACCTTTCAAAGGCTCATTAAACATCTTTGGAGGCAGAACATCGTCTTCCCTCTTAAAGCCTTCTCTAAGATTGAATATTCTAGAAATATTCCAGATTCTCTCACCGATTATCTTTAACTCTTCTACTGTGTATTCTCTTCCGAGGGCTGGTTTTAGAAGTTTGACCATGTCCTCATAACTTGAAAGCCAGAAATCACATATTATCAGTGACCATTTGATGCTGTTCAGGTCTTGTAGGTCTTTAACGAGCTGGGCTTTTCCCACGAAACTGTATGGGTCCATTTCACCGAATGCATCATATGCTACCGCCCAAGCTCTGAGATGGCATGCTCCTCTATCCGCTGTAGCATATGCAAGAGCCATGCCGTATGTTCCTCTAGGATCGTATGCTGGTATCTCAGCTCCCTTCACATCTATCCTCTCTCTCAAAGCTTCTCCACCAATTTTTTCAGCAGCTCTTCTCGTTCCCTCAGCAAGCAGGTTCCCAAACCCTCTTCTATACGCTATCATTCTGCTCAACCCGATTAAGAACTCGACATCATTCCAAGAAGGCTTTAATCCGTTGAGATCCTTCTCCGAGATCAGTCTCTTCTCATAGAGGCGGATCGTGAAACCTATCGTAGCTCCAAGAGATATAGTATCCATCCCAAGGTCTGTAGCTACTTCAGCCGCCTCCGCAACATCTTTAAGATTTCTTAAACCAGTGTTGGAGCCGAGCATTGCCAGTGTCTCGTATTCTGGAGATTTAATCAGTCTGGAATCGAACTTCAGTATCCTTTTACATGCGAGTGGACAGTGCGGGCAAGCATACTTTTTAGCTGTCGCCTCCCTCACTCTCTCCGTGTTAATTTTATCATGGTATTCGAACGACCCCGACGTGAAGCCATATGTTGGTAGAACTCCAGCATTATGTGAAAGATCAACTATTATTGGTGTACCATCAGTCTCCGCCCACAGGTTTTCTGATGACTTCACTCTATTCCGTGTTAACTCAACTACGGTCTCCCTGAATTTATCTGGATCGTACAATCTAACGTCACCTTTAATGTTCTTAACCGCTAATGCTTTAAGATTCTTAGATCCAAATACTGCTCCAGCCCCTCCTCTTCCATGCACCCATAATCCACTATCAACAACGGACGCGAATCTGACGAGGTTCTCTCCAGCTGGACCTATAGCTAGAACACTAGCATTCTCATCCCCTAGTTCTTCTTTAATAAGTCTCGATGTCTCAAGTGTTCCTAAACCCCATAAATTCACAGCATCATGGAATTCTACACCCTTTTCCGTAATCTCAATATAGGTGGGTTTATCAGCTCTACCTTCAACTATCAATAAATCATATCCAGAATACTTCATCCTAACACCGAAGTATGATCCACTATAACTATCACACACAGTATTTGTTAGGGGTGATTTGGTGATGATTGGGTATCTTCCAGAAAGGGGGGCGATGGTTCCAGTAAGCGGACCGGTAGAAATGATTATCTTATTCTCAGGGCTCAGAGGATCAATCTTCGGAGAAACTTCTTCAAGTAGATATCTAATGCCTAACCCTCTACCTCCAATATATTTCTCGATGAAGTCTCTTCTCGTCTCTTCAATACTGAAACTCTTACTTGTTAGATTAATTCTTAGAAGCCTCCCAGTATAACAATACAGTTCTTCATCAATCATATTAACCATATTTTTATGTATACTCACAGGTTTATATTTTTTCCTAGTATCACTTCAACATGTTGAGTGCTTCTTGTACGACGATCTTATAATCCACATCTATATTTCACGTAACTGTTAGCAAGTCATAGAATAATCCTAGAGTGATAGTCTATAGAAAGAAAAGATATACAATATTCCTGGAGATCTGTATATCACCGCAGATATCTAGATGGTGTTTTCGAGAATCTAGGATTTAGTTCTGACATAGTATAAGTTCACTAGAAACTTCTCTACGAGGAAAGAAGAATGATGGAGAATGCTTGCTGAATACTTAAGGGGAAGATGTTGTAGCTGGTACTCATTATTCGATTTCTTCAGTGGTTTAAGTGTCAGCCTGCTTTATGAAAAACTGTGAGGATCTCGTAACCTTTATTTTCCATGACTCAGTCAAATCATATTTATCACACATTACGTGACTACATGAATCTTCTCACTCTCAGGAAATCTAGATACTAATTCGAGAGAAAATAACAATTATTGAGTCGCTGTGCTCGTCTCCTAATCTTAAAAATTTTATATATCTTTACCCTGTAAATATTATAGGGATGGTTAGTAGGAGAGATGTGTTAAAGATAATGGTGAGCGGAGTTCTAGGATTGGCGATTGGAGGAGTTGGAGGATATTTTTCACGTCAAAGTGAAATCGATTCTCTTAGAAAAGAAATAGAAGACCTTTCTAAGCAGATAGAATTACAAACCTTTAAACTTGAACCGAATTTAAACATATATAACTGGACGTATTACATTAATAGAAACTTGGTCGACTGGTGGGCTAAAGAAAATGGTGTAAGCATAGTTTATGATACGTTTGAATCACTCGATGAAGTAGTTGCTAAACTTCAGACAGGGACAAGCGGGTATGATTTAGCAGTAGTATCAGATTCAGTTGTCCAAGAACTAGCCAACATGGGGGTCTTAGAACCAATAGACTTAAAGAAGATACCTAACTTTAAGCATATACCTGAAAAATTCAAGAATCCATACTACGACCCTGGAAACAAATACAGCGTAATATACAGTTATGGGACGACGGGTCTTGGATGGAATAACCAGGAGGTCGCACCAGAGGTTACAGCGTGGGCGGACGTCTTTGAAGTTGACCGCCACCTCGGAAAATATAAAGGAAAGATAACAATGCATACAGATAGTATCGAGACATTTGGAGCGGCGCTGATATATCTTGGAAGAGACCCGACGAGTACTAAAGATGAAGATCTTAGAGAGGCTGTAGAATTATTGAAGAAGCAGAAGCCTTATCTTGCAGGTTATGCCTCAACAGAAGAATACATGGCAGGCCTAGAAGCTGGAAGATTCTTAATCAGCCATGCATACAATGGAGATATAGCTGGGATAATATATGCTTCAGATGAAAGAGAGATAATAATAACCAAAAAGCTTGAGTATATTTCTTATACCGTTCCAGAGGAGGGAGCTCTGGCATGGGCTGACAACTTCGTGATCCCGAAGGGAGCCAAAAATATTGAGGCGGCCCACGCATTCATAAACTTCATACTCGACCCCGTAGTATCAGCTATCTGTACTATGACTGTTAAGTATCCATTCCCGGCTGGTAAAGATTACGTGCCAGAAGAACTACGTAAAGATCCAGTAATATTTACCCCCGAGGAATTATTAGATAAGCTTTATTGGACAAGACCGTTTACGCCGGAAGAAAGAGCGAAGAGAGCAGAATACTGGCTTGAGTTGATGGCTGCATAAAGCTTCTAATACTTTCTAGGAGAGAGGGCAGATGGGTTTCAGCGATACTTTACTAAAACATATAAGAAGAAACGTAACTGTGAAGGTATCATTACTTCTTATTCCGCCACTACTATTTCTCGCAATCTGGTTTTATGCTCCATTCTTTATAGTCGGATTATATAGTTTCGACATGATTAATATTCAACGTGAGATAGTCTTTAAGCCTTCTCTAATACATTATCTTAGAGTATTAAGCTGGACGGGGGCCATGAAGATATTCCTCCGCTCACTTTACTTTGCAGGCGTTACCGTAATATTATGTCTACTGATAGGGTATCCAGTAGCCTATTACATCTCTTTTAAAATGAAAAAGTACAAAGACTTGTTCATAATATTGTTTATCATACCTTTCTGGGTTAGCTTCCTTTTAAGAACGTATGCAATGATGAGTATACTCGATGAAAGAAGTTTCTTAAATGTACTGCTAACTTCGCTTAAGTTAATTGATTCACCTATCAGGATAATGTATACAGATACCGCCGTCATCTTAGTGATGGTTTACGATTACCTGGTAATGATGGTTCTGCCACTCTACGCGAATCTTGAGAAACTCGATAAGACTTTACTAGAAGCTGCATATACTCTCGGAGCAAGCCCTGTCAAAACATTCTTAAAGATAACTCTCCCCTTAAGCATGCCTGGGATAATGGCGGGGTTCCTACTGGTCTTCATACCAGCTGTAGGCGAGTTCGTTATACCAGAGCTAGTCGGAGGTCCGAACAATTACATGGTCGGCAACTTGATTTACGAATTCTTTATGGGTGCAAGACATTGGTGGATCGGTTCAGCGCTCTCGATGTTGTTTATCGTCTTCATCTTATCGCTGGTTATAACTTATGTTAGGAAGATGGGGGAGAGGGGGCTAGCATTTTAATGAAGGGAACTAATCTGTTTCTCAAAATCTTCACTATCTTGGTTTTCCTATTCCTTTACTCTCCAATAATCGTAATGGTAGTTTTCTCATTCAATGAATCTAAGTCTATAGGGGTTTTCACGAATTTCTCACTTAGATGGTATGAGAAAGTTATCAACAATCCTGAAGTCTGGAAAGCCTTATTCAATTCCTTCTGGGTTGGAGCTGTAGTAACAATAGTCTCATTAATCTTAGGATTAATGATGGCAATGGCTGTTACAAGATATAGTTTTAGTGGTAAAAGCATTTTGGAAAGCTTAATACTTATACCCGTGATTATACCAGAGATTGCGGAAGCCCTCTCCCTACTAATAATGTATATTTTCTTGAATATACCTCTCGGTCCAGTGACTGTCATAATAGGTCACGTAGCATTCTGCATTTCATATGTTACAATAGTGATGCGGGCTAGGATGGCAGGATACGATAGATCAATTGAAGAAGCGGCGAGAACACTAGGAGCTAACGAATTCCAGACCTTCTTCAAAATAACTCTACCAACACTTTATCCTGCAATACTCGCAGCAGGCCTCCTAGCATTTACACTTAGCTTCGACGACTTGATAAAAACACTCTTTACCACAGGTCCAGGATTTAAAACACTCCCATTAGTAGTATGGTCTTCAGCTGCTAGGGGAGGAGTCTCTCCAGAACTGAATTCCCTATCATCCTTTGCTTTATCTATCTCTTTTCTGTTTGCAGTTTTTAGATTAAGAGTTGAAAGGAGGTTGGAGAGATGAGTGATGTATTCTCTGTAGAGTTAGAGAACATAGTTAAAAGATTTGGAAATGTTGTAGCGGTAGACCATGTTAACTTAAAGATTAGGGAGAACGAGTTCTTCTCCCTATTAGGTCCTTCAGGATGTGGAAAAACAACAACTTTAAGGATAATCGCTGGGCTAGAGGAGCCTGACGAGGGAGTAGTCAGGATATATGGTGAGGACGTCACAGACGTGCCTACACATAAGAGAAATATTGGAATGGTCTTCCAGCATCTCGCATTATTCCCGCACATGAATGTATTCGAAAACATAGCTTTCGGATTAAAAATGAGGAAGGTTCAGAAAGAAGAAATAAAGAAGCGGGTGAAAGAGATTCTAGAAATCGTGAAGCTTGAAGGATTGGAATATAGGAGAGTGAACCAGCTTAGTGGCGGTCAGCAGCAGCGTGTCGCTCTCGCTCGTGCACTCGTCATTGAACCTGAAGTTCTCCTCCTTGATGAACCGTTAGGAGCACTAGACTTAAAGATAAGACAGCACATGATGGTTGAGTTGAAGAATATTCAGAGAAAGGTTAAGACAACATTCATATACGTTACACATGACCAGACTGAGGCGATGACGATGTCTGACAGGATAGCTATAATGAAAGATGGAAAGATACAGCAAGTAGGTACGCCTTTGGAGATCTATTACAGACCATCGAATACGTTCGTTGCATCCTTTATAGGCGAAGCCGTAAATCTCATTGAAGGAGAAGTTGTAGAAAACGGTCTAGTAGATACAAGTCTAGGAACAATCCACTGTGCTGGGTCTTTAACAAAAGGCAGGGTGGCAGTGATGGTTAGACCGGAGATGGTTGAGATAGGCGACAAGCTATACAATGTAGATAACCTGTTCAGAGGTACAGTACAATCAATAATATTCAAGGGCTCATACATAGAGTATCGAGTAGATGTTGAAGGCAATACATTCGTAATCCATAAACATGGATCAGCAGAACTGGGAAGATTACACCATCTCGGAGACATTGTTGAGATAGGGTGGAAAAAGAACTCAAGCATCATAATACCTATCTAGGATAAAAACATATATGGTGTAGGGTAAAGCGTATGAGGTTTCTAGTGTTGGGAGGGGCCGGGGCGATAGGTTCAGTAATAGTTAGAGACCTACTATCAAGCGATAGTGTAGAAGAAGTCGTCATAGGAGAGATAGATAAAGACCGATCTCTTAGACTCATTCAATCGATCAACGATGGTAGATTATCATTTAAACACATAGATGTTAGAAGAGTAGACCTTCTCACAGAAGAGATGAAGAAATACGATGTAACTATCAATTCAACATGGTTCGAGTATAACTTGGAGGTAACGAAAGCGGCCATAAACGCGAAAGCTAGACTCATCGATCTAGGTGGATTATACTATATGACTCTGAAGCAGCTAGAATTGGATGAAGATGCTAGAAAAGCCGAAGCATCTATACTGATCGGTTGCGGGGAAGATCCAGGCATAAGCAATATCATGGTGAGATATGTTTCAGATAGACTCGATGAAGTAGACTCTGTCTTGATTAGAGATGGAGATAGAGATCTAAAGCCTCCGCAGAGAATTACCTTCAAATTTTCTGTAAAAACCATGATGAATGAATGGACGAGAAACGCAGTAATCTTTAGGGATGGAAGATATGAAGAGGTTCCGCCACTAAGTGGGATAGAAGAGTTCGAGTTTCCAGAACCAGTTGGAAGAGTAAAAGTCTGTTTCAGCCTTCATTCTGAACTTGCAACCATTCCCAGATACATCGGTAAAGGATTAAGATATGTAGACTTCAAAATAAATTACGACTTCGACATGATTGACATCCTCAAGAAGTTTGGATTCTTCTCTGACCAGCACATAACTATAGATAACCTAGAGATCTCTATAAAAGACCTTACAACACATATCCTGAGAAGATGTATGTTCGACCCATCCAGAGACACAATAGACGATGCCGCATGTATCTTTACTAAGATTATAGGTAAGAAAGATGGTAGAGACATCATCTACTCAATGTATGCATTATCAACTTCAAAGAAAGAGTGGAATACTCCGGCCTCTAGCTATCTTACAGGGGTCCCTGCATCAATCGCTGCTCAAATGATGGTTAAAGAAGAGATAAAATTTTATGGGGTTAAGCCACCTGAAACATGTATCCCTACAGAAAAGTTTCTAGAAAACCTAAGCCGCAAGAATATAATAATTGGAGAAAGAATTGAGAAAAAATGGTAAATCTTACTTTATTTATTCTAGAAAGTCTTTTTCTTATATTTTCATTTTTTATTTATTCTCTATTTATAATGTTAAAGAATTTATATCAATGATACTAATAGTTAGGCTTAGGTAGGGGAGGATGTTCTTTGTCTGGAAACGTCATGGTTGTCGGTGTAGGAGGGGTTGGTCATGTTATTGTTTCTACCCTCCTCTCAGATCCATTGGTAGACCAGATTATTGCAGTAGATATATCTGAAAAGAATCTTAAACATCTTGAAGAAAAATATGGGAGAGAAAAGATATCTACACATAAAGTTGATGCGAGAGATTCAGACCAACTAGGTAAATTAATGAAGAATGTAAATATCTTAGTCAACGCAGCACATTATTCTCTAAATCTGGACCTCATAGAAAACTGCTTAAAGTATGGATGCAACTTTATCAGCCTAACTGGCGGAGAAGAATTATGGATAGAGGGAGGCTCTAAATTCAAGGAAATGATTGAGCTACATCTGCAAAGAGATTCTGAATGGAGAAGAAATGAGTTAACTGGGATACTGGGGTTAGGTGAAGATCCTGGTCTCTCAAATATCTTTGCAAGATACTTGGTAGAGAATTTCGATGAAGTAGATGAGGTGACGATAAGAGATGCAGATACGGTTAAAGATGATAGGTTTGTCATCGCACCGTTATGGAGTAGAGAAGAATTATTATTGTCAAGTATCGCTCCAGCTGTATACTATGAAGATGGAGTATTCAAGAAGGCCGAACCTCTAAGCATTTGCCAAGAGCATGTCTTCCCAGATCCAGTAAATGTTAAGAAGATCTATCTAAAAGAACATCCAGAAGTCTGGACCCTCTCAGTATTCCTTCCAAAGAAAGCAAGAAGAATATCGTTCTGGTATAATTATGATCGATTATCTGCAGAGATCATTAGAGCTCTATGGAAGATGAAGCTACTCTCTAGAGAGAAGATTAACGTTAAGGGAGTACAGGTATCACCTTTCGACGTAGTCGTCGAGGTTTTACCTCAACCAATAGATTTAGTAAATATTCAAGGATACGCAGGCATCGAGGTAGAAGTCAAAGGAAGAAAAAATGATGCATTCTTATCACAGAAGATCTTCACATACATTTCACATGAAGAAGCGTATAGCAGATTAGGGGTTAACGGTACTTCATATCTTGTTGGTTTACCTGCAGCTATAGGAGTTATCCTTCTACTTAGAAAAGAGTTAAGAGATAGAGGATTACTCTTTCCTGAGCAGCTTAATCCTCAACCATTCATTAAAGAATTAACAAAACATAACTTACCTCTAATATTTGAGGAAAGGAGAATATTTGAACTCGGGAAAAACCTATAGATATAGCATTTTCAGAACACTTCCATTGTACTAAAATCCTCAGTTTATCTTGGACCTTAAAAAGAAAAAAGAGTATGTGGGAAAATTGATGGATATGTTTATCTTTGAGTGTGCCTGGTATTTTTTAAGGAAATATTTAAATAGTATACAAGTTGTATACAATGTATGAGTGATGTATTCTCTATACGGATTCCTAAAAAATTGAAAGAAAAAATGGAATTGTTGAAAGATGTTATTGATTGGAATGAGGAAGTTAGAAGATTTATTGAATCTAGAGTTAACGAAATGTATAAGATCAGAGTGTTAGAAGAAGTGAGGAAAGTTATTGAGAAATTACCTGAGATGCCTAAAGGCTCGGTTACGTGTTATGTGAGGGAGGATCGTGATAGTTATTGATGCATCGTCTTTAGTCAAGTATATGCTAAGAGAAGAAGGCTGGCATTTAGTAGAGAAATATCTCTATCAGGGAGTTGTAACTCTTGATCATGCGAAGAAAGAAGTTTTAAACGCTATATGGAGACACCATGCAGTTAGAAGAATAATAGATAGGGAGCTAGCCATCGAAATATATAGATCTCTTGAGAAACTTGTAGATGCAAAAGTTATCATCATGGAAAGAGAAGAGAACTATATCGATAAAGCTTTTGAGATAGCGCTAACACATAATGTAACCTTCTATGATTCACTATACCTATCCCAAGCATTAAGATGGGGTAGACTTTTAACGAGCGACCAGTTACAGAAGCAGGTAGCTGAGAAAATGAATATAAGAACAATCTTCATATAAGTTTAGACTACATGTTCAATCTTCAATGTTTTAGTTTTGATTAATTGTTAAGCTTTAAGAATAATTTTATTTCTCAGATTTTTATGAGATCCATTATTTCTGGGTAAAGAAAAAGGAGAATGCAAAGAATACGGGAAATATTATTAACTGGAAGTTAGGTATCATGAAGATTCTTCCTAGTAGATATTTTTCATAGCAATTTGATCCAATATTCTATCACGTCTTGTAGGATTATGCTTTTCTTCTTTATTCTTTCGAATTCTTCTGGTGTATAGAGGAGTAGTTCTACGGATATTTCTGTAGGTAAGAGTTCTCTTACAATTCTATATCTCTTGCCCATGTCAAGGTCCTTGAATAATGTTGATATGATTATTAGGTCTATATCGCTGTCACGTAGCCAATCACCTCTAGCATAACTTCCGAAAAGATATATCTCCACATCTCCTAAACTCTCCTTAGCTTTTACAATAAAGTCTCTAAGAATTTTCTTAATTCCTTCTGGAATCTCCAGCTTATCCAAGACCTGTGATTCTACCAACTATTCTCACCACATCTTCGGCCACAGTTACAAGTCTCTCAGCTAAAGCTTTATCAATGCTCTCCCACGGTCTTTCCAATCCAGCATTCGGGTACCTCGCTAAGACATAATATGGAGAAAGCTCAGATATCCCGATCTTCAAATCTTCAGATAATTCCAAGCCCAACTCACCGAGCAATCTAACTAGATCATGAGTCTTTGGAGGTCTATCTCTCTTGAGAACCATGAAAGCTGCTTTTAGAGCTTTCTCAACAGCTTGATGAGCTGCAAATAAAGCCCAATTAACTCTGCTATTTAATAATGCTGAACGTGCTTCCTCGAGATCTACCACAGCGCCGTCAAACCAATCTTTAGCCTCCCTCCTGATATTATTCAAAAGACGTCAAACACCTCCACAAACCATAATTTTACGAAAGGTCATATAACTATTTTTCAGAATAAGTATGTTCACCATCTCTATATCATTGTCTCGTAGACCTCAATAACTTCCTAGCTTCTTCTGACACTTTCATTACAAGAGAAAGTGCTTAAAGCTATTTCCCGAAGAATTAATAGATATGACGATTAGATTTCTTACAATTTTTCTAGCATGTTTTTTGCGAAATTTTTAGAGTAATCTCATAGCTTGATTGAGGGATTTCTAGTCTGTCAGGGTATTCTCTCTGAGGCTTGACGTCCGTTAATATGATAGTGTAGCAGTCTAACTCTCTTTTCTCAGCTCCAGGCATTGTCAAGTTTACTGTCTCAACATACCGACCTCTCTTAGCTACCGATATTTCTACTGTTACTTTTCCAGACCAAAAGCAGTAAACATTTATCGGGCATCTACTATCTTCAATGACTTTATTGATTACTAAGACCAACTCGACACCTCTTACCAAGGCTTTCTCGCCTACTTTTAGCCGGAATTCTTCATCCAATGAGGGTGATATTTCAAATTTTTCTCCACCCGGAAGGAAGAGGATGAAGACGGAGAGTATCGCTACGGCTATCAGAGCTAGGATGAAAAATTTCATGTTAAGTTGTCTGAGCACAGATTATTTTCGAGGCAGCGACTTTAAAAGTTTTCACACTACCAACGCTCCCCATAGTTTCTCTCCAGCATACCTACAATATGGATTGAATTTAGTTTATAGAAAGGAGTTCTATCTCGACGTGGATGTTTATCTTATGACAATGGCATGTCTCCAGCTGCATCATTATTATTCTTGGTTGATGGGCTAGTATAATGCTCTAGAGCTTTGCAGAATGCTGAGAGTGTGTAGCAGGTAATGTGGTCGTTATTGCAGATTCTCGGTGAGCATTCTTAGAAGTCATATATACTGCTCAGAACAATTATGCATACTAGAGCATGTCTGAAGAGGTTATTCGATTTAAGTGTGAGGTTTGCGGTTCAAGCTTGAATGTGAGCCCCGAAGATATAGTGTCTATCTGTAAATACTGTGGTGGGCTTAACTCTGTGAGCAGAGTCATCAGTAGAGACGATATCTATGTTGTTCCCAGCGTAGATGAGGGTAAAATCATAGAGGAGTTTTGGAGGAGGGTTAGAGGGGATATCGATCTCAGGAAAATAGCTGAGAAAATAAGGATCAAGTCTATTCAAGGATGGTACATCCCCTACTGGATCTCACGAGTTGAAGTCGAGGGTGTGGTCATATATACAAAAAAGGAGCATAATGGTAAGCATGTGAAGATCATTAAGAAGAAAGAGAAATTTTCAAGAGCTTTAGATATGCACGTGGTTGGTAGGAGGCAGATGAAGAATGTTGGGGTTGGTGAATTGATAAATGCATATTTCAAACATAAGGCTGAGACCGTGGGAATCCGAGATCTAGATGAGGGCTGGTGGAGGTCGAATAAGCTAAACTTCCTCAACATAGAGTTTGACAGAGATGAAGCCGCGATTATGATTCGGGAAGATGCTGTAGATTTTATAAGGAAGAAGTGGGAGGACATGGCGGATGAGATAAAGTTCTTCAAGGCGGAGATCTTGAATATGGAGAAGCCGAAGCTCGTTCTGCTCCCACTCT
The DNA here is from genome assembly GCA_023267855.1 of Candidatus Geocrenenecus dongiae. Classification (GTDB taxonomy): domain Archaea; phylum Thermoproteota; class Nitrososphaeria_A; order Caldarchaeales; family Wolframiiraptoraceae; genus Geocrenenecus; species Geocrenenecus dongiae. The sequence continues at coordinate 18,039 of JALNLN010000017.1, read as the reverse complement.
GGGAGGTGATATATGAGTATAGGGGGAGCCTCTACTTTGCTTATCATGAGGGCTGGAGTGGTTCAAGCCTTATCTTCGCTGAGCCGATGACTGTGGGAAGACGGTTTCTCTACCTCGCCGGGATGATTTCCTCAGTCGTAGGAGGGATGCTTATAGGCATAATTTTCTCAACAGCATCGTATAATGGCTCAGACTATACTTCCATCTTAATACTACTCTTCTTCTTCATTACATTTCTCGGGTACCGATTTGCGAAAAAATTCATTTCAGATGTAAGGGTTGAGAAATCATGGAGGTAGTATGCCCCGATTGCGGTGCGAGGTTCCAATTCCCTGAGAGTGTAAAAACGTTTACATGTCCCTACTGTGGTCTAGTTTTCGGAGAACGTGTTGAGGAAGACCATTACTACTTCCCATTAATGGATATGGATCCATACACCATTTTACTGGATTTTCTTAGAAGGCAATTTGGAATCCCATCTGACATAACATCTTCATCATCTCTAAGGATGAGACAGCTCCACTACATTCCAGTGTACTTTTACTATCTTTATGGTAGAGCTGTGGGTCAGTGTGGTAGCGCTGGATGGACGAGGGCTGAGGAAGGTCGCTACATAGGGATCGTAGCATCCCGAAATTTTAAGAATATTTTGATGGAATATCCTTTTCCAGTTAGAGGTAGAAGGTTCTTCAGGAAAGAGATTATGAGTATGGGGAATTATCATCAACCTGAATTCAGCGAAGAAGATGCGAGAAGATATGCGGAAAACCTTCTACGAAATATGTTGCTTAATGAGTTAAGACGGCAGTGCAGTAACATTAGCGAGGTGAAGACTGAGGAGATGAAAGTTGCTTTCCGAGGGCTAGTCCACTACCCAATTTACCAACTAGAGTATGTATACGATGGTGTTAGATATTCTTCGTATATCGATGGTGTAGATGGGAAGATAATTATCGCAGAGTATCCTATCAAGATTCAAACGCGGACCCTACAGATAGCTATTAGTAGTCTACTTCTAGCTATACCATTCTTGGTCGGTCTACCAATCTCATCAATCTTTGGAAGCCCACTACCATTCATATTTTCAATAATTCCAGCGGCCGCTTCCTCAACACCATTACTTAGAAGAAGTTTAACGAAGAAGATATTATCCTCAGAGCTGAAAATGGTTGGAGAAGAATCTAAACCAATCTTTTCGTATATGAGGAAGATCTTTCAATAAGAAAGACTTATTAGGCATCTGACATGGAATAGTTCGATGGTTAGTTACGGAGCGGGAGCATTGATAGTTTTAGCTTTGTCAATTGGATTAGCATTAATAATTTATGGAAGCGGGATCTTAGAATTTAATATCTTTAACATACCATCTTGGATTTTCGGACCATTAGGTGCATACACTCTGATTTACGGCATCGCCTCTAGGAGAAGCTCTCTCTACTACTCGATATGGGGGACACTGATGCTAGCAGTGTTCCTAGTCTCTACACTCTACACTGTGTTCAATCCAGTAATCATCGTGGGTGTAGCTATTATAGTGATAGCCATATTAGGTTTAATCGCTAGGTGGAGATCTGGAAAATGAGTAAAGGAAAACATTTAGATAATGTTAAGAAGGAAATGACGCTTACAGAAAAGATCCTAAGCTATATCCCAGGGTACAGGGGTTATAAGGAGAAAGAGATTAGGAGAGAGAGCGACAGGCTTGTCAGAATGGAGGCAACCAATAGGCTTAAGGAAGTCAAGGACATTATTAGAATGAAGCTTACTGAATTAGCTCAATTAGGTAAGATAGAGGATAGAGACGTCCCAAAGTTTGAAGTATTCTTATCAAGACTTGATAGAATTATCGTAAGGATAGAGAAAGCTCCAGCCGGCTATGCGGGATTATTTGACGCAGTGAAGGTTAAAGAGGATAAACTGGACAAGATTCTTGAACATGATCTAATGTTAATCGAGGAATCGAGGAATATGAAAGAGCTAGCTGGAAAATTCGAGAAACTGGAAGCCCGTGAAGATCTACTGAAATCTGTAGAAGAACTTTTAACAAGTGTGAGAAGACTTGAAGAAATAATCGATCGAAGGACAGAAATACTTAGAGGGCTAAGCGAATGATAAGAAACGTTTAAAAGCACTTAATTAGATTATTTGATCAGATTCAAGGTTGATGGTTTAATGCCGAAGGTAATTGAGTGGATCGGGGCAAGGGAGGGAGAGATAGTCTGGAGATATCCATCGGAGGAGATTAGCTGGGGAGATAACCTGATAGTCCATGAATATGAAGCGGCCGTCTTCTTCAGAGATGGTAAGGCTTATGACGTCTTCAGAGCTGGGAGACACGTTCTCACAACAGTGAACCTTCCGCTACTCACGAGAGCCCTGTCCATAATATCCGGCTTCGATAAGATTCCATTCAGAGCGACCGTAGTATTCGTCTCCCTCAAACAGTTCCAGGGAAGATTTGGTGCTCAGAGTCAAACTAGAGAACTCGCACCCCTCAAATTTTATGGTAGCTTCTGGTTCAGGATTGAAGATCCAAACTTATTCGTGAATGAAGTTGTGGGTGGTCAAGGGGTCTACACGACCGATAAGCTGCAAGAGTTCTTGAGAGGATACCTTAATGAGAGGTTAATTGACGCGCTAAGCCAATACTCGTTAATCGAGGTATATGGTAAGCTCGATGAGACAAGCTTCCTAGCCAAGAACCTTCTTTACGATGCATTTAAGAAGATAGGACTCGAGCTCATCGACGTAAAATTTGAGGGAATAGATACGACGCCCGAGTGGAGGGATAGAATCTTCTACCTCAGAACAGGTGTCCAGGCACCGGAAGTTTTAAGAATGGAGACTATTCAAAAAGCTGCCGAAAGCCTATCGAAGAGTTCTGGAGCTGCTATGGGAGCAGGCATAGCTATAATTCCACCACTATTCCAGCCTCAAGCCGCCCAAGCTCAGACGATGATATTCTGCCCAAAATGTGGTTTTCAGAATCCGCAGACGGCGAAATTCTGTAGCAATTGTGGAACACAACTCCAAGCTTCTGGACCTTCTTGCCAAAAATGTGGGACAATCAATCCTATGGGAGCAAAGTTCTGTATAAACTGTGGAAGCCCACTCCAAGCATCTAACAGATGTTTAAAATGTGGAAGCGAAGTTCAAGTAGGAGCCAAGTTCTGTCCAAACTGTGGAGAGAAGATAGCTCAATAAGATATACGGATATAGGCTGGTGGATACATCAATCTATAGAAAGAACATTATCCGACTTTAAGTTTCCATTAATTACATGCGTTGATGAAGAATGATTACATAGTTCTTTTGGCACCGCAGTTTGGGCACACCGTATCTGTCTGTGGAAAGAGGGTGCCGCAGTACTTACATGGGACCATTACTACTTCACGGATTATCTCTTTTACAATAGGTGGAGCTGTGGGTTGGGCAACTTGTATCTCCAGAGTGGGGCTGACGGCGTCTGGTCTACCCTTAACCGCTACGACGCCCTTAATGGTCCATGAAACATTTCTATCCATACTTTTTGACGTCGGCTTTAATGTTATTGGGATCAAGATGCTGAAAGGAAATTTCTCTGAAAAACCTTTTGAGATACGGATTGGTCCGCTGAGACTAACTCTGGCGGAGTGGAGTGTCGCAGATTCCCAAACCTCTCTGACAACCTCTCTCTTCAGACCTGGATCGTAGAATCGTTTTAGAACTTTCGCTGACTCAACGCACTGCATCTCGCACCTGATCTCTTCTGCATCAAAATCTTCGTCAGAAGATACAAGCAACTCTCCCTTAACATTTCCACCGAGGAAAAAGACACTCTCGCTGAGACTTAACTTCACGCTAACTCTCGGAGGCGTAACTTTCTCAGCTAGCTTTTTCAAGAAAGACATGAGCGCTCCGTAATTCTAAATCATGAGACCTAATTAAACATTTATCTCTTTAGACTCTTGAAAAGAATAAGACTATACTCGGATACAATATAACTTTCATATAAAGTCGCTTCCAGTAAAACAAAACTCATGTTTTACAACTTTTCACATTCTTCATCCACATGGTTATTGCCTGAAAGTTAAGTTCAATATTAATTTCGGCCACATTCCGTACTGGTTTCACGTGATACAATTCAGCATTAATTTTACTCTTCTTTAATCTTTGAGTTACAACATTATTCAGCAAAGCTGAAGAATCTTAAAACGGATTCAGAAATTCTGTTAATATATTTTTTGGAAAAACTTAAGATTCACCTAAAATATTTAAGTTATATGAGAAAGAAGCTACCTATTGAACCTCTTACAAGAGATGAGGTATTCCAGAAATTGAGAGAGTACTCTATAGATGATGCAGACCCTCTTAGTGGGAGATTGTTTACTATAGCTTTCGAGACGGGGTTAGATGAATTGAAGAAGGTAGCATACGATGCTTTCAAGATGTTTATGGATAAAAACATGTTAGACTTCACTGAATTTCCAAGTGCTATTAGAATGGAGAAAGACATAGTAGATATAGCGGCATCCTTGATGCATGGAGATGGAGATGTGGTTGGAACATATACTTTCGGAGGTACGGAGAGCGTCTTCTTAGCTGTCAAAGCTGCTAGAGATAAATTCATACTCGATAAAGGGTTCATAACTATTCCTGAGATAGTTATGCCTATTACAGCTCATCCATGCTACGATAAAGCTGCTGAGTACATGGGTCTAAAAGTTAAAAGAGTTAAAATAGATACCGAGACGTATAGGGCGGATGTAGACTCAATCAACGAAGCCTTAACTGAGAATACAGCAATGATCGTAGGGTCAGCGCCCAACTGGCCTTTCGGAACAATTGACCCGATCAGTGAGCTGGCTGAGATAGCTTTAGAAAAGAACGTCTGGCTACATGTAGATGCATGTGTAGGTGGATTTATCTTACCATTCATGAAGAAATTGGGAGAAAACATACCAGAATTCGATTTCAGAATTGAAGGTGTTTCATCAATCTCTCTAGATCCACATAAGTATGCCTATTCTCTTATTGGAGCTTCGGTAATCTTGTTTAGGAAAGAATTCTACAAGATGTTCTCCCAATACGTAAACTTGAAGTGGCCTGGTTACCCGATCGTAAACCCTGCGGTCCTGTCTTCTAGATCTGAAGGACCATTGGCAGCGACATGGGCTGTTCTCCATATGCTTGGAGAGAAAGGATACTTAGAGCTAGCCAAGAAAATCATCACCACTAGAAATAAAGTATCCAGTAAATTGAGAGATATAGGTTACAAGATAATGGGAGACCCAACAGTCATAATAGCATTTACATCTGATAACATCAACTTATTCAGATTATCTGACTATATGATTAGGAGGGGGTGGTATTTTCTAGCTCAGAAAGGTGTACCGGAGATGGGTGTCCCTCCAAGCATACATCTTACAATCACACCTATCCACGAAAAACTTGTTGATGAAATGTTGAAAGACTTGGAAGAGGGTACTTCCGAGCTACTAAAGATCCCTCCAACAGATGTTGAAGGATTAGTGGAAAGCTTAGGTTTGATAATGAGCTTAGTTACTCCAGAAGAAATAGATATACCAATGCTCAGCAAACTACTCAAAGAAGCAGAAAAACTTCTAGAAATATATGGGCCGAAGCTTCTCGAAGCATTCAATCTAGACAAAGGTTTACCTAAAGAAATGGCTTTAATAAACCAAGTATTCAATTCTCTACCTCCAGCTATAACAGAACTACTAGTAAACTACATAGTAATCCAGTTATTCAAAAAAGGAGTATAACAATCAAACATTCTCAACTACACAGTAATTACGTTCCGTAGCGACGAGGTCTGGAAGATTAGATTTACTTATCTTTCTCATACTAATTCTAGTAAATCATCATTAACTAAAATTTAGATCCAATGATACATTTGACCAATTCTGCTATAGCAACCCTTTTATCTTCCAACTAACGTTACATCTTTATTGAGAACAAAGCCGAATATTTTAGAATAACTGTTGACGGTCGCGTGAAATTCGGCGTAGGATTAGCCAAGTTGCACAAGTCGTGGAGTATAAATATATTTTGTTGTAATAGTTTTCTCTATTAATAGTTAACAGAAAGGCTTAAATAAAGTTAGTGAATTGATAGAAAATGTGGATTGAGATGAATAAGAAAATTAAGCTTGTGTTTGTATCGATAATTCTATCAGTAATGTTAATAATTGTTTCTAATCTACCAGTATTAGAAGCTCAGCCAAGACATGGTGGAACACTTATAATTGGATTAAGTTCCGAGCCACCTCATCTAGCTTTAAGCGGACCCCCAACTTGGGTATTTTATCAAGTAGTCCGTCAAATAGGTAATTCTTTGGTCAGTTTTGATCCTGAGACGTTAGAATGGAAACCTGAATTAGCAGAATCTTGGGAAGTGATTAAAGAACCTGATGGTGGTATGACTATTATCTTTCATCTAGTTAGAAATGCAACATGGCATGATGGTAAACCATTTACATCTGCAGACGTAAAATTCACTTATGAGCAGGTTGCACCAGTATTTAATAGTTTTGTAGCCTATATGATGAAAACATATGTAAAAGCCGTTGAGACACCTGACGACTATACTGTGATATTTAGATTTAATACTACATGGGCTCCTGCATTCTATCCAGGCTACTTCGGCGGCTCTGGAATAAATATTAGTCCAAAGCATTTATATGAAGGTACCGATATTGCTAATAACCCATATAATACTAAACCAATTGGTACAGGACCATTCAAATTCAAAGAATGGAAGAAAGGCGAATACATAGTCTTAGAAAGAAATGAAAACTACTGGAAGAAAGGTTTACCATACTTAGATAGAATAATCTTCAAGATAATAAAGACTTCTCCAGCATTAACACTAGCATTTGAGAAAGGTGAAATCGACTTTATATGGACTTATGGTTTAGCAATGTCTGATGCTGTAAGCTTACAAGAGAAGATAGGTCTCGGACAATTAGTTGGAAAGAGAGTATGGTTCTTCCCCAGTCCTGGAGGTTCTCTAGATGTCGTAGGATTCAATCTACATCCACATGGACCAGCCCCATTAAAAGATGTAAAAGTTAGAAAAGCTATAGCTGCAGCGATAGATCGTAAGAAGATAGCTGAAGTAGTATACTTTAACAGAGTTGAAGCTTTAGATACGGTTGTATCTAGCGCTCCAGCAGTAGCTCGATATAATCCAGGTATAAATCAGCCTGCATACGATCCTGCACTCGCGGAAAGACTATTAGATGAAGCAGGCTATCCACGCGGTCCAGATGGCATAAGGTTTAAGTTAAGGCTAATGATAGATTCTGTTTCTTATCCATTCTATCTTAAAGAAGCAGAACTGATAAGAGATTTCCTAGCACAAGTAGGTATAGCTGTTGAAATAGTAGCATTAGATACCGCAGCATGGCATGAAAGAGTATTTAAGAACTGGGACTTCGATATGAGTATCTTCCCCTTCGTTCACGGTCCAGGTCCAACATTTTTCATTAGATACTATACTGAAAGAGGGATCGTTAGAGCTTCATGGTCGAATGCTATGGGTTATAATAATCCAAAGTTTAATGAACTAATCTTTAAGGCTGAATTCGAAATCGATAAAGAGAAAGAAGCTGAGCTTGTAAGAGAGGCTTTGAAGATCTTAGTAGAAGATCAGCCAGCCGTATGGACATGTTCAAGAACATTTATAGCTGCTGTTAATCTTGATTTCACCGATGAACTTGATCCTGGAGCATGGGAGCATGGGATGGGTACAGGTTACCTCAATCTAGAGAAGATCTATTGGGTTAAGGCGCCTATAAGAACTGAGGTTATCACTGTTGAGAAAACTGAAGTGACTACTATAGTTCAGCCAGGTACAACAATTGTAACTACTATGACTAGACCTGAGGTAACAACTGTCGTGATGACGACGCCAACTGTAAAACCGGTAGAAGTTCCAGTAATTCCTGAATGGGTTTACGCGATCGTAGCTGTCGCGGTCATAATTGCCGTTGGCTCCATCACCTACGCCATTCAAAGAGTGCGAAAAACCAAAACATAAAAATCTTCATTTTAAACTTTATCAATTTTTATTTATATTCTGAATCTAGAAATAGAGGTAAAGATCTATGTCAACTCTTAAACACGTCTTGCAAATTATAGACATACTAGATAATCCCAATGTTAGTGGTGAGAAAATAAGGAGATTCTTCATAGATCAGGGTTTTAAAGATATTATAGTAGATGTTGAAACCATTAAAAGTGAAAAAAGTTCTACAGATTTTATAACTATTACTATTCCTGGAGCTAGTGGGAAAATTTCTGGAGGCACCTACCAGACTCTAGGTATAGTTGGAAGGTTAGGTGGGATAGGTGCTAGACCGAGCGAGATTGGACTTGTTTCAGATGCCGACGGTGCAATAGTAGCTTTAGCGGCTGCATATAAGATTGCTGAGATGAAGAACAGGGAGGAAGTAATCTTAGGTGACATAAAAATAACGACACACATATGTCCCAACGCTCCAACGAGACCTCATAAGCCAGCACCGATGATGGATACTCCTATCGATATTTTTACTCTTCTAAAAAAAGAAGTATCAGCTGATATGGATGCAATTCTCTCAGTTGATGCAACCAAAGCAAATTTAGTAATTAATCATACAGGTTTTGCAATAACTCCTACCGTTAAGGAAGGATGGATACTCAAAGTTAGTGAAGAACTTATAGACATATACATTAAAGTAACTGGAGAGCCGCCCGTCATAGTTCCTATAACAATGCAAGACATATTACCATACTCAACCAATGTTTATCACCTGAATAGTATGATGCAACCTTGGCTATATACGAGAGCGCCTGTTGTAGGAGTTGCTATAACTACGAGAATGGTTGTGCCGGGCTCAGCGACTGGAGCAACAAACATCATTAGTTTAGAAAATGCTACAAGGTTTGTTGTAGAAGTTGCTAAGCAGTTTAGTAGAGGTAGGGTCAGATTTTATGATGAAGAAGAATGGAAAACTATTTTAGCAATTCACGGTTCTCTTAGAGATATTATGAAAAAAGGTGCTCCTGAATGAGGTGCAGATCTTGACATATACCATAGGACTTATAAGAGTTTTAACTATAGATGATGAAGAAAAACTAAATCTACATGGAAAAATAATTGAAAAAACATTCCCAGAATTAAAGGTGATAACAAAATGTATCGAAGATCAGCCTGAAGGAATATATGATCTTAAAAGTGAAGAATTAGCTAAACATAAAATTTTAAAACTAATAAAAGAATTTCAAGATATGAATGTTAACGCCGTCATTATAAGTTGCGCAGGAGATCCTGCGGTCGCTGAAGCAAGAAGGATTTTCAAGATACCTATTATTGGAGCAGGTTCAGCCTCAGCATCCCTAGCCTTAGCATATGGAGAAAGAGTAGGTGTTATAAAGATTACCGAAGAAGTTCCTAAGATAATTAGAAAAATTCTAGGACCTCACTTGATTGCAGAAGAACGTCCGGAAAACGTTAGAAATGTAGTTGATTTGATGAGTGAGGAAGGGAGAATTGAATCTATAAATGCATTAAGAAGATTATTAAAATATGATGTTGAAGTCATAGTGCTAGCTTGTACTGGTTTCACAACGATCGGTTTTAAGAAAATAGCCAAAGAAATAACATCTATACCAATCATAGATCCCGTTATAGCTGCAGGATCCGCTGCAATAAGTATATTAAAACAGAAGAATGAGTAATAGATATGATTAAAGTAGATGAATCGATTGCTGAAGCAGCAGTTTTAGGTGGAGCTTTTTATGGAGGAGGTGGAGGAGGAGACCTAAATACAGGATTAAGATATGCTAAGCTTGCTATAGAATTGGGTGACGTTATAATTCTTGGTATAGATGATGTGTTAAAAAATGAAGACAGCTATATCGTTACTTCCTCCATCGTTGGAGCTCCTTCTGCTCATGAAAGATACGTACTTCCAAGCCACATCATTAGGTCTGTTCAACTACTTCTAGATGTAACGAATATCTCTATATCAGGTTTTATAACTTCTGAAAATGGTGGACTATCAACTGTTAATGGATGGATACCTGCCGCCGTATTCGATATACCGGTTATTGATGCACCTGCAGATGGGCGGGCACATCCTACAGGTGTAATGGGCTCTATGGGTCTTCATAAAGTAGCAGACTATGTATCTATCCAAACAGCTGTGGGAGGAAGCAAAAATCTTAACAGATATATTGAAGTAATTGCAACAGGTTCAATACAAAAAGTTGATAAGATAATAAGAGAAGCTTCAGTTCAAGCTGGAGGTATGATAGCAGTTGCTAGAAATCCTGTAGCACCTGAATTCATTAAGAAGAATGCAGCTGTAGGTGCTTTAACCAATGCGATAGAAGTAGGTAAAATATTTCAGAAGTATAAAAATGACGTTGAGAAGATATGTGAAGAAATTCTCAAGTTAACGTATGGAAAGATTATTGATAAAGGGGTAGTGGATCATGTTTTACTTGAAAGTAAGGGTGGGTATGATATAGGTAGGATTATAATAAACGGTAAATTAGATAGATATGAAATAACTTTCTGGAATGAATATATAACACTTGAAGATTCGAAGAATAGAAGACTTGCCACTTTCCCGGACTTAATAGTCACCCTAAATATTAAGACGAGTCTACCTGTTTCATCTGCAGAAATTCGTAGAGGTGATGAAATACTATTAATGGCGATTCCGAAGGAAAAAATACCATTAGGTGCAGGTGTTAAAGATATTGAATTACTGAAGGAAGTAGAGAGAATAGTCAATAAAGAGATCGCAATGTTTTACAAGTAGGCCTCCAAATACTTTAAAGAATGAACAAATATTCTAGCGTGGCTATCTTAAAAAGCTTTATTAACAATCTACATCAACATAAACTTAGGGGCCATCATTGAAACTAATCGAGATATCTAATTTAATCGTTTACTATAATACTTCACAAGGCTTAGTCAAAGCTGTAGACAATGTTTCATTAGAAATTAGTAGAGGAGAAGCATTAGCTATTGTTGGAGAATCTGGAAGCGGTAAGACCACTCTAGCTCTATCGATACCGAGGCTGCTTCCAGATAATGCACGAATTTTAGGTGGAAGTATTTGGTTGTATCCAGAAAAAGTGGACTTGACAAAACTTTCTGAAAAAGAACTGAGAAGAATAAGAGGGCGGAGGATAGGTGTGGTTTTCCAAGACCCTATGACTTATCTCAATCCAGTAATGAAGGTTGGTGATCAAATAGCGGAGAGCATAGTATATCATCAAAATTGTTCATTAAAAGAAGCTAAAGAAAAAGTATTAGAGTTATTAAAGAAGCTAAAAATTCCAGATGCAGAAAATGTAGCATCACGTTATCCCCATCAATTAAGTGGAGGTATGAAGCAGAGGGTCATGATCTCAATAGCTATTTCTTGCAATCCAGAACTTCTAATAGCTGACGAACCTACTACAGCGTTAGATGTTACTGTTCAAGCAGAAGTTTTAGAATTATTGAGAAATTTAATCCAAGAATTAAAAATAGCTTTAATTCTTGTTACCCATGATTTAGGAATAGTAGCTGAGACTTGCGATAAAGTTGCAATAATGTATGCTGGTAAAATAGTAGAGTTAGCAGATGTTTATAATCTGTACCGAGATCCAAAACACCCTTATACTGTAGGCTTACTTGACGCTGTTCCAACAATTAAGGAATCGGAGAGTAAGATATCCATTATAGGAGGAAGTATACCAGACCTAATCAATCCACCTTCTGGATGTAGGTTTCATCCACGATGCCCTTATATGTTTGAAAAATGTAGACAAGAAGAACCCCCATTAGTAAATTTTGATAAGAATAGATATGTTGCATGCTGGCTTATGGAGTGATTTTTATGGAGAAAAATTTCTTTCTGAAAGTTGTAAATGTTAAAAAGTATTTTCCAGTAAGTAAAAGCTTTCTCATCAAGTCTCAGAAATATGTTAAAGCTGTTGATAACATAAGTTTCAGCATCAGAAGAGGGGGAACCTTAGGTATAGTGGGTGAAAGCGGATCAGGTAAAACTACTTTAGCACGTGTAATACTACGGCTTATAGAACCAACATCGGGATCTGTCTATTTTGATAACAAGAACATCTTCGACTTAGATAAGCATGAGTTGAGAAAACTTAGACCGAAAATGCAGATGATATTCCAAGATCCTATGGCTTCTCTAAATCCTAGAAAGAAAGTAAAGCAGATACTTACACAGGTGTTTAAACTACATACGTCTTTAAGCAATGAAGAAATCTATGATAGAGTACTAGATTTATTGGAGAAAGTTGGTTTATCTCCTCCAGAATTATTTCTTGATAGATACCCTCATGAACTTAGTGGAGGGCAGAGACAGAGAGTATGTATAGCTAGAGCAATTGCTCTCAATCCTAAGCTCTTAATAGCTGATGAACCCGTATCTGCTCTTGATGTATCTGTTAGAGGACAGATAATCAACCTGCTTTTAAACATATATAGAGAACGTGGAGAGGACATGATATACATAATCATCTCCCACGACATCGCATTGATTAAGAGCATGTGTAAAGATACTCTAGTAATGTATTCAGGAAGAATGGTTGAATTTGGTGAGACAGATAGCATAATTAAATCTCCTCTTCATCCTTATACGAGAATGCTTATCTCAGCAGTTCCGATACCAGATCCAGAAATTGCAAGAACAAAGAAACGTATACCTATAAGTGGAGAACCGCCTTCTCTAATAAATCCACCTCCTGGCTGTCATTTCCATCCTAGATGCCCTTACGTTATGGAGAGATGTAAGGTAGAAGTTCCACAATACTTCCAAGTTGAAGATAGACTTGTTTCCTGTTTTCTATATGCACAATATTAGCTTTACAATTTAGTTTAAGAAAAGACTTTTTATCGAGAAAAATATCTTAAAAATAGGAGGTGTAAATAAAATGTCTTCTCTCATACCTTTCATAATTAAAAAGTTATTACAATATATACCGATGATATTTGCAGTTATAATAATAACCTTTATACTCGTACACATGGCTCCAGGAGACCCTACATTTATCCTGGTAGGAGAAGTTGGAGATGAAGAATTTATAAAAACTGCACGAGCAAGATTGGGACTTGATAAACCTCTTCACGAACGTTTTATAATATATCTCTCAAATGTGTTAAAAGGTGATTTAGGATATTCTTATCTCAGGTCTGAGCCAGTAGCTAAATTGATAGTTGACCGTATACCTGCTACTCTCCTATTAGTTTTAACTGCAATGTTCTTCTCAGCTTTAATTGGAATAATGATAGGGACTATTGCTGCTGCACGAAAAGGTGTTCTTGACATTTCACTCTCCACACTCTCATTATTTGGTATCTCAATACCCTACTTCTGGTTAGGACAAATTATACTCATAGTTTTCGCTGTTAGACTGGGAATCTTCCCATTAGGTGGAATGGTTACGGTTGGAAGAAGTTATCAAGGAATAGATTATGTTCTAGACGTGATATATCATCTAGTTTTACCGGTTATGACATTAGCAATCTTCAACTTAGCTTACACGACAAAGATTACAAGAGGAAGCGTATTGGAGGCACTTACCCAAGATTATATAGTGACAGCTCGTTCAAAAGGATTGCCGGAAAGTAGAGTAATATTCAGACATGCTCTTAGAAATGCTCTAATACCTGTTGTAACTTATATAGGGTTCAACACCGGTGTTCTACTTGTAGGAGCAATTTTAACAGAAACGGTCTTCGCATGGCCTGGAATGGGCTCGTTGTTATACGACTCGATTAGGCTTAGAGATTACCCAGTTATACTTGGAATATTCATATATGGTTCAATAATCATCATTATCGCAAATCTAATTGTAGATCTACTTTACGGATTACTGGATCCAAGAATTCGTGTGAGGTGACATGTATGAAGAATGAAAAAATTAAGAAGAATTTTCTTTTAAAATCTGGTTATCTTCAATTCCCAATCAAGAAGATAATTCTTACTCAGATGAATTCCCGTATTTTCGCAGGATTGATAATTATTTCCATTATTACTATAATGGCTATAACTGCACCCTTCATAACATGGCATCCTCCACTTAAAACGCTTGTTGGTAAACCATTTACAATTCCCAATAATCACTATCTTTTCGGAACGGATGATTTAGGTCGAGACATCTATAGTAACGTTATCTATGGTATAAGAACATCGCTTATAGTAGGATTGAGCTCTGTTTCGATAGCCGTCATAATTGGAACATTGATAGGTGTCTTAGCAGGTTATTATAGAGGTATAATAGAAGATTTTCTAATGAGAATAACAGATATGACTTTAATTCTACCTCAATTCTTACTAGCTTTAGTCATTGTCGCAATATTTGGTCAAAATTTCCAAAATATAATCTTAGCTATAGGGGTGGTTAGTTGGCCTGGGATAGCAAGAATGGTTCGAGCTGAGTTCCTCTCAATAAAAGAGAGACCTTTTATAGAAGCTGCTAAAGCAATAGGATTATCTGATATGAAGATAATCTTTAGTGAAATACTACCAAATGCGATGCCAGCGGTTATACCCTACATAATTCTACAAATTAATGCTGCCATATTGATAGAAGCTGGATTAGGGTTTCTAGGCATAGCTGATCCAAATGTACCTAGCTTAGGTTTAATGTTGAATACAGCTCAACAGTATTTAATGAATGCGTGGTGGATGGCCGTTTTCCCAGGTTTAATGCTATCCATAATAGTAATAGGACTTAACTTATTAGGAGATGGATTAGTAGAATATTTAAATCCACGTTTAAGAAAAAGATAACGATTCTTCAACAAATTGTTTTGAAAAGCTTTAATGAAGGGAACTGTCTTAGAACATTTCTAAGATAATTTTACCTACAATCCCTCTAGTAGTAATTACCTTGGCTAGAGGAGCTGAATTCCGTAAAATATGTTTATGCATGAAACTATAACCCATACAATCCATTATAACAAACCTGATATCTTTACTTCTTATCTTCTCTCCAACTATGGTGAAATCTCTGATATCCGACGAATACGGTGAGATAGATATAATCTTTAATTTATGAAAATATTTTGACCATTTATCATACGCATAATCTATCTGTTCAGAAGATGGTATAAGTACAGCAACTTCTCCATTATAATAAATACTTGAAGCAACTCCTTTAAGTATTTTATCGGGATACACTATAGCAGTAGTAGCTTCAAATTCAGGGAATTCTCCAGAACACAATATGATTATTACATCAACTTTCTGTGAATCTAGATATTTAATCTTCGATTTCATAAGAGGTATAAGTTTTTCTTTAGATACTCTTACCTCTGATCCATCTCTTAATCTTGAAATATAAACTACTTCACCTGGTTCAGGTGTTAGGCATTCCATTACTTCTTTCTTACTTTTGAAGTCGTCTAAAGCGCCTACCTCTATTATTTCTATACTGCTCGGTAGAATTTTTGAAAGATCATTCATAATATCTTCTCTTGGAGATTGTCCAATCGTTAACATACCAATACGATTCAACATAACCTATTCTGCATTCTAAATAATCATCCTATTATTTTATTTCTTTTTATTTCTTAATGAAGAAGATATTCTTTAAAAATATTTATATAAGATCGTTACCCAAAACATAAGGTGGTATAATAATCATGAGTATGTTTATGGAGCTCTATAACTCAGCTTTAAAAACAGTCCGAGATCTTGCTCTAATTAAGTCTGGTGAAAATATCTTGATCTTAGCTGATACAGTTGTAGATTGGGAGATGCTAAAAATGTTGGCATCTGCAGCATATTCTTTAAATGCAGAACCTTCCATCATGATATATGAGACAAGAGAAGAAGTAAATGTAGAACCACCTAAACATGTTGCTGAAGCAATGAAGTCTAGTGATGTAGTTATTAGTCTACCATTGATGTATATACTCCATACGAATGCGTATAATGAAGCACTTAAAGCAGGAGCTAGGATTCTCGAGTTAACAGGTATGAATCCAGACATGATGATTAGACTTATTGGAAGAGTTGATTATTTAAGAATGTGTGAATTAGGAGATCGGCTAGCGAAGATTACTAAAGATGCAAAAGAAGTTCACATAAAGAGCAGTAGTGGAACAGATTTAAGATTTGAAAATGATCCGGCTAGACCCGTTTTTCATAATGATGGAATTCTTAGAGAAAAGCATGTTTACAAAACATTAGGAGGACAGATATCGTGGGCACCTATCGAAGATAGTATTGAAGGTACTATAATAGCGGACACTTTCATATGGCCTCCAACAGAGTTAGGTGTTCTTAAAAATCCTGTAAAATTACGTATCAAAGAAGGAAGAATAATTGAAATCGAAGGAGGTGTAGAAGCAAAAATATTTGAAAACTGGTTAAGAAGTATGGAAGATGAAAAAATGTATTATGTAGCACATGCCTCATGGGGTTTTCATCCAAAAGCAAGATTGATCGGGGTACCTCTTGAAGATGAAAGACTTTATGCGGGAATAGAATTCGGTTTTGGCTCTCAAAGCTTAAAATTCAGAGGACGTATTGGAAAAGCAAGATCTCATACAGATGTAGGTCTCTATAACCCTGATGTATATTTCGATGAAGTTCTAATTGCGCATGGAGGTAGATTCGTACACGAAGACTTGAGGGAACTTGATAAAACATTAAAGGGATAATCTTCAGAATCTCTAAGAAATAAAACAACCATTCTTAGTATTTTTAAGCAATTGAAAGAATTTATTCAACAAAAACTTACTTAAGAAGTATATAAAAGCAGGCCTTGACGCTCAATCTACTAAATGTTAAGGGAAATGATATTAAATCAATTCTCGGTAAGCTTTATCTGAATGTATTATAGAATTCTACTTTGATGATTAAGATCTATTTTAGAGGCGGTCGCTTGAAAAATAGGCAGACATTGATATTCTACTATCTAATGGTGATTGTGTTCTTGATGCTTATATTACTACTCTTCCCAGGAGTTTTGATACTTACGCCACTAATTCTTGAAGATTCTGCTAAGTATTTTCCCATCATTGTTGGTGTGGCCGTAGCTCTAGGTATCGCTCTCATATTATTAGCTATCAGATATGATAAAATATCAATAGTCAAGATACTTGGTAATGGATTCCTCTTGGGTAGTAGGTTGATTGAGTGGAAAGATGTAGATGATGTAAAGTTCTGGACTGAAACCTACATAGATTTAGAAGCTGAAGGATCCCCAGTCATAGGATACGGAATTTATGGATACGCTATGCCTAGAGGAGTTAGACTTGAGAAATATAGATACGTCGTCACCCAAATATTCCATAGAAGAGGAGTAGACGAACTGTATCTTCAAAGTACAGAGTTCTGGAAGTTCGTGAAGGCAGTTATTAGAGCTGCTGAATACTCACGACAGATCTCGACTAATGAAAGATGGTTCCAGAAATTTAAGAAACTAGAAGAAAAAATATAACTTCAAACATATATCGCTTTTATCTAAACGTAGTAGTTTCTGAACACCATGACTGATCACCAAAAATAACTTAACTAGAATTGAGAATTAGTATATGAAAGTATTGTTATTCCTATGTTCTCCAGATAATTCTTTAGCTTAAACTGATTTTTATCCAGAGTGAGCAGGGCTGAACCACTTTTCCCTGAAACCGCTATCAGTAAATCGATATCATAGATTGTTTCTCTTTCTCCATTTAGTAGTGCTTCCGATTTTATCTTAGAAGCAAGTTTTATGACTTCTTCATCGACTTCGTATATTGTTAGCCATTTTAAAACTTCATCAAGCCATGCGAGTTCTCTTGCATTCCCATACTTCTTCCATAGGTAAAATGCTCCAACCATTAGCTCGTACTCTGTTAACCTACTTATCCCTATATCTTCTATTTTATCTTTTAGAGATTCCAGCATTTCATCTTCACGTCCTGTAAAGTAGTTCGAGAGGGATAGAATCTTTTCAACTCTTAACGATACGTTAGATGCGATAAGATAATTTATAACTTCTGAAAAAGATCGTTTACCCTTTATCTTCT
>JALNLN010000016.1 GCA_023267855.1 Candidatus Geocrenenecus dongiae | reverse complement strand
CAGGTTTAGTTATCCACATAACTAGTCCACCTCTACTTTTAACTTCATCTGGTACAATGTATAGTAGATTAGATATTCTTTCTCCATAGTAATGGATCAACCTATCTATTCCAAATAATCTTATCGGGTTCTGAGTTAAGTAGGAATACATGGTGGATCGTTGATTTTATTCCTACTTAACTCTTCCCTCTCGATTATTTCATTGAGGGCTCTTTGGGGGAACCCTTCTCCCCGCATCTGAAGGTTCAATACTGCTATAACGTCTCTATCCATCGTTAATCCACACTTTCCACATTTCATTATTCTGCCCCCATAGGAAGCCATGCTTCCAGAGCAGAGGGGGCAGACTTTAGAAGAGTTTTTAGGATTAACGTATTTTACTGGTAGGTTAAGCCATTTAAGCTTGTATTCAAGCATGAACTGGAATGTTCTTGCATTCCACTTTGATAGCTTTCGGTTCATGTCTTTCGAGCCATTGAGGATTCGTCTCTTTATATCTTTCAGGTTTTCAAGTATTGCTCCACAGTTCTTCTTCTTGAGCTCCTTCGCAATCTGTGTTGTTAACTTATGCATGAAGTCCTTAGCTCTATTCTTCTCACGTCTAGAATACTTCTCTAATAGTTTCTTTGAGGTTAGAGGATTAATCTTAGATAACTTTTGTATCCTCCGTATTTTAACCTCATAGACTCTATGGACATGGTAGAGTCTTCTTAAGTCGTAGCGTCTAACCTCTCCATCTATGAATGCTGTTACATTTGTCAGGTTCACATCGAAGGAAGCCCACTTATCAGCCCTCGGCTCAACGTTCTTCTTAACCGTAACTATGAGCTCCTTCTCAGTCATAAGTAGTCCACCGATTTTATCGAAGTCTTTTGGAATCCATGAATACTTACTCAAGTCAACCTCAAGATACCGTTTACTAGGCTCTATGCTTATCTTCAGAAAACCGTTCCTGAAGCTGAAGAGCGTATTCTTGATGTACACTGTTCTTTTAGTTATCTCAAGCTTACTTTCAGCTTTCCCCCCATTATATAATGTTATCCAGCTCTTAACCAATCCGATAACGGAGTTTATTGCTGAATCAATGTAGTGTTTAGAGTATTTCCATCCTCGTAGTAATTCATCTCTAAGCTTTCTCCTATCCTCTCTATTGAATTTAAGGTGAGCCTTCCCAGAGAACTTAACATGTGAGAAGATTATGTCTAAAGCTTTTTGCTTAACTTTGAAGTATTCTTCAATTAGATCTTTCGGAGCATCTACTGGGATTCTGTAGCTTTTAACTGCCTCCATAGTCTTTCAACCTCACTCTTTGGATAACGGAGCTTACCTGTTGGAAGCTTGACAGCTCTAATAATACCCTTCTTCTGCCACTTCCAAAGAGTCTTAACAGATATACCGAACTTCTTAGCAACCTCAGAGGGACGTAAGAGTTCTTCTTCCATCAAAGAGTTAATAGAGTTGAACAAATATTTAAACCTACCTATTCCGAAACTGCTGACTAGGCGGCTTTCCATATTTTTTAACGAATGTGTCTTCAATTTCTAGAAATCTTTTAACAGATGATTCATCAGTTTCGATTTTTATAATATTTTCATACTCCTTCTCTTTGTAACTTGGCTCAGCGATTAGGTAGTAGTGTCTTCTAAATAGTTCTTCACTTACACCATACGTCATATATGCATCTAGTAAGACATCCCAGGTAACTCCTCCTGAAGGAACCGCTAAGCAGTAACCATTCTTTAGAATGTATGCAGCGATGGTTGGAACTGTTAACATCATGTAGTCTTTGAAGGTGAGTTTTGGATCTATCTCAAATAGCACTACAGATTTATCTGGATATCCTCCAATCTCTAAGTCCAGGTCTGGTATACCTGTCGTATATCCTCTAGGTGGATTCTCAGGATAGTGTAGTCTAACGGATACTTGTTTTCTAGGAATCTTTGTAGGAGTCATAACTTTTAATCCCCCATGTACTGTAAAGTATGTTTTCTGGCTTCTAACTTCGGATCCCCTCATCTTAATGAAGGATAGTTCTCTGTAAAACTTATCTTCAATTGTTCCATACTTCAGATGTATTACACCATCTGCTATGAAATCAACGTAATCGAATTCTTTCTTTTCCAGCATCTTCTCTTCTTTTATCAAGATCGTGGTACATTCAAGTTGGGAGACTATCTTAGATAGTATGCTGTGGAGAAATGTTCTTGCTTCTTTCTGACTTCTAAACAATCTATTCATCGCAGTGTAAGAATCTATCACAAGTCTTTTTGCATTCAACTCAACAATATTCTCAACGATTACATCTATACTTGAAGCTAAACTAGGTTCAAGTAATATTAGGAGAGGAATATGCTTAAACAATCTTTTTTCTGCAAGTTTCTCGAAATCCATCCCAAAGCCCTTCATGTAAGTGTAAAAACGTTTCTCATCTTCAATAAGAGAAACAAATACTCCTGGTTCACCATACTTAACAGCACCATAATAGATGAAACTTGATGCAAAAACAGTTTTACCTGTTCCAGGCGTGCCTGAGACTATTATTAAACCACCTCTCGGGAATCCTTTAATCAACTCATCGAGCCCTGGAATGCCAGTCAGTCTAAATTTTTCTTCAACCTCCATGTTAGAACCCCCTATTCCAGTTTATCTAAAAGTTTTTTAATAAAATCTTTATCATCCATTTTCATCAACCTCATTATCTCATCTATATCTAGAGGCTTAAGTAAATCTTCTCGAACGAGAACTGTGAATAATGCTCTTAGAAGAAAATCTGCTCCATCACCATAGATTTTTATAAGTTCTTCATAAAATCTTTTAGGTTCTTCTAAGAAAACATGGTAAATATCTCTCTTGAAGAATCTTCGCAAGAAAATTTCAAGAATATTTAAATTAGATTCACCGAGAATCTTTACAAACCCTAACCTTAAAACTTTAATCAATCGTTCAACTTCAGATAAAGATAGACTCTCAGAACAACCCATTCCAGAGAAAGATAAATAACGAGCTAAATAAATCTTTAACATACATGAAAACTGATTTACAGTATTAATGGTTAAAGATTTGGAGAAACTGTTAAGAGGGAGAGCATAGTTGAAGATTGCAAGACTTTGGTTGAAGATAGATAATCTTGTTGAGTGTCAAGTATGTTGGAGAAAGTGTAGACTTAGGGTAAATAATGTGGGTGTATGTAGGAATTATGTAAACTTAGATGGTAAGTTGGTGCATGTTGGGTATGGTGTTTTAAGTGCTGTAGAAAGTAGACCGATAGAGATTAAGCCATTCTTTCACTATTGGCCAAATAGTACTTCTCTAACATTTTCGGGATATGGATGTAACTTCTACTGCCCCTGGTGTCAAAACTATCATATAAGCTTCTCTAAACTTCCAGAGAATCCGAGAAGAATTATGCCTGAAGAACTAGTTGAGAAAGCTGTGAAGATAGGTGATAATGGACTTTGCGCAAGTTTTAATGAGCCTGCCACTCTCTTCGATTATCTATTAGACTTATTCCAATTAGCTAGGAAACATGATCTATATGGTACAATAGTGACTAATGGTTACTTCACACCTAATGCTATAAAGGAATTGATAGAAGCTGGTGTAGATGGTTTTAGTATAGATATTAAGGGCTGTCCAACATCACGCAGAGCGATAGCATCTATAGATCATCTTAAAGTTCTTAGTAATGCTAGGATGATAATTGATCTAGGTGGACATGTTGAGATGGTTTACCTAGTCGTAACAGAATTCAATGACCATGAAGAATGCGTAGAATGGATACTAGAGAAACATCTAGAATTTCTAGGTGCAGATACACCCCTCCACATAAATAGATATTATCCAGCAAACGTTTGGAAAACACCTCCAACCTCACTCACAACCTTAATGAAGATAAAAGAGAGAGCAGAGAAAATAGGTATAAAATATGTTTACATAGGAAACGTGGGGATTGAAGGTTTAGAAGATACCAAATGTCCAAACTGTGGTAAAATACTAATCTCTAGAAGAAGATATAGAGTAACATACTTCAAACTAGATGAAGACAGATGCCCAAGATGTAGAGAAAAGATCCCAATAAGAGGAAGATACATACCATGAAAACATGTTATCCATATAAACTATGTTCCCATCTTTCCTGAAAGACTTCTATCAGAAGATAGGTAGTTCAAAGTAAGGAAGATTAGATGTTCTGTTCTGTACATGTTTGCGGGGGGTGGGATTTGAACCCACGAACCCCTACGGGATTCCCCAGAAATATTTTCAGGGGCTCCCATCTCTATAGAACCTGAGCCCTGCGCCTTTGACCTGGCTTGGCTACCCCCGCATAACTCCTTAATTCTATGATGTAAGAAGTAAGATTTATGTTATAATTCTCTAGGTTTTAAAAGATATGTTGGAGTTGTGATTATTTATTCTTCGATTTCTTTCTTGACTTCTCCTCTTATTATTGAAAGTATTATAGCTGCTCCCAGGACTGAAAATACTATTGATATTGATAGCCATAACGGTATTTCTATGAATTGTACTACGAGTAGTTTGATTCCTAGAAAGAGTAGTATGCCTGCTAGTGCAGGTCCAACGTACTTGAATCTAAACATTGTGATAGCTATTAGGAAGTATAATGCTCTTAATCCAAGAATTGCAGCTATATTTGAAGTATATGCTAGGAAGAAGTTCATCGTAATAGCTATGACTGCTGGAACAGAATCGAATGCAAATATTATGTCAGATGTTTCAATTGCAAGTAGGGCTAGTATGAGAGGGGTGAACATTAATCTTCTATCTTGTTTTGAACGTACAATAAACTTTGCTCCATTATAGTAGTCGGTTAAGGGGAGAAATTTTTTAGCAAATTTTATAACTGGATTTCTTGAAGGATCTACTTTTACTTCTCCTGCTCTTAGTAGTTTGTATCCAGAGTATATCAAGACCGCTCCAAAAACGTATACAGTCCAGTGGAACTGTTCTATTAACCATAATCCTCCAGCTATGAACGTGGCCCTTAATATGATTGCTGTTATTATTCCAACATATAGTACGATTGGTTGCGTTCGAAGTGGGACTGCGAAATAGCCGAAGATCACTGCAAAGACGAATAAATTATCCATGCTCAAACATTTCTCTACAACGAATGCCGCATAGTATAGCGCTAAAGCATGTAGTTTATCTTCTGGAGCTGCAAACCAGTATACGAACGCTCCCCATGCTAAACCTACGGCTATCCATAGAATTGACCATGCGCCTGCCTCCTTATACGTCATAGCGTGTTTTCTTCTAACACCTGCAAGCAGATCTATAGCTATGAAAACTAGAATTACTGCATGATATAATTCCCAGAACCACATCGGTACTTCTATTTCAATATGATGGTGTGGTGTAACAGGAGCCTCGACCATAACACTTCTATAAAAAAACTAAAAAACACGTTAAAAAACATTATGATTAAAAAATTAACTTTTAGGCTAGTGGAATTTCTCGTTAAGAAAATGCGTATCAAATATATTTTAAATAATTCCTAGTTATTGAGTGATAAAATTATTATTCTTGCTGTTAATCTTAATATTTGAATTGAAGATTCAAGCTAATTTACTATCATTAGTTTTAATTTGGCTTTCTCCAATAATCGTCATGTTATTTATCAGGGTTCCGTGGCTTATGATTGCTGGTCCTGAAAGATTCTTCATACCTTCTAGTGAAATTGAATTCTACTTAGGGCAATCGTGTAAGTATTTCTCGATATTATTTGTTATGCTTTTCATTATGTTTAGATCTAGGATAGATTTTAAGAATATTGGTTTTTGGTCTACTGTTAAACTTACTCTCAACGATATTCTCCATGGTGGGGTGTTTTCACTCTTCTACATATTGGTAACATGGGTTCTCTCAATCTTCTTTATACCGTTTATTCCTGAGAGAACTGAAACCGTGATCTTCAATATCTTTTATGGTTACGTCATTCCAGTAGAGAAGATGATGCGGTTCATCTCCATACTTAACCCATGGTTATATGCTTCCTACATGATAATTATTCCTGCGGTTATTGAAGAGATGTATTTTCGAGGGTACTCAATAAGCATCCTTAGAAATATGTTTAACAACCTATGGGTTGTGAATGTTGTTCAAGCATTATTATTTTCTATTCTCCACTGGTATAGAGGGTTATTTGCAGGAATAATACCAATGTTCATCTTCGGTTTTCTCTTTGGATTCTTAACTATAAAACATGGTTTCAGACTAACATCTGCATTAACAGGACACCTAATAGTTAATGCTTTAAGCATATTTCTATATCTACGTGGATTAGAGATGATTGGCTAAAGTTCAAGAATCTGAAAAAATAAAAGAAAAATAGAATGTTGGGGAAGGTTGTGTTTTTAGTCTGCTAGTGGTGGTGTGAAGAATACTCCTCCCCAGAGCAGCCATACTAGGAACAGCGAGAAGATTATGTTGATTATCTGGGCTATTACATATGCGACTGCTGGTCTACCTCTGCCAATAGATACCAGTTCTTTGAATCTGGTATCTAGACCTATGCCGACGAAGGCCAGTGGGAAGAAGATTACGCTTCTAAATTTGTCTACAGGGGATGCCCAGAACTTTGCTACAAAATCTGATTTAGCTTTCGCTAGAGTGATCCCCATAGCACCTGCGACGCTTACAATTACTAGTGATAGTATTATGCTTGAGATTATGAATCCTAGAATGAACTTCGGGAACCTGTACCAGACCTCCATTGGGCTAACTCTTTCTTCAGGTTTCTTCTCCACTCTGAAGACCCATATTATTGCAAGTAAGAATGCTACGAATCCTATTAGAACGTTTTGTGCCATCTTAACTATAGCTGCTACATCAAGTGCTCTTCCACCTAGAAATCCTCCAGCAGCAACTACAGCTGGTGTAGTATCTATTGTTGCTCCTATCCATGCACCTGCAACATGTAACCAGTACTTACCGATAACAGGTGCTAGAGCTTTAGCAATATATGGTAGACCTACAAGCATCGGTACAGCTGTAATCAACACTAGTGATATGGTATAGCTTACGTATTTTGGATTTCCTTTTACTGCACCTCCTGCAGCAATCGCAGCTGATACTCCACAGATTGATACTCCCGTAGCCATTATGCTTGAAAATTCTCTGTCGAGTCCGAAACCTCTACAGATATAGTATGCTACGTACCAGATTACCAATACGTTTATGAGGGCTTGAACTACTGCTAGTCCTCCAGCTATAACTAGGTCTGTGAAGAAGATGTTGAGTCCTAAGATTACTAGACCGATCTTAATGAAGAGTTCTGTTCTAACAGCTGGTTTAAGCCATTTCGGTACACCGACAGTATTACTTATCAATAAACCTATTATTAGAGCCCATAATGGATATTCTAGACCCCAGTATTTCGCAAATTCTGTAGCTCCAATTATTATAGCAAGCCATGCTAGTATGAATACTACTATGAATCCAGGTATGTATTCTTTTACAAATCTTTTTTCAATAGCACAGACAGCTATTAATGTCAGTATCATCGTATAGATCAGCACTATGAACCAGCCTATCCAGTGTTCTGCAGCTACCCATGCAGGAGGTGTTGGAAGCCACTTAGCTTCTGATTTCAAGAACCAGCCTATCCATGGTTGATAGAATGGTTGTGCCGTCCATCCTGTTCCTGCTGCAGCCGCCAATCCTATAAAGATTATTATGAAGCCGATCCAGACAGCCCACCAATCTTCTTTTCTCCATAAACTAGACCAATCTATAGGCATAGTGGTCAAAAGTAATTATGTAGGGAAGATTTATATACTTTTACATGGAAAAAAGTTACGCTTTTATTTTTCAACTTATAAACATCTTTCCGGGGATTGCTTGAAGATTATCCAGATAGAAGTTACGTCTAGATGTACTGCTTTCTGTATAATGTGTCCTAAATCATGTATGGGAGAATTGTGGAATTCTGGAGATCTACCTATGGACGTGTATAGAAGGATGTCAGAATATTTTGATTTGTTTGATTTGATATGGCTTCAAGGTTGGGGTGAACCATTACTCGTGAAAGAGATCTTCGATATGGTTAGATTGGCCGGTAAAGTTCACGGATCTGTAGGTTTAACAACGAATGCTATGCTCCTAAATGAAGATTTTTCAAGAAAACTCATAGAATCAGGGTTAAGAGTAATAGCAATCTCTATAGCTGGAGCAACTGAGAAAACCCATGAAAACATTAGGAGAGGAACAATATTCAAGAAGATCGTAGAGAACGTTGAAACACTAACACGTCTAAGAAGATCTATGAATGCTAAAGATCTTAAAGTAATCTTTACATTTCTCAGGATAAAGCAGAATATAAGAGAACTTCCAGACGTAGTAGAACTTGCAGCAAGCCTTGATGTAGATGAAGTTGTTGGAACAAACCTAGATTACATACCAACCAGAGAACACTACGATATGAAAATATTCTTTGAAGAAAAACCTCCAGAAGAATATCTTGAGATTATACGTGAAAGTGAAGAGAAAGCTAAAGAAAACGGTATCTCCATATATAATTACCCTGTAAAGATGGATGAAGTCGCGATATGCTCAGAAAACCCTATAGAAAACCTGTATGTATGCCATGATGGGACAGTTTCACCGTGCGTCTACCTAAACATACCACTTAAAACCAATATATTCCCAAGATACTTCAAAGGAAAAACCTACACAACAGAGAAGTACATCTTCGGAGACTTAAAGAAAGAAGAACTTACAAAAATAATTGAAAAAAGAGAATGTAGAGATTTTAGAGAAATATATAGGAAGAGATCTGAATACACTAGCTCGGGAAGCTTGCTTAGTAAGCTTATGAATTTTGGAGAAAAACCTACATATCCTAGACTACCTAAACAATGCTGGAATTGTTATAAAGCTTACGGTGTTTAGAAAAATAAACAAAAACTTGATAAATTAGAGAAGAGTTTTCAGAAACTCTATTCAAGTAATAAAAATTATGTTAATTGATGAGATAGCATGCAGAGTAAACTTTTCCTAGATTTTTGAAAAATAAAAGAGTTTATGAATATGGTGTTTAGGTTAGACTTCGGTGATTGTTATTGCTCCAGAGGGGCAGACTGCTTCACAAGATCTACATCCTAGACACTGGTCTTGGTTTACTGGTACAGCTTTACCTCCCTGTAGCTCAAAAACTCCTACAGGACATATATTGACACATTCACCATCTCCCGTACACTTCTCTTTATCTACATTTACTAGGAACATGCCATCTACACCTAACAAATTAAAGAAAGTCAATAATTTTAAGATATACTTAGTTTCGTAGCTTTTTGTAGAGGAATTAGGATAAAAAGAAAGGAGGAGATGTAGGTTAATTATTCTGAGGCTTCCGGTATCTTTATTCTTGTTTCTCCACCGAATGATACGTACTCTATCTTACCTTCATTTACAAGTTCTGCTACAGCTTTATCTACAATCTTTTTCTCTAACTTTAACGCTTTGGCCACGTCTCTACTAGTTACAGATCTGCCAACTTTCTTAAGGTAATCAACAATTTTCTGTTTAATTTCTTCAGTCACCTCAGACATATTCCTCAAATATTCGTCTCTACTTCTAGTTGAAAAGCCTTATGCTTTAAAAATAAACTATAATCGTACTCCTTCCTTCGATAGATTTCGAGAATGATACGATTCTTTATAAAATCTTAAAAGAAAAATATTTTTGGGAAGAGAAGTTTAGTAGGTTGTCTAGTTTACTTCCACTTGAAGTTTGTTGTTGTTCTGAATGTTGGTACTGAGAATATGAAGTCATCGATGTGTTTATCTGTAAACGGTATTCCTGTTAATGTGAAGAATCTTTCCCAGCCTATCCTCTTTATCCAGTCTCCTATCCTCTCACCTGGTTTAGCATGTTTTATCCATGTCTCGATAACGTTCTTAGCAGCTTGGACTGCTTCTGGGAATCTAGGTGGATTATTAGGTAGGTATGGTATTGCTAGTCTAGAGAAGTCTGGTGGGCCTCCAGCGTTAGCTTTACCTCCAACCCACATTGAGATACAATCGTACTTCGGGTTATGTATGAACATTCCAGGACATACAGTGTAGCAATTTCCACAATACATACACCTCTCTTCATTAACTATTACAGATTTCTTCTCAGGTGCAGGTCTGATAGCTGCTGTTGGACAGCTTGCGACGAGTGTGGGTATCTCACACAGCCTACTAACAATATCATCATTTACTATTGGTGGCTTCCTGTGCATTCCTACGAATGCTAGGTCTGAGCAGTGCACAGCACCACACATGTTTAAGCAGCATGCTATAGCTATCTTAAGTTTTCCTGGAAGATCGTCTCTAGTAAAGTATTCATATAGTTCATCGTAGAGTGCTTTAGCTAATCCAGGTGCATCTATTACCGCCGTATGGCAGTGAACCCATCCCTGAGTATGTATTATCGCTTTAAGAGAACGACCTGTACCTCCTACAGGTAGCCCCTTCTCTTTCAATTCTTTCAATAAACCTTCAAGTTTATTCTTATCTGTGACTATGAATTCTACGTTATGTCTACTGGTGAATTTCACATAACCATCTGAATATCTATCTGCAATATCACATAGTTCTCTAACAAAGTATATGCTTACTATTTTCGGTATAGCTGCTCTAACCATGTATACTTCTTCACCATTTAGTGAGACATGCTTTATTATTCCTGGAGCAACATATTCATGGTATCTCCATTTACCATAGTTTTTCAAGAGTACTGGGTGAACCATATCTTTGTAGTGTGGTGGACCTACATCTGTTATGTATTTCTTTTCTCCAGACATTCTCCCACCACCTCACTTTTCTTCAAGTTCTTCTGGACTCCAGAAGTAGTATGGGTTGGCTCTCGGTACGTAGATCATCTGTGGAACAGGTGGGAGACCTATAGCTTTTAAGAACGTTCTCATGCCTAGCCTATACACTAGTTCTCCAATTCTTTCTCGTGTTCTTGCATTTTCATCCCACCAGTCCAGGATCTTCCTTATCAACTCTTTTATTTCTGTGTATGGTTTATCAGCTTTAATGAATGGCACTATAACCCATCCGAGAAATGCTCCCTGCAGTATTGTTGCTTTACCACCTAGGAGTATTGTTGCTCCTTTCTCATCTCCAGGTAAAATTGCTTTTGGAAGAGCGGATAAACACAGCATACATCTCACACAATCTTCTGGTACAACTTTGAGTTCTTTTCCATCCCATTCTAAAGCTTGTGTAGGACAGCGAGCAGCAATCTTAGAAATGTTTACACCTTGTTTTGCATACTCTCTTACAGCTTCTTGATCAATCTTTATAGAATCTTTCCATGTACCGATTATAGCTAGATCCGCACGTGCAAGAGCTGCTACACAATCATTTGGACATCCAGAGATCTTTATCTTAAACTTATATGGAAACCTTGGTCTATGAATCTCGTCTTGGAACTCCATGGTTAAATCGTGATACATGTCGAGAGTATCTATACAAGACCACTGGCAGAATGCAGGTCCACCACAGCAACTGAGAGATCTAACATCGCTTCCCGATCCACCCAAGTCGAAACCAATCGATACTAGTTCTTCAAAACATGGTTGTAAGTTTGCTGTAGGTGCACCAAGTAGTATGATGTCTCCAGTTGAGCCATGTAGATTTATAAAGCCTGTACCATACTTCTCCCAAACATCACATAGTTTTCTAAGAGCTTTAGTTGAATAGAACCATCCTGCTGGTTGGGCTACTCTAAGTGTGTGGACTTCAGGTGTAGGCATCTCCTCTGGGGGTAGATCACTATATCTTCCAATAACCCCTCCTCCATACCCTCTTACTCCTACTATACCACCATGCTTCCAGTGGGTAATCTTATCTCTGTATGATCTCTCAAGCTGTAACAGGACATTCTTAGCGTAAGGCTTTACAGCGGCCATCCTCTTCATTTCTTTAACAAAACTCGGCCAAGGACCCTTCTCTAACTCATCTAAGAGAGGAGTCTCAGACATTTTAACATCATAGAGAATTCTATGTTCAGATCTATATATTCTTTTTCTACCTAAAATTAGAAAACATCTAAGATAACAGTGTGTTAAAACATTCTGAGAAAGATTTCTGATCGCTTATGCTGAAGAAAATGTTTGCATAACTTTAAATACCTACTTCATGATTTGTCTGAACATTTTCAATTAGGAAACTTTGTAGTGAGGCTTAGGGCTGTGTTAGTATACTAAGGCATTTGCAATTATTTCGCTTAAGCCCGATACTGTGGTGTTAAGATTGTAGTAGCTTACCATGTCGAGAAACTGTCTTTTACAGTTTGCACATATAGTAATCAGCGTCGAGGCCCCTGTATCTTTAATTTGCTGTACTTTTAATTTTCCATACGTCTTCATTCTAAAATCTAGGAAATTGTATTTACTCATCAAAGCGAACCCTCCACCACCACCACAACAATAATTATACTCTCTATTTGGGTACATTTCTCTGAAATCTCTACATGAGGCAGCTATCAATCTTCTAGGTTCATCGTAGATTCCGCCACATCTTCCAATTTTACATGAGTCGTGGAAAGTGACTGGTGCAGAGTTCTTATCTTTATCGAGTTTTAACTTCCCCTCTCTTAAGAATTTATCATATAACTCAACTATGTGGATTACTTTGAAGGGTCTTTCTTCAGCGGGAATTAAATCCTTCATTAGGTGGCCTAAAACATCATAAGCATGACCACATTCACCGACAACCACGTATTCTGGCTTAAGCTTCTTAAACGTTTCTAAATGCGCTCTAATTACACGTATCATGTCTTTATCACTATAGAATAACCCATAGTTAACGTTGTCAAATACACCTGTATTTTGAGAGTTGAATGTCCAATCTTCATTTACATAATTCATTATCTCGACGATCCCTCTAATGGTATCTAGGAAAGATAGGTAATCTCCTGCATTATTTATGATTAGGTATTTTGCGCCGACTTTATCAACAGGTACTTCTATGTTAACGTTCTTTCTATTTTCCTCGATTTCACTCTTTACAAAATCTAAGATATTCATTAAAGCTTCATAAGGTATCTTAGGAGCGCTACCATATGTAATCTGATTTTCTACACCTTCTTCTTTCAATTCATCTGGAACTATGCCTAGTTCTGCTAAGATCTTTCTCGCTTCTCTCATTATTAATCCATTATCTAAACCAAATGGACATGCTAAAGCACATCTTCTACATATCGTACATCTGTAAGCTGCTTCAGCTAAAGCATTAACATCTCGCTCAGTAATTTCTTTAGCGCCCACCAGTCTTCCAAAGATTCTCCCACTTAACGTAAAGTACTTCTTATAGATCCTCCTAAGCATGTCAGCTCTGTAGACTGGGCTGTAGATCTTCTCTCTCCCACTTCCAATATAAACTGGGCATGCTTCAGCACATGTTCCACAATGTGTACATGCTTCTAAGCTTAGCTTAAAGGGTAGTAGAAAAGCCCAGTTATTTTTCTTATCTAATAGTTCTTTAAATGCTTTGAGAAATTGTTCAGATTTAGGTTCATTGGGGCGAATCTTTTTATCAGAGAGACCTCTATATTCATCAAATAACTTTTCCATCATCTTTACATCACTCCTTTCCAATATGTCTCTTATCAAGAATTACTTTCTGCCCATAGAATATCGCTATTGGATGTATAAGGGTCTTAAATGGAAGATACATCATATAGATCTGTGCAAAGAATAGGTGGATTAAAAATAGAGTATTAGTAGGTGGTAAGACGGGGTTCAAACTTAGGATCCCTTGAACCCAGCCCCATAACTGAGCTGGATCCACCAACTTAAGGATTCGAATATATGTGCCAAGTAACAATGTAATTATTAGTAGTACTAAGGCGAAATAGTCTGCAAAATACGATTCTGCTCTCTTATCATAATATCTCCTGATGATGAACCCAAAGGAGCCAATAGCAGCAAACAATCCTGCTATTGAACCCATTTCATATTCAAAGGGTAAGTGGGGAAGAAAGATATATTTGGCGTGTAATGAGAGACTTACGATTAACCCTATATGGAACATCCATGCTAGCGTAAATATCAGTTTATCAAACTTCCTGGGACCTGGTAATGAAAAGATTCTCTTCGCAATAGTAAGAAGTATGCTTACTGTATTTTCTTTAGCTGGGAAGATAGCCCACATTACTGGTCTAGGTAGAAACATCCATTTAAAGAAATTATAAGCCAATGCTATACCGAACACTGCTAATGTGAGATAAGGCAATATGATTCCAACGATGAGTAGCATATACTCATACATGTATGAGTCCGTTCGTAATTGTTGATATTGAATTATTTAACTATATCATTTAGTCTTAAACTAAATGTAGATATATATTATTTATTTAGCTCATAGAACCAGTTCACAGCACTTATAATGTAATGTCATCGTCGTTGTTATTGTAAAGTTGTATCCACATAGAAGAAGTGGGACTGAGGAGAAACTCTTAGCTTGAGATAGTATGACAGTGTTGTAGAGTTTTCTTTGACTAGGAGTGTCGTAATAAGTTCTCAATATATTGTCTTAACTCATTGTAATATTCTATGATGTTGTTGGTTGAAGATAAATGGTTTATTTTTAAGCCTAGACGTGAAGCTTCTCTTGCTAATCTTTTGCTAATTGCTGAGAAAAACACGTTTCCATATTTTGTTAATAAATCTACTTCTCTAGAAATAATCTTTAGGATCTTTAGAGAAGTGATAACTATTAAGTAAGTTCTTCCAGCTGATGTTCCGACGAGGTCTACTATCTCCTTTACCGAAGCAGTTTCCTCGGATAAAGTATATAGCTTCCATAAGCAGACATCCTTGAAATATTCTTTCAGAAAATTTTCTAATGACATGTTTACTTCACTTGAACAGTATGCTGCTAATCTTATCGATTCGGGGAAATTGATTAAATATTTCATTAATCCTTCCGATGAATGTTCCTGCGGATGCTTCACTTCTAATCCACCTAGCTTTCTTATTAGAGAGGCTGTTCCTGGACCTATAGCTATGGAATACTTTTTAGCACATCTCCAAGCTTCTGGGATTAGTTTCTTAACAATCTTAACTGCTGTCTTACTTGTAAAGATGCTGACGTCCGGAGTGAAGCCTGAGGAAAATATTTTTTGAGCCGCCTTGATTTCGTCTCGATTAATCTTAACACGGAGGATGGGAATCATCTTTATTTCGATGTCTAAATCTCTTAAATATCTAACTATGTTTCTAGATGTATCAAGTGTTCCAGGTAGGATTACTACAATACTTCTATCCATTTCAGTTTCTCTCTCAACTCGACAACTTTTCCAAAAACTAGTACAGCTGGAGGTTTTACATTATTTTCTTTAGCTGTCTTAACTATGTTTACCAATTTGTCCATGTAAACTCTCTGGGATGGAAGTGTAGCATTCTCGATTACTGCTACTGGTGTAGAGATAGAAAGACCAGAGGCCATGGCTTCTCTAACTATGTTCTCCAAATTCGATACACCCATCAAAACTATGACAGTATCTACAGAAGAGAAGATCTTCCTCAAGTATGTTAAATCTCCTCCATATCTTTCTCTTCTATGCCCTGTAACGATCGCAACCGATGAAGAGTATTCTCTATGTGTTAATGGTATGCCTGCATAAGTTGGAGCTGCGATAGCAGAAGAAACTCCTGGTATGATCTCATAAGATATTCCGGCAGATCTTAATGCTTCGCATTCTTCTCCTCCTCTAGCGAATAGCATTGGGTCACCGTTCTTTAATCTAACAACGATATTGTATGTCTTCGCCTTCTCTATCATTAGCTTGTTTATCTTCTCCTGTTTCCAGCTCTCCCCCTTCTCTTTTCCAACACAGATCAATTCCCTAGCATTCTCAGCATACTTCAGTATTCCTTCATTTACGAGTCTATCATATATTACTACGTCAGCTTGTTTGAGAATCTTTAATCCTTTCAATGTTATTAACTCGGGGTCTCCTGGTCCAGCTCCTACCAAGTAGACTTTACCCAAATCTTTCCCTCCACTCTTCTATTATCTTATCTCCATTCTTCTCTCTAAAAATCTGTATTGTTTTGGAGACTATTTCCTCGATATCGTTCAACTTGAAGTACTCTTGTACCGTGATCTTTTCTTTATAGTTTGGTGAAACTGTTGAGAGTGTTATTTTTACTTCATCTTTAGAGATTTCAGCATTTACGCCTAAGGGTGTCTTACATCCAGCTCTCAGCTTAGAGACTATTTTCCGTTCAATCATGGTCTCCATGTAACTTTCATAATCGTTTAGTCTTGATAGAATTTCTTCTAGATTGGAGTCTCTTCTTATGACTATTGCGAGTGCTCCCTGACCGGCTGGGGGTGTGAAATCTTCTATGGAGAGTCTAGTGTAGTCTATGTTTTCTTGTAGTCTCTTTAGACCTGCTTCAGCTATCACTAAACCATCAACCTGCCCATCCATCATCTTTCTTAAACGTGTATCTACATTACCTCTAATAGGAAGAACTTCCAGGTCGTTTCTAACGTATCTTATAAAGGCCTCTCTTCTCAAACTACTTGTTCCTATCCTTGATCTTGGTGGAAGATCATGTAGGTCTCTAGAGATCTTTGAGATAAATACATCACTCGGACTCATCCTTTCAGGTACCGCTACAATCTTTACTTCTTCAATTGTTTCTGTTGGATAGTCTTTCATACTATGTACTGCCACATCTATTTCTCCTCTAGCTAATGCTTGGTCTATTTCTTTCTCGAATATTCCTTTCTGGGGGATCATGTATAATGGTGTTTCTAGATCTATGTCTCCCCTGGTCTTGATAACCTTGACCTCTACATCTATCTCTGGATAAAATCTTCTAATCTTCTCTACCACCTCGTTCGTCTGGATCAAGGATAGCTTACTTCCACGTGTGCCTATCCTTAATTTCATCCCCGACACTCAGCGAACGCTCTGCCAAAGGCTTCTATAGTCTTCTCTAAATCTTCGTCTGTATGTGCTGTTGAGAAGAAGCATGTCTCAAACTGGCTTGGAGGTATGAAGACGCCCTGCTTCAGTAGATTATGGAAGAATTTCTTAAATCTACCTAAGTCGGATGTTAAAACATCATCGTAGCTTAAGATCTCTCTAGAAGTGAAGAATACCTGGAACATAGACTCCAGATTGTTTACTGTCGCATCTATCTTGAGATCTTCTATGAACTCTCTCGCAGCTCTACAGAGTCTCTCCACCATTCTTCTCATCTCTCCATATATCTGCCTGTTCTTCTCAATGTATTCTACTACTGTTAAAGCTGTTTTGGTTGAGAGTGGGTTTCCGCTAAATGTTCCAGCTTGATACACTTTCCCGACTGGTGATAAGTTCTCCATAATCTCTCTCTTTCCACCGAAAGCTGATATAGGTAAACCTCCACCGAGAGCTTTACCTAGAGTTGTTATATCAGCTTTAACGTTGAAGTATTCTTGTGCACCTCCAGGAGCAAGCCTAAAACCTGTGACTACTTCATCGAATATCAAGACAGCTCCAACCTCATCTGCTAATCTTCTCAAAGCTTCTAGGAATCCTTTCTTAGGTTTTATTAATCCAACGTTTACTGGAATTGGCTCAACTATTATTGCTGCTAGATCTTCAGCGTTTTCTCTAACGATCTTCTCGGTAAGTTCTATATCGTTGTATCTTGAGATTAACGTATGTTTAGCTAAATCTTCTAGAACACCTAGACTTGAAGGGGCCCCGAAAGTTAATGCTCCTGAACCTGCCTTAACTAATAGTGAGTCATGTGCCCCATGATAACATCCCTCGAATTTCAGTATCTTTTTTCTACCCGTGTATCCTCTGGCCAGCCTTATAGCATGCATCGTTGCCTCCAATCCCGTATTTGCTAATCTAACCATCTCTATCGATGGATAGAGTTTACAGATCTTTTCAGCTAAGATTACTTCTTCTTCTGTAGGCGTACAATAGAGTACACCATCTTCTACTGCTTTTCTGAGAGTCTGTATTATTATCTCTGGAGAATGACCTAGTAGTAGAGCACCGTAACCCATCACGTAGTCTATGTAGACCTTACCATCAACATCATGTATTCTTGATCCTGAGGCTTTCTTAGTGAAGAATGGGTATGGATCATATGCTCTAACGGGGCTATTTACACCTCCGGGTATGAGTCTCCGTGCTCTTTCATATAGTTCAGCTGATGAGACCATCTTTAACCCACCTCGCATACTCTTTAGCATAATACGTTATTATGATGTCTGCCCCAGCCCTCTTTATCGAGTGTAGTTGCTCCCAGACGGCTTGCTTCTCATCCACCAAACCCTTCTCAGCCATAAGCTTAATCATAGTATACTCTCCACTTACAGAGTAAGCGGCCAAAGGTATCTTGAAGTTCTTCTTCACGAGAGATATCACGTCTAGATACCATGAAGCAGGCTTAACCATCACTATATCAACGCCTTCAACTATATCCAGCTCAACTTCTCTCAAAGCTTCTCTAATGTTTCTAGGATCCATCTGATAACTTCTCCTATCTCCGAATCTAGGTGAAGAGTGAGCTGCATCTCTAAATGGGCCGTAGAGGGATGAAGCATACTTCACGGAATAGGACATTATGGCGACATCCGTGTATCCTTCTTCATCTAGAGATCTTCTTATAACTCCAACTCTTCCATCCATCATATCTGAAGGGGCCACGATATCTACACCTGCCTCAGCATGGCTTAAAGCAATTTTAGAAAGAACCTCTAATGTTGTATCATTATCAACTATCTTCCTTCCATTCTTTTCTACAACTATACCGCAGTGCCCATGACTAGTGTACTGACATAAACAGATATCAGATATAACTAGAACGTCGTCTCCAAAATTTTTCTTAACTTCTCTAATAGCCTTCTGGACAACTCCATCTCTACTATACGCTGAGGATCCGTAATCATCTTTCCTAGAAGGAATGCCGAAGAGGAGTATAGACTTAACACCAACTTCAAGTAAATTTGAAACTTCTTTAACTAATTCATCTATAGATAATCTCTCCTGACCTGGCATACTATCTATCTTCTCTCGACCGATTAAACCTTCACGGACAAACAACGGCATGACCAGTGAAGATAAATCTACATGTTCTTCAGCTATGAGATTTCTCAAAGTTTTGATTTTTCTAAGCCTCCTCATCCTGATTTGTGGAAAACCAGCTTTAAATGACTGCATCATCAAGATTAATTTTAGTAGTGTAATCTTTTTAAGCATTTCTCTTAGAGAATTCTTTGAGAAGAACTGTATGAGAATGCCGTTCTTTATTGAAATGTCTGGGAAAACAGTACTAATAATAGGTGGAGGTGAAGAAGGATTCAAAAGAGCTGAGAAATACTGTAAGACAGGTGCTAGGATAATAGTCTATAGTAGGAGCTTCGATGAAAGGATACTTGAGTTAGCTTCTAGAAGATTTATAGAGTTAGTTGAAGGAGATGTTGTTGAAGAAGAGAAACTTGAGAAGCTTGTAAAGGAATCAGATATCGTCATGGTAACGTTGGATACAAGAGAGCATAATGAATACATCAAGAAGATTGTAGAAAAACATAAACGGTTACTGAATTTAGCTAATGATGCATTTGAGACAGATCTAGTTGTACCGATAGACACATCTGTCGGACCGTTTAGAGTAGCTTTAACAACTGAAGGAAAAAGCAGCATGGTTGCGAGAGAAGCTTTATACAAGATCAGGGAAGTGCTTGAGAAGGATATGGAACTCCACTTACTTGCAGAGCTAATACATCGTCTAAAAAAGATTCTCAAAGAAGCAAATTTGACGCCGAAAAAGAGGATGGAGATATACCGTAGAGTTTATAGCGACCAAGAGTTTAGACGGTATGTTAAGACCGGGGACATAGATTCTGCTACTAAGAAGATTCTAGAGATTCTAAAGGAAAATAGTGTAGAGATTGGAGAGGGATTGTAATTGAAGATTCCACGTATACTTATCTCCAGTGTGAGTGGGAAATCTGGGAAGACGACTGTAACGATAGCTTTGATAAAGAAGCTTAGAGAACATGGTTTAAGAGTGCAACCATTCAAAGTTGGACCAGACTTTATAGACCCCTCTTATCACACATACTTCTCTGGAACATATTCTAGAAATCTCGATTCAGTAATGTTTTCCGAAGAGACTATTTTAGCTTCTTTCATAAAAAATTCATCTAACTCTGATGTAGCTGTAATTGAAGGTGTCTTCGGACTATATGATAGTGTAGATGGGGTTACAGAGAAAGGTAGCACGGCTGAAATATCTAAAATTCTGAGGACTCCCGTGATACTCGTAATGAATGCTGAGAGAATAAACAGAGGTCTCATCCCAATACTGAGAGGTTTTAGAGAGTTCGATAGAAAAGTGAGGATAAGAGGAGTGATAATAAACAATATTGCTAATGAACGTCAAAAAGAAAAGATTGTCAAAGCTTTCAGAGAAGAGTTTAAAGATGTAGAGGTTGTTGGAACAGTTCCTAGAAGTAGGATAGTTGAAGAGAAGATGAGGTATAGACACTTAGGTTTAACACCTGTCTCAGAGAGAAGTAGAGAGATGATAGAAGTGGAGGAAGCAATAAAGTTTGTTGGAGAACATATAGAGATAGATAAGATTATCGAAATCTCAAGAGAAGCTGAAGATCTCCCAGAAATAGAATTAGATTTCCCAAGAGTTAAAGTAAATGTAAGAGTCGGCGTAATGATAGATGATGTTTTCTCATTCTACTATCCAGAAAACGTCGAGTACATCCAGAATACTGCTCAAAGAATAGTAACAATAAATTCTCTAAAAGATTCTAAGCTACCAGAGATAGACATGCTCTACATCGGTGGAGGGTTCCCAGAAGTGTATGCCGAAGCTCTCGAGAAGAATAAAACTATGAAGAAAGAGATTGTTAGAAATGTGGAGAAGGGGATGAAGATCTACGCTGAGTGTGGTGGACTTATGTACCTTTCAGAAAAAGTTAAAGCATTCGATAATAAAGAGTATGAGATGGTAGGATTAATAGATGGATTTGTAGAAATGTTTGAGAAACCTGTCGCTCACGGATACACGTATCTAGAAGCTCTAAGAGGTAATCCTCTCGCAGATCCTGGCTCAGAAGTCGTTGGACATGAATTCCACTACTCGAAGATCAACCTACGTGAAGAAGTAGATTATGCTTTCAAAGTCAAGAAAGGATACGGTGTAAACGGTGTACATGATGGAATAATTAAAGAAAATATTCTAGCGATGTATACGCACCTACACGTTCTACATAACTATAGAATATTCTTGAGAATGCTTAAATGGGTTGAAGAAAGCTAGTAGTACCCTATGCTACGGAGGAATTCCAGTATTTCCTTATTGACTCTTTCAGGTGCTTCTAAGAGAAAGTAGTGTCCATATCCCTCTAGTATGATTAGCTTAGAGTTTGGAATCATTTCTTTAGCTCTCTTCACATAATCTAATGGTACCCTATCGTCTCTATCACCAGCAATTATAAGTGTGGGGACCTTGATCTCACCTAGCTTCTTCGATGCATCGTACCTACTAAGAGTCTTAACAAGATTTAGGTAGTCTCTTCTCCTATTCTCTGTCAAGTCTCTCACAGCCCATTCTATAACTTCACGTGGAGTGTTTGGGTGGAAGGATTTCTCCAATTCTCTTCTTACGAAGTCTTCGTATTTGGTTGATTCAAATCCTTCATAATCTGCGAAATCCATAAACACGGTCAGCATCTCTCTCCAAACTCTTAGATATGCTTCTAGAAGCATTCTAGGTCTCTTAAATAATCTACTTGCAAGCAGGATGAGTGCCTTAACCTTCTCTGGATGCATGAAATAATATTGTGTAGATATCATACCCCCCATAGACCAGCCTATCATAACAACTTCATCTACTTTCAGATGATCGAGAAGCATATCCAAATCTTCAGCCAGCTTTTCAACCGTAGTCGGTTTCTCTAATCTAGCAGACTTCCCATGACCTCTAACATCCATGGCTACAACTTTATAATATTTTGATAACTCAGGTATCTGCATCCTCCACCATTCATGAGATGCCCAAGCACCATGTATCAAAACGAGCGGACGCCCCTCACCATAAACTTCATAATAAATCTCATCCCTCAGGTAAGGCAACCTAGATCAACATATACAAAATCCATCAAAAATAAATACGTTTTCAAGATACACGAATATAATTCTAAAAAATGTGATAGGTTAGGTAGAGAGTTATTGTAGAGAAAAGTGTTTTAAGGAATGAGGTAGTCAAGTATTGATGGAGTAGAGGAGATCTATGTTAGAGAATCTCTATGGTTTTCTCTTGAATCATAAGAACGTGCCTATCGCTCGTCTCGATAAAGCAGCTTATAAAGACTTGGATTTTGCTCTAAGAGTATTTAAAGAAATAGACGGTGTTTTAGGTGTAGCAATAATCCAGACATGTAATAGAGTAGAGCTTTACGTAGAGTTAAGTAGTGGAAGAGATCCGGGATATCTAATAGAATTCTGGGAAGAGTTGGTTGAAGATCAAGAACTCAGTAAAGATTTAACGATAATTAGAGGTGTAGATGTAGTTCGACACATCTTTAGGCTTGCATCTGGACTAGAATCTATGGTTATAGGTGAGCAGGAAATTCTACGTCAAGTTAAAGACGCATACTATAAAGCTTTAACAATTGGAAGCCTATCAAGAACGATGAAAATTATTTTCCAAGAAGCTATCAGACTCGGTAAAAAGATTAGAACTGAGACAGAGATAGATAAAAGAAGACTTTCTCTTCCCCAGATAGCTGTAGAAGTCGTTGAGAAAATGCTTAGAGACTTAAACGATAAAGTAATAATGATAATTGGAGCTGGAGAAACAGGAGAGCTAGTAAACTCTACGCTAGTAGGGAAGAGCTATAGAAAGCTAACACTACTATTTGCAAATAGAACTTACGAGAAAGCTAAACAACTTGCAAATATAAGTGGTGGAATAGCGTTACAGTTAAATGAAATACCAAACTACCTTCCAATCGCAGACATAGTATTCGTTACAACAAGCGCCCCACACTACATACTGACAAGAGAGAAAGTAGAAGAAGCATTAGAGAAAAGAGAGAAACCCTTGATAATCGTAGACCTATCCGTCCCCAGAAACGTAGACCCAGAAATCTCAGAAATATCTTCAGTCAAACTCTTAACTCTAGACGATATAAAAGAATACGTAGACGAATATATTTACGATAAGATGGGGGAAGTAAAGAAAGTTGAGAATATCGTAGAGAAAGAAGTAGAAAGATTCTTAGAGAAGTTTGAGAGTATGCAAGTGAACGAAATAATCTCTAAGATCTATAAGCGTATTGAGAATATTAGATTAGAAGAACTTGAAGAAGCACTATCAATGATCAGAAAGGTGGAGGCAACTGTAGATGAGAGAACCTTGAAGATAATGGAGTGTATGTCTAAAGCAATAGTAAAGAGAATAATGAATCCATTCATAGAAAACTTGAAGAAAAACTATAGACAGTTAAATTACAACGATTTAGTAAACCTGCTCCAACTCTTCTTCGATACAGAAGATCCAGATAGAATACAATCAAAACATTAAGCAGGAATAACATTGAAAACACGATACCAAGAAGATTAAAGATCAAATAATATAAATTGAAATTCTTCGCTTGATAGTAAAAATATTCTATTCCTACATTTGAGAGATAAATTTTTATATCTAAAAAAATAAATACTCCAAATATTTAATACCATTTAAGGGTGGGATAGGGTGCCGTATGTAGAGTTTAAAGGTCAGAAACTTGAAGTTGATGAAGACGGGTTCTTGCAGGAACCTGAGAAGTGGAGCCCTGAAGTAGCAGAATTCTTCGCTAAACACTTTGAAGGTATAGAAAAGCTTACTGAAGAACACTGGAAAGTTATCAATTATCTTAGAGAGTACTGGCTAAAGTATGGTGTCGCTCCACCAATAAGAATGCTTGTGAAACAAACAGGGTTCAGCTTACAGAAGATATATGAACTCTTCCCTTCAGGTCCAGCTAAAGGTGCATGTAAAGTAGCTGGCCTACCGAAACCTACAGGCTGCGTCTAAATAGACAGCCATTTCTCTGAAAACTAAGAAAGGTGATATGATTGTCCCATGAGGGAGGAGAACCTGTAGTTGTCGAAAGACGTAGAGCTTTAAAAATACTTACAACATTATCTTTTATCTTTGGTCTAGGCAGTCTTTTATCTCTCTTAAAATCTGTTACTGCACCTCAACTTGAGATACCTGAATGGCCTAAACTCAGACTAGCGAACATAAAAGACCTGAAGGAGAATACATGGTACCTATTCTCTTATCCAATTGCTGATATTCCATGTATATTGGTGAAGCTGGGTAAAGCTGTACCTGAAGGTGTTGGTCCAGACAAGGATATTGTCGGCTATGTAATGATATGTCAGCATGCTAGATACTATGGGACAATATACATTCCTCCTAAAGATAAACGGGACCCAAATATCTTAACGTACCTGAAGACTGTTCCTCCAAACATTTTAGAACTATATCCAGAGAAGAACATGTTGTACTGTCCTGCTCATGCAGCTCTATACGATCTTGAAGAGAGAGGTAGCGTTTTAACCGGGCCACCATTCTGTAGTTTATGTAGAGTGTTATTAGAGTATGATGAGGCTTCTGGAGATATTTATGCTGTCAGTTTAGCTCCTCCAGCTCCAGCTGTTCCAGGCGTTACACAATGTTCTACGAACCCTGAAGAATTGAAGAGAATTATGCTTGGGAAGAGGCTTTTATCTGAAACTCTTCTAACAGAGAAGGTGTAGGTAGATGTCTGAAGAGGGAAAAAGTATAGTTGATAGGTTTGCAAGATGGCTTGACGAAAATTTCGGTTTTACAAAAACTATTCTTAGACCTGCGCCAATGTACTCTCTCAAGAATCCATCCTACTGGCTGGGAGCATTAGCTGTTCTTGCTTTCTTCAGTGCTGGAATAGCTGGAGTGATAATGCTACAGTACTATGAGCCTCATCCAGATACAGCTTGGGAATCTGTAAGCAGGATAATGGTGGAGGTCCCCTTCGGCAATCTCATAAGAAACATACACATATACTCAGCATTCTCAATGATCTTTATAACATTCCTCCACTTTATGAGAAATTATTTCGTAGTAGCTTACAAGAAGCCTAGAGAACTTATGTGGATTGTTGGAATGCTTATGGGATTGGTGACTCTGTTGATGGGGTTCACAGGATATCTACTTCCTTGGTATGCTTTATCTTACGCGGCGGTCGGCTTTGGGATAACTATGATCAAACATCTTCCATACCCTCTTAGCAACTTCCTAGAATACCTTGTTGCAGGATATGGTACGGACGTAGAGTTACTTAGGAGATTCTATGTCTTCCATACAGTCCTTCTACCAGCAGTGCTCATAATACTTTTAGCAATTAAGCTCCATATTTTCGAAGTTCATGGAATAACAGAATCTTTAAGTAGAGATTTACCTGAAGAAGACAAGAAGCTGGTTCCATGGTTTCCCCACGTTTTCCTCTACTTCGTTATACTTGCATGTGTATTCTTCGCTTCTATAGTCGTAGCCTCAATAATCTATCCCTTCGGCCTCCATGAGAAATATACTCCGGGTGTTGTAACAATACCTATGCCTGAATGGTATTTCATGTGGACTTACGCTATAGCGAAGACAGAGTTTATTGAGGTTCTCGGAGAAACAGGTTTCAAGATATTCATAACAGTCCTGTTGATAGTAACTCTCCTCTTCATCTTCCTACCCTTCATAGATAAATGGAAAGATAAGCATCCTTCTGAAAGACCGTTCTTCATAGCTCTCGGAGTATGGATTATCATACAGATAGGTTTAATGACTTATCTTGCGTGGATTACAGCCGGCTCATACATAAAGTCAGAACACGCAGTACTCAGCATAATAATTCCAACGATAATAGTGTTTACAGCAGCCTACGTATATAAGAGAAGAATAATGAAGCCGCCTGAGATGGTTTGGGAGAAGTTCGCTAAACTTAGAGCAACCACTCTACACACAAATTCAAAAACATATGTCTGGAATTCTGTTAAACTTATCTTAACGATAGCTTCAGCAGG
This sequence comes from Candidatus Geocrenenecus dongiae, assembly GCA_023267855.1. Lineage (GTDB taxonomy): Archaea > Thermoproteota > Nitrososphaeria_A > Caldarchaeales > Wolframiiraptoraceae > Geocrenenecus > Geocrenenecus dongiae. The sequence continues at coordinate 10,876 of JALNLN010000016.1, read as the reverse complement.
GCTCTCATTCAGAATCCTATATGGTTCCATATTTGAAGGACTAGGCGTACCGTCTACGATACTCGGCTTAGCATTACTCACTACGTCTACTCTCGAAGCAATGAGAACAATATACTCCGCTGACTTAGAACTTGGAAACGTTAAGAAGGAAAATTGGTTAGGGAGGTGGTTGAAGATTGGTTAATAAGATAGATTTAGCTTTAGCTTTACTCATAGTAGTCCAGCTCGTATTAACTATTTTTGTATGGACGTTGAACCCGATAATTGTATCTCACCAAGTTCTTGCTGCAGGATACATAGCTTCAACATTGATAATACTAGCCATCATAGTTTACGTGTATTATCGTGGAGAAGATTATGATCAAGAGTGGGTTGCGATGGGTATAGCTATGGTTGCTCTAATACTTCTCCTAACGTATCTTAAGGGAGGTGTAGTGTAGATGGATCCAATACTCTTCTTCATAGGTTCTATAACGCCCTATATAGCTTTCTTCGTTCTGATATTCGGGCTAGCATACAGAGTTGTTAGATGGTTATCAATACCTATCCCATTCAGATTTCCCGTAGCTCCTGCACCAGTAACACGTCTAGGAGTATTGAAGAGAATGTCTCTAGATTTATTTGTATTTAGAAGCTTACTAAAAGGGAATAAGAAACTCTGGATCGGAGGTTACGTATTCCACGTAGCTTTAGCGATAACATTGATATCTCACATACTTAACGTATACTTCCACTATATCTGGGATGTCGTAGGATACTTCTGGTATGAAGCTGTACTATACTCTGGAATATTTTTCCTAGCCGCTCTCATATTCTTATTTGTCAGAAGAATTGTATTACCGAATGTTAGATACATCTCGAAGATAAGTGATTACATTATCTTGATATTGTTGATAGCTATTGTCTTCCTCGGAGTCTACATGAGGAGTTTCGGGCTTATAGATATTTCAGCCGTAAGCACATACATGTATAGTCTACTGACCTTCAACCCTACAGCTCCTCCAGATAACATATACTTCCTTACACACTACATACTAGCCCAGATACTCTTCATCTACATACCATTTAGTAAGGTATCGCACCTAATTGGATGGATACTCTCAACAACGAGAAATAAGAGAAACATAACTAGATGGAGGAGACATGTTAATCCATGGGATTATCCAGTCAAGATAATGACTTGGGAGGAATATTACGAGAAGTTTAAAGACGAACTTGAAACGATAGGACCTGGAGGTGAGAGAAAGTGAAGATAGATAAGAGTTTACCAGCTAGAAAGTATAAGCTATACGCTACTTGGAAACGTGATATGGAGACTCTTGAACTACCTTTCCCAAGAGAGTGGAGTCATAAAGAATTCAATCTACCACCCGACTGGAAGAAGATAGCTTTAAAGAAGATGGAGGAAGTTGTAAATAAGTATAGATCTGTAAAACTATTCCTAGACATATGTGTAAAATGTGGTGCATGTACAGATAAGTGCCCATTCTTCCTCGGAACACTAGATCCAAACAATATGCCTGTAGCTAGACAAGACTTATTCAGATCAGTTTACAAGAAATACTTTACATTAACTGGGAAGATCTTTGGAGCACTTGTTGGAGCAGAAGAACTTACAGAAGAGATGGTTGAACTCTGGTATACATACTTCTACCAGTGTTCCCAGTGTAGAAGATGCTCAGTATTCTGCCCCTACGGCATAGATACAGCAGAAATAATGATAGCTGCTAGAGAAGTCTTAACAGCAATAGGTCTCAGCCCGAGATCTCTAACAGAAGCTATAGCTAAATGTGAAACAATAGGAAACCATATGGGTATACCTCCAGCAGCACTATTAAGTGCAATACAGTTTGCTGAAGAAGAAATAAAAGAAGAAACAGGAATAGAAATCAAAGTACCGATAAATAAGAAGGGTGCGGAAATACTGTATGTACCACCTTCAGCAGACTTTTTCGGAGGACCACACTGGGGAACACTTAAAGGAGTTATAAAGATGTTTCACCAGATCGGGTTAGATTATACGATAAGCACGTATGCAAGTGAAGGTGGAAACTTCGGTACATGGCTGGGATACGAGCATATGAAGAAGATAAATAAGAAGCTTGTTGAAGAAGCTAGAAGGCTAGGAGTAAAATGGATACTGGGTGGAGAATGTGGACATATGTGGAGAGTTATCCACGCATTCATGGATACTATGAATGGGCCGCTAGACTTCCTCGAAGAACCTGTCTCACCTATAACTGGAACAAAATTTAAACATGCAGCTTCAACAAAAATGGTCCATATATGTGAATTTACAGCAGATTTAATAAAACATGGTAAGCTTAAACTAGATCCATCCAAGAATGATCAATACATAGTCACATACCATGATTCATGTAATCCTGCGAGAGTTATGGGGCTTATAGAAGAGCCTAGATACATACTTAAGAATGTTTGTAGAAACTATGTTGAACTTGATCCGAATGTTAATCGGGAGAAGACTATCTGTTGTTGTGCAGGTGGAGGATTACTCGCAGATGAAACAATAGAGCTTAGACTGAAAGCTGTTAGACCTAAGATAGAAGCTATAAAGAGAACTGGAGCAAACTTCCTCGCATGTATATGTGCTATAGATAAAGCAGCATTCACAGAATACTCTGACCACTTTAAACTAAATATAACAGTTGGAGGAGTACATGAACTAGTAGGCAACGCACTAGTATTCGATTAAACATCCTCTTAATTTATTTCTCCCCAAACTAATATTATCTAGTTATGAAGTTTAGAAGAAAGATAATTGTAGGTATAGCTGGTGGAAGTGACCCAGACCCGCCTACGAAAGCTGTAGAAAAGACTAGAAAATTTGCTAAAGCGCTTTCAAAATATCGGGAACGATTAGTCTTAGCTAGTGGTGGAGATGGTGGTTTAATGAAGATTGCATGTGAAGAATTTGTTAAGAATGGTGGGGAAACAATCGGCTTCATACCTCTTGAAGATGAGCATAGGAGACCGGGAGAACCTAGATACAATCCATACAATACAATTAGGATACTATCAGGCGTAACATTCCAAGCTAGAAGTATAATGCTTGTTAGAAGTAGTGATTCATTTGTAGTCCTAGGAGGAGGAGCTGGAACAATAATAGAAGCATACCTAGCATACATATACTCAAAACCCCTAATAATATTGATGGATACTGGTTACCCTACAGACAACTTAGAGAAGATATGTGTAGAAGGATACTTGGATCATAGGAAGATAGTTAGACCAGTATTTACTAGTGATCCAGAAGAAGCTGCAGAACTAGCCTACAAGATGAGTTTAGAAAACATTATGAATCCTTAATGTTTAAGCTGATAGTATGCTCCCAGTACTGATAATACTACTACAATTACTAGGTACAGGAATGAGTTGAGTGGTATGATCATCTGGATTCCTGTCGCAGTTACGAGGCCTCCAGTTACAGCTGTTACAATAGATAAAATCTTGTTGAAGAAAGCAGCAATAATTATGAACACTATTACGGCTAGGATTAGAGAGTATATCCAGTTTTCAAAATAGGATAATGAGAAAGTATAAACAGAGTATCCAGCTATGAAACCTACAACTATCCCCATCAATAAGAGTGATAGAAGACCGAAACCTACGAAAGCGATTATTGGTAAAATAATATTCATAGGCTCTCCTAAAGATAGTCTCGGTAATATGAACTGGTACGTTAAGAATGCTCCTAACAATCCTCCAAGAATAAAAACTATAATCTTGATAAACTTCCTTCCAAGAAATGTTAAAAGAAGTCCCAGCAAGATTAACAATATTCCATTTATAGGTGCTAACTCAAAATTTAATTGGAGTTGTAGCATTCTCCTCTTAAGATTTCTTTTTCAACATCTAAATAAGTTTTTCTTTAATGTGCTGTATTACGTGTTCTGTTACTTCATCGAGAGTTGATGAACCACCTAGATCCGGTGTGAGGATTTTACCTTCATCTAAAATCTTCTCTACGGATTCTCTTATAATTGTAGATGCTTTCAGGAAGTCTCTCGAATTTCTTTTATACGCTATCCATTCGAGCATCATAGAGGCTGTCAGTATCTGACCTAGAGGATTAGCGAATCTCGGATCTATATCTGGAGCTGAACCATGCACAGGCTCAAAGAGACCGAAATTATCACCTATATTTGCTGAACACGTTAATCCAATCGATCCTACGAGTCCAGCTGCTTCATCACTAAGAATATCTCCAAACATATTTGGTGTAAGAAGTACATCAAATCTCCATGGATTTACTATTAACTGGTAAGCTACATTATCAACATACATGTCTTCAACAACTATATCTCTAAAAGATCTAGAAACTTCTAGAACTACATCTCTAAAGAATTTGTAGCTTCTTAAAACATTAGCTTTGTGGACTATTGTGACTTTACGTTTTCTTCTTGATGCTAGATCGAAGGCTATCTTAGCTATCCTCTCTGTCCTCCTCCTAGTTATTACTAGTAGTGAGACAGCGTGATCAACTCCAATATCTTCAACACAACGATAAAGATCTTCAGTATTCTCTCTAACAATTACGAAATCTATATCTTTCCAGAAAGTTTTTACACCTTTAAAACTCTTAAATGGACGTATATTAGCATATAGATCAAGTTCTTGTCTAAGGAAAACTATAACATCTTTAGCAGTTTCACCTACAGGTCCCTTTAAACATACGTCTGAATTCTTTATCTTCCCCAAAGAATCTCTAGGTAGAGGAGAACCATATTCTCTTAAAGCATTATCACCTGCAGGTGTATCTATAAATTCTAGGTTAAGATTAAAAATATCGTTTACAGTATCAAGTATTCTTAAGGTTGAGTTCATAATCATAGGACCGATACCATCACCCTTAATCACACTTACTTTTACCATAATCACCAGCTCAGAACACATTCTAGATAAAACTCTTAAATTAACATTACTCTACGATTATGCTTTAAGTAAGTGGAAAGAAAGATCTCGCTAAGAATTCTTAGAACCATGCTCCTTTTCCTGTAGAAAACTTAAATAATATCTCTATAGTTAGAATATTCAAAGGAGTGTGGTGGGAATATTGCTTGGTCTCTTATAAACCCACCTAAATTTGATGTAAGAAGAATTCTATCTATATCTCAGAATACGTTTCTGGAAGGTGTTGAACCTATCGCTATAATTCTTCTTCTCTAGGGGGATCTCTATGGCTTGGAGAAATATGATCTCTGGAGAGTCTAAACTTCCGGAGAAGGTAATGATTCTAGATACAACTCTTAGAGATGGTGAGCAAACACCTGGAGTTGCATTAACCATAGATGCTAAGATGGAGATTGCTAAAGCTTTAGATGAGCTTGGTGTAGATGTAATTGAGGCAGGTTTCCCAATAGTTTCTAGAGGTGAGGAAGAAGCTGTAAAGAGGATTGTTAAAGAAAATCTAGATGCGGAAATATGTGTACTTGCAAGGGCAGATAGGAGGGATATAGATAAAGCATTAGAATGTGATGTAGACTGGATACATATATTCATCGCTACCTCCAATATTCACTTAACACATAAACTCAAGATGACTAGAGAAGAAGTCTTAAAGAAGATAGAAGAAGCAATTACATATGCGAAGGATCATGGAGTGGTAGTACATTTCTCAGCTGAAGATGCTACTAGAACAGATCTAGAATTCCTTGTGAAAGTATTTAAGGTAGCTGAAGAATCTGGAGCAGATAGTGTAGATATACCTGATACTGTAGGTTTCGCTATACCTATAGTTATGAAGAAGATTGTATCGAAGGTTAGGGAAAATGTAAAGATACCTGTAGCTGTCCACTGTCATGATGACATGGGTCTAGCTGTAGCAAATTCTCTAGCTGGAGTAGAAGCCGGAGCAGAGATAGTACACGTAACCATAAACGGCATAGGTGAGAGGGCCGGAAATGCATCACTAGAAGAAGTAGTCGTTTCACTCCATACGCTCTACGGCGTAAAAACAAATGTAAAGTTAGAGAAAATATACGAACTCTCTAGACTCGTCGAGAAGCTAACAGAAATAATTGTTCCAAAGAATAAAGCAATAGTTGGAGAAAATGCTTTCAGCCATGAAAGTGGAATACATGTTCATGGAGTTATATCTTCTCCTGAAACATATGAGCCTATAGATCCATCGATAGTAGGTAGAAACAGGAAGATCATCATAGGTAAACACTCTGGAAGACACTCCATAGAAGAACTTTCAAAACAATTCGGCATAAGACTTACATCTGAACAAACATTAAAGGTGCTCATGGAGGTTAAGAAGAAATGTGATCAAGGTATAAAGATGACGGAAACAGAGTTCTTAAAAATTATCGAAGAAGTATGTGGTAAAGAAGTCTTCAAGAAACCTGTAGATATACGTGGAATCCTAGTAGAGAATACTCTAGATAAATCTATTGCGATACTTTCACTCAATGAACCAAACAATAAACTATACTTTGGTGTTGGAAGAAATCAGCTAGAAGCATTCTTAGAAATCTTCAAACAAATATTAATGGAGGAGAAAGGAGCAGAAGTAAAAGATTATAAGATATGGTTTGCCCAGAAACCTAAAGGATACTCTGAGTCGGAAGTAATATTATCAGTGAACGGCTTAGAGTTTATTGGTAGAGGTGTACATCCAGATCCGTATATAGCTTTTGCACAAGCTTTCATAAACGCGTTTATACAATCTATGCAGAGAGGTGGAGCAAATGGTTGAGATCACGGGAGCGAAAGCATTAGTAGATTCTCTGAAAAATGAAGGTGTGCATGTAATATTCGGCATACCTGGAGGAGCCATAATGCCTGTCTACGATGTACTTAGAGATTCAGACATAAGACACATACTTGCAAGACACGAACAACATGCTGCACATATGGCCGATGGATACGCTAGAGTTAGTAAGAAACCAGGTGTATGTATGGCTACATCAGGCCCAGGTTCAACAAACTTAATTACTGGAATAGCTAATGCATATATGGATTCTTCTCCCGTAATCGCGTTTACAGGTCAGGTTTCAACATTTGTAATGGGTATGGGTGCATTCCAGGAAACGGATATGGTAGGTCTTACAACACCTATAACTAAATGGAGCTACCAAGTTAAGTCTGTTTCAGAGATACCTTCTATAGTGAAGACAGCTTTTAAGATAGCGGTTTCAGGTAGACCTGGTCCAGTAGTCATAGATCTGCCTAGAGATATTCAAACATCTTTTGGAGAAGTTGATATCAATGACGCCAAGATTGTCAGGAAGATCATCAACCCATCTCCACCAAAACTTGAGATTGTTAAAAAGATAGTTGAATACCTACTTGAATCTGAGAAACCTGTAATTTTAGCTGGAGGAGGAGTAAAGTGGGCTAAAGCTGGTAAACTACTACTTGAACTTGCTGAAAAACTATTGATACCTATCGCAACAACATTCATGGGGAAAGGGGTGATACCGGAAACCCATCCACTCGCATTAAGATGTGTAGGTATGCATGGAAACCCTGTAGCACATGAAGTCATAATGAATGCAGACCTTTTGCTAGTGATAGGTGCACGTCTCTCAGATAGAACTACGTGTAAGATAGATGAGTTCGGTTCAGGGGCAAAGATAATACACATAGATGTCGACCCTTCTGAGATAGGGAAGAATAAGGATGTAGATATAGGGTTGGTTGCATCTGCAGATCAAGCACTTAAAGCAATACTAGAATGTCTTAACCAGATAGCTTTTAAGAAAGAGAAGAGTAGCTGGATGAAGAAGATTGAAGAAGTAAGAGAGAAGTGGAGAGAAGTTATCGGTGAAGATGGAGCGATAAATAAATCTGAAGTTTCTAGTGTGTTTAAAGCTCTTAGGAGAGCAGCTCCACCATCCACTATAGTTACTACAGAAGTTGGACAGAACCAGATGTGGGCATCAATATTCTGGACTGTGATTGAACCAGATACATTCATATCATCTGGAGGTTTAGGTACGATGGGTTTCGGTTTCCCAGCAGCTATTGGAGCGAAGATAGCTAGACCAGACCTACCTGTAATAGATATAGCTGGAGATGGAAGCTTCCTCATGAATGAAAACAACCTAGCAGTAGTATCTTCTGAAGATATACCTGTTATAGTAGTTATACTAGATAATAGAGTACTTGGAATGGTTGCACAATGGCAGAGAATATTCTATAATAGAAGATATTCAGCTGTCCAGTTTAAAGATATACCTGACTTCGTCAAGCTAGCTGAAGCATATAACGTTGAAGGTATAAGAACAAACAATCCAGAAGAAATAGAAAAGGCTGTTTCAAGAGCGATAAGAAATAATACAGCTCTATTAGTAGATGTACCAATAAATCCTGAAGAAGATGTCTTACCATTCGTACCTCCAGGAAGAAGCTATAAAGATGTAATACTTCCAGGAGGATTGAGAAAATGAGTAGGCAGGATTTTAAGAATTATGCTTTGTATGGTGTAACGATAAATCAACCAAATATGATAGAGAAGCTAGCTGGAACAATACGTCGTTCACCTAAACTATACGTTCTCTTAAAATTCCATTATGAAGTTGAACGAGAAGACGAATCGAGAGGAATCTTTTACATAGAAGTCAAAACTAATAAGAAAAATATTGAAAGGCTCACCAAGCTCTATGAAACATATGTTGAAGTGCTAAAAGTAGAGAATAAGGAAATAGATTTTAATGAAAATCTTTAATACGGGTATTTTAATTAAATCGATTATGATTAAGATCTGGAGAGATGAGGATATAGATTTAGAGATCTTAAAAGATAAAATCATAGGAGTTATAGGTTATGGAAGCCAGGGGAGAGCACAAGCTCTAAACATGCACGATTCTGGATTGAATGTCATAGTTGGAGTTAGACGTGGAGGGAAATCTTGGGAAAAGGTTTTAGAAGATAAACTTGAGGTTGCTGAAATAGAAGAAGTTGCAGAACGTGCAGACATAATATATATGCTCATACCCGACACAGAGCAGCCGAAAGTCTACAAAGAAAAAATAGAACCATACTTAAAGAAAGAGAAAACAATAGCCTTCTCACATGGATACAATTTCCACTACCGTCTCATAGATCCACCAAAATGGGTGGATGTAATAATGGTAGCTCCAAAAGGGCCGGGTCCTCTCGTAAGAGAAATGTATCTCAAAGGTGATGGTGTACCAGCTCTCGTAGCTGTAGGTAGAGACTATTCAGGAAAAGCTTTACAGAAAGCTTTAGCTATAGCTAAAGCTATAGGTGCAGCTAGAAGAGGTGTTATAGAGACTACCTTTAAGGAAGAGACGGAAACAGATCTGTTAGGTGAGCAAGCTGTATTAGTTGGAGGTGTTATGGAGCTTATCAAGAAGGGGTTTGAGGTACTGGTGGAGAATGGATACAAGCCAGAAGTAGCATACTTTGAAGTATGTCATGAACTTAAACTCATAGTCGACTTGATATATAGAGGAGGGTTGATGGAGATGCTTCAATCAGTTTCAGATACAGCGAAATTCGGAGGATTAACAATAGGACCGAAGATAATAGATGAACACGTGAAAGAGAATATGCTGAAAGCTTTAAAGAATATTCAGGACGGGAGTTTTGAAAGATCTTGGACTGGTAATCCTGAAGCTAGGAAAATTCTTGAAGAAAAAATGAATGAAGTAAGTAAGCATCCACTAGAAGTTGTTGGAAAAGAGATAAGGAAGTTATTTGATAGAGTTGTCTAAAAGATATATTAAAGAAGAAAGGGAAGTTTATGTGGGGATGAAATAAAGCTTATGTAAAGCATACTTAATCATCTCCCTTTCTTTTTCGGTAACGTCTCTCTCCATATTTACTATAATAATCTATATAGTAGATGTGTCTTCTAACTTTGGTCATCCATGCCACCATTATTAATAATCATTACTATGTATGCTAATACATCTTTTATCGAGTATTCTACCACATCCATCACTATTCTCCAGAACATTTCATCATCCAGCAGAATATCTTTAGTGGTCTCTAAGACTTCTTCGATCTGCTCATCCGTCAGCTCAATCCTCAATCGTCTAGCAACATACAATACATCTTCTTTTGTAATCTTAATCTCTACCCCGCTCATATATTTTGCTCACTTCTCTTCAAGAATCTATCTGCTTCTCCCTCATCATAGAACAGTATAGATAGACATTCTGGACACATATACTCTACATCACCTATATCATCCATCATATCTCTAGAACTATCCCTGAGATATGTCTCACCATCATAGATATATGCTTCATAAACCTTACAGTAGTTCAACAGATACCTTATATCTTTACCACATACCGGACATGTGGGCATATCAATGAACCATCCAATTCGAGAGAGTTTAGATGTAGTATATGTGGAGCAGAGTATAATAGAGATGCGAATGCTGCAGCAAACATTGCAGGAAAAGCATTAACAATGATTGCAAAATACTTATACTAGTAAATATTAATTTTTATTGATGCCTAACCCATAGGGTAAATCTCTATGGGTGGGGGGAGCGGTGGGGCCCCCGTACCAGCAGATGAGGAGATAGGCGTAAAGCCTACTCTGAACGCTGGGAAGCCCTCGAAAAAATCGAGGGCACCCCACTTGAAATAACTTCCTAACCTCTTTTTTAATAACTTCTAGTGGATGCATTTTACTTCATTCTTCTTTCTTCAAGAATTTCCTCAGCTTCAGGATTTATTGGTACATCTACTAGCATAAGGTTTCGAGAAGAAATTCTTAGCCTATCTTCAATTGTTCCCCACTCTTAAATTTGCTATATTTTGTATTTATGATCTCGTAGATTTTATGAGATTTATTATGTGGTATCTTACCAACTGTGGAGAGTGTTTGAGGGTCAGCGTTAAATATTTCTCGGAGAGTCCCTAGACCT
>JALNLN010000030.1 GCA_023267855.1 Candidatus Geocrenenecus dongiae | reverse complement strand
TTAAGAATGTAGTCCTCCCAGCGGGGCTCAGCCCCGAGCCCGTCAAAAGAACCAGTCCATTTGGACTGGAGGGGTCCTCGTTGCCAGGAACCCCCAGGTACACGCCCGCCTGGGAGAAGACTGGCAACGTTGTATCCAGGGCGTTCGCAACAATGTACTCTCTATACGCTGTAACAGAGGAGTGGAGGTGAGAACTTGAAGAAAAGACTGTCACCGGAGGTTAAGGAGAAACTTCTAGAAGCGTTGAAGACTGGTGTGGAAAAAGGATACAGTTATTACATGATCTGGAAGATTTTGAGAAAGAATGGTGTTGAGATATCGAAGTCTACGGTCGAACACTACTACTATAAGAATTTTCCAGAGAAGTTGAAGAAGAGAGGACCGTACTTGCCGAGAGAATTGAGGATTAAGCTGTACGATGAAGTTAAGAAGCTGAGGGGAGAAGGCCTTGGATACAGGAAGATAAAGAAGAAGATTGAAGAACTGTACAATATATCTCTGAGCCTATCTACGATCAGCCGTTGGTGTAGAAACACTCGCAGCCCATACAATGGACGCAGGATACCTTCAATAGAATTTCTAGAACCGTCTCCAGAGCTCGCCTACGTGATAGGTGTTGTAGCTGGCGATGGGTGGGCATTTAAGAAGCGGAATGGCAGACATATAGTAGGAGCTAGAGTCAAGGACGAGGACTTCATAGAAGAGTTCTCTAGATGCTTAGGGAAAGTTCTTAATAGGGATCCGCCAAAACCGAGACAAGAGAAAGATGGGAGACTCGTAGTAAGTGCTGAATCCAAAACTCTATACGAAATTCTTCAGAAGCCAATAGATATTGATAAAATAACATCTTTCGTGGAACATTGTAAAGAATGTATGCGAGGCTTCCTAAGAGGATTCTTCGATAGTGAAGGATGTGTAAGAAAAGATGGAAGTATTTACTGCTTCAACGCGGATATACAGCTTCTTCAGTATGTTAAAAGAATATTAGGTCTTCTTGGAATAAGAACGACCGGACCAAAGATATACACAAAGAAGGAAACTCTTCTATTCAATGAAAGGATGGGGAAGACATATCTGAGGAAGAAGGATGTATACCGTATTTATATTAGAATGCGGGATTTACTGAAATTCCATCAACTCGTCGGCTTCACTATCCAGAGAAAACAGAAGAGGCTCGAAGAATACCTCAGAAAACGTGGACTACTGTAACATGCCTCCACAACCCCACCCTATCCTCTTTCAGCCGCTCACAATATAATATAATTATGCTTGGCCGGGGTGGCGGAGGCGGATAACGCGCAGGCCTTGAGTCTCTAGAAGAAAGCCTGTGGCCCATTTGGGCCGCGTGGGTTCAAATCCCACCCCCGGCGCTAAATTTAACGCTCCACGGTAAATCAGATATTCATAAGCTGAAGCGATGTATTAGACGTTATGGAAGCTCTTAAGACTTCACTGAGGATACAATCAATTATTCTCTTATTGGAAGTGTTGATCTTTATTTACGTTAGTGTAGAGTTCCGAAGTTAAGGAAGATGTTTTTTGTAAAGTAACTATTTTCTAAGTAGGCTTTATTGATACCATTCTCTGAAGAGTTTTTCACATAATTCTAAAACTTTTCTTGCATTTGTTAATGCTTTCTCAGCATCTCTCCTTGAATAGAGTTTATAGGACGGCGTCATTGTTTCTTCATCTCCATACATTGATGGTTCTCTTTCTCTTCTAAGTTCTCTGGAGATTCCAGCAACTTCATCAATATTTTCTCTAAACCATTCTGGAAATCTATCCACGTGTTCTCTTAATATGGGTCCTACGTCATGCCATTTCGGAGGTTCTATGCCAACTAGCCTTAAAACACCTTTTAATGCTAGCTCAACAGATTCTTGAGATTGTCTTATAACGTATGGGTATTCTCCTTCTTCTAATGCTTTCTCAGCATATCTAAGCCTAACTCTCGATTGTCTAATGAAATTCTCAGCCATTTCGAGATTATTCAATCTCTACAACCTCACCCACCTTAATCTCTGGTTTAAGTATCCAGTACCATCTTCTCCCTCTCCATACTCTCACAGCTCCAAGTTCTCTCAATCTTCTTCTAAGTTTCTCAAGTATGTTCTCCATAAAATTGTTCTTATCATAGAGGATCACTGCATCTTCAACCAAGTCTAGGTAGAGTGGTGTAAATCTTCTAGCTTCTTCAACACTTTTAATAATCGGTGAAAAAGAAATTGTTACCCCATACTCTTCTTCTATCTTCTTCAATTCTTTCTCAATCGATCTCTCCACTTCATCAAATAATCTAATCCTATCAAATCTACTTTGAGGTAAATTGTCTCCAACTATCAATAAATCGATATCCGATTCTCTACTAGCATCGCCTCTCGCAAAAGAGCCAAATAAAACTACTGACACTAAGTCTTCTCCTAGCTTTCTCCGTAAAGCCGTAATCATAATGCTTACAGCATCTCTACATCCATTAAGTAATTCTTTCTCCAACCTCCTCCGTCTAATAGATTAAATACAAGTTATAAATAGCTTTACAACTGAAAGTCCCACCTCTTTAGGATGGGGAGGAAGTCAAGTTTATGTTGCTCCTTTCTTCAGAATGGATTCTGGATTATCTCTAACTGGTAGATAGACTTTCTCGTAGAAGTCTTTCTGACTCTCTAGTATACTTCTAGGAAAATTCTCAAGATATTTTAATGCGGCGTTCCAGTATTTCTCGAATTCTTTTCTTCCACCAAATCTTGAAATTATCTGTCTATCGAAATCTACCGGTCTCTGCTCCTCTCCACCTATAGTAAACCATCCATCTTCCCTTCTAAACGCCACCTCATCTCCAACACTAACTTCAACTTCTCTAGAACTCTTCATACTAGAAGTCCTAGGTAGTGGTTTAACGGTTCTATGTGTAATACCTCTCTTCTTAGCCCAGGCATAAAATATAGCTCTATTTAATCCAAAAGACTTAGCTAGATCTAAATCTCCGAAGAGTAGATAATATCTAGCTGCTTGAAGTAATGCCATTACCTGGAACCTCCCAATAGATTGTCTAGAAACTTCTAGACCTCCTACATCTTCTTTCTCAGATTCCATATCTTCTATCACGGTTTTCGTTATATTTTCTATCTTAATTTCTGATAGAGCTTTCTCTAGAAGTTTATCTGCTTCTCCTTCGATAAACCTATCCCAATCTCTCCAATATTTGAAATTACCTATCTTACTCCAATCTATACTGAAGTTTGATAATTCATCTGGATTCACGGTTACTGCAACCAAGTCCAGTTCTCTGTGAAGACTTAGAGGTGCTGTGAAAACTCTCTGAACATCTATCAAATTCTCTATCTTTAATCTCCGATCAGAAGCTGTAGATCTTCTACAGAGTTCTCTAAGTTCTTCTTTCTTCTTTTGGAGAACATACTCGATTAATGTGTGAGCAATCTTAACTGGATCCTTAACCCAAAATCTACCGCTAACAGCATTCTCGTTTACATGCACGTGTATTCCTCTACCCGACCAGACCAAGTAAACAGATTTCTCTAAACCGTTCTTCCAAAACTCTTCAAGAATGATTTCAGCCGTTTTTAAGATCAAATCAACTTCACTCAAACTACCATCAACATCTATACATGGAGTAACCTTTACTATGTTCCTAGTATCTTCTAGATCTCTAATATCTTCAAGCTTGCTATAGATGTTTGCAGAACCGTAAACAGTTCTAAACATTCCACCAAGCTTATTGATAAGCTTCTTCAAATCACTCGGCTCTTTTATAGTTACAGGTTTACCATCAATATACCTGTAGAAAACTCTTCTACCACTTATAGAAGAAGATTCTACAGCAACCCATCTCCCCTTACAGAACCTTGAGATCTCAGTCTGTACATCTTCTCTTAAGTAATGTTTTAGAAAACTTTTCTCCATCTCCAAAACCAAGAATAATCTACAAAACATTTAGATATTATCTAAAATCTTAGGTGAAAATATAACTTAGAGAATATTTTCGGAAATGTTTAAACATGATCTCTACAGTCTCATACCGTACATGAATGTTTTAAATACAAATTAAGAAGTATTTTAAACATCTTCTAGTGATTCAGGTTTGAACAGAATAATACAGGTATCTCTCAAAGTAGAGGATCTTCCAAGATACTGGTACAATATTCTTCCAGATCTTCCAGAAAAACTTCCAGAACCATTAAATGAAGATGGAAGACTTGAAAAACTGAAAGACATAATTATACCAGAATGTCTTAGACAAGAATATTCTACAGAACGTTGGATAAAGATTCCAGATGAAGTTCTAGAACTCTATATGAGAGCTGGTAGACCTAGACCGCTCCATAGAGCTGTAGGACTAGAGAAGAAGCTTAAGACACCCGCCCGCCTATACTATAAGAGAGAAGATCTATCACCTACTGGAAGTCATAAAGTAAATACAGCTCTAGCACAGGTGTACTATGCAGCTGAAGCAGGCTATAGCCGTGTTGTAACAGAAACAGGTGCAGGACAGTGGGGTACAGCCGTAGCTTACGCAGCATCATTAATGAATCTAAGATCTACGATATACTGGGTTAGAGAAGCATATGAATGGAAACCGGAGAGGAGGAGATTCATGAAATTGTATGGTGCAGAAGTCCTTGCTTCACCTTCAGAAAAAACAGAATTTGGAAGAAGCCTTCTAAAACAGAACCCAGACCATAAAGGTACACTTGGAATAGCTATATCTGAAGCAGCTGAAGATGCTTTAAAGAATGATGACACGATATATCCAGTTGGAAGTGTTCTCAACTATGTTCTACTACACCAAACAGTAATAGGTCTGGAAACAATAAAACAACTCGAGATAATAGATGAGGTTCCAGACATAATGATCGCTTGTCTAGGTGGTGGAAGCAATTTCGGAGGGTTCACACTACCAATGATTGGAAAAATGTTGAGAGGAGAGATAGAGAAGAAGATAAGATTTATCGCAGCCCAGTCAGAAGCAGCTCCAAACCTAGTCAAAGGAGTATATCAATACGACTTCCCAGATACAGCAAAAATACTTCCAAGAATTAAAGGATACACATTAACACATGATTACGTTATGCCGACGATCTGGGCTGAAGGTCTCAGATACCATATGGCATCACCGATAATCAGCTACCTAAAACATAGAGGAATAGTAGAAGCAGTAGCATACCCAGCAGATGAGAGAGCAGTATTTGAAGCAGCTAGAATGTTCGTACAAGCAGAAGGATTCCTACCAGCACCAGAATCCTCCTACGCAGTAAGAGCGATGATAGATGAAGCACTAAAAGCAAAAGAAAAAGGAGAAGAAAAAGTAATAGTCGCCAACATAAGTGGACATGGATTCCTAGATCTAGAAGCATACAGCAGAGTACTAAACATCTAACCTAGAGACATAACATAAATTACTTACGAGAACATGTTACTAACTTCTCCAGACAATACCGTTCCCTCATTAATCATAATCAAAGTCAGGAAAAGATGAAATAGAACTGAAGAATATATCGAATCCCAATACACGGGAAAATACTAAACATTGCTCACCCGGTCTTCTAATGCTTTTTTATAGAGTTTCATGTATTGTTGTTCTATAATATCCCAGTTATAGTGTTTGATCAGTTTCTGGTACGCATTCTCCACCAAGTATCTAGAGTATGTTTCATCTTCAAGTAAATGTTTAACTGCTTGTTTAATTTCATCTGGATTTGCATTAACCAACACTGCATCTTTTCCATGTTCTAGCACCTCTACTGTTCCACCCACTCTTGTTGCTACTATAGGTATCCTGAGGGCCATGGCTTCAAGAATCATCGTACTCAATCCTTCTTCTCTAGAAGGTAGAACAGCTACATCTGAACCTGCTAAAATCTTTAAAGCTTTCTCTCTTGGTAAAGGTCCAAGAAACTTTAGAAGACCCCTTCGTGCAGCATACTCAATGAGGGGTCTCATCGGACCATCTCCAGCTATAACTAACCCTCTCAACCCTCTCAACGCTGCTCCAATCAGTAAATCAACACCTTTTTCTTTTGAAAGTCTTCCTAGATACGTTATCTGTGGTTCTGAGACTCTTTCACCTTCTCTCGGCATCTCTGAGAGATCTATTGCGTTTGGTATATGTATGGTTCTTATTCCGAGAGATTGATAATATTTAACTGCATGCATACTTACAGCTGTTACAACGTCAAGTCCCCTAAGAATATACCTTTCAAAGATCTCCGCCAACCCTCCAACAATCCTCCCATATAGTAATGTGATCTGTTTTGAGTATACGCCATGCAATGTCAATATCTTTACATACGCTCGTGCTGAGCTTACAGCAATTATAGAAGGTAGATTATGACCATGAACTATATCATATTCTTCTCCAAGAATCTTCATAGAAGATATTATACCGTACCCAATATTCGCCAACCTCTTCCTCAACCTCAACTTCATGATCTCAGTTGAGACCACATCAACTTCATTCCCCATCTTCCTCAGCCTTATCGCTAACTGTCTAACATGTTGAGCTATCCCACCAACACCAGAAATCCTCGGAGACAATAATAAAATTCTCAAATCAACCATTCTAGAAAAGTAAATAGTAAAAGATAGAAATAAACTATCTTAATCCTTACCCTATCCTCTACATATACTTCATTTAAATGGCGTATGAATTCGTCGGTCTTGAAGTAGAGCTTGTTGAAAGAACATTCAAGTAAACAGAACAATCATCTTTTAACTAAAAATAACAAATACAGTTTAAGGTAAGCAATGATCAAAATTAAACAACAGTATATATTAAGAACAGCTTCTCTAGATAGTAAAAAGAACGATAATCTTATATGTCTATGAATGTGTGGTTTACCTAGGTGAAATAAGTGACTTTGGTGATAAAAAAGATAAATGAAGAAAAACTCAGGTTATTTAAAGCAGAAGCAGTAAAACGTGGTTTACTTCTCCATCAAGCTTTAGAAGAAGCTATTACATTATGGCTGAATTTTAATCCAACAATCATAGAGTCAGATGTAGATGTCAACAATAAAGTTTACGAGAAAATGAGGCAAGAACTACAAAAGAAATATTATGGATATTTTGTTCTTATAGCTGAGGGAAGATTAATTGGAGCATTTAAAGATGTCAAAGAAGCCGCAGAAGCTTTACGTAAGCTCGGCCCTCATGTTAAACACGCCATACTCACGAAGATAGGGTTCGATGAGAAATACAGTGGTGAATATGAATGGTGGGGGGGATCTATAGAACCGTAAGTTGTACAAAATATGCAGAAGGTAAAAAATATCCAGCACCAGCTCTAGAAATCACTTTACATAATATGGTTGGTGAGAAAGTTTTAGAAAAAATCAAGTTCCCGATAGATACTGGATACGAAGGCTCGATAATGCTTACATCAGACCTTTACCAACATTTTTTAATAGCTGAGCTTCCGAGAATACTGTGGAAGAATTATAAAACTCTAACAGGTATGGTGACGATGAGAATAGCTAGAGCAATAGTCAAACTCTCAAACGGTATAGAATTTGAAACATTTGTAGAAACACCTTTATTCGGAACAGGGAAACTTTTGATCGGTAGAGAACTACTTAACAAACTCACAATAATTCTTGACGGCAATAAAGAGAATACGTGTATTGCAGAAGAGGTAGCGTGAGAACTTTGAGAGAAAAACTTCATGTATCTTAGTTAGTGTTCAATAGGCTTAATTTATTGAGAACCCTTAAAATACGATTATATTCTATGTTATAAACTGAGATAAGAGATCTAAACTGACATAAGCCTACGTAAACATAGGATACTTGGACTTGTAAATCATAGCTAGTGGCCAGCCTTTTTATAACCTAATCCTATAGCTGCAAACCT
>JALNLN010000015.1 GCA_023267855.1 Candidatus Geocrenenecus dongiae | reverse complement strand
GGAATCTGTCTCTCAATGCGGGCCCGGGGGGACTCGAACCCCCGACCCCCGGCTTAGAAGGCCGATGCTCTATCCATGCTGAGCTACGGGCCCATCATACTCTACTTCTGTTTCTATGTAGTTTAAAATATTACTTTTTCTTCTGGTCTAGATTATTCGTTCTATTTGGGGTTGAGGTTTCAGGATGATACATCTTAATGACGATGTAGTAAAAAATATTGTAGAGGTTGATGTTTATGATTCTTCAAGTATTCCTTTGATAAGGTATAGGTATAGTAACGTTATGAAGATTGCTGTGAAGAATAGTATAGCTGACACCGTTGATATTATTAGAGTTGGTTCTATGAAGATTAATCTGTTGATGAATATTTCCACAGGCACTCCTGCCTCTCCCACTATAACCATATATGGTAGCCTACCGATATCGTGCGCTATCTCTCCAAATATTAGCGCAGCTATAGATAGAGGGACGAGAATATATGCAGTCCATCTTCTATATGGTTGATAATAATGGGCTATCCCGAACACCAAGATAACTATTGACAGTAGAACCATTCCAAGGAAGAAGTATGAAACATCCATTAACGAATTTTGAAGAGGTAGAAATGGTTTGTTTAAGCTAGCGAATAAGTATGGTGAATAGAAGCTAAGCACACTCCAGAACCAGAAACCTGTCAGCCCCTGAGGTATAATCATCAAACCTCCGAGAAGACCTGCACATCCACTCCATCTTTCAACTGTTTTATCTATCTTCGACGACCATGCCAGACCAGCTGAAGCAGCTAGGAACCCGATGGATAATGCTCCGAAAAATGTATGTAGTAGAAGTGGAGGATAGACTGGATTCATTAAAGCTTCTATAGTATTTCCAGAGATCGGGTTTAGGCTCGTTAAACCAGCAGGGTTGTCTATGAAGGCGAATATGTATCTAAATCCTGCGGGGATAGCTAGACCTGAGAAGGCCATGACCAACCCTATGGCTAAATGTATTTTCGCATCAACTTTATCCCAAGTATACCAGTAAGCAGCTATAGATGTTAATCTAACTATTATTCCTGTGATGCTTACCAGTAGGGGGATGAATAAAATTATTGTTGCAATGTTTACTAGAGTGGGCCAGAACCCTGCTAAAACAACTGTTATCATTGTTCCATAAACACCTGAAACAACTTCTGTGGCAACAAGAAACTTGAAGACTTTTCTCGCAGGCTTAGCTGCCTCAATATCTGATAGAGACCTCCATCTAAGAATTACACTATAGAATCCCAGACCAATGTTTATGTTTACGAATGTTAAATGGATCAGCAGTATTAATCCTAGAATCGTTAAAGGCAAAGTTACATCCATTATACCTCACCCATCTTTAAGAATCTCGGAGGCTTCTTCAAAACCAGATATATCGTTGTAAAGGTCATGAGTAGCCCTAATAGTAGTCCACCAATTATAGTAAGTACTACTTCTATTCCTATCGGATTTGGTGTAACGAGTTCTTCTGGATAGAGCAAACCGTATACCGTCCAAGGTTTTCTACCGATTTCTCTTACCGCCCATCCAAGTCCAGCCATAGCGGGAGCGATAAAGAACATAGCTAACCCAAAATAGAATAGTATTTTCTCTCTCCCACGCCAGAACTTCTTGAAAACGAATGAGCTTATAATGATTAATGAGATTAAGAGGGATACAGCCGCTAAGCCAATCTTAACTTCGTATAGAGTCTTCACTAATGGAAGTTTCTCAAAAGCTTTCAAAGTATCTGCTAAAGCTATTTCTTTAACTGGTACACCCCCTATCTTAAGATCCGGGTTTGGATGATTCTCAGAGACTTGTATCAAGTAGTCGAATCCTTTGAATACGTAATTTATGTCTCCGAAGATCGTTAGACCTGCCGCCGGATATGGTCCAGACTTCTCTAAACCAGCTATCATTGCAAATTTAGTTGGTTGATAGATGTACACCATTAAACCTTGTTCATGTCCTTCTACTCCTTGAACAATCAATAGTATCGAGCCTACCAATGCAATAGTCTTGAACAATCTTAGATAGTTTTCTCTTTTCTCTTTCTTTCTTAACCCATTATATGCGAGCGCTCCTGCTATCCAGTACACTCCCACTATCGTTGTAGCGAGAAGTTGATGTATTATACTCGTTAAAGCATAAGGGCTCGTTAAAGATACCCATACATCTTTCAATAACTCACCGTAAGAATTAGTTAACGTATTCAGTACATTTGGGTTGATTAAAGTTGCTCCAGAACCCGTAGAACTTACCTTCATACTTACTAATGCTTCTTTAACAGATAACAAGAAATCTGTATTTACTAGTAGAGGACCGTACACAGGAGCCCATGGATAAATCGTTTTAACTATTTCTCCAGTTCCCCAGGGTGCCTGCATCCAAGAGTTTACAGAAGTTATCAATGCTCCTGAAAATAATGCGCCAGCGGTGTAAGTAATCGTTATCATCCAATGAATCCAGGGATTCTTGAATTTATCCCAGGTATATAGTAATGCGACTAATAATGTTGCCTCAATTGTGAAAGCTACCAATTCTAGGAAGAGCGGGGTGAAGAAGAATGATCCTATCCCTAGTATCACACCATTCCATACTTGTACGAGTCCAAATTCTACCAATGTCCCAGTAGCTGCTCCATATACAAACGCAATTACTATTACGAGAGATATCTGTTTAGCTAGTTTCATGTAATTATGATCTCGTTTTACTATGCCTAAAAACTCTATTATAGTTAATGTAACGGAGAATCCTATAACTATAGCAACTGTTATTGAATGCATGTATATTCCCAGCGCTGATAGATCAAGTATTCCTCTTAGATCCATTCCAGAAACCTCCGCATCTCATATCTTCTGAATTTCGATATTTTCTTCTAAGTTTCAGGGGTAATAAAGTTTGAGTTCGGATTTCGAACCTCTCTAAACTTGTTCTTGAAAATACTATACTTGAAAAAATAATTGGAGATGAAATGTAGAGTTTATGGTTTACTGTTTTTCAAGTTCTTTGTATACAAACCACCAATCGTATCCTTTGTATTGTTTTAATCTTTCTTCTGCTGTTTTCTCATCAGTTGCTGGTGGAACTATTACTTTATCACCGATAAGTTCATTATTCGGCCAGTTTGCTGGGATCGCTACTTTAGATTTATCTGCTATCTGTAGTCCTCTTACAGCTCTTAGTATCTCATCTATGTTCCTTCCAAGTTCCTGTGGATAATAGAATATCGCCCTTACGATTCCTTCTGGATCGACTATAAAGACAGCTCTAACAGTATTTGTTCCCTTCTTTGGGTGAACCATTCCAAGCATTTTTGCGATATTACCCATATCATCAGCAATAACTGGGAACTCAATGGTTATGTTAAGTTTCTCCTTAATCCATTTAACCCATTGTATATGGCTGAAAACTTGGTCTATACTTAGACCGATAAGCTCACAGTTTAGTTTCCTAAATTCCTCGTATCTTTTCTGGAATGCATAGAATTCAGTTGTACAAACTGGAGTAAAGTCGGCTGGATGCGAAAACAATACAACCCATTTCCCTTTATAGTCTTCTGGAAAATTGATTACACCTTTAGTTGTCCTAGCCTTAAAGCTCGGCATTTTATCTCCGATCATAGGAATTTTTCCCAGTTCAACTGCTTCCATTCTATTCACCCCTATACACTCTATTCCTTATAATTTATTAATTAGTTCGATTATTAATATTTATGGTTCGATTTACGGACCTAGAATTAATACAGGAATTACTACGAAACTCGAGGAGAACCTATGTTGAATTAGCAAAGACATTTGGTGTAACAGAAGCAGCTATAAGAAAGAGAATTAAGAAACTAGAATCTGAGAATATTATAAAACGGTTTACTATAGAAGTTGATTTAAAGAAGCTTGGATTCGAAGTTCATGCACTTATCGGTTTAGATTCTTCTCCTGAAAAACTTATCCAAACGCTAGAAGAGTTACAGAACATGAAAGAAGTTGTAAGCCTCTATACTTCATCTGGAGATCACATGATACTGATAGAATGCTGGTTCAGAAACATGAAACAACTATCAGATTTCATAAAGAAACTGGAAAAAATAGACGGGGTGACAAAAATATGTCCAGCAATAATATTAGAAAAAATTAAGTAAACTTTACAGAAGAATATTCTGAGTATTTTTAGAAAGTGGGGGGCTTTATCTTAGGTTTGTATTGAAAGCATCTAAGAGTATCTATTAAGGTATTTTTAAGGTCTATTCCATTTTCATGGCACTCTCTCCCAAGCTATATTCTAGTATGTAGAGGTTTATTCTGGATATGGGTATAGAGATGTTGGTTGAAGAATTTAGAAGATTGTTGAAGTTGATCGAGATAGAGTATGAGAATTCGGAGAAGAAGATAGTGATATCTAAGGATACTCAGAGGCTTACTCTTCCAGGTCAGATTTATGAGAATTTAAAGAAGGGGACAACTTTATCTATTGCTAGATGGATTATACCTAAACTTGTAGAAGCAGGTTTAGTGGAGAGAGAAGAGAAGAGCAACGATTTAATGTTCTTGAAACAATTAGAGTGGAAAGAGAAGAATAATCCTAGAGAACTCCAAGAAGTATCTAGATACTTCTATCTAGAGATGAAGCAGGAATATGAACGTGATCCACAACTAAAAAGCATACTCATGGACATAATTTCTCTTAGACTGCACAAGATAATAGGATTCGCTGCAAAGAGAATAGATCCATCACTAATCCAGAATCTTACACGTGAAGAAGAAGTACTATACCAAACCATCAGAAGTATCGTAGATGAGTGGTTAAGATATGTCTCTCCAAGTGGAGGTTGACGTAGAAGATGAGTAGCTTCACTGGGATAGAAGAGAAGATGATAGAATTCTTTAAACAGGAAAAATATAGATCGATAATATCCAGAGCTGCGGCTCAGAGGTTTACTAGCATCCCAGTAGATTTCAATGATATAATAGTTTTTGATGAAGAATTAAGCCACCTCTTAGTCAATGAGCCATTAAAGTATCTGCCTCTATTTGAGAGAGCTGCATGGAATCAGCTCAGAATAGAAGATCCAGAGTACGCTAACATAACTAGAGAATTTAGAGTTAGGATTTATAATCTACCAGAAATATTATTGATAAGAGATATCAGGACAATACATCTAAAGAAGCTTATAGCGATAGACGGTCTAGTTGTTAGAGCAAGTGCAGTTAAACCTATACTTAAAACAGCTGTCTTTAAATGTAGGGTATGCGGGACTGAGCAGACGATACCACAAGAATCTCAAAAACTTGTTCTCCCAGAAGCATGCAATAGTTTTAAGTGCCGTGGGAAGAAGCAGAAATTCGATATAGTTGAGGAGAAGAGTGAGTATTATGATTACCAGCTTATAGGAGTGCAGGAGAAGCCTGAAGATCTACCACCTGGTCAGCTACCTAGAAGCATAGATGTAGGTTTGAAAGGAGATCTTGTTGATAGAGCTAGACCCGGAGATAGAGTAATAATTGTCGGAATACTCTACGCTATACAAGAAAGAACTATGGAGACACCTTTAAGAACATCTAAACTCTATCTTGAAGCTATAAGTATAGAAACAGCAAGTAAGGAGCCTGAGGCTCTTCAGATAACGCCTGAAGAAGAAAAAATGTTTAAGGAAATGGCTAAGAGTCCTGATATACATCAGAAACTGATAGATAGTATAGCACCATCAATTTACGGTTTAGAACATATTAAGAAAGCGATCATGCTACTACTCTTCGGAGGGAGAACGAAACAATTTCCAGACGGTGTAAAGGTTAGAGGAGATATACATGTCTTACTGGTTGGAGATCCTGGAACGGGTAAAAGTCAGCTATTGAGATATGCTGCACAGATAGCGCCTCGAGGAGTATACACGTCGGGTAGAGGGTCGACTGCGGCAGGATTAACTGCGGCGGTTGTAAAAGATAAAGGAGGGAACATGATTCTGGAAGCAGGCGCTCTTGTCTTAGCTGATATGGGTGTCTGCTGTATAGATGAGATCGACAAG
This sequence comes from Candidatus Geocrenenecus dongiae, assembly GCA_023267855.1. Classification (GTDB taxonomy): domain Archaea; phylum Thermoproteota; class Nitrososphaeria_A; order Caldarchaeales; family Wolframiiraptoraceae; genus Geocrenenecus; species Geocrenenecus dongiae. The sequence goes on along the minus strand of JALNLN010000015.1, from coordinate 32,174 downwards.
ATGAGACCTGAAGATAGAGTAGCTATACATGAAGCGATGGCTCAGCAGACTATTAGTATTGCGAAAGGAGGTATTGTAGCTACATTAAATGCTAGAACATCTATACTTGCAGCAGCAAACCCCGAGCTCGGCAGATACAACCCCTACGAGCCATTTACTGTAAACGTTAATCTACCAATAACGATACTTTCTAGATTTGATTTAATATTTGTTCTTAGAGACGAACCTATACCTGAACAAGATCAAAAGATAGCTGCACATATACTTAATCTTCAGAGTAAGTCTACTGTACCTGTAGAGCCTCCCATAAAACCTGAAGTTCTCAAGAAATATATTGCATACTCTAAAAGAATACAGCCTGAGCTTACACCTAGAGCTGCTAAACTCGTAGAGAACTTCTATCTACAGATGAGGAGCATGTACCAGCAGACATCGACTATAACTATAACTGCACGTCAACTGGAATCTCTAATAAGACTTTCAGAAGCTAGGGCGAGAGCTGCTTTAAGAGAATACGTTACAGAAGAAGACGTACTAGATGTTATAGACTTGATGAAGAGGAGTCTAGCAGAAGTAGGTATAGATGTAGAGACAGGGAAACCAGACATAGACGTTATCTTAACAGGTAAACCTAAGAGTATTAGAGACAAGTTTACGCTAGTATTAAAAACGATTGGAGAAATGCAGGAAAAGAAGGGATACGTTGAAGATTCTGAACTTAGAGAAGCATTAAAAGAATGTGGATTAACAGAACAAGAGATAAGAATGTTGTTAAATAGATTGTTGAGTGATGGTAAAATATTCACGCCTAAGCCTGGAGTATATAGGCTGACATAACCTTGAAAATCAAAGATTTATCAATTCCAAAATTTATCGTAGAGAATCTTGAGAAGAAAGGTATCTTAGAACTTTATCCACCGCAGGTAGAAGCTATTAAAGCTGGAGTACTTGAAGGAGAGAATATTGTTGTCTCTACACCTACCGCCTCTGGTAAGACTTTGATAGCCTTCTTCTCAGCCTCAATACATCTAGTTGAAGGTGGTAAGATACTCTACCTCGTCCCACTTAGAGCACTAGCTTCTGAGAAGATTTTAGATGTAAATGAAATTCTCTGTGAAGGAACAAGATTTAAGGTAGCTATCTCTACTGGAGATTACGATTCATCAGACCCGTGGCTTGAAGCATACGACGTCATAATCTCTACAAATGAAAAAGTGGATAGTCTACTAAGACATGGAGCAAGCTGGATGAAGGATGTAACTCTAGTGGTTGTAGACGAACTCCACCTTATCGGAGACCCTGACCGTGGACCTACACTTGAGATGGTTATCACAAGATTGAGGAAAACCATACCGAACGCCCAATACATAGCTCTAAGTGCAACTATAAGTAATGTTGGAGATCTGGCTGGATGGCTAAAAGCTAAGATAGTTAGATCAGATTGGAGACCAGTACCGCTGAAAGAAGGAGTACTCATCGACAGTAGAATAGAGTTTATTGATGGAACGGTGAAAGAGCTTAAACCGCTTGATAGGAGTAGTGTTGTAAACGCTGTTCTCAATATCCTTCTGGAAGGTGGGCAGACACTTATCTTCACTTCTACGAGAAAGAAAGCAGAAGAATATGCATTAAAGATAGCTAGAACTTTTAGTGAAAGGTTAGATTTAATTTCGTGGGAAGATAGAGAGAAGCTTAAAGAGTATGCTGAAGAAATTCTCGCTGAAGAGAGAAGTGGGTTTACAGAAAACCTCGCTAAACTCATTGAGAATGGTGTTGCTTTCCATCACGCCGGCCTATCCTACCATCAGAGGAAGATAGTTGAAGAAGCATTTAGATCAAGATTCTTAAAAACAGTTGTTGCTACACCAACACTTGCAGCAGGCGTAAACCTACCAGCTAGACTAGTACTAATAACAGAAGTTAAGAGATATATTCCTGGATATGGATATCAGTCTATACCAGTCATTGAGTATAAACAGTTTTGTGGTAGAGCCGGAAGACCGCTCTACGATGAAGTTGGATACGCAGTTACGATTGCAAAGAACAAAGAAGAGAAAGAATATATTATGGAGAGGTATGTTAAAGGAGATTTAGAGAAGATTGTTTCTAGACTTGCTTCTGAGAAACATCTAAGAGTACATGTACTATCAATGATAGCTACAAGCAATATAGGTACACTTGGAGATCTACTAAAATTCTTTGGAGAAACGTATCTAGGGTACTTGTATGGCTCTAGAGTGATAAAAGAGAAAGTAGAGAATATAGTGGAATTTCTATCTAGGGGTAGGTTTATCGAAGTTGACGATGGGTTTATGAAAGCTACTAAGTTAGGTGTCAGAGTCTCCCAACTCTACATAGATCCTCTCACAGCATTAATTATATTAAGAAATTTAGATGAAGGATATGAGAGACCAAGCAATTTTGGTTTATTACATCTAATAGCCTTGACACCTGAAATTCCTAGAATACCTATGAAGAAGCTTGGAGTACATATTCTTGAAGAATATTTAGAGAGAAAGAAGAATGGTATGCTCGTAAAGATCCCGAACAGAGATGACGAATTTTATGAAGAATATCTAGATGCAGTTAGATTAGCGATGGTTCTAGAAGCATGGATAGAGGAGATGCCCGACTCAGAGTTATATGATAGATTTGGTATCCAGCCTGGAGACATGGCTGCGCTTAGAGAATCTGCTGAATGGATAGCTTACTCTGCATCTCAGATAGCTAAAATTTCAGGACATAGCAAGTACGTGACACCGTTCCAAATACTCTCAGAAAGAATTAAACATGGCGTTAGAGAAGAACTTCTACCATTGGTGAGACTTAGAGGTATAGGAAGGGTTAGAGCTAGAGCACTCTATAGAGCTGGATACACTTCTATAGAAAAACTAAAAGCAACTACAGTAGAAGATCTTAAAAGAATACTCGGAATAGGAGAAAAAATTGCGAGAAGCATTCTAGAACAATTAAACACTTAAATCTCTAGAATAATTTTTCTGAATAGTACGAGATTATGTTAGCTTGTATTTATCAATTCATAAAACTCATATACGGATCTCTCTTGGTGTGATTCTATAGATCCAGGTCTAATCTCCCTGACAATCTTTATTGCTTCTTCTGGAGGAATCTTCTTTTTAACTATTAGGTATGATGCAAGAACCACTCCTGTTCTACCTAGACCTGCGGCACAGTGTACCAGAACTCTACCACCTTTCTCAATTTCTTCAATTATCTTTTCAACTATTTCTTTTAAGAGATGTGGGTCTGGTGCTGAATGGTCTTTGATAGGGTAGTGATGATACTTAATCTCCAATTCTTTAACCCAATCTTCAGGTAAAGGTGATTCTGTCAATGATATTATCGTTGAGATCCCTTTCTCCTTAACCCACTTTACTTGTTCGTAACTTACCGGTCTACCTGATCCAGCTACAAAATAATCTACCCAACCAAATCTCTGAGGAGAATCTTCGAATATAGACCTCATCTTCCTGTAGATTTCTCCAGCAAAACTCATCAGACCTACCTCTACAGCATGCTGTATTAAAGGAATATTTCTACATAATCTTCAAGAAGAACACTCACGGGAAAACGTTTTTACCGAGAATTCCCAATCTTATTTATGGTATAGTTATGGTTGAGCTATTATATCTCTTAGATTGTTATTTGAAAGAATTTGAAGCCCATGTATTAAGGATCTCTGAAGAAGGTGTGGTTCTGGATAAGACTGCATTCTACCCTGAAGGTGGTGGTCAACCAAGTGATAAAGGGTTACTGATACATGGTGATGAGAAGTATGAAGTAAACTATGTGTTTAAGAAAGATGATGAAGTCTACCATGTCGTAAAAGGAGCACAAACTCTTACTCCAGGAGATATCGTTAAAGGCGTAATAGACTGGGATAGAAGATACACGTATATGAGATACCATACAGCGCTCCACGTCCTCTCCGGAGTAGTATACAATCTATATGGTTCAGTAGTAACGGGAAGCCAGATAAGTGAAGATAAAGCTAGGATAGATTTTACACTTGAAGATCTAAGTAAAGAGAAAGTACAGGTTATAGAAGATAAGGCTAACGAAATTGTACAAGAAGCTAGAGCTGTAAAGATAAAATTCATACCTAGAGAAGAACTTCTTAGAAATCCTTCTCTCATAAGAATTAAACCAGAACTTATACCCAACATACCTATACTTAGAGTTGTAGAGATAGAAGGATTTGATGCACAGATAGATGGTGGAACACATGTCTCAAATACAAGAGAAATAGGCAGAATTAGGATAATAAAAACAATAAACAAAGGTAGATTTAATAAAAGAATTGAGATAAAGTTAGAGTGATTTCGAGGGAGAGTAGAGAATGAAGTTAGTAGCAGGACCATCTTCTATAGAATTTGCTTCAAAAATCGCTAAAGAACTCGGCACAGATTTCATTAAAATAGAGCATAAATTCTTTCCAGATAAAGAGAATTATATTAGAGTACCTGGACAAGTGAAAGATGAAAAAGTTGTCTTAGTCCAGGGGATGCATCCACCTCAGGATGTCCACCTAGTCCAGACACTGTTGGCCATAGATACATTGATAGATCTTGGAGCAGAATCTGTTGAACTAGTTTCACCCTATATTGCATATGCACGTCAAGATAGAAGGTTTCTAGAAGGAGAAGCAGTAAGCTTTATGACAATATTGAAAACATTCCATAAACTTGGCCTAAAAAAACTATACACAGTCAACATACATTGTCCTTGGATTATTCCTGAGTCTCCGCTGGCGATAGTGGATCTAAGAGCTGAGAACGTCTTAGCAAAACATTTAGAAAAATGTGGGCTCTCAAATCCAGTCATAGTTTCTGTAGGTAAGAGAGGATTAGATATGGCCAGAATGGTTGCTGAAGTACTTAAGGTAGAGTATACTGCTGCCAGATCTGAGAGAGATAAAGTTTCTGGAATGGTTAAGGTGGAACTTGACGGCATACCTGGAAAAGAAGTAGTAATAGTTGATGATATAATTAGTACAGGTGGAACTATGATTGAATTGATAAAACAGTTAAAGAATAAAGGGTTTACGAAGATATTTGCAACATGTATCCACGCACTTCTCGTTAATAATGCAGATGAAAAGATATTCAAAGCTGGAGCTGAAAGATTAATAGCTTCAGATACTGTTCCAAACAAGTATGCTGAATTCACTGTAACAAGTTTGATAGCTCAAACTTTAAAGAAAGAACTAGATGTCTAGTAAATACTTATTTCTTCTCTCAGGATTCCATCAGGAAATCCCCTTTGCAGAGTTAAGAGCTGTACTAGAGGTTCTAGATCCAAATCATAAGATATTAGAGAAGAACGGGAGAGTAGTGATCATAGAGACTGAGAAGGATTGTGCTAGAGAAGCTGTTCTGAGAACAGCTTACACAAAACTCTCCACACTTTTAATCTCAAGATCACCAACTATTGAAGAAGAGATTATCAATTCTCTAGATATACAGAGTTTTCGTGAGATATTGCCACCCAAATCTAAGATAGCTGTTAGAGGAATATCTCTAGGATCTACAGATGTAGATGTTCCAAGAGTGGAGAAAAATCTCGGAGAAGTAATCTTAAGAAATGTACCAGCAATCTCGGTAGATCTTAAAAACCCGGAATACACAATACTCTTCATAGCTCAGGAAAACACTACATACATCGGTGTTCTAGTTGAGATAAAACCCAAGAAATTCTTTTACGATAGAGTTGCTGGTAGGAGACCTTTCAAACTCCCTTCTGCTATGCAGCCTGATACTGCTAGATGTCTCGTAAACCTAAGTAGAACAAAGCCTGGAGGTAGAATACTTGACCCATTCTCTGGAACAGGCGGGATAATTATAGAAGCAATACTTCTAGGCTACGAAACGTATGGTGTTGAGTTAAAGAAGTGGATAGCTAGAGGATCCCTCAAAAACCTCTACCACTATACCCCAGGCCGTGGAAATATTGTTATCGGAGATTCTAGACAACCACCATTTAGGAAAGGTTTTGACGGCATAGTAACAGACCCACCATACGGAAGATCTACAACAATACCAGACAAATCTCTGGAAGAGCTAATGAAGAAATTCTTTGAAAACTCTAGAGATCTATTAAGAAATGGAGGCAGAATATCTATGGCCGCTCCAACATGGTCTAATATTGAAGACTATGCATTAGATTCAGGTTACAGAATCCTAGAAAAATATACTTTAAAGATACATAAGAGTCTTGTTAGGAAGATAATGGTGTTCACATGAGTACTATGAGGTTAACCTTCCTCGGCACAGGCGGCGGAATTCCGAGTGTAACAAGAGGCTTACCATCGATTGCCTTAAACTTTCTAGGAGAGCTAATACTTTTTGATTGTGGTGAGTCAACGCAGAGACAGATGATGAAGGCAGGTGTAGGGTTTAAACGTAAATTCAAAATATTTCTCACCCATCTACACGGAGATCATGTTCTCGGATTACCTGGACTACTGTACACACTCTCAATGCTGGATAGACGTGACCCCATACTAATAATAGGTCCACCTGGAACTAGAGAATACGTAAAAATGTTTGAAGCAACAAGATATGGAAGAGTATCTTTCCAGATATATGTAAGAGAGGTAAGTGGAGAAGGAGTTGTAGATGAGGGGAGGAATTATGTTGTCGAGGCTCTTAGAGTTGATCATACCGTAGAATCATATGCATATAGGTTTAGAGAGAAAGAGAGGGTTGGAAAGATGAATGTAGAATATCTTGAATCAATTGGTTTACCTAGAGGTCCTCTATGGGGCAAACTGCAAAGAGGTGAATCTGTAGAATGGATGGGTAAAGTGATTAGACCTGAAGATGCTGTGGGTCCACCTAGACCTGGAAGAATAATCGTATATACGGGAGATACCGCACCAAACGATAGGATTGCGGAATTCGCTAAAGATGCAGATGTCTTAATACATGACTCAACGTTCGACTCGAGTTATGAGAAAGAAGCCTTAGAGCAAGGGCACTCAACAGCTAGACAAGCAGCCCTAATCGCTAGAAAGGCAGGTGTAAAAAGACTGTATTTATTTCATTTAAGTCCAAGATTTGAGAAGAATCCGAGAAAACTACTTGAAGAAGCATTAGAGATTTTCCCTGAAAGTTATCTTGCAGAAGACTTGCTAAGCTACGAAGTCCCCTACAAAGTCTAGTACTTCTACTCTACTCTGTCATCCAGTTTATAATCTCCTCCACGTTCTCTGTTTCTACTTCTACTTTTATAGGTGGAAGTGGAGATTCTATAAACGGTTCTGTAAAAGATGCGTGTCCAGTAAACGCCGCCTGCTTATTTATGTAGAAGACCAGTTTACCATCTACGATAGATTGTTTAAGTATATTTCTAGCAGCAGCTCTAATCTTCCTCATCTTCAACATATTCTTCAGATTCTCTAGAATCGATAAATCTTCTCCTTCTCCGAAAACCAGTTCAACGTCACCGATAACTTCACTCTTCAATTCAAGAGATGGGAATATATTCTTAACCGCTCTAACAATTTTCTCTCTATCTTCAGTAGGATAAACTTCAGCTTCAACTCTAATCTTCAACAAGCCAGACCCCCCAAACCACATAAAAATAACACTCCAACCTCTTAACATAGCTTACCCATACTCCAAGCATACCGTATTTCTCTAACTTCTCGAGGCAAAACCCAGAATATATAAGCTGACATCTAATATTCGTTAATACTGGAAGAGAAATAAATTGTAGAAAAATTTAAGAACGGATGATTAATTAAATATGTTTAGATGATGTGTCTGACCAGGCTGACCCCGAGAGGGATGATAGGGATCTTGAGCGCTGATAGTTTTCTTACGATGAGAGGTATTCAGAGTTAAAATTATGGAAATAGTAATCCTCTTATACTTGTATCTTTAAAGTCAAGCTTTTTGAGGGATTTTTGAGAAATAGATTAATTTAAGTTGTTTTTGTTATTTCTTGAGATGTTTGATGATTTGCTTAGGGAAGCTGTAGATTATGCTTTAAGTCTTGGTGCAAGTTATGCTGAAGCTAGGTATCAGAAAGATGTTACTGAATCTATCATGTTAAAGAATGGTGTTCCAGAAATTTCAGCCTCATCTATTTCTAGAGGTATTTCTGTAAGAGTACTTGTTGGAAATGCTCTTGGATTTGCTTCGACAAGCGACTTGAAGATAGGAGCTGTAAAGAAAATTGTGAGTAGTGCTGTTTCTATGGCTAGGACTTCCTCTAAGATGATTTCTAGAGGCGTATCTCTAGCTGGTGGGAAGATTTCTAGTGGAAGAGTAGAAGTTAAACCGAGAATAAAATGGGAAAACATATCAATAGAAGATAAGATAGATTATATGAAAGATATAGATAAACTTGTTGTTGAAGCTTCAGAGAAGATTGGTGTAAAAATTCCTTCTAGATTACTAACATTTGAGAAATGGGATTTAGAGAAACATGTAGTTAACAGTGATGGCGCAGATGTTAAGCATGTTATTCCTAGAACGATGGCGAGCTATATACTAACACTTTATAGTCCACAGCATGGAACTTTACAGAGATACAGAGAGCTAGGAGAATCGAGAGGATGGGAAGCGATAGAGAGATGGAGGCTAGACGATGTTATGGTAGAAGAAGTAGAGAACTTATGTAGAGTATTGCTAGAAAGCATTGAACCACCTAAAGGAGAAGTTGATGTTGTAGTGGGTGGAGAAATTGTCGGATTGATATGCCATGAATCTGCAGGTCATCCGGCTGAAGCAGATAGAGTTCTGGGAAGGGAAGCAGCACAAGCAGGTGAAACATACATTAAGCCAGATATGCTTGGTACTAAGATAGGATCAGACATCGTGACTGTTGTGGATGATCCTAGGATTCCACATTCTTTCGGTTACTATCTCTACGATGAAGAAGGTGTGGAAGCTAGGGAGAGAATTTTAATAGAGAACGGTTTTCTAAGAGAACTTCTCCATAATAGAGAGACTGCAAGTATCTTCGGTGTTGAGAGTAACGGTGCATCTAGAGCGAGCTTATACGATAGAGAACCAATAGTGAGAATGGCGAATACGTACATGAAGCCTGGAGACTACACGTTTGAAGAACTAATCGAAGACATTAAGCTAGGAGTATACATTAAGTCAAACCAAGAATGGAATATAGATGATAAGAGATGGAATCAGAGATACGTAGGTGTAGAAGCATATATGATAGTAGATGGAGAAGTTGGGAAACCTGTTAGAAACCCTGTCCTGGAGATAACTACGAAAGATTTCTATAGTTCTATAGATGCGATAGGCAAGAAGGTTAAGTTTAATGCAGGATACTGTGGTAAGAGTGAACCCCTACAAGCAATACCTGTATGGTTTGGAGGACCAGATGTTAGATTAAGAAACATTAAAATCCAGAGTAGACCAATGCATTAGTAGATCAGTTAAATGAAAATTATGGACGGGGCTCAATAATCTCTGAAATATACTGGAATGGATGTTTAACATCTATTCCTGTATTATGTCTTATTTGAAGTCTACATGTTTCACTTTGAGAAGTGACAGGAATCGCAAGATTCTTCAATTCGCTGAACAATCCTGAACCAACTTCAATAGCTTGATCGAAATGTTTTTTCTTCATCCCCCATAGTCCAGCTATTCCACAACACTGATCAACTTCTTTTAAATCATATTCAGCGTAAGATAGAAGTCTCTTTATGGTTTTCGTTAATCCAGAAGCCTTAGTAAAACAACTATGATGGTAGGTTATCTTAAATCCTTCTCTACTATCCAATTTTACTCGACCTTCTTCAACGTCTCTTAGTAGTAGTTCGAGAACATCGAAAGTATTATCTGCAACAATTCTAGACTTTTCATCTCCAAGGAACTCAGGGTAATCTTTCTTTAAGGCTAGGTAAGCTGCAGGAGAGCTAGTCAAGATTACTGAACCATTTACAATAGACTTATACAGATTTTCTATGTTATATCTTGCTATCTTTAATGCTTCTTCTATTAATCCTTCTTCAAAAAGTATTGTGCCAGCCTCTTTCTGCGGAGGAATACTGATACTGTAACCTAGTTTCTCAAGTGTTGTTACGATTTCTATTCCAAGATCTACTTCATGATAATTTGTAAAAACGTCTACGAAGTATGAGAGTTTTCTCCCACCACTATTCTGAAACCTCCTCCTTCTGAACCAGCTCTCCAAACTCACTTCATAAAATTTTGGAAAACTAACCCTTCTATCTATCCCATACAATCTTTCTAGCATTGTTTTTCCAAGAGAACTGGAGAGAAAGGTATTTGATAATTTCGGCATCTTAGAACAAATTTTTTCAAGTAAACCATAGTTTGAGAAAAGAAATCTATGTAGAAGTCTCTTCCTAGCTTTGAGGGATTTCACTCTCCATACTATCTGAGGTATCTTGACTCCTGCAGGACATATATCTAAACATCTACGACACCCAAAACAATAGTCAAAAGCTTCCTGTATCTCATCACTCTCTATAGGCTTGTTTAATATGTTTGAGAAATATGCTTGGAGTATCACTATTCTTCCACGTGATGTTCTTGAACCCATGTATGAGATCGATATGTTTGATGTTGGACAGACACTATTACAGAAACCACATCTAACACATTTAAACACATCTTGTAAAAGTAGGTCCAAATATTCTCCATTATGTTTCTCTATAGTCATATCATCCACCTTTATATTGAAACATACTACTGTATTACTTCATCTACATCAAAGATTACTCCAGGTGAGAGTATACATTTAGGATCGAGCAGACGTTTAATCTGTAGCATGAGATCGTAGGCTTCACCGTGCTGTAACTTCATAAACTTCTTCTTCTCAGTTCCTATCCCATGTTCTCCAGATACAGCTCCACCGACATCTATTACCCATTCAGCTAATTCATCATTAGCTTTATGAGCTATGGGTAAAAGTTCTCTATTATCTCCTAAAAACCAGTGAACATGTATATTTCCATCTCCGAAGTGACCTATAACTGAAGCTTTTATCTTATATTTCTCAGCTATAGCATAAGTCTTCAATACGGCTTCTAAGAGTTTCGAGATCGGTACAACTAGATCGCTTATAACAAGATACCTACTATGCCTCAGGGAGACTGGGTAAACACTTCTACGAGCCGACCAGAAAAATTCTCTCTCCTCACGATCTCTAGTTATCCAAATATCAACAGCATCATTCTCTCTAAATATGTTGCAACACCCCTCCAACACGTCTTCTACATAACGTGCTGAACCATGAGCCTCAACCAAGACCATTGCTTTAGATTCAGGAAAAGATATCTTCTTATACTCTGAAATATTCTTGATTAAAGGTTCATCAACAAATTCTAGTGCAGCTACATCTAAACCAGTTCTAACTATTTTGCAGATTGATTTTACTGCAGATTCTACTGTTGGAAAGAATGCTAGAGCTGTCTTAAAATCTTGGGGCAGTTTTCTTAATCTAAGTGTTATCTCTGTGAAGACTCCTAGAGTTCCTTGAGACCCGATCATCATTCTCGCTAAATCGTATCCAGTAGAGTACTTGAATGTTCTAGATCCAAGCTTCATCTTCCTTCCACCTGCAAAGACTAATTCAAATCCTAGAACGTAGTCTCTCGTCGTACCATACTTTACAGCTTTTAATCCAGATGAATTAGAAGCAACCATACCTCCAATAGTACATACAGATCCACTTGAAGGATCTGGGGGAAAGAATAAGCCATACTTCTCGAGCTCCTTGTTGAGCTTTTCGTATATCATTCCAGCTTCAACAGTTACCTGCATATCTTCTTCGTAGACCTCAACTATCTTATTCATCTTTAACATGCTGAGAACTATTCCTCCATATACTGGAACTGTTCCAGTCAATCCTGTTCCACCACCTCTGGGGTAAACAGGTATACGATGCTGATCAGCATACCTAAGTATCTCTACAACATGTTCAGTAGTCTCAGGCCATAAAACTACATCTGCTCTATAGAAATCTCCCTGAAAAGCATCAATAGAATTCACCACCAATTCTTCTTCACTAGTAGAAACATTCCTACTACCTAACAATTTCTCAAAAAACTCTAAATCACTTCTAGAAACCTTGTTAAAGTAAGTCTTCATAAACTCTTCAAGACAATCAGTAAGCAATCCTATTATTTATCTTTTTGAGAAATACTTCTGAATGCAGTGTACTGCTTGCTACTTCCCCCATCCTATAATTGTTAGATCAAAATCTGTAATTAAGCCCATCAACTTATTATTAGAATCTACGACAGGAATTCTTCTTAAATGTTTATTCTTCATTATCTTAACGACTTCTAGGATTGTGGATTTAGGACTACAGGTGATAGGGTTTCTAGTCATTATATCTTCAACTTTAAGTTCTTTTACATCTTTATGACTTAACACGGCTTTCGTGACGATATCTCTAAAAGTGATTAAACCGTGTAGTATACCTTCAGAATCTACAACAGGTAGACATTCAACATCATATTCAATCATCTTTCTTACAGCATCCTCTACACTACTACCAACAGTAATGGTAACCAAGTTCCTCGTCATAACTTCATCTACAGTTATATTAGCAATCTGAAACCTCTTCATAGACAACTCTCGACTATAGAAGAAAACCATGTTATATAAACCTAAACAGACAGTAACAGCTTCTCATAATCTTTACAAGCATATGCTTATAGTATGAATAGCCTCCTTCAATTCTAAGCTTTTATATTAGTTTTTATAATTAACGTAATAAAAAATATTAAAAATTGATTTCGATATTTAGGAACTTCTTTTGTTTATTACCAGTTGTGTAAACTTTTCTTGTAGATCTCTGAGATATCATTTATAGTTACAGGTCTAGGGCTTACTGCCAGTAATCTTTGTTGTAGTATTGCTCCTTCAGAGAGTTCTCTTATATCTTTTTCTTCAAAACCGAATTCACTTATACCTGAGGGTAGATTAAGATCTTTCATCAATTTTATCAAAGCTTCCTTAGCTAGAGCAGCTGCTTCTCTAATTTTAAGTCCTTCAATTTTTTCTCCTAAGAGTTGAGCTATCCTAGCAAGTCTTTCTGGAACTATTGGTTCAAGAAATTCAAGCATGGCCGGTCCTGTTATAGCTACGGTTATACCGTGTGGTAGATCATGTCTTCTACCAGCTATTGGATATGCTAGTGCATGTGAGATATGTACTCCAGCGTTCCCGAAAGCACCACCTAGATGTGCTGCTAAAAGCATGTTCCTTCTCGCTTCTATATCATATGGATTATAGTACGCTTTTCTCAAATACTTTCCTATTAACTCTATCGCTTTCTCTACAAAGATGTCTGAAACGGGGTTAGAGCCTATGTAAACTGGTCTTTTATCTGGAGATGCTGGTCTAGGTCTAGCGTAGTATGGAATAGCAGTATAACATTCTATACAATGCATGAGCGCATCTATACCTGTTGAAGCAGTGTAGTAAGGTGGAAGAGAAATTGTAAGGACGGGGTCTAGCAAAGCAAAGGAAGGTAATAGATATGGATGGGAAATCCCTACCTTCAATTTCTCCTTAACTAGATCTACAATAGCAACAGGAGTATTCTCACTTCCAGTTCCCGCAGTTGTAGGAATACATATCAGTGGTTTAAGAGGACCTGGAACAGGTTTTCCCCCACCTGTTGGAGGTGCGATATAATCTTTGAAATCAGGTGTAGGGTAAGTTACGTACAGATTTATCATTTTAGCTGTATCTATAGATGATCCACCACCAACAGCTATAAATCCATCATAATCTTTTCCTTTAGCAAATTCTATAGCTTTGATAACTTCTGTATCAATAGGTTCTATATGCGTACCATCAAATATTTCAGCTTTAACACCAGCTTCCTCAAGATATTCTTTTATCTTTGAAGGAATCTTAGTATTCTCATTTATATTCTTGTCTGTGACTATTAATGCTTTCTTGATTCCAAGTCTTCTTGCCTCGTAACCTACTTCTGAACTAACACCTTCCCCAAACTTTGCTTGAACATTTCTAATAGTAAATATAGTATCGTTTGGAGAAGAATAAAATGGCTCGAACATTTCTGACCTCATCTAAGACTTATCTATCTATCTGAGAGCTTTAGGTGCTTTGGGATATTTCTCCCATAATTTGGGATCATGGCTTATTACTAGATTTGTCCGAGGTCTCTTCGCCAATAATTTTATCTTTCTTAGACCAGTTATGTATTCATCTACATCTCCAAGCAACCATCCCTTTGATTCTTTCTCAAGTTCTTCAGGTAGATGTATGAAATCTCCTGTAAAGATATAGTTGTTCCCAGCTTCTGTTTCTACTTTTATTATAATACTTCCAGGAGTGTGCCCTCCAACAAACATTAATTCTATGCCTGGAAGAAGTTCGAATGTTTCTCCTTCAAAAGTAAACCATTCTCCTCCTTTCAATGCTTCAAGATCTACAGGTTGGTATGCACCAGCTTTCCCGAGATACAGTAAGTATACTGCCCACATTAATTCTTTCTTATGTGCGATTAGAGGTTTCTTGAGATCTTTGAAGAGGTATGCTTGACCTGCATGATCTAGATGTAAATGTGTAAAAACAACATAATCTATGTCTTCAGGCTTTAAATTAATCAGTTTTAATTGATTCTCTAACCGATTTTCATCAGTGAACTTTGTCATTGGAAATACTTCCCATACTGGTCCCCAAACTTTTTTTGCTTCAGGATGACTACCACTATCTATCAACACTCTTCCATCTGTATGTTCTATAACTGCTCCAGTTACAGGTATATCTGTCCATACAGGTATCTTAGGCTTCTTTTCAACAACGGTTTCTGTCCAACCAGCTGGATCAGGTAAAAACCATCCCAACTCTCCTGAAAGAATGCCGAAATCTAAAAGGTATATATTCTTGACACCCATACCAAAACCTCAATAAAAAACTTAAAATCTACTATATATACATTACTACTATTTATATATTGTAAATAAAAATATTAAATAGCAATTCTGGAAAGTAGTGTTTGATTAAGAGGTGTAATGTTTTGTATCTGCTTCTTGAACCTGAACATAAGTATCCTAGATGTTTTTGTACTGATGAAGAATTATTGATAGCTAAGAGTATAAGAGAATTTACGGAGAAAGAGGTATTTCCAAGGAGACAGGATCTAGAAGGCGGATGGCATAGAGATGAAGAACTTGCTCATAGGACTCTGTATGAACTTTACTATAAGTGTCATAAACTTGGATTAACTACTGCTAATCTTCCTGTAGAATATGGTGGAGGAGGATTTTCACCAGTAGTTAGACAGATGATAAATGAAGAACTCTCTAGAGGAGATCCAGGGTTAAGTACACTGGTTGGTAAAATTCACTGGATAGTTTCTATAATGTTCAATCGTGTCCATGCTAGAAGAGATTTACTAGAAGAATTCTCACCAAAACTTACTGGAAAAGTACCTTACATAGCTTGTGTATGTATTACAGAACCAGAAGGTGGAGCTAATATAGAAGACCCATCTTTAGAATTTAGAACACTAAATGTTGTAATAGCTAAGAAGCAGGGCGATTCATATATTTTAAATGGGCATAAGATATGGCCTGGGCCTGCAGCTAAACCTGAATACTGGGATAAGTGGCGTGAAAAGTGGCCTGAGATATTTGCTGGACACCTGGGTTACTGGATTGTAGTATCTGAAGATCCATCAAGAGGTGAGGAAGTAGCTGGAATAGTATATGTACCATATAATGCTAAAGGTATGAGTTTTGGAGAACCATACAAGAAATGTGGTTTCTGTTTAACAGATGAGAATGTAGATATGTGGTTTGAAAATGTGGAGGTTCCTGCAAAGTACCGTATCGATACTAAGCCCGGCGATGGAGCAAAGATCATTAAAGGGTATATTGTGGGGTTAGGTAGATTAGCTGGTGCTGCGAGACTCACAGGCATATCAACTGCAGTGTTAGAGATAGCTTTAGAGTGGACGAAGGATAGAGAGATTGCTGGAAAACCTGTTAGAGAAAGATCTCTATTTGCTTCTATACTAGCACAGATGTATCGTATGATAGATTTAGCGAGACAGTATTATCTATCAGTGACTTGGCAAGCTTCACGACCAGACGTTTACGGTGAACCCTGGCAACCTCACATGATTGCAAAATTCTCTTCTGCCAGATCATTTGCTGGAGAAGCAGCCATGTTCTGTACAAACAAAGCTATGGAGCTTATGGGCTCCTATGGATACTCTTTCGAGATGAATGTTGAGAAATATTATCGAGACTTCAAGATCATACAGATGTGGCTTGGAGGAGCGCAAAGAGACTTACTAGACATAGCTCAAGGTCTTTATGGGCCTTTCAAGTGGGGGGGTTACGAAGAATGGCTGAGTAGAAGAATACACAGGAAAGCTAATCTTATAGAGAAAACTACAGATAAGATGTTATCTGAGGCGGCTGGAGAATCTGAAGCAAAGAAGATTAAAAAAGAATTGGAAAGAGATAGAGATTACGATCTAGATGAAGCTTTAAAGAAGAAGTAGAAAGATAATGCTCCTACTAGAGATCCTCCTCCTATAACCTCTTTTTGTGACATGTTTTATGGAACTTATATCTACCTAAACTATTGATTTAAATTGAAGATGCTATACATGTATTGGTAGATATGGATGAGAGCTTAGAATTGAAATTGCTCAGATTGAAGAAGTTGAAGCAGATGATGTCTCAACGTCCTGTTGAGTCTAAAGAGAAGTCTGGAGAATTAGATTTTTCGAAAGCTTTAGAAATAGTCCAGAAACATTTAGTTGATAGGGGAGACGAGGTTCTTGAAGTTGCTCTTAGAGATTACCCAGAGATTACGAAGAAGATAGTAGTAGCTATAGCTAAGAAGATTCTAGAAGGAAGTTTAAGTGGAGAGATACCTGGTGGGGCATTGTTAAAGTTGTTCGAAAGCTTAGGGTTACGTGTAAGATTAGAAACAAGTATAAAATTCTATAAAGATGGAGAGTATAGATTGCTTTCAGATATACTTAAAAAAGATGAATTGTAGATTTGAAGAGCTCGTTTTTCATTTTAATGTCCTCACTATAAATTTATAGGTTACTTCTTCATCGAGAATGCTGAGGTGTTGGAGTTGTCGGAAGAGTTTGAAGTACCTAGTGGATACTATTACACTAGAGAGCATGAATGGGTGAAGGTGGAGAAAGATAAAGTTAGGGTTGGTATAACAGATTATGCTCAGAAGAAGCTTAGAGAAATAATATTCGTCGAGCTTCCTAATGTTGGACAGAAGGTTAAGGTTAATGAAACACTCGCTACCATAGAATCTGTTAAAGCTTCAGCAGACGTATATTCACCAGTTTCTGGAAAAGTCGTAGAAGTAAATAGTAAGCTTATAGACAACCCTGAATTACTTAATGAAGACCCTTACGGTGAAGGATGGATAGCTGTTCTAGAACTTCTTGAAGAAATAAAATATGAAGACCTTATGGATCCAGATGAATACAGAAGATATATAGAGGACTTAGAAGAAATGCGTGTTGAAGAGTGAAATAAGAACATGGTGTTGGTAAGAGTACATAGAGTATCTAGTATGCGTGACCCAGAAACTGGTAGGAGAGGAAAGATAATAGAACTGGTTGAAGAGAAGAAGATCTTGAAGGAAGCTAGAACACCAGATATGATGGGAGATTCTTTCATGATACACCAAGTTCTTCAAGACCTGATGTTTCATCTTCAAGAGCTGGGTTTCATGCCGTTTACCAGAGAAATAACTAAACCTAAGATAACACTCTACTTAACAGAAGAAGAGTATGAATTACTTGGGGTACGTTTAGAAGTTAATGAAATCTATGATGTGGAATTTAAGAATGGAAGCATAATTTTTAAGAAAGCTTACGATTGAGCTTGCTAGTAACATAAATGATTCTCTGAACTATGGTTACAAGAGAAAGTATTGCTAAAGCTATCATAACCCAGTCCAGCAACCCTTTGAATACGAATTCTAGGAAACCGCCTACAACTATCAGTATTATTCTCTCAGCCCTTTCCATGAATCCCACCCCCCTCAAGTCTACTCCAAGAGCTTCAGCCCTAGCTCTCACATAACTTATGAGTATGGAAGTAGCGAGCGCTAAAGATGTCCAGAAATATGATGTTCTTCCAGACATAATTATCCCAATGAATACTGATGATTCACCTATCTTGTCTAGCGTTGAGTCTAGGAAAGCACCTAGAGTACTTTCTCTATTACTCTTCCTTGCAACCATTCCATCAATAGCGTCTATAAAACCTGAGATTAGAAGCAACATTGATGCGAAGCATAGGGCTATGTCGAAGTATCTGGATATGTAGAAGAATAGAGATGATGTTAGAGAAAAGATGAAGGCAAGGAATGTTAAGAAGTTTGGCTCTACCTTTCTAGATACAATGAAATCTACGAATCCTCCAACAATCTTATCCAATATCTTTTTCTCAAGATCTCTCTTAGAACTCATCTATCTCTCAACCACTGTAACCATTTTTGAAGTAATCTTACAGTAGCTACAAACATCTTTAATGGTTGGCATACCGCAAACCTTACATTCACGTAAAGCCGGCTCCACGATAACTTTACTGAGTACTGGCTGAATCTTCTTAAGATGAGATTTAAAGAAAATGTACTTGAAGTTCTTTATCTCTTCTTCAAGCATAGATATGAGCTTCTTTCTCTTCATCATTCTTGAATCCTTAAAGAATGGACACTTTACATCAACATGCATAGTGTTTGTTAGGGTTACGTAGAGTAGGTTTTCTCTCTCCGTCATCTCTATTAGAGGCTTAATCTTCTTTACAAGTTTTGGATGCGTGCTAGGTAGTAGGGGTCTTATTCTAACAATCTCTTCTATATCACCTTTTAGATAACTTTTAAACAAGGTCTCTACAGTATCATCTAAATTGTGGCCTGTAGCGAGTGCATCAAGCCTATTCTCATATGCTATCTTATTCATGAGATATCTCTTAACAATACCACATACACCACACATTCTCTTTACATAGGGAAGTTTAGAGAAGCTATCTATTGAGTAGCCTTCAAGTTCTCTAATATTATAGATTATCAAATCTATAGAATTTTCATCTGCAAATTTTTCAACGATCTTCTGACATTCATTTGAATAACTGGGTATTCCAAGATTTATGTGTATGAGCTTGAGATGGATATCTGGGAAAAGTCTTGATAGAACTCTTGCTAGAGCCATACTATCTTTACCTCCAGAAACAGCGACCCCAATATTCTTCACTCCTCTAAGCATTTCATACTTAATCACACAATTCTTAACCTTCTTCTCATAATACGTGATAAAACAATCTTTACAAATCAATCCTGGTAGATTAGTTAATTTATAGAGAGCCTCACCACTCCTACCACATCTACTACACTCAGCCATTCTAGCAAAAATCTAAGAATAAAAATATTTGAAGATATTTTATAGTCAATATTCTTGAAGTGGGGTGCACCGGTATCCTTGATTAGAGGTTTTCTAGGTAGAGTAGAAGCTGGAGATAGGTTGCCGACGAGAATAATCGGTGTTATAAATGTTAGTCCAGAGTCTTTCTATAAAGGATCTATAAAGATGAGTTATGAAGAAATAGTTGAGACAGCTTTATACATGGTTAAATCGGGTGCAGACATAATAGATGTTGGAGCCATGTCTACTGCACCATATCTACAAACATACATAGATGAAGAAGAGGAAGCTAGAAGAATACGTGAAGCTATCGAAGCAGTAAAATCTTCTATAGATGTACCTGTATCTGCAGATACCCATAGAGTTAAGCCAGCTCTAGAAGCTGTGAAAGCAGGAGCAGAGATAATAAACGATGTTACAGGGCTCTCAAACCCAGCTATAGCTGAGATAGTTGCCGAACACAATTTATCATTGATAATATGTGCTAGAAATCTTGGGAAACTATCATCTCCAAGAGAAGCCGTAGAATCAACATTAAAAGTTCTCGAAAGATCATTAAAGATAGCTTTAGAGAAGAATGTTGATATAAACAGGATAGCTATTGATCCAGCCATAGGCTTCCATAGAGATACTGGTATAGATTGGTGGAAGATAGATCTAGAGCTTATAAGATCTCTAGAGAAGTTTAGGAGACTGGGTAGACCTATAGTAATAGGTGTTTCGAGAAAATCTTTCATAGGCATCTTAACTGGTAAAGAGAAACCTGAAGATAGATTATTTGGAAGTAAGGGTGTAGAAGCAATAGCTGTTTTCTTGGGAGCCCATGTTATTAGAACTCACGATGTTCCAGAGGCTGTAGATGTAGTTAGAGTAGCTGAAGCTATTAGAAAAACCAATCCCTAAACCTAGATTCATCATAAAACCATCCAGTCATTACGCTATAAGCTAATCTATAATGTTGTAAAAGATATTACGGGTACTCCTAGTTCTTCTTCTAATTTCTCATTTATCTTCTTCAAAGCTATTATAGTGAATATTCCAGAAACGTTAGCCTTAACCTCTTTACATAGGTTCATCAACGCTTTTATCGTTGCTCCCGTTCTCACTATGTCGTCTGTGATCAAAACATAGTCTCCCTTCTTTATAGATCCTTTTGGAAGATAAATGTATCTGTATGTACCTGATTCGAAGACTTGTTTTATCTCTATGAAATCTCTTACTCCAAGTTTCTTTACTTTCCTCGCTACAGCTACTTCTCTTCCAAGCATTGATGCTATTTGGTATGCGACTGGTATGCCGTCTGCTTCTAGCGTTAGAACCTTATCAATCTTCATAGAATTCATTTTTTCATACTCGGCCATAACTATGTGTTTTAGTATTGTCGGGTTGTGGATTATCTGGCTACTGTCTATAGCTCCAAATTCATCTACAACTAGTCTAGAATTAACTTCTCTTATCAGGTACTCTTTCTTAAATATACTGTATATTGCTTTAGCAGTTTCTAGACTTGGTACGACGTGGCCATTAACATATCTACTCAAGGCGGTAGGGGGAATTTTGAGAAGTGATGAAAGATGATCATACGGCATTGTTCTCTTCAGAATTGTTAAAGCTTCTACAGAATTCAGCCTATACTTTAATTCTTCAATCTTCTTCATGAACTATATTACACTATTCTATACTAGCATAAAAGCATAATATCTGATTAAACAGGAAACGGTATTACAAGTACCTAGAGTATCTCTCCATGACCTACAAAGTTGTTTTCAGCTTAATGACGTTATAAAAGATCCGAAGCTTATTTTACATCTATCTTCTTGAGCATAGTTTCTTTTAATTCTCTAGTCTTTTCTAAGAGTTTAAAAGTTATCTCAACAGCTTTTCCAATATAGTTTTCCAAGCTTATTTTCTCTAATTCATCTAGTAGATCCGCTGGGATAATTTTTCTTAATCTATTTATGACATCCTTCTTCTCTTCTCTTAATGTATGTCTTACTATTTCGTAGGCTTCAGTTACCCCCTTCTTTCTTAATACAACTTGGTAAGCTTCCGCTAGTACTTCTGGATATTCTTTCAGATCTTTCTCTATCTTGTCTTTGTTTATTCTTACTCTATCTAGAGCTAAGCAGAGATTTATCAATCCTAGTATTGTTAGAGAGAGTGGTAGACCGTAGAATCGTTTTATTACTGAGTCTGAGAGATCTCTATGTAGTCTACTGGAGATAAGTCTAGTGGACATGTATGAGAGTATGTTTGAAGCTAGATCGAGAGCTCCTTCAGCATTCTCTAGTAGAGTTGGATTCGATTTATGAGGCATTGTAGATGAATGTATCTCTGATTCTAATGGATGGAATGACACATATCCTAGAAGAGATAAGAACCATAAATCTCTACAGAAATTTGAAATTATGGAGTTTAGTATAGCTATCTTAGAGAAGTATTTTGAGTTTTCATCGTGGGGGAGGATCTGGGTTGATGCTGGGAAATATTCTAGCCCTCTAGATTTTATAAAAGATTCTATAAAACTGTGCCAATCTATGTTTGGATATGTTAAGGTTAATGCATTCAGATCTCCGACAGCTCCACCTATCTTAGCTGGAAAAATTGTTGAGGCTATGTCAACAGATATTCTCGCTACTCTATATAGATAGTTTGCTAAAAATCTTCCTAATGTTGTTGGTACAGCTGGTACACCGTGCGTTCTACTAACCATAACTGTAGATACGTGTTCTAAAACGAGGTTCTCAAGTTTATCTAGAAAATTCATAATCATGGGTATGAAAACTTCTCTATTGAACTTCCTCAGTAATGTCGAATAAGCAATATTGTTTACATCTTCAGATGTTAAGCCGAAGTGTATGAACCGTGTGATGTCTTCAAGCCCGATCTGTCTTAACTTTTCTCTAAGATATATCGTTATTGCGACGACATCGTGTCCAACTCTCCTCTCCACTTCCTTGATCTTTTCAGCTTCTCTTAAATCGAATTCTATGATAATGTTATCTAAGATTTGCTTCCAGTTTTCTGGAAGATTTTTAAGAATAGATGGTTCAACTTCTTCCAAGAATTTTACTAGATACTCTACTTCTATTATCAATCTCTCTTTTATGAAAGCGTATTCTGAGAAGTATTCTTCTAGTTTTTCAAGTTTCTCTCTGTATCTTCCATCTATGGGTGTTATGGATTTTAGTGGATTCAAGTTCTCCATACCACTAGCCCAGCTTCAGCACCACAGGATATTAATTTTATTGGTTTTCCTAAAAGTTCTTCTACAATCTCGATGTATCTTATAGCGTTTTCTGGAAGAGCGTCTACACCTTTTTCTGAAATCTTTCTCCATTCATCTCTACTGAGTTTAGTCCATCCATCAACTTCGATGAGTACTGGTTTAGCTTTTTCTAGGAGACTTACTCTAGGTGGTGCTAATACGATCCTACTTCCCTCTACTTCATATTCTACACATATTTTTATCTTATCTAATCCGCTCAAGACGTCTATCTTGGTTAATGCTATCCAGTCTACATCATTTATCTTGACAGCGTATCTGAGGAGAGGGATGTCGAGCCACCCAACTCTTCTAGGTCTACCTGTAGTCGTTCCATACTCTCCACCCACCTCTCTTAAACGTTCTCCAATCTGATCTTTTAACTCTGTTGGGAATACGCCTTCACCGACTCTTGTTGTGTAAGCTTTCATTACTCCAACTATTTCTGATATCTTCCTTAAGCTCACGCCACAGCTGGTTGAAACAGCTCCAATGGTTGTATTTGATGATGTTACATATGGATACGTTCCATGATCTATGTCTAGTAAAGTTCCCTGAGCACCTTCAAACACTATTTTTCCACCACCATCTATAACATCATTTAAGATTAGTTCTAGATCACATACACTCTCTCTTAAGATAGAAGATTTCTGAAGTATGTAGCCTTCGACATCTCCATAAACTTTATGGATACTTCTCAAGACTTCGAGTCTAGATGATAGAGCTTCTGGATCTAGAACGTCTTCCACCCTCAGCCCTATTCTTAGAGCTTTATCTGAGTACGCTGGACCTATACCTCTACCTGTTGTTCCCACAGATCTTTTACCTCTAGCTTCTTCTAATGCTCGATCTAAAGATTTATGGATAGGTAAAACTATGTTCGCACACTTACTTATGAGTAGATTCCTATATACTCCGATGGATCTGAGCAAGTTTACTTCTTCTTCTAGTTCATCTAGATCTACAACTGTTCCAGATGCAATACATGGAACTGCTCCTGCTGCTGATCCGGCTGGAAGCATGTTGAATCTAAGTTCTCTACCATCATCTAATACTACTGTGTGACCAGCGTTTGCTCCGCCTTGAAATCTTACAACGTAGTCTGCGTCTCTTGATAGTATATATGAAACTTTTCCCTTTCCTTCATCTCCCCACTGGAGACCTAGAACAACTATCCCAGACATATCTTAAACTGTTTCAACATCATGTGGTAAACTTTCTCTTAAACCTGCCTCAGTCAATCTTACGAAGATGGCGTTCTTCTTTAGATCTTCAATTTTTCTCGCACCTAGATAGCTCATACCAGATCTCAAACCAGCTACAAGCCTCTTGATTATATCTGAAGCAGAACCTGTGTATGGTACGTATGCTTCTACACCTTCAGCATAGTAAGAGTATTCCGATACATCTACTAATGCTTCAGAAAGATCTTCTCTAAATTTAGCTTCTCTCCCAAGCATAGCGTAAACAGAAGCCATTCCACGATACATCTTATATCTTCTACCATTTCTAATTATAACCGTTCCTGGACTTTCATCTGTTCCTGCCAGAAGCCTACCAATCATCACGCTAGACGCACCTGCAGCTAATGCTTTCACTATGTCTCCACTTTCTCTTATCCCTCCATCTGCAATTATCGGTATACCCATTTTCTCAGCAGCTTCAGAACAATTGATTATAGCTGATAGCTGAGGTACACCTACACCTGCAACTATTCTAGTCGTACATACTGATCCAGGTCCTACACCAACTTTAACAGCATCTGCTCCAGCTGCTGCAAGTTCTTCAACACCTTCAGGTGTGGCAACATTTCCTGCAACTATCTCTATACTATCTCCATAAATCTTTCTAAGTTTCTTGATCATTGAGATACACATAGTTGAGTGTCCGTGAGCTACATCTATCACTAATGCGTCTGCTCCAGCTTCTATCAATAACCTCGCTCTCTCCACTTCACTTTCTTTAACACCTATTGCTGCTGCTACGAGCAGTCTACCTTTACTATCTCTAGCTGCATTCGGATACGCTTCTCTCTTCAATAGATCTACACAAGTTATCAACCCTTTAACACGGTCTTGGTCATCTATAAGTGGAAGTTTCTCAATCTTATATTTCTTAAAGATCTCTTTTGCTTCTTCTAAAGATATTCCAGATTTCGCTACAATCATGTTTTTCCTAGGAGTCATGCATTCATAGACCTTCATGTTCTCATCTACGAATAATATGTCTCTACGAGTCAGTATTCCGAGCAATCTACCTTCAGCATCAACTACTATTAAACCACTTATTCCAAGAGATTTCATTATTTCTTTAGCTTCTCTAATAGTTTTTTCTGGAGATACTGTCGCAGGCTTCTCTATCACTACGTTTTCAGCTCTTTTTACTCTTGCAACTTCTTCAGCTTGCTTCTCCGGAGGTATAAACCTATGTATTACACCTATACCACCTTCTCTAGCCATAGTTATGGCCATACTGGATTCTGTTACAGTATCCATAGCAGCTGAAACTATAGGTATGTTTATTCTGATCCTCCTTGAAAAGAAAGTACTTGTATCTATCTCTTTTCTAGAAAGTATGTCTGATTTTCTAGGGACTAGTAAGACATCGTCGAAAGATAATCCTACATTCTCAATTATCTTAACCACGAATCCCTAACTTAAAAAAACAATCCAACATATATCCATTACTAGAAATTGGATAGATATTTCCACTTATTATTAATCTATAATTAATTAAGTATTGTTAAGGTTACCTGTAGTCTATCTAGATCTACGGAGGCTAGTTTCTATGAATGTATCCAGTAAGATCTTTTACAGATCTGAATCCTTTCTCTTCCATGTATTTCTCTAAACCTTTAACTATTTCTTTAAAGATGCTTAACCCTTTCTTAGCTATCGCTGATCCTATGCCTACTGCTGAAGCTCCAACTAATATCATCTCTACAGCACTCATCCAATCTTCAACTCCTCCTACACCTATTAAAGGAATGTCTGGAAACTCTCGATGTATATCATAGATTACCGCTAAAGCTATAGGTCTTATACATGGACCTGACAACCCTCCCACAATGTTTGAGAGCACAGGGGTCATAGAATCTATGTTTACAACCATTGCTCTTAAAGTGTTTATCGCTGCAATTATATCTATCCCAGCATCAATATACTTTTCTATGAAATTCTTCTTTGCGTGAGAAGCAGAGAGTTTAGCTGAAACAGGTTTTTCAGAAATACTCTTTACTTCTTTAATAATCTTTGATGTAAGCTCTACGTCAGATCCTATGTCTCCACCATAACCACTTACATGAGGACATGAAAGATTTAATTCTAAACTATCGCATCCAGCTTCAAGCATTTCTTCAGCCACATATACAAATTCATCTAGATCTCTTCCTCCAACACTTCCAATTATAGGTATCCTGATTATCTTCTTCGCTCTTCTAATTTCTTCTCTAAAAACATCTACTCCAGGATTTCTTAAGCCAATAGCATTTACGTATCCGTATCCTAAATCTACGAAGACGGGGTTCCAGTATCCCTCACGAGGTTCTTTCGTAATGGTTTTTGTTGTTATGGCTCCTGCACCTGCTTCTTCAACTCTCTTCATTAAGCTATAAGATACTCCGAGTACACCTGAAGTAAGTACTGTCGGATTTATAAGATGTAAGCTCTTCAAACATACCTTCATATCTACTGTACATGGTTTATTTAGCATCAGAAGCACCTCTACAGACAATCTTTATAGATCTAGTAAAATTCTCAGATGAATGATTCTTAATCTCTAATAGTATCTTTCCATCAAATACTGGTCCATCTCTACAGACAAGCAATCCGGAGGGTTCGATAACACATGTCCCGCATACTCCTTGTCCACATTTTATCAATCTTTCCATAGATACTTCGAGAGGAGTGTTCTTAGCGTTACAGATTAAAGCAATTTTTATGAGAAGTTCTTCTCTTCCACACGCATACACCATATCGTATCTCTCAGAGTTCATTACCTTTTCTAAAACATCTATCAAAGTACCCCTCACTCCAATTTTACCATCTTCAGTTGAGATCTCGGTATCTCCTAAAACTCTAAACTTATTCACATAGAAAACGTCTGAACCATTCTTGAAGCCTAGTATAATTTTTAATCTACATTTCTTTTCTAAGAGCTTCTTTGCTAGATAGTATAGTGGTGCGAGACCGTATCCTCCCCCCATCAATAAACATTTAGCTCCTTCTCTTATTGTGAAGCTTCTACCGAGTGGTCCACGTACGTACATTTTTGAGCCAGTCTTAAAATTTTCTTGAATGTATCCTGTCACTTTTCCAACTCTCGCTATCACGAAAACGGCTATCTTCTCTTCACATATCCAGTCTGCGAAACTTATAGGGATCTCTCCTACCTTCGGTATCCATATCATAGCAAACTGACCTGGTTCTGGATCAATACTCTTATCTAACTTAACACAGTATTCTCTTATGTTTTCTGTTAGTTGATTTATTTCTATTATCGTTGCCGGGATGTATGGGTCACGTAGAACCATTACATACACCTCTAACTTCTAAGCTGGATTTTTCACCTCTTTCTTTAAGCTTGCCTAATAATTCTTCCAGGGTTACGATGTATTTGAGATTGACGTCTATCTCTCTAAGTCTTTCTACAGCACCCTCCCCTCTATCAACAATTACAAATGCTTCTGAAACTCTTAATCCATTTGATCTTAATGTTTCTACAGCTTTAATTATAGAGCTGCCTGTTGTAGAAACATCATCTACAACCAATATCTTCTGACCTTGACTATATTCTCCCTCAATCATCTTCTTTAATCCATGGTTTTTCGATTCTTTCCTCACGTATATCAATGGTTTAGATAAGAAGAGGGAAAGAGATGTTGCCAAAGGTATTCCACTAGACTCTACACCAGCTATAACGTCGAATTCTAGATTTCTCAAAAATTCTGAAGATATTAATGCTATTTCTTTGAATTCTCTTGGATAGGAGATTATCCTTCTCAAATCTACATACACATTACTTTTAATACCAGAGCTTAAAATGAACTCGCCGAATTTTACACACCCGATAGATAACAGTATTTCGATTACTCTATTTTTTAAGGACATGCCTCTCAACCTCTACAATTCTTCTAAGTATTGGTAGGGGATCTTCGGAAAATGTTACAGCTCTACCTATTATCTCAAAATCTGAACCACATCTTAGAGAAGCGCCTATTTCTCCACCTTGTGTTACCACTCCCGGAGAGATTATTGTTTTATCTGAAAGTTTTCTTCTAACTTCACGTATGAAATGTTCTTTAGTTGCTCCTACAACTACACCCACGATCTTATTCGATGACGCTTCTATTATCAAACGATCTATATTCTCTTCTAGTAACTTAGCTTCAGGATGACTCATGATTAATACTCCGAAGAGATCTAAGGTGTCTAGAGAGATTTTCTGTAATCCTCCCTGGAAAAGGTGGATTATCGAACCATCGAAACCTATATCTTTAATAATCTTCAAAGATATATTTACGATTTCAGGTATATCTGCAAGCTTGAAATCTGCAATCATGTAGAAATCTTCTTTAAACTTCTCTATCAAGTCCTGTATATCTCTAGAACCAGCCTTTAGTAGTAGTGGTAGACCAATCTTCACACCTACGATAAAATCTCTACAAGTTTCTAAGAGCCTACTATACTTTTCTATCACTTCTCTACCATTAAGCCGGAGATTATTAAAAACGTCGAGTGCAATTATGAGCCTACTTTGTTTCTTCCTTGCAATCTCCCAAAGTTTTACTGGTCTTCTTTCCTTGGGGTCTGAACCCACAGAACCCATCCCAATAATTGAAAATGCATCTTATAAGCCTTAGCTATGCAGAATATATCTACGTAAATACGTTGGATAGAAATATTAAATTATTTAGGCCATACCTATGAATATCTATCATTCACATTTAAAATAGAAGTAGAGAATAAAGGTTTTATCAGATGGTTGATCCATCATCACTACTCAGACGATGCGGTTATCATCACCAAGTAAGAAAAATTTAAGCTAAGATAAAAATCTCTCCTACATACTAGCTACAGAAATCTAAAAATGCTAACATTTTCTGAAAGACTCCCTAAAAACTCTCCTTTGTGTTCATACAGCTTTTTCTCAATTAGTTTGAAGGTGTTCTAAAACTTAGTAGAAGTTTACAAACCTAGAATGTATCCTATAAGGATGTATAGTGTGGAGAATGTTACCAAAACTATCTGTGATAGTAGCCATAGATGTTTGATCTTATGTTTAAATAAGAATACTCCGAGAATTATTCCCAATCCTCCACCTAGTAATCCATATCTAACGAAATCTTTTTCATCTATTCTTTTACCTGAATTCTTAGCCATCTTCTTATCCACATATATCACTAAGACTCCTAGAGATGACATTAAGACAAGTAGTAGCAAGAATATGTATAATTGCTGTCCAACCCATTCTTCTACAAACTTGAAGAAGATATAGTTTAATTGGAACATCTTCATGAAGCCGAATGCTAGTAAATCGTTTATAGTGTAGCTTGTTACTGGTTGTAATGTTGATGTGAAGAATCCCCCAATCAAAGTTGATAAATATGCTAACCCTATCGGCACTGTAAACACAATCATAATATAACCTAAAACCCACTTCCAGTTAAATACAGTTGATATCAGAATGCATATCACTACCAGAGCTATTATGTGTATTGCAGTAATATTCACATAACTGTATAAGAATTCCAGGATCTTTTTGATGAGATAAAGAACATTCTCAACTGCCACTCTAGGAACCAGTTCAGGTGAGTACATTTTGTAGCAGAGATAAAATAAGAAAGAAAGCAAGAAAATTATTAGAAACACTCTAGGAATCCATGTAAATACTGTTATCGTAAAGTTCTCTAATAATTTCTTAGCTTTGCCTTCAACTTCCGTTTTTTCAGACTCACCTCCAGACTGAGGTGTAGAATCCATGTTTAACACCCTTAATTTAGGAAACCTAAAAAATTTATAACCGTTTCTCCAAACCTATAAACACACATTAACCATGCCTTGAAAAACTTCATCTCAACCACTGCGACACAGATTTCTAACTACAAAACTTCAACAAGATTGTTCTCTAACCTCTATATAGTGTGGGCCCGGGGGGACTTGAACCCCCGACTACCGGCTATCTACAAACTTTACTAGTAAACATGTTTTACCGCAGGCCGGCGCCCTATCCATTCTAGGCCACGGGCCCTTTATCTTCTATTTTTCTAGAAGTTTATTCTTGGTAATAAGTCTTGGTTTAGGAGTATTTCTCTAATTGTTTTATTTAACTTGGAGGTGTTTCTTTCAGTATCTTTTCTAGTAGTTTTAGGAATTTGTTGTTGTGTTCTGGCAGTGAGATTGTTACTCTTAGATGTTTTTCTAGTTTAGGAATGTTTTCTAGATTTCTTATCATGACACCTCTTTTCAGTAGTTTTCTATATATTTCTGAAGGCTTCCACTCAAGAGTCTTGAAGAGTATGAAGTTTGCTTCTGATGGATATACTTCTAAACCTTTTATTGTTCTTAATAGTTCTCTCATTCTTTCTCTTTCTTTTATTGTTTTTGCTACGTTCTTCCTCACTGTTTCTATGTCTCTTAAAGCTATTACCGCTAGTTCTACAGATATTGTGCTTAAACTATTCGGAGGTCTAACAAGGTTGATGTCTCCAGCCGTCTTCTTTGATGTTATAATGTATCCTATTCTTGCACCTGCAAGTCCAAAAGCTTTTGATAGAGTTCTTATTATTACCAGGTTATCGTATGATTCTGTCAATTCTATGAATGTTTTTCCAGAATACTCATAGTATGCTTCATCCACCACGACTATGGAGTTTTTAGAATTCTCCAGTATTTCTATTAGATCATCGTATCTTACAGAATTTCCAGTAGGGTTGTTTGGATTACAGAGGAAAACGATATTCGTTTTTTCACTTATAGATGAAGTTATCTCAACTACGTTGTCTCTAAAATCCTCCATCCTTTCTACGTTAACTATTCTTCCTCCATGTATTTCTGCTGAAACTCTAAAGTAATCGTATGTAGGTGTAGAGATTACCACTTCTCCTCCAGGTTCGAGAAATGCTTCGCAAACTATTTCTATACCTTCATCTGCACCATTCACTGGAATTATTCTATCATAGTGTTTAACGCTGGTGTATTCTGAGATTGCCTCTACCAGTGATCTATAGCTTGTGTCTGGATACTGGTTTACTTCTATCTCGAGAAGCTTAGATTGTAGTTTCTTTAACCATTTGGTAGAGAGGTAGGGCGATACGTTTGTATCCATTCTAATTATCTGACTCTCTTTGAGACCATATTCTTCAGCTATCTTCCAGATAGGGGTTTCACGTTCGTATGGTTTAAAATCTTTAAGAGAAGTCTTAACCATACCTTATAGTATTGATGAACTTATTGTAATGTTTTTCTCTTAGGTTTCCTTTTTGGTAAGTATGGTTAAAAGGGTTTCTAGTAGGATGGTTTACTCTGGGAAGACTGTTAAACTTAGAGTAGATGAGATCTTAGATAGGAGAGTGAAGATTAGAGAAGTAGTGGAGCATCCAGGGGCTTCAGCAATCCTGCCAATAAAATCTAATAGTAAAATCTTGTTAATAAAACAGTATAGACATCCAGTTGGGAAATAGATTCTAGAGATACCTGCCGGAACTCTGAAAACCGGAGAAACTGATTATGAATGTGCAGTAAGAGAATTAGAAGAAGAGACAGGTTATAAAGCTGGAAGGTTAGAGAAAATCATTACAATAATGCCGCAGTCAGCAGTTTCGGAATAGGTAGGTTTAAATATTTGTTCAACTCTATTAACTCTTTGATGGAAGAAGAACTCTTACGTCCCTCTGAGGTTGCTAAGAAGTTCGGTATATCGGTTAAGACTCTTTGGAAGTGGCAGAAGAAGGGTATTATTAGAGCTGTCAAGCTTCCAACAGGTAAGCTCCGTTATCCAAAGAGTGAGGTTGAAAGATTGTGGAGACAGTTAAAAGCTACAAGATCCCAGTAGATGCTCCGAAAGATCTAATTGAAGAATACTTCAAAGTTAAGCAAAAAGCTTTAGCTTTCACCTTCTCGCATGTTAAGGTTTCTGGTAAAGCCCACCTTAGTTTAAAAGCTGGGGATAGGAGGAGGCTTAGGGATGAGCTGTTGCAAGATTGGAGATATTCTAGACACTACGTCGACTCTGCAATAAACTCGGTCATTGGACTGGTTAAGGGCTGGATAACGCTCTACAATAAGAAGAAAGCTAAAGATAAGCCTAGGATAACTAAGAAAAGCGTTTACATAAAGAATACACTATTCAGCTTTAAGAATGGTGTGTTAAAAATAAGTATTGAGCCGAATAAACGCTATCTTGAGGTCGACTTAAGAAAGTATAGCTGGATTCCAAGCGATTTTGATAGAATCGGTGGACTAATCTTAACGGAGAAAGAACTGATAAT
>JALNLN010000001.1 GCA_023267855.1 Candidatus Geocrenenecus dongiae | reverse complement strand
TTCATCAAATGCTTTATAGAAAATATTATTGGATTAAGTTATCGTAAACTGCCCGATTCTGAATCTTTACTAACAATTATTATGTATGTATGCGCATTTCGTTGGCCAGTATATTTGATTGTGTTCCTAGTTAGATGAATTTCGTGACTCCTTATAAAAACTTGTAGAAAGTTTTCTTAAAAGTTTATTTGAGTGTTTGTGTATTTGTTTCATGTATGGTTGTTAAGTGTCCTAGGTGTGGTGGTAGAGTTTTATGGAGTATGGGTGAATGGGAATGTGTAGAGTGTGGATATAGATTTAGAGTAGAAAAGAGGGAGACTGTACGTGGGGAAGAGGTTACTCCGACACCTACAATCATGGAGATTAGAAGAGAAGAAGTGCCAGCGGTTGAAAGGAAGTCTTTTAAATGGTTGGTAATTTCTATAGTATTATTGGTGGCTGGGTTATTGTCTGGATATCTTCTTGGTATGGTTTTTATGCAGAGCGGAGGCCCCTCCACAAAGACCGTATTTGTTCCAGCAACTATACAGATAACGACAACATATACTGAAAAATATATTGAAACATTTACCAAAACTCAAACAGTAACTATAGTAACCACCCTTGAAAAACAAACACCTACAAGAGAAGAATACTTGTTGAAAGTTCTAGAAGTGGTGGTAGATACCGTCTCAGAAAAAGATTACGATTATTACATAATGATGTTGGAAGCAAAGTATATTGGAGGTAAAAGCTGGGGCTTTAACTTTCTTTACATCTCTCTGTTAAGCGATGTAGGATACAAGTATAATGCATTTCTTCCTGTTTTGCTGAGGCAGCCACTAGGCGCTGTAGATCTTAAGAGTGGTGAGAGTGTGAGAGGACAGGTTGCTTTCAAGCTTCCTAAAAATGAGAAACCATACAAACTAATCTATGACGACAAGATTAACTGGATAATACTTGAGACAACAGATATACCTGAACCACGTGGAGAAGTTTCATACATCTATTTTGTTGAAGTAGATGTTAGGTCTGAATATTCAGTTATCTGGTCTTCAGGTTCTATGAAGACTCCTGGCATAGCATTCTACTCTGGTGAAATTATTGAAGTAGAGTTGGATGTAAAATATGATAGATTTATCGGTAACCCACCCAATATCACTATAACATCTATCAATGTTGAAGGTTTCGAGATTGTTGAGATTGATCCAAAAATACCGTTGATAGTGAATGATGGTGAGGAAGTTAAGATAAAGCTTGCCCTGAAAGTGCCTGAGAAAGGATATAAAGGAAATCTAAAGATAACGTTATCTGCCTAGAACTGTATCGTGTTTATTCTTGTTTTAGCTCATTGATTAAGTAGTCTATGATTAGTCTTACTCCTACTCCTGTTGCTCCTTTGGGTATGTAGCTCTTCTGTTCTGACGTTTCCTGCGTATATGCTGTTCCAGCTATGTCTAGATGTATCCAAGGTGCATCTCTAACAAATTCTGATAGGAATGCTGCTGCTGTTATTGCTCCCGCAGGTCTACCTCCAACATTCTTTAAATCTGCTACATCGCTCTTAATCTGTTCCTTGTACTGTTTCCAGAGTGGGAGCTGCCATGTTTTCTCTCCCGTCTTCTCAGAAGATTTCATTATCTTATCAGCTAGTTGTTGATTGTTTGTAAATAATCCTGAAGCATGTGTTCCAAGAGCTATTATACATGCTCCTGTTAATGTTGCTAGATCTATTACTACTTTTGGATTCTTCTCTACAGCGTATGCTAGAGCATCTGCAAGTATGAGTCTACCTTCAGCATCTGTACTTATTATTTCAGCTGTCTTACCATTTCTAAATCTCACTATGTCTCCAGGTCTATATGCTGTTCCACTAGGCATGTTTTCTACACATGGTACTAGACCTATAAGTCTTAACGGTAACTTTAGTAGAGCCGCCGCCTCCATTATGCCTATTACCGCTGCTCCACCAGATTTATCATACTTCATCTCCTCCATTTTTTCTGATGGTTTTATAGAGATCCCGCCACTATCAAATGTAACTGCTTTCCCAACTATAACGTATGGTTTATCTCCTCCACATGTACCATCGTACTCCATCTCTATCAAGACAGGTTTATGGTTGCTTCCACCTCCAACAGCGATTATCCCACCCATCTCCATTTCCATCAATTCATCCATCTTGTAGATCCTCACCTTGAATCCAGCTCTACTCCCTACTTCTATAGCCATCTCTGCAAGCTTCTCTGGATAACAATCATTACTAGGCATATTTGCAATGTCACGTGCTGTATAAACTCCTCTACATATCTTCTCAGCTAAATCTATGGAACGCTGGATATCCCCAGTTTTAGATTCATCTTCAACTAAGAAGTATACTTCTTCTAGAGCCTGCTTCTCTTTCTCAGACTTATACCTATCAAATCTATAGAGTGACAACAGTATGCCTTCAACTATTGTTTGTATTGTTAAATCTATATCGTAAGGAAGTGAAGGGATGGGAATGTATGTTGAAGAGAACTTCATTTCTTCTATTTTAAGAGCTGCTCTACCGTAAGCTCTCCTCACAGAATCTAGCTCAAGTTCACTACTCTTACCTAAACCTGTTAAGACTATTCTACTTGGACCTTTCTCTAAGAATGTTGGAAGCACGTATGTTTCCTCAATCCTCCCCTTGAATTCTCTTCCACATACTTGTTCCAAGATCTTCTTAATCTTCTCTGAAAGTTTAATAGGTGGGTCAGAAATTAAGTCTTCGTAAACAGGTATCACGTGTACACCTGTTTCTTCTTCAATCTTACCAATCTTTACACTGAACTTTACGCTCATACTATGAAGAACGTTCTTGGAAGATTTAAAATAATTCTCTCTACAATATTCCATATACATCCTATTCAGAAAATAGATACTATGCTAAAGTTTTTCTTTTAAGATTATTCTACCAGCTCACTATAAGCATGACTATTGAGAGAGCCATCGTTGAAGCCCATCTAGACATAC
This sequence comes from Candidatus Geocrenenecus dongiae, assembly GCA_023267855.1. GTDB lineage: Archaea > Thermoproteota > Nitrososphaeria_A > Caldarchaeales > Wolframiiraptoraceae > Geocrenenecus > Geocrenenecus dongiae. The sequence goes on along the minus strand of JALNLN010000001.1, from coordinate 154,144 downwards.
TCCACCTTATTATTTTTAATCCATCTAGAGGGCCGAAAGGTATTAAATTGAATAATGCGATGAAAGCATTGAATTTTGCTAAGAGTAGTAGGAATACGTAGAAGTGGGGTTGGATAACCAGGTATTTTAAGATGGTTGAAGATATGTAGAAGATTATTGAGAGTATCAGGTTTACTGTAGGTCCCCAGAATGCTATTCTCCCCATAATTTCTGGAGGTGTAAGACCTGGAACTACGACAGCACCAGGTGCAATAAACTTTATCGGTAAATCAGGTATAGCAGAAATGAATGTTAAGAGAGAACCTATGGGATCTAGTTTAAAATATGCTTTAAGTTTATACGTTCTTGCAACATATCTATGAGCTAGCTCATGTAGTAGATAGGATAATGCAAACCCAGTTACATACAGTATTATTATTAGTGGTGTAAGTATGAAGAGGTTTAGGTATCCTATGAGAGATATTCCCACCAGTGAGACTAGTAAAGTACTTAAAATTATCTGGAAGATCTCTTTTCTAGAAGCTTTCCTAGAAACAGTCTTCAAAAATTCTTCTTCACTTTTTATACGTGCTTTAATTTCTTTCATCTCTTTCTCGTAGGGGCTTGCTGCAGCATGTATCCCCGGACAGTTATGTATTTCTGGAAGTCTATGTTCTGCACAGAAATATTCTCCACAGTACTTACATTTGAATGGGAGCAGTTCTTCTTTACCACATACAGCACACTTCATCCTTCTTCTCCTCTAACAACATTCCACATTCTAGATGACAATAATAACCTCAAACTTAATTATACTATTCCTCCTCTATATATAAATTCTCACTATTATAACAGAGGTTTCCTAGATACGTAGAGTGGCCAAAGTAATCTTGAATAAGTCTGCGTTATTACTTTTATTTTTTAATCTTTTAGTCATGGGTTTTTCTAGTTTTCTGTGAGGATGCTGATTATAGTTGCTGAGAAAGCTTCTGTCGCGAGAGCGATTAAAGAGATTATAGAGAAGAGGGGGGTTAAGGCTGTAGTATTAGGTTTGAGAGGACATGTACTTGATTCAGATCTAGAAGAAAAGTTTAGAGATTGGTGGAAAGTAGATCCAGCAAAGATTCTTGAACTTAGAGAATTCAAGACAGTTATAAGAGATAGTAAAATGTATAGAGAGCTAGTTAGATACTTCTCTAACAACTATGTTGAAGAACTTGTCATAGCTACAGATAATGATCCTGAAGGAGAGTTGATAGGATGGGAGGTCTACACAATCTTTAGGAGGTATAATGGTTTTGCAAGGATAACGAGAATGAGGTTTAACGCTATCACCCAAGAAGATATCTGGAAGGCTTGGCAAGAGAGAGAAGAAGGACTAAACATGAACTGGGTCTGGAAATCAGCTTTTAGAAGAGATTTCGATTTAGCTACGGGTGCAGCATTTACGAGATTGCTAACGCTTTCTACTAGAAAGAGAGGTTATCGTGGATTAATCTCTTGGGGGAGCTGCCAGATACCAACTCTAAACTATATAGTTGAGAGAGAAGAAGAGATAATGAATTTTAAGCCTAAACCCTACTGGATCATCTCCGTAAAACTTGAAACACCTTTTGGAGAAGTTTTCGAAGCTAGAAGTGAGAAGATAATGGATTACGGGAAGGCGAGAGAGATCTTTGAAGAAGTTAAGAATGTCAAGGAAGCTTACGTAGTAGATTATAGAGAAACTGTAGAAGTTGTTAGGAGACCTAAACCTCTTAGAACAGATGAACTTCTAAGAGATTTGAATAAGATACTAGGCATCTCTACCTCTAAGATTTTGAGAATAGCCGAAGAACTGTATTCCAGAGGTTACATAAGCTATCCTAGAACAGATACAAACCAGTGGTCTACGTCATTCAATTTCCATGAAACTGCTTTAATAGCTTTGAATGGTCTCAAACTCTCCTTAAAGATATCTATAGATAGACCGAAACCTCTCAATGGTTCTAAAAATGATGGAGCACATCCACCGATATACCCAACTAAACCATACATTAAAGATGATTCTGTAGAATGGAGTGTGTGGGAGTATGTTGCAAGAAGATTTCTAGCAAATGTCTACGGTAATGATGCAGAAATAATTAAACAGAGAGCTCTCATAAGAATTGGGAGACTTGACTTAAAGACTTCTGGAAGCATCTTCAAGAAAACAGGCTTCTTCGAAATCTTTCCATACTTCAAACCTGAACTTAAATCTATACCGATACTGTCTTCTAAACAGGTTCTCAGAGTATTAGATGTAAGATTGCTTGAAGAAAAGACTAAGCCTCCCGACCGACTTACAGAATCAGAGTTGCTAAAACTTATGGAGAGAGATCATATAGGAACAGATGCTACGAGAGCAGATTACCCAGACATCATCGTTGAGAGAGGTTACGCTAAGAGAGTTAAGAAGAAGGTTAAGCCTACAAAGCTTGGTATGTTTTTAATTAAGTGTTTGAGAGAAGTTAGCCCTAGACTGGTTTCTCCAGAGACTAGACGTATGGTCGAGGAATATATGGAGAAGATATCTGCGGGAAGCTTATCTTATGAGAAAGCTCTCGATACATGCCTCCAAATATATCATAAACTTTATTCAGAGCTTGCATCAAGAATAGATGTGGTTGCAGATAGCTTGATTAAGTCTATAGAGGAGGGTGGAGATTGATATTCAAAGATAGGAAGGATGCAGGATTAAGATTAGCCAAAGCCTTGTACAAATTTAGAGAATCTTCACCTGTAGTCTTCGGTATACCTAGAGGTGGGGTAGAAGTTGGATACTACGTTGCATTAGAACTTGACTGCCCTCTAGAAGTTACTATACCGAGAAAGATAGGAGCACCTTTACAACCAGAACTAGCTGTTGGAGCTGTAGCAGAAGATGGAACGATATACGTAGAAGAAGAAGTTGCGAGAATGGTTGGCGTAGATGAGAGATACATTAGGTCTGAAGCTGAAAAAGAATTACAAGTAATAAATAGGAGGTTGAAGCTTTATCGTGGAGGTCGTGAGTTAGGAGATCTATCGAAATATACAGTAATAGTTGTAGACGATGGTGTTGCGACAGGTGCAACCATGATAGCAACACTTAGATTTATGAGAAAGAAAAACCCACATACTCTTGTATGCGCTGTACCTGTCTCCCCACCTGAAACTATACCGAAACTTTCTATGGAGGCAGATGAAGTTGTATGTCTTGAAACACCTACACCATTCTACGCTATAGGACAGTTCTATGAAGATTTTAGACAACTTAGAGATGAAGAAGTAGTTGAATATCTTTCTCGTACAAAGAAGATAACGTAGAGTCCAGCTAGCCTTTCTTCAAAAATATTGATAAAAAGTAAACTGCCAACAAGATTATTAAGAGTATTGGAGATGTTCCTACATAAAAACCATCTATCTTCTTCCACCACAATATTAGTGGATGTATGTTTTCAAGTTTTAAACCAAGCTTCAGAATAAGTGGGATTAATAGGAAGACTAAGCCAAGTACAAGAAACATTAAACCTACCAGTATGAAGAAGCTCTCAGTAAAACTTCTCAACAAGACTCTATAGGGAAAACAAGAAACCTAGAATTTAACTTTTCAAATAAGAATCACAATTTCTAGAAGATATACAGTTTCTGAAACTGATATAAACTAGGTGAAAGCTTATATGTAGAAAAATTAATTTTGTATGGGAAGCGGTATGAGTAAAGATCTGACAATTGAAGAATTTGAAGAAGCTATGAAAGAGCTTAGAGTAAAGAAAGCTAGGAGAGATTTCACCGTACACTTTATATCGTACATTATTGTTAATGCCTTCCTAGTATTCGTAAACCTTTGGACTAGTCCACGTGTTTTATGGTTCCCATGGGTTCTAGCAGCATGGGGTGTAGGTTTAGCCTTCCACTATCTTGGAAGCAGACCGTCTACAGTATTAGAAGAAGTAGAAAAAGAGATAGCATCAATAGAATACCATGCTAGAAAACAGAGGAAAACTACATTAGAACAAGAACAATAACTAATCCATAAACCAGCACCTCCACTAGCATATCAAACCAAACACTATTCTCCAACCCTCTACATAAGAAGAAACTGGACAAATAGTTTTGAAAATTTTAAGAATAGAATTTGAAAAAGCCCGGGGAGGGATTTGAACCCCCGTTTAGCGGCTCTGCAGGCCGCCGCCTAAACCACTCGGCCACCCGGGCTTAGTTCCCTCTACTTCTTATCTATCTTGAGTTAGTTATTAACTTTATTTTTAAGATAGTCTGCTTGCTCTATCTTATTTCAAAATTTATTTTTTGGTTATTGATCTATTTTGTAAGTAAGTGTATTCATCGGTGGTGCTGATTTGGTTTTTGCTAAATCGAGAAGTGTTATAAATCTTCTTAGATCTAGAAGGAGTATAAGGATATTTAAGCCCGTAGAGATTCCAGAAGAATTTGTAAAGCTTTTGGTAGAAGTTGCAGAACGAGCTCCAGTATATATGCAGGCGTACACGTTTATTTGGGTGAAGAGTGAAGAGAAGAGAACTAAGCTATACGAAATATGCGGTAGTAGTGCTGTTAAAAATGCTTCGATAATCTTACTGGTTTGCTGCGATCTTAAGAGAGTAAAGAAGATGCTTGATATGCTTGGTCACCGTCATGTTCTCTCCTCTGATAAACATCCAGTAGAGACTGTGATGAGTATATTTGAGACTGCTCTAGCAGTAGAAAATATTGTAATTGCTGCTGAATCTCTTGGGCTTGGATCCGTGATAATAGACTGCCCCCTACTCTACGCACCAACAATCTCAGAAATGTTCCAACTCCCGAGAGGTGTTATTCCAATAGCTCTACTATGTATAGGTGTTAGGAATGAATCTCCACCACTAAGACCTAGACTACCACTAGAAATAGTTCTCCACGAAGATGTATATAGAGAAGCAAGTGAAGAAGAACTGCGGACATTCCTCGAGAAACTAGAGAAACACATGGAACTAGAGAACTACGTAAAGAAATACACAGGAAAAGATATGAAGTTTATTGACTACATTAAGGCTAAAACTCAGCTAAACAAAGATGTAGAGAAAGAAAATGAAACTCTATCCAGATTCCTGAGAGAAAGTTTTCTTAAAATATGATGGAGACCATTGTAGAAACTATTTAATTTAGAGCATCGTTTAATATCTGAAGATGTGTGGTCAAGATATAGATATACTTGAAGTTCTAGAAGACTATGGACGTAGAGTTACGAAACAGATAGAAGATTTTATTGAGAGAAAGGGTGATGAAGAATATCTCTCAAAACTACTTGGACCCCCTAGATACAGGTATGAGCCAGTCTCTATAACCAAAACTGTGCTAGAACCTTTCTGGGATTTAATGGATAGAGGTGGTAAGAGATGGAGACCAGTATTAACTCTTCTCGTCTACGAGTGTCTCGGAGGAAATGTAGAAGAAATTCTCCCACTTACAATTATTCCTGAAGTTATACATAATGGGACACTGGTTGTAGATGATGTTGAAGATGAAGGTGATTTTAGAAGAGGAAAGCCATGTATCCACAAGATATACGGCGTAGATGTAGCAATAAACATGGGGAATACAATGTACTTCCTACCTCTACTAATACTCCGGGAAATCTCTATAGATAGAGAAAAACGATTAAGGATACTTGAAGAATATGTTAAGACTATGGTTGAACTCAGCATGGGGCAGGCGATGGATATAGCTTGGCATAGAGGTTTAGTTAAAGAAATAACAGAAGAACAATACATGCAGATGACCTTGTTTAAGACAGGGGCCTTAGCGAGATTCTCTACAAAGATAGCTACAATAATGGCCAACGCTCCAAAACATATTGAAGAAGCATTCTCAAGATTCTCAGAATCTCTAGCGGTAGCATTCCAGATACAAGACGATATACTAAACATAATTGGAGAAGAATCAAAATATGGAAAAGAGATAGGTGGAGATATAAAAGAAGGGAAGAGAACACTTCTAGTTGTAAGAGCAGTTAGAAGACTTCCAAAAGAGAAAGCTGAAAGACTTGAATACATATTGAATCAGAGAACAAGTGATAGAAAGTTGATAGAAGAAGCCATATCATTGATAAAAGAAACCGATGCAGTAGAGTATTCTAGGAAACTCTGCGTAAATCTTGTTAGAGATGCATGGGTGGAATTGGATAAAGTCGTAGAAGATTCTCACGCAAAAAAGAAGCTTAAAGCTTTAGCAGACTTCCTAATAACAAGAGAATTCTAGTTTAGATATTAGGGGCCACTTGCGTAAAAGTAAGATTTATCGAGTACCCTAGATATTTCTACTCTTGATATGAGTAGTGAAATGAAGTTTGAGATAATTGATGTAAAGATTCCGGAAGGATGCAATGTCATATTCGGGATAAGCCACTTCATAAAAACAGTTGAAGATCTCTACGAAGCCATAGTCAACACGGTTCCAGGAGCGAAATTTGGGATAGCTTTTGCAGAAGCTAGTGGACCATGCCTCATTAGATATGAGGGGACAGACGAAGAATTAAAGAAGCTTGCAGCTGAAACGCTCTTGAAGATAGGTTGTGGACATACGTTCATAATATTCATGAAGGGAATGTACCCGATAAACATAATGCAGAGAATTAAAGATGTGCCAGAAGTATGTACAATACTTGCAGCAACGGCAAACCCTCTACAAGTAGTAGTCGTAGAAACATCTCAGGGAAGAGGTGTTGTAGCGGTAATAGATGGATACAAATCGAAGGGTATAGAGACAGAAGAAGATATAAAGAAGAGGAGAGAGTTCCTTAGAAAGATCGGCTACAAGTTTTAAACCTAAAAATAATACAAATTTTTATTCTAGATATCTTGATCTTCCCCATAAGAATTCTTCTCTAGATTGTATAATCTTCTAAGTGCTTTGAGTTTTTCTTCTCTTTCTATCTCTGCAGATTCTAGAATTGATGTTAAAAATTTGATAGATTCTTCCATTCTTTTTCTCGATACTGGGTACGGTACCCCATCTTTACCACCATGCGCAAAAGTAAATTTAACTGGATCTCTCCAATCTATCTCAACACCATAAATCAATGTAGAGATTAATGCTAGTGCTCTCAGAGTTGCTGGTCCCATACCTTCTATCTGTATTAATTCTTCATAGTTGCTTGGTTTTAGATCGTAAGCCTTCTTTAATGCATTCCAGTTTATCTTTAACGGCATACATAGGTATGCTGGAATCTTCACCGTCTCTTCTTCTCTCTCAATCCATCTAGTTAATGTTTCTTGTTTGTTTAATGTAAGATTTACTAGTCTAGCTAATCTAGATGGTTTCTCTGAAGCTAGGTCTACAGAAGCTTTCCTAGCTTCACTACTCTTCTTAGATACCATGTTGAGAACCATTTCTTCTTTTCTATCTCCAGCGATACCGCTGTGAGGTTCTTCAACAAAACTTGAGACATTCTCCCCAAACCAGTGATACCTTCTCGCATACTTGTTCTCTAAATTCATTCCCTGCTGGATTACTGTCCAGTTACCTTTCTCCGTGAACACTATGACGTGGTGGTATATGTTGTATCCGTCTTGTAGAACAGCATTATCAACTTTAGCAGAGAGCTTGCTGATCCTAATTAACTTGGATTTCAAATCATCTTCTAAGTTCATTTGTTTAATCATTTCGGGAACTCTTAAAGCCATTATGCTTTTCCCCCCAACTACGCCTATTCCATGTGTTTCTAATCTTACAGCTTCTCTAAGAGCTCCAGTAACAACAGTTGTAAGACCGCTAGAATGCCAATCAAAACCCAAGACACATCCGAATGCTTGAAACCAGTATGGATCAGCCAGTCTCCTCAATACTTCTAGTACACCAAGTTCTTCAACCATAACTTTAACAATACTTGATGATAGAAACTTCATCTTCTTCATAAGCCATTGTGGAACATGTCCTTCATGTAGTGGAAGATCAGCTACACCAGATAACCTCATTAACTAATCTCTATAAGAATAGTTGGATATTCTAGCTAATATCTTTAAAAGAAAGTGGAATATATAAGAAGACTTTTCTCAATTTATGTTTTCTCTTTATGTACGTTTTTATATTCCATATAAATAGGAATTTTTGGAAGGTGTGTAGAAAATGCATGTAGAAGTATTCAATATATCTGTACTGGCTGTTATTTCAGGGGTTCTCGGAGTTCTCGCCGCTATCATTCTATACTATGTTGTCCAGAAGTATCCAGTAGGTTCTCCTAAAATGATTGAAGTCTGGAGAGCTATTAGAGAAGGTGCTAAAGCATACATGAGTAAACAAATAAAAACTATACTCTCATTCACAGCAATTCTGGCCATAATCATAACTATAATGATTTATGTTATCTATACTTCAATGATGAAGATCCCTTCAGATATTGCTTTAAAAGAATCATTACTTACAGGCCTATCGGTAATTGTTGGTGGAGCTTCATCTGTAGCTGCAGCTTTCTTCAGCATGGATGCATCAACTCGTACAAATGTTAGAGTAACAGAAGCAGGTAAGAAAAATAGTCTAGAAGCTCTTAAAGTAGCTGTCTTAGGTGGAGGTGTCTTAGGATTCTCAGTATACAGTTTAAGCTTACTAGGATTATCAATACTATTCGTAGTGTTTAGTTTAATCTCTGGAGGGTTACCTCAAGAAGTAGAGTACCGCATGGTTCTCGACGCTATAGCGGGATTCGCTTTCGGAGCAAGTTTATCAGCTTTATTTGCACAGCTTGGTGGAGGAATATATACGAAAGCTGCAGATATAGGAGCAGATCTAGTTGGAAAGATAGAAGCAGGAATACCTGAAGATGATCCTAGAAATCCAGCAGTCATAGCTGATCAAGTTGGAGATAATGTTGGAGATTGTGCAGGTAGAGGTGCAGACATATTTGAATCTGTTACTGCTGAAACTCTCGGAGGCATGATTATAGGATGGGTGCTCTATGTATTAACAGATCAACCACTCTTCATAGTGCTCCCTCTAGCTATAGGAGCTGTAGGAGTAATCTCAACAATTTCAGGAGTACTTGGAATACTCTCATACCGTAGATTCAAAGAACCATTTGAACCATTTGCTTTCGGAATCGTTATCTCCGCCATAATCTCGATCTTAACCTACGCTCTAGTCGTCTATGCCTTATTCCCCCTCCAGTGGCTCAACATGTTAGCAGCTGGAGCCGCAGGTATAATTGGAGCTACGCTCGTAGTCCTATCAACAAACAGGTATACTGGAACCAAGTCTAAGTTAGTACAAGAAGTAGCCCAATCTTCACAAAGCGGTCCTGCAATAAACATACTCGCAGGCTTATCTGTAGGTATGAGAGCTGTTGCAGAACCGATAATAATCATAGCCATAGCTTTAGGTATAGCTTTCTACGCTGGAAAAACAATGCCTCTACCAGGACTTGAAGGAGGGTGGCTGACAGATTTCATTAAAGGAGTTTTTGGAACAGCTTTAGCTACTAGAGGTATGCTTTCTCTAGCTGGAACTATTATGACTCTTGATGGAGCTGGACCAATAGCTGATAATGCTGGAGGGATAGCTGAGATGGCTGGATTAGAAGAATCTGTTAGAAAGAATATAGACCCATTAGACGCCGTTGGAAATACAACTAAAGCTTTAACAAAAGGTTATGCCATGGCCTCAGCAACAATAGCAACGCTCCTATTATTCCAAGCATTTATACAAGACTATGTAGCTAGACAGACAGGAATCCTAGAACTAAACACAAAAATCCTACTCCAATACATGAAAGAATTCATAGACTATATAATACTTCTTAAACCAGATATAATTATCGCGGTATTAGTAGGCGCTCTTTTACCATACTTATTCTCAGGGATAGCTTTGAAAGCAGTATCTAAAGCTGCATTCCAAATGGTTGAAGAAGTTAGAAGACAGTTCAGAGAGATTCCTGGATTATTAGATGGAGCTACTAAGCCAGATTACTATAGAGCTGTGGCTATAAGTACTCAATACGCATTAAAGAGTATGATTGGACCAAGCTTGGTAATAATAATAACACCTCTCATAATAGGATTACTATTTGGTGGAGCTGGAGTAGGAGCACTGGTTATCGGAGCCACGGCTTCTACTATACCTTTAGCTATAATGATGATGTGGGGAGGAGCCACATGGGATAATGCAAAGAAATTCATAGAAGCTGGAAATCTAGGTGGGAAACGTTCAGCAGCCCATCAAGCAGCTGTCGTTGGAGATACAGTTGGAGACCCATTAAAAGATACCGTTGGTCCATCTCTACACATATTGATAAAACTATTAAACACAATCTCCCTAGTCTTCATACCACTCTACTTCTTATGGATCCTTCAAGGAATTCTCTAATCACTCCAATATACTTTTTATACCCCGGGAAAACCTATCTTTAATTCTATATATCTATCAAGGTATAAAATATATCTCTTTATACATCTTAAACATTCTTATACTACTGTGAAAGTAAATTAGAATAGTATGAGTATTCTCGAGGAAGCTCAAAGTATTCCTCCAATATTCTCGAGATTAGAATTCAAAGTTTTAAAATATCTTAGTGGAAAACCAGATGGAGCAACAATATATGAAATTTCTAAAAATGTAGGCTGTTCTTTTAAATCACTCTACATAGTTATGAGGTTGTTGCAGAAAAACGGGTGGGTTAATTGTTTTAGAGAGAAGAGTGGAGGATTAGGAAGACCAAAGAACAAATACATCTTAAAACATCGTTTAGAAGCTATAATTGATATACTGAGAGATTGTGGATGTAATAATGTTGATTTAAAAGATGGTCTAAGTTTTCTAAATCTTACAAAAGTATCTAACCAATACGCTATAATTTTATTGAGAAGATATTTATCATGTCTTCAAAGAGGAGAATGCCTTATAGTACTCATTAGAAATGAAGGAGAATGGTATAGAAATATTTTAGAAAAAGCAGAGAAAAAGAATGTCTCTATTGTAAGCATGGAATTCCAGAACGAACATGTAAGAATTATATTCAAGAAAACTAGGTAGAAATTTGAAGACTCTAAAATTCAAGAAAAAGTTAACATAAACTTAACATTAGGAAATCTTATTATTTTAAAAGAGATAAGTTTCTCTATGGTAATTCGGTATGTCTATTAGAAGTTTATCTAATGAGATTTCTAGAATTGTTGAAGAGATTTCTGAAAGTGTGGCAAGTGTTATAACGACGACTTTATCTATTGATTCTTTCTTGAGACCTGTTCCCGTGAGAGGTGTTGGATCTGCTTTCGCTATTTCTGAAGATGGTTACTTTGTAACTAATAGTCACGTTGTTTATCGGGCAGAATCTATCAAGCTATTCTTAAAAGAACGTATAGTTGAAGCTCATATCAAGGTTCTAGATCCTTCTAGAGATATTGCTTTAATAAAAGTTGAGCATGGTAGATTTAAACCAGTTAGATTAGGTGATTCAGATAAAGTTCGAGTAGGAGAGATCGTCATAGCTATAGGTAGTCCTCTCGGATTACTAGGACCAAATGTAAGTTTAGGCGTAGTCAGCGCCTTAGGGAGAACTATAGAAGGAGAAGGAATCATACTTGAAGATCTTATACAAACAGATGCTGCAATAAATCCTGGTAATAGTGGTGGACCATTAGTAAATGTTGAAGGAGAAGTTATTGGTGTAACAACGGCCATTATACCTTTTGCTCAAGGTATAGGTTTCGCTATACCTATAAATACTGTGAAACGTTTTATAGAAATGATATATAGATACGGTAAACCAGTTAGAGCCTATATAGGTGTTATAACGACACCAGTAAACGAGCAGATGGCTAGATACTATGGATTACCTGTAACAGAAGGATTGATAGTTTTAAGGGTTTTAAGAGGTAGCCCAGCAGATATCTATGGTTTACAGGAAGGAGACATAATCACCCACGCAGAATCACGTAAATTAAAAAATGTAAATGAATTGAGAAGAATAATTGAAGAATCAATTGAATCGGGGAAGGTTAATTTAACATTAATTAGAGATAATAGAAGAATCGAACTTGAAATACCTATAGTTATCGAGAAGATAGAATAGTAGGTAAGAATCTCTATCCTCCTTATTTCCCCAATTCAATCTCCCAATTAAAATTTTTAACTAGCTTGATCTAGATTAATGTGAGATCATGAAGGATTATGTAGGCTGTATCAGATGTTGTAATTTTAGCTTCCATCCAAACTATCCTCATATCGCTGTATGTCTAGTTAAACAGCAAGTAATCTCTCTGACCAAAGAAGTTTGTAAATCCTTCCTAGAAAAGAACTGGGATAAATTGAGAGAAGTATTTTCTGAGAGAGGTTTCCTATACTGTGCGGAATGTATGAAGCCTATCTATAGTCTTGAAGAACTGGAAAAACATAGACTAGAGTTTATGCATTATGAATTTGCACCTGATGATGTTGCTTATGAAGATTCTCCAACTGCAGACTGAGTGAGTTAGCAAAAGATATTTAGGTCTCTTATGGGTGTTTTTATGATGAGAGATGAGTTATCTTTCATTATAGGCGGTCCTCAGGGCGCCGGAATAGAGACTTCTGCAACAATATTGACTTATGCTTTAGCATATTGTGGTATAGGTGTTATCTCTGATAGAGAATATTTCTCAAACATTAAGGGTAGGCATAGCTACGTTCACTTCGAGATCTCTTCTAAGACTATTCCTCAATACTTCACTTATCCTGTCCAGATTCTAGCATCACTTGACCATGAAACGATATTCACACATTATGAAGATCTGGAAGATGGCGGAGTCTTAATATACGATGTAGATGTTAATGAACGTTCTCTCCAAAATACTCTCAGCATGGAGGAAGCCTTGAGAAATAATTTATCTAGGAGGTTTCGAGAAATCGGGTTGGACGGCTCTGTAAAATCTGTAGTTGAGTATTTATCGAGAGAGAGAAATGTAAACATAATCCCGATATCTTTCTCAAATACTATCAAGGATATTGTAGAGAAGACCACTCTACCTGCATCTCAACTAGCTAGATACGTTAGCTCCATCATAATCGGAGCTATTGCAAGTGTATTAGCATTACCACTAGACTCTATAAAGTTTGCTCTAGAGAAAAGGTTTGCTGATAAACCCGAACTCGTAGCTAACAATGAACTGATCATAAATACAGTTTACGAGTTTGTAAAGAATATAGGAGGCAGAGTCTTCTCTCTTAGCCCACCTATACATGAACATAGAGAGTTGATTGTAGTTAGTGGGAACGATGTTATAGCTATGGCTAAGATTGTTGCCGGATTGAGGTATCAAAGCTACTACCCTATTACACCTGCTGCTGATGAAAGTTTTACATTGGAAAGTTATGAGAGAATAGAGATAGATGGTCATGAGTATGGATCTATAATTGTATTCCAGACTGAAGATGAGATCTCAGCTATAAATTCAGCTATAGGGGCAGCTTTAACAGGAGTACGTTCATCAACTTCTACAAGTGGACCTGGTTTCAGCTTAATGGTTGAAGGTCTGGGATGGGCTGGAATGAATGAAACACCCATAGTAATTACTTACTATCAGAGAGGTGGACCATCTACAGGACTACCTACTAGAGGTGGTCAGAGCGATCTCTTATTCAGCTTATATGCTTCACATGGAGAATTCTCAAGAATTATAATAGCTTCTGGAGATCATCTAGAAGCATTCTACGATACAATAGAAGCATTTAATCTAGCTGAGAGATACCAGTTGCCTGTAATACATTTGGTAGACAAGTTTCTAGCAAACTCTATAGTATCCATGCCTCTACCAAACTTTTCGGAGATAGAGATTGAGAGAGGAAAACTGGTGAAAGATTCGATAGACGGTTATAAAAGATTTAATTTATCTCATCCCATATCTCCTAGAGCTCCTATAGGTTCTAAAAATATCTCATGGTATACTGGAGATGAACATGATGAGTTTGGACATATATGTGAAGATCCAGAGAACAGAGAGAAGATGTATAGGAAAAGGATGGAGAAACTTAAGATAGCTGATGAAGAAATTCCGCAAGAAAAACGTTTAACATATTTTGGTTTAGAAGATGCAGATTTACTTCTAGTTGGATGGGGTTTCACAAAAGGTGTAGCAGTAGAAGCAGCTAGAAGATTAACTAGAGAAGGATTAAGAACAGCATACTTAAATATAAAAATGTTCTCTCCATTCCCATCGAAACTAGCGAAGAAGATTTTAAACAAATTTGATGATGAGAAGATAGTTGCTGTTGAACACAACTACTCTGCTCAAGCATCTAAGATAATCCAACTAAATACAGGCATAGCGATAACTAGAAAAATATTAAAGTATACTGGTAGACCGATACATCTTAATGAACTCATAGATGGTGTAAAGAAGATTGTAGGAGGGTTAAGAGAGGTGGTACTTGTACATGGTCCGTAGAATTGAAGATTACTATTCAGGTGTGTGGAATGATTGGTGTCCGGGATGCGGTAACTTCGGCATACTGTCTTCGATGTATAGAGCTTTCGCTGAACTCGATCTTCCACTAGATAAAGTCGTTGTTGTAAGTGGTATTGGATGTTCTGGAAAAACGCCACATTTCATAAAAGTGAATGGCGTACACACTCTACATGGAAGAGCTATACCGTTCGCTACAGGAATAAAACTCTCAAACCCAGATCTAACAGTAGTAGTTAATGGAGGCGATGGAGATCTTTTAGGCATAGGTGCAGGGCACTTCGTAGCTTTAGGTAGAAGAAACCTGGATATCACGGTTATACTACATAACAACACTGTCTATGGATTAACTAAAGGTCAAGCATCTCCAACACTAAAGAAAGGATTAAAGCCCAAGTCTCTACCTAAACCGAATATACAAGATTCACTGAACCCTATTGCTCTAGCTATAACTTCTGGCTACAGCTTCGTGGCAAGAGGATACTCGATGATGGTAGAGCATCTTAAAGATTTAATAAAGAAAGCATTACAACATAAGGGGGCAGCTTTAATAGAAGTCTTACAACCATGCATAACCTACGATAACATACACACCCCAGAATACTATAGAAAAAGAATATACAAACTTGAAGAGATTGGGTGGGATCCAGTAGCTAGAAACCCAGAAGAAGATATGGAGAAGATTGTGAAAGCTGTAATGAAATCTATGGAGAATGATGAGAAAATCCCCATCGGCGTATTCTATCAAAATATGTATAAAGAATCATTTGAAAAAAGAATCGAGATGAGGATACCTAGTTATCTTGAAAATCCTCCAGCTAAACAGAAGATAGATGAAGAAGGTAGACCTATAATAGATGAAGAGATGTTTAAGAAACTCTTCAGCCAATATATAGTAGAAGTTAAAAAATAATCTATTTCATCCTATTATATTCATAAGGTTAGTATAGGCATCCCGATCTTCTTCTGAATATCTTCTAATAATTTTCTATATTCTTCTCTCACGTATCCTGTTACTACCATTTCGAATACATTCCTTCTCTTCTTTATGTATGTTGCCGGATCTTTAAACTCGATTATAGTCTTCAGTTTAATCTTCTTCTCATACACTATCGGTAAGAGTTCCTCGATCATCTGAGATACTCTCACCAACTCTTCTCTAAACACTTTCTCAGTAAATGTATATAGTAGTGTTGATCTATCCACTACCCCCCTCCTTATGCTCGGTGGGATCATCTTTTCTATGATCTTCTCTCTAGATATGTACATGACCACTAATCCGAGACCTTTAACTGAAGCTATCTTTACAGCTTTCTTACCTAAACTTAACACATCACTAGAATCTACTAATAATAGGAGGAGATATTTCTCGTCCAACTTAACCTCTTTCTAACAGACTATTTATAGATCTATAATTTAAGTTTAAGCCAACTATACCTAGATTTAGAAAATCTTCGATGATTAATCTTCTCTAACTGTTTTCTTCTCTACTACTGGAGACATTATTAGTATTCTGTTCGCAACTCCTCTAACGGTTAGAGATTGAGCATTAGATTTAGGAAGGACTGCTATATCGCCCTTCTTGAACGGACCATACATCTTTAAATCTTCTCCAACTATCTGTGGAATATCTTGATTAAAACATACTACATCTAACTCTGTTTCTATAACCTTCCAGTTACTATACATGGCCGTAGTTATTATTGCTTCCACATTTCTCTTAAAATCACTTATCAATCTATACAATGAGAAGTAGAGTATTTTCTCAAAACTGTACAAGGTTTCTGGATATACTCCGGACTCCACCGCCTTCAGTATCTTCTTCAATCTTACCTCGAATAATGATTGGACTAGCTTAGCTGTAGCTTCAAGTTCAGCTTCTTTAAGACTTGCAGACAAAGTCTTCCTATCTGAAACTCTCAGATAATTCTTAACTTGTGAAAAATATTCTCTAAGCTTATCTTCAAGATCTTCAGGTAACTTGGAAAGTTCTTCTATAGAGTTCTCAATCTTCCACAATTCTAGTATCAGCTCGTAGACCGAGATTTCCCCAGACATATCCAACATAATGTAAAGTTATGCTAAGATAAAATTATTCTAGTTAAGCTAGTTTTCTCAGCTTACGTTAGAGATCGTAGCCATGTTTTTAGATATCAATAAGACAGCTACGGGAAGAGGAAGCTTCACTACTTCATTTCTATACTCAGGAAACTCTATACCAGAAAACTTAAATCTAGGTGTCTTCACTACACGTATTTTAACTTCTCTATCCATAGGCAGAGCTACGGCATCATAGAATGGGTCGAAAATTTCTAACTCATCTATATCGATTATCTTTGCAATTAAACCTGACTTCCCGTTAAGAGTATTTCCAAGTCTTATCAATCTGTGTATGTCTGAAGTTACGACGACATCTATCTTAGCAGAAGAATATTCTAAAGCTGCTTTACCTAGAATCTTGAGAAGAGGCGTTGGGATACTATCCCAAACTATTTCTTCAGACCACTTCTCAGAAAACTCTCTAAGAATATCTGAATATTTTTCTATGATCTTCTTCTCTCCAGGAAGCTCTATAATTTCTTCAAGCTCTCCTCCTATGACTAGTTTTACTATGGATTTGGCTATTCTACTTCTCCAACCTGGATCTGTTACTTCAGGCCAGTTACGAGTGATCCTCATCTTCTTCTTAGATTCTATGTTTAAGCCAAGATATTCAAACAATATGCCTGTACCCGTGATATAATCCACTATTTCTTTTCTCTCTAATTGTCCCAGTTCTCTTATATTCTCATCCGTTACTACTACGTGGTATCCTCTATTACCTGAAAAAGAGATTTTTATCTTCTGGAATCCTAGATCTGTTTCTAGGAAATCTAAGAGTTTATAGACTTCTTCTTTAGCAGCTTCATGACATAGTTCACAAACCCATTCAACTTCTATAAGCTGTGAGTTACATTTAATACATCTCTCATATTCTCTACCGTAGACGTCTAGACATTCTGGGCAGATCTTGAAGTCGTGTTCTCTTCTACATCTCGTTCTCAGATGATCTGCATCTATATCAAATATGAGGTCTGCTCCAAGCCATTCTTTCTCTTCCATGGGAGCGCTCGGATATCTATAGAATGCCGCTGAATGATAAACGTGGAGGGGGACAACCTTCTTTAAGAAGTCTTTAAGCTTCTCCTCCGTATCGAAGTATAAATGCCTAACCATAATCTTCTCTGAGAAAGGAAAGTATCCAAATTCTCTTTCATCAATCTTCTCTGGAGTATATACTTTATCTACATTTTTATTGTAGTATTCTCTAAAGACGGCTTCAACAAATTTCGCATCTTTCTGTGTTAAGAAGACCATGATCTTCTTCTGTATAAATGTCTACGAGATATGATTTATTTCTTTACAAGCTCTCTGTAAATTATGTAGCCTACTATGAGTATAAAGGTTAGTAGAGAGATCCAGAATAAAGAATTATAGAGTATATCTATGAAAGCTTCTACACTCATCTCGCCAGCTTTTAAGAGCAATCTCATTCTTAACTTTTACGTAAAATAATGTATCAATAATCCTTCTCCCATTTTTTGGCCATACTTTCAGGGATCTGTGAAATGATTTTATGAAGGTAAATCTATTTCTTATTAGGATGCCGACTCCAATAGGTATAGTTTGTAGTGGTTCAAGCGAGTCTAATGCTATGGTTATCCTCTACGAAGGTATGGAGAAGAAAGTTGAGAATGAGAGCCTGGTAGTTATTAGGAATAAGAATGGTGGTGACGTTCTAGCTGTTTGTAGAGGTGGGAAGGGTGTAAATGAGAGTTTGAGGACAGGCGGGTTCACGCCAGGTCTAGCTTATGCTAAGAGTAGGAGAATGCCCAGTAGTGTTAAAGAATACTATGTCTTCAATCTAGAAGTCATAGGAGAAATTACTGAAAACGGCATATCTCAGAATAGAATGATAATTGCACCCACATCAATAGTAGAAATATTCAATGATGATGACAACCCTATGCAGTATCTTGGAAAAAGTGATTTAACTATAGGTCACTATTGGGGGAAGAAGAACTGGAAAGTACCAGTCCTCAAAGAATACATAAACTACCACATAGGCGTATTCGGAGTAACAGGCTCAGGGAAAAGCTACTTAACAAGATACGAGATTATACCTCTACTTAGAGAAGCTGGATATGATGTTATCGTAATGGATTGGAAGGGAAGCGACTATGCACCATACTTCGATACAGTTATACTACTAGACCAGATAAAAGTAGATAACCAAACAGTTGTAAAATACTTTGCATCTATAACAAGGAACTTCGGATATCATGAAAGAGAAGAGAATCCTGTTGCAGCGGCTGTAGAGACAGCTTTAAGACAAGTTGAGTGGAGAGGTAGAGATCCAGCTGAGAGTAGACAACTAGTATATCAGAAAGCTAAATCCATAATCACCACTTCGCCTGGAGTTAAAGAAGATACTAGGACACTCCAACTAAATAGACTTGAAGCTTCATTTGAATTAATAACAGAAGAAGAATTTGAGAGATTTCTAGGAACAATAGAACCTTGGGAGATAGTTGCAGAAACAAAAGACAAGGGAATAGTTGTGATAGATATGAGTAAAGGGATCAAGGAACAGAAACTCGCAGTCTTCACATCGATAACAAAATATTTGAAGAAATTGATGGAGAGGAAACAGGTACTGAACCTAGCTCTAGTAATAGATGAGGGACCACAGTATGCTCCATGGCAGCCGAGAGGTATGGAGAGAGATGCAACAGACATGATAATAGATTTATGTGCATTAGGTAGAAGCTATGGTCTCTCAATAGTAATTCTATCTCAAGGAATGGCTGGAGAAATAGGGTTGAATGCAGCTGTTAGAAGAAACCTAAATACCCAGTTTATAGGTAGAATACATCCACTAGATATAGAGGAAGCGCAGAAGCTTGCTGCATCATACTACATAACGCCGGAAACATTACTAACTCTACCAGAAGGACACTTCTACTTCCTAGGTAGAATGAACCCATCACCCATACCTCTACTGATAAGCTTCCAGATAGATCCAGAGAAAGAGCGTAGGAAAAATGAGGTTGGTCTAAGTTGAGCCGAGAAACTATTAGAAGATTATTTGAAGAAGAATTGAAGACGGCTTTATCTAAACTTCCACCTAAACTTCAGGAAAACTTTTTTGAGTATGCTGAAGAAGCTGCGAGAAAAACTGTGGAGATGATTGTTAGAGATAGAGTTAAGATTTCGAACATAGGTAGGTATCTGAGTTTTAGAGATATTCCAGATATTCTTGATAGAGATTTAGTTGTGGGTGTTGTAGATGGTTCTTCCTCACCTACTTTTAATGATAGACTTGGATACAGGATAGGTGTCTACACAGCATGTTACATGGTCTTTGAAGGTGATAAGATAATCTCAGATAGAGATGATGAGAGTATGGAGGCAGGGTACATGATGGTCAGCCAGACAGGAGACATTCTACAAACACATAAAATACTATCATTGTTAATGACGTCTAAAGAAAGAGAATTAGCATTAAGATGTATGAAGAATTATGATGTTGATATAATGTTGATTGATGGAGCATTTTACGGGTTTAGAACTAGGTGTAGTGAAGTGAAGAAACTGAATCTAGCGGAAATGGGGATAGAAGGATATAGATCGGCTTGGGATCTAATTGAACGTGTGCTCACATTTACTAGACACCTAGTTAGATCTGGTAAAGCGGTCGCAGTCATCAAGAGGCTTAGAACTTCAGCAATAGACGGCTGGATACTTTCTAAAACATGGAGCATAAGCGAAATAACGAAGAGAAATGATAGATCCATATTGAGGATGCTGTTACCTTACGGAAAATACTTTAACTATAGAGATTTCATAGGAGATCGGTGGAGCTATCTCCACTATTCTAGCTTGATATCATGGTACAACGATATAGTTGAGAAGAAGATTGTAAAAGAAGATAAAAGTATGGATGAGAATACACGTGAAGCTTTAGAGTATGTTGATAAGAAGTTGAAGACCCAAATACATACAGATCTATGCCAACATAATACTGGAAGTCATGAAAGAGATACATGTGCTGCAAACCTCTTGAAAGAAATCACTAGTAGACCTAGAATTCATGTTAGACTTTCTCCATACACTGCTCCAGTATGCTTAGAGATAGGTGAAAACGTAGATCTAGAAATGGTCTTAGCATACGTACTTAAATCAGCAAATTTAGCTACAGGTCTCCCATTCCCGATAGACCTCGTAGATGAGATGATATCTATAGATAGAGAGCTGGCGAAGGAGTTTGCAGAAGAAGTAGAAGCGAGACTACTACTAAACAGAGAAGTATCTTCAGATGAAGTTGAATCTAGGCTTGAACCCCTAAATCCGCAGAAAGAGATTTAACTTCTAAAATAGTTATCTTCTGAAAACCTAAATTCATCTTCTATAGATGTCATAGTAAGGGGTGAGGGGGGCTCGGGAAATATCTAGTTACAGCTGCACTTCCATATTCTTATGCACCTAGACATTTTGGACACTTAGCTGGAGCATATCTTCCAGCAGACATCTTTGCTAGATTTAGGAGACTGATGAGAGACGACGTAGTATTTGTATGTGGAACAGATGAAAATGCTAGCAGTATTGTTTTGGAAGCTATGAGGCAGAACATGACGCCGAAGCAACTCTGCGATAAATACTATCCAGTACAGAAAGAAGTATTTGAGAAACTTGGAATAACATTCAACATATTCTCAAGAACAAGCAAACCTATACACTATGATACCGTTAGGGAATTCTATACAAAACTCTGGGAGAAGGGATACATATACCCGAAAGAGATAAGACAATGGTGGTGTCCGAAAGACAGAATGGTTCTTCCAGATAGATTCGTTAAAGGAGTTTGCCCGAAATGTGGTGCTCCAGACCAGTATGGAGATGTGTGTGAAGTATGTGGTGCATGGTATGAATCATTCGAAATACTAGAACCAAGATGCACACTCTGCAATACGAAACCAGAAATAATAACGAAAACACATTTCTTCTTAAAACTCAGTAGCTTAACAGAAGACGTTTTAAGATATGTGCAAGATAAGAAGCATTGGAGGAAGGCAACCTATAATAAAACTATAGCTTGGCTAACTAGAGAAGGATTGAAGGATAAAGATATAACGAGAGATTATGAGTGGGGGCCGCCTGCACCTTTCCCAGGTTCTGAAGGACAGGTAATCTATAATTGGGCTGAGAATCTTCTCGGGTATATTTCTGCCACTAGAGATTGGGCTGAGAATATATGTGGAGACAAGGATGCATGGAAGAAGTATTGGATGGATAAGGATACGAAACTATACTGTTTCATTGGTAAAGATAACCTCTTCTTCCACACCATCCTCTTCCCAGCACTACTAATAGCTCATGGAGAATACGTTTTACCATACAATGTTGTAGTAAATGAGTTTGTAAATCTTGAAGGTGAGAAGCTCTCAACGAGTAGGGGATGGGTTATATGGCTACACGACCTCTTAGCTGAATATGATCCAGATGTTATAAGATACTACGCAGTAGCTATAGCTCCTGAAACTAGAGATACAGATTTCAAGTGGAGCGATTTCGCAGAGAAAATAAATAATGAATTAATAGGAACACTTGGAAATTTTATACATAGAGTCTTAACATACATCTACACAAAAATGGGCGGAATAATTCCAGAATCAAAACACTTGAAAGACGTAGACCTGGAGATGCTGGAGAACTGTAAGAAGATCATAAACGAGTTCAGAGAACATTTAGAAGCATGTGAATTTAAAGAGGGATTAAAAGATTTACTAAAACTAGCTCAAGAAGGAAATAGATACATGAATTTGAAAGAACCTTGGAGGAATGTCGAGGAAGCAGGTACAACCATGTATGTTTTGATACAGGTTGTATACAAGCTTACAATATTAATGTCATCTTATCTACCATTTACAGCTGAGAAGATACTCCACTACCTAAATTTAGAGAAAAATGTAAATGAATTGAAGTGGAATGATCTAGAAAGAGAGATACCTCCAGGACATAAAATTAGAGAACCTAAACCACTCTTCAGAAAAATAGAGAAGAAGGAAGTTGAAGAGAAGATTAGGAAGCTGGAAGAAATTCGGAGACGTTCTAACTAGATGCTTTTTACTCCTAGTTCCTCCATTATCCTACTCCAATCTTCTTCATCGAATTCTTCTAGCTTCTTTTCTTTACTGATCTGTTCTTCAACTTGTTTATTCTTAACGCCTGTTAATATTAAAGCTACTTGTAGTGTTGAATCCATGCTACTATCTATCCTAGCGCCCCAGATTACTAGAGAATCTTCATCCATTAGCTGGGAGATAATCTCGGCAGGCTTAGCTGCTTCACTAATCTTCATATCTTCTCCTCCGGTTACATGTATGATAGCTCCAGTCAGGTCTTCGTAAGAAACATCGAGTAAGGGGTTTTCTAAAGCTGAGAATGTAGCTTCTTCAGCTCTATTAGGTGTTGATGATCTACCTATGCCTAAAGCTGCTAAATTCCCCCTCAACATTATACTCTTAAAATCTTCGTAATCTATATTTATCAAGCTAGGTTTAACTATTGATTCCATGATACTTAGTATCATATTGCTTATAACTTCATCGGCGAGGGCAAATGCATTCTTCAAACTATAGTGTGGGTAGAGTTCGAGAAGCTTATTGTTATCTATAGCGATAACCGTGTGACAGTTCCTCTTCATCTCCTCTAGTCCCTGTATAGCCACCCTCTTCCTAACGCTTCCTTCAAATTTGAATGGAAGAGTTACAAATCCTATTGTTATTGCTCCAAGTTCTCTAGCTACTTCTGCAACAAGTGGTCCTGCCCCTGTTCCCGTCCCTCCCCCCAAACCTGCACAAACAAAAACTATATCTGAATCTTTTAAAACTTCTCTTATCTCATCTATAGATTCTTCGGCTGCTTCTCTTCCCTTGGCTGGATCTCCACCAGCTCCTCTAAATTTTCTAGTATTTTTACCGAGTACTAGTTTTATTGGTGCTTGCACTATTTCTAGATGCTGTAGGTCTGTGTTCGCTGCAACTAGCCTTATATTTCTAAGAGATGAACTTAGTAATCTATTGACTGTGTTGCATCCAGCTCCTCCTACACCTATGAGGGTTATTCTTACGTCGTTGATCAATCCTTCTATAAATATCTCTTCATTGTTCACGTATGTTTGCCTCCGCTTGTATAAAATCTCTTACAGCCATTCTAATTGCTTCAGCTCTATTTGGGTAAATCTTCTTACGGACAAGCTCATCTATTGCTTCTAGATAAGCTTCTGGAAGATGAACTGTTACTACTTTCACCTCGATCCCACCTCCATCTCTGACACTACCATGAAAATAGAGAAGTAAAATAATTTGGTAATACATTTGAAGATACGATGTAACTACGTTTACATCTCTCCAATCGAAAAACAAGTCAAAAAATGATTAAAAAATTAATCGTCATACCCATTTATGATTAACTACCACTTACAATCTTTAGATAAAAGTATTCTCTTTTCCGAGGTTTTGATGGTAACCTGAAGATTAGTATATGTTGGAGTTATCTGGATATTTATGGAGAAGATTAATGGAGTTTACCGTATTACTGATTTCTATCTAGTAATTTTTATCAAGTGGCTTCCATCACATGTTAGTGATGTATGTAGTTTTCTAAATCCTTCTCTACATGTTGCGAAGGGAATCCCATATCTACGGCATTCTACAGCCACCTTCTTCATTAATCTAAATCTAAAATCTCTAGGCATATACATACTCCTACCTATCTTAACACCATTTTTCATGTATAGTTCTTCAAGTTTCTCTCTAATTTCTGGGAAAACTTCTAGTATTCTCTTCCAACTATCACGTCTAGGTTTAAATGTACTTGAAACTAAGTGTTTTACACCTATGTATCTTGCTTCTCTTATAATTTCATGGAAGTCTTCATCATTTATGTAGGGTATTATTGGGTCGAGTCTTAAACCTACATTGATTCTTGTTTCAGCGAGAATCTTTAATGCATCAATTCTCCTCGAAGGTTTTGGAGCGTCTGGTTCAAGTTTTCTAGCTAGTTCTTCGTTTAATGTTGTTACAGTCATAGTTACAGCTGCATCCATTTCTTTTATCAAATCTATATCTCTAATAACTATGTCACTCTTAGTTATAATCAGTAATCTAACACCGTGCTTCTTAAATAATTCTAGACAAGTTCTAGTTAAACGTAGGTTACTCTCGGTAGGCGGATATGGGTCAGAACTATTAGACATAGATATCAGTATTCCTCTAGGAAGCTTAGATAGATCTCTCCTAACCCTCTCAATCAGATTCTTCTTAACTCTACAGTTGAAAAAATCTCTTATGTATGAAGAAGCATAACAGTAGATACACTTATGTGCACATCCAGTATACGGATCGAAAGAATACTTAGGTGGACAAGTACACAACCTACTTCTCCATGGATCGAAAGATCTTATAAGCTCTGTACCAGCCAATCCACAACAACTAAAACAAACATAGAAATTAACATAACTCAATGTAACATTAACTCAAATATAATCTTAAAATCTGAGATCCGAATCTAAATAGATAGCCCGGGGATTTAGGGATGATTAGGCTAGCTTAAAATATTAAACATATTGTAGAGTTTCTTAATAAATTAATGGGACCGTGAACAAGAATAAATCTTTAAGCGGTATAGTAGAAGTATGGAGTGAATTTGATGTAGAATTGTCTTTAAACGCATCCTTCATTTTACCGTTTTTTGATAAGTTTGGAGATGAGTATGTAAAGTATTATGGTAGGAGACGGGGGCTGAGAATAAGACAAGAGAAAAATTTGCTGAAGTTTGAAGGTGGATACGATTTTGAAGTCATCATGTTTAGTGGAGCTTGGTTTAATCCACATTTAGAGATTCGTAAAACTAGTAGGAATGTAAGGAGCATCCTAGATAGATTGTTGGAGATATTTCCAGGGCTTGGATTAGCTATTGATCCATGGGATAAGATAGCTGTTCTCTACACTATCTTTTTATCTAGGAACACCGACTACCATAATAATACTGTTAGATGGATGAAGAAGATATTAAAAATGGCTGAAGATGAAGAAAAGATAAAATCAGTTAAGCTGGATGAGGTTGGGAAAAGCTACCAGTTAAACCAATTGAAGATAATTTCAGATAAAATTACTTCAATATTTAGTCTAGAAGAATTTAGTAGAGAAGTACATGGTCTAGAAGAATTCTTAAACCTAAGGAAGAAGATTTTATCAATAAAGTATTGTGGACCTAAAGTAGCACATGGTTGGGGGCTATTCTCACTGGGATTAACATGTTTAAGCCAAGTTGATAGACATCTATTGAATATTGGGAGCTCTCTAGGGATAATAGGTCCAGATGATAAGAATCCCGTCAAATCTCTATGCATTACTTCAAGATGCTTCTTAGATAAAGATTGTAGAATACTTAGAAAATGTATAACCTATAAACTCTACAACTTATTCGGACACATGGCTGGATGGTTCCAGACAGCAATATATCTTTATGGATCATTTTACCTTGATAAATATAGAGATCCATTAAGGTTGATGAAAAAGTGAGTGGTTTAGATTCATTGGATGTAGAGGCTGGTTACGACCCTCTAAAACTCTCTGAGAAAGTTAGAGAACTAGTTACTAAGAGGGTTGATGGCGTAGAAGAGAGGAGGTACTATAGGTTTAGGAGAGATAGATGGTATGGTGGGATAGCTACGGGAGACGTTGTTGGATGCAATCTTAGATGTGGTATGTGTTGGAGCTGGAGGTCTGCGAGCCACGTAATGATTAAGGGGTTCTACTGTTCTCCAACTCAAGCTTATCGACAACTTTTAAACATAGTTGTTAAAGCAGGTTTCAGAATGGTTAGACTTAGTGGAGGGGAACCAACAATCTCTAGAGAACATCTTCTAGAACTATTAAGACTCTTTGATAATACAGAGCTGGAATTCGTTCTTGAGACTAATGGTCTACTAATAGGTTATGATCCAGAATATGCTAGAGAAATATCTAAGCATAAATGTGTTGTCGTAAGGGTGTCGTTGAAAGGATGTAGTAGAGAAGAATTCTATAAGATTACTCTTGCAGATCCAAGATATTTTGATATGCAATTGAAAGCGTTAGAAAATCTTGTAGAGGCTGGTCTAGAACCGTGCATAAGAGTTTATCCAGCCGTAATGTTAAGCTTTAGTAGTAGTAGAGAATACGAGAATCTAAGATCGAGACTAGCAGAGATAGACCCAATGTTAGAGAAATGTATTGATGAAGAATACGTTATCCTCTATCCACATGTGAAACAACTTCTTGAGAAGAGGAAGCTTAAACCAAACATCGCTTACAGACCAGACGGTATACCAGAATCCATGATATAATCTGGGAAATTTTTATCTTTTTTAACTAGGTATTGATTTCTCTTTAGATGTAGATGGAGAAACGTTGGACGGTACTCACCGTTACCACCGTCGGTATATTCACTTCTTCTCTAGATATGAGTTTACTGGTGGTTGGTTTACCTGTCCTCTTATCTGAATTTAAGACTGATCTAGCTCTAGGTAGCTGGGTTATCACTGTGCACCGTTTAGCTCTCGTATCTCTACTAGCACCTATAGGAAAACTTTCAGATATACATGGTAGAGTTAAACTATATACAATTGGATACTTCATCTTCGCTGTAGGAGCACTACTCTCCGCATTTTCACCAAGCATATATCATCTCATGGGTTTTAGGTTGATACAAGGGATTGGTGGAGCATTCATGTTCGTAAACTCTATTGCTATGGTTACAGATGCTTTCGCAGATAAAGGTTTAGGCACAGGGATAGGTATAAACCAGGTAGCGATAAATGCTGGAACAGTTACAGGATATACTTTAAGCGGTGTCGTGATAAGTCTTTATGGTTGGAGAACACTATTCCTTATAGATGCTTTAGTAGGATTCCTCGGAGGGTTGTGGGCAAAGCTTAGGTTGAGGGAAGATTTTGCTAAGATTAATTCAAAAAACGAGGTTAAGTTTGATTGGAAAGGTGCAGTTACATTCTCCACCACCCTATTAATAGTCCTCTACGTCTTGACTATGGGCAGTAAGATGCCTTCACAACTCTCAGCATTATTAATAGTTCAAAGTATGATATTGTTTTCAGTTTTCGTATGGATTGAGAAGAATACTGTTAATCCTATGATTGACTTAAAGCTCTTCAAAATAAGAACGTTCACTATTGGAAATTTCTCAAATTTCCTCAACGGGATAACCTTCGCTTCACTCGCATTACTGGCTTCACTCTACCTAGAAGTTGTAGAAGGATTTACACCTATGCAAGCAGGCTTAACGCTTATACCACTTGACCTAACATTAATAATTATTGGACCTTTAAGTGGATGGCTATCAGATAGGATAGGAACTAGAATCCTTACTACAACTGGGCTAGTAGTATCAGGCATATCTTTACTCATCTTATCAAACATAACGCTCCAAATGAACTACATTCTACTACTAACAGGATTGATAGTAGCTGGACTGGGAGTAGGAATGTTTAGAAGCCCTAACGCAAGCTCTGTAATGGGAGCAGTTCCACCAGATTACAGAGGAGTGGCTGCAGGTGTCAGAAGCACAATACTAAATATGAGCATGGCTTTAAGCACACCTTTCGCAGTAGCGATAATTTACCTAACAACATCTATATCAGATCTACCTCTGGCATCTATAAGTAGTGAGCTAACAACTCAAATGGAAGTATTAGTAAAGAACCAGCTAACCCTAGGCATAAGAAACACCCTAATAATATCAGCTATAATAAACTTCATAGCAGCTATAATCTCCTATCTTAGAGAAGAAGAACTACAGAAAACTAGGGTAAAACCCTCAGAACACCTATAGAAAAACCACAGCCAATATAAAGGTATTACTAGAAAAACTTAAGAACGAAAATCTTATCAACCCCCCAAATCTAGTAAAATACGGAGCCAGCAGGAAAAGGGGCAAGCACGTTGAAGGGAAGTAAGCTGGGGGGAGCCTCAGTTTACGTACCTTCAACGGACCTACACCTTAACTTCACGACCCCGCCGAAAAGGCGGAAAACGAGTTAGGGTGTAGGTGGGATTCAGGGGGATGCAACCTGGTGGTCGTGGGGTTGCATACTTACTGGTCCTGCCTGCTCCGAATGCTGGCTCCACTCTAAATATTTTTCAATTATTTTTATTGTCGGTGTCATTGTTTTTAGTTTTGTTTGGAGGTATTTTCTTGGTTTTTCTTCTTTTATTTCTAGTGTATCTATGTTGAGTATGTAGATTGTTTTTATCTGTGCGTTGGTTATATCTTCTATTGTTATTGGTGGGTTAGAGTAGTATAGGTCGCATAGTTTCTTCATTAAGAGGAGTTCTTTTTCCAATCTTTTACTTGGAGGTTTTAGTAGTGGTGTTGGTATTGGAAGAATGTTGTGGTTTGGGGTTCCGAAGGAGAATGTGTCTGCATATTTTCCATATCTAGCAACTTTACTTATCGTTCTAGCTGTAAGATACGCTTGCGGATCTAATGCATTTTCAGGAGACGTGAAGCCTGTCTCTATCTCTATTACTATCTTTCTACCACCTTTCCATGCAATCATGTCTGCTATTAAGTTATCTCCAACAGGTACTTCAACATCTACATTATAGCCTTGACTTAACATGTATGCTCCTAGAACAATCTCCATTACCGAGTGATTTATCTTAACTCTATTCGTCTGATGTAGTTCCACTAGCTTATCTTTTAACTTATCGACACCTCTACCTACTTTCTCACCATATTTCAACAAGATTCTTCTAACTACGTTTTCAATATCCATGATGAACCTATCTTGACCCATATCTAGACCTATAGCGTGTAGCTAAAATTTAACGTAGATATCGTGTGGCCATGAATGCAAACTTGTATTAGCATCTCTTAGCTGATCTTGGCCATAGGCTAGGCTTACTCTTGCATGGAGTTATGTTATGCAGAGATTGATCCTAAAGTTAATTTTACTTCTAGTTCAGCTCCGCTTCGAATTATCTTTAATGTTACTGTATCTCCAGGTCTCTTGTACTCTTCAAGATAAGCTAGTAGATCTGCTAACCCGAATACCGTTACATCATCTATTCCTATGATTACATCTCCACCAATATTTATTACTCTACCATCGGATAGTGTAGTTCTAGTTGTTCCTGCTTTCAAACCAGCTTTATCTGCGGGACTGTCTTTAGCAATGGTCGTTATAAGGAATCCATAAGCATTCTTCAAATTCATTAATTGAGCTATCTCCATATCTACATCTACTCCACCTATACCCATCCATGGATGTTCATATTTTCCAGTGGATATAATAGATTCCACGGCTTTCTTAACAAGATTTGATGGTATGGCGAAACCTATTCCAGCAAATTCTCCAGTAGTTGTAGCGATAGCAGTAGTTATTCCAATAACTTTACCTGAATAATCAAGTAGTGGACCACCACTATTCCCAGGATTTACAGCAGCATCAAATTGTATAACATTTGGTATATACCTACCACCAGGGCTTTCAAGCAATCTTCCAAGCTGACTTACAACACCTGTAGTTAGAGAAGCCGTTAACCCGAATGGGTTCCCTATAGCTATGACAGGTTGACCAACTCTAAGTTTTGATGAATCTCCTAGAATCAACGGTTCAAGTTTTCTATCTAGATCTTTCAACTTTAATACCGCTATGTCTCCGTATGGGTCTGTTCCTATTATATCTGCTTTATAAGCACTCTTATCTATAAAGAATACTTGTACTTCTACTGCTCCTTCTACAACGTGGTAGTTTGTTATTATGTAACCATCTTCACTGTATACGAATCCAGATCCTTCAGATGTAGAATACGTTCTCCCAAAAATTGTTTGGACAATAGTTCTACACCTAACGAAGACCACCGAATTCTTAACCTTCTCGTAAACCTTCTCTGGAGCAGTAACATTCTCATACATTACAATTCCATATGTTTTGTTTACAGAAGATATTGAGGATAATTTTTCTTCTAGATCTTTCAGCTTAGCTTGATACTCAGAGATTCTTAATGTTAGGATACGGGTTTCATTTGAAATATCTGAAATCTTTTTCTCGATCGATGTCAACATCTCTCTGTAAATGTTTAGCGATTGATAGGTAACTAGTAGTAAGCTTGATGTTAGGATAAGCGCTACTAGAACTACTCCGAGAATTATGTAAACCTTATTCAATACAAATCTCCCCAAAGTAGCTTCCTAAGAACTAGATAAAAACTTTCCGTAATTTCTCGATATTTCTTAATATCTTGATGTAATGTATCCTGCGGTAAGTATTAGTGCTCCTCCTATTAATGCTTCTATAGATGGTGTTTGAGATAGGAATATCGTACCCAGTATTGTTGCAGAAAGTGGTTCGAAATAGGTTAGCACAGCTACTTTCTGAACTTCTATAAATCCAAGTCCATAGAAGTAGAGTGTTACAGCTATGGTTGTATTCACAACTCCCATGTACAGTAGTATTAAGAATGTGTAGGCTTCTAGATTGATATTAGTAATCTCCGTTAAAGCTAATGGGAGAATGAATATGCTCGTCGTAAGATAAGTTCCATATGCAAGAATAAGACTTGGAGTATCTTCTCTAACAATCTTCGAGAAGATTATGAAGAGACCGTAACATACACCTGAACAGATTCCGAAGAGTATGCCAAGAAAGTTTAGAGACTCAGGTTTCAGTTCTCTGTAGAGTATTAAGAATACTCCGAGAATAGCTAAAGATAGAGATAGAGAAGTATGCTTCTTTATCTTTTCCTTCAAGATAAAAGGTGTGAGTACAGTGGAGATTACTGGACCGAGATTATTCAAGAATACGGAGTATGCTATCGGTACGAGCTTCATAGATGTGAAGAGAGACGCCCATCCAAGAGCATTCACTAAACCATTCATCAAAATTATCTTCCATTTATTCAAAGCTTTTAGAAAACTCTTCATAGATGTTAAGAAGATTATCGGACTCATACTTACTATAGCGAAGAGAGTTCTGTAAGCAGCTATGACATGACCTTCAAGAGGGACCATGTTTACGAATACACCATTCGATCCCCACATAACGGCTGCGAGAATTATTGAAAGAATGCATAGAATCTTATTCATAAGTAAACCTCTCAAAAACTATAGAACATTATTATGTTGTGTGGAAGATTTGTTTTTGAAGAGTTCTAAGTATGATCTAGCCCCTCTTCTATGTGCTTCTAGTTCTATGTCTAATTCTGTCTTCACGCCAATTTCATGTAATCTTTCATTTGCTTCATATATATTGTGTGTAGATGAGACTGCCTGAGCTAGAGGGCTCAAATCATACGTAATCACAGTATCTAAATAGAATGTTAGAGTAGAGATTACGGATAGATTTACCTTCCATATACCTTCTCTTATCCCAACTTCACCTCTATAACCTTTAGCACCCATTAAAGCTAGCTTACTAACTTCTGTAGGCATGTTCTCTACAAGCTTTTCTAATTCTTCTACGTCTTCACGGCTCATCCCATATGCTCCCAGCAATCCACCCTTCATAGCTATATCTGAAAGATAGTTTAATACTTCTTCTAGAGATAACTCACCATCACATGAAGGTGCAAATACTCCTATGAAATTCTTCTTTCTTAGTTTTCTTAAAGAAGCCAGCATTATTGAATCGCAGAGTGGTGATCTTAAGTTGGGTTCTCTACCTCTTGCAAGTACGTCTCCACCTCCATCTATACCCACTACTAAATCTATGTCAAGGATGGAACATGTACTACTCAAACCTTCAACAATAGCATCTACACCTTTCGTTATATCTATGAGTAAAACTTCTTCACCAATCCTCTCTGAAAGATAGGATGCTTGAAGTTTAACACCGTCTACGGTAACTGTTCTCCCTCCAGCTAGACATGTCGTAGTTGTTAATCTCTCGATATTTGTTAGTTGTTCTAGAGGTCTAGGTCCTGGATAAGGATCTACCACAAACCGCTCCCACAAAGCAGATCCTACGTAAACCTTTATTCCAAGATTCTTCAAGAAGTTTCTAGTGGGAATCGTGGTAAAGATATCTCCACCTCCACCTATGCCAATAACTAAAGCCCTCTCAACATTCTCCAGTATCCTAAACAACTTATATCGAGATATAAGAAGCCAGCCTAAAAGCATTATCTGGAAACATCAAGATCTTTATATTAAACATCTCTAGAATTAAACTTCTGGAGATGGCGGTGGTGGAGAAGAAGAATCCACCTTTCGTTCCATCTCCACTTGACGTCGTTAGTAAAATGTTATCTATAGTTGATCCAAAGAAAGATGAAATACTTGTAGATCTAGGTGCAGGAGATGGTAGAATACTTTTCTCAGCTGCAAGAGATTATGGATGTAGAGCAATCGGAGTAGAAATAAATCCAAGACTCATAGAATTTATTCAGAGAAAGATATCTTCTACCGGGTTAAAGAATATCAAGATTTTAAGAAAAAACTTCTACACATACGATTTCTCAGAAGCAGATATAGTTACATTATACCTTCTACCAGAAAATCTTAGAGAACTTAAACCGAGACTTCTATCTTTAAAGAGAGGATCTAGAATAGTTAGCCACGATTATAGAATTCCGGGAATCAGACCTGATGAAGTTTATCTAGTCAAGTCTATGGAAGATGGTAGATACCACAAGATATATCTCTACATAGTCAAGTAGGCTATCGTTTAAAATATCGTTCTCACGATCTATGTAGTAGTTTTCACATCACTATATTCATTCTAGGCGATCGTGGTTTTAACTTTAGATAAGAAGAATTTTATAGTCTCTTCAGCTTCTTGCCTAGAAACTTTTCTACCTTTCTCAGCTAGCTCGTTTATTTTCTCCAGCAAGACTTCGGAAACTTCTTTACCACCTATCCCTATTCTAGCTTTCTCTATAATAACTGTATCTGGAGATGTTAATGCTCCTTTGACTATCACTTCATCATCAAGCCCTATGACTTCGAGGACACCTATATCTACACCTCCAAGTCTGATTTTGTATAAAGTATCTCCTGTAATTGTTTTACCAACTTCTTCTATAACATGTTTACCCTCTATAACTTCTTTAACATGTTTCACTGTTTCAGCTATTATCTTACTGACTTCACTTTGAGGGATCTTCCTGTAAGCGTCTATCTTCAAGTTTTCATAATCCCACTTGATCTCCCGATCTTGTAATTCATACTTAACGGTAATTCTAACAACATCATCTTTCTCGAGTTTAAGTTTCTCGACAAGTAGATGGTAGAGGAAGGTGTTAAGCTCTCTTGAAGCTCTAGCAACATCCTCTTTACTTATCTCTCCAGATTTGATCTTCTGGATGAATTGTGCAAATAGAACTCTTCTAAGCTTATCTGCATAAGCTCCTGAAATCGTTAAGCCAGATCTAACCTCACCTTTCTCAACACTACTCTGCATTTCTTCCTCAAGAATAAGATTACTAGAACGATAGATAAATTTTATGCGTATCTGTATTAAGGTTTAAGATTTTTATCATCACAGTCTACTAAGTTCTCTCAAATCTTCTTCTAAGCTCATCAACTAATTCTCTCAAATTTCTATACGTATCTTTTCTTAGTTGTTTTAAGATAACGCTTGCAGGAACTCTGGTATCTCTATCTATATCTACAAGTTTCCATCCATGTTTCTTTATGAGGTCTTGTTTCGTTGTGGGGAAAACAGCGTCTCTCAATACTTCTTCAAGGGAGTCTATACCATACTTTGATGTAACCGGTGGTAGTTCACCTTTCTTCAAGAACCTCTCCATCCTAGCTGCATCTAGATACATGGATATCCCGTGGAAACTTAGATAGACTCTTTTGGATTTTCTCTTTTCAGCTCTCTCCTTGATAGTCTTTAGATCTTCATCTGTAAACTGGTATACGTTGTGTTCACCTTTACCGAAGAGCCTACTATAGGAGATTTCTTTATCATCGTATGGGGGTTCTTCTCTAGAGTAATCTGTAACTGGGATTACTCCAAGATCTTTAAACAACTGTACTACTTCTCTATCTCCAATTCTCCACCCACATCTAGGTTCTACTAGAATCCTAATGTTTCCAGTATCCACATCTTCTAGAATCTTTGAAAGATTAACGATTATATTTTTTAGATGGATGTTCTTCGGTGTTTCGAAGACAAGCATCCTGGATCTCAGAATCCTACATAACTCTATGTGTCTCAATATTAAATCAATAACTTCTTTTGATGGCTGCAGCTTCTCTGAATGTGTGATCTTCCTATTAGCTTTAATAGAGAACTCGAAATCTTCTGGAACTCTCTTCCTCCATGAAGAAGCTATCTCTAAATCTGGAAGATTGTAGAAGGTGGAATTAACCTCAACAAACTTGAATGCTAGAGAGTAGAGTCTTAGCGGATCTTCATTTAAAGCTTGAAAGTATTGCCATCCCCCGCATCCAACTATTATCTCAACCATACTTAGAGCATCCCACCAATCTTACCATAATCCTAGACTAATCTAGAGTTTATATGTATAGAGACCTATTGGTTAGTTATAGTGTATGCTAGATTGATTAGAATAGGGACGAGTGGGTGGAGTTATAAAGATTGGGAAGGAGTTTTCTATAAGCCAGGTGAGAATAAACTTCAAAGATACTGTAAAATCTTTAATACAGTTGAGATAGATTCAACCTTCTACTCCTATCCAGATATGAAGATCGTGGAGAAGATCTCTCAAAATACTCCTAGAAACTTTGTATTTACAGCAAAGATACCTTCACTTATAACTCATGAGAAGAAGCTCGATGTATCTAAAGGAGTCTTAAAAGACTTACACCGATTTCTAGAGTTAGTGAAGCCGCTGGAGAATGCTGGGAAGCTTGGCCCTTTACTAATCCAGCTACCACCCAGTTTCGAATACAGCAAGCATAAAGATTTCCTCGAAACATTTCTTTCACAGCTACCTGAAAGATACAGATTTTCTATTGAGTTTAGAGATAACTCTTGGATTAGAGAAGATGTAATGAATATGTTGTCTAGATATAGTGTGGCCTACACCATAGTTGATGAACCACTACTACCTCCTGAATTACATATTACAACAGATTTCACGTATATAAGATGGCATGGAAGAGGCAGGAACCCATGGTACTACTATCATTATAGTAGGGAGGAGCTTAGTGAATGGAAGCCGAAGATAACCAAGATGTTAGAAGAGACGAGAGAAGTTTACGGATACTTCAATAA
Source organism: Candidatus Geocrenenecus dongiae (assembly GCA_023267855.1). Classification (GTDB taxonomy): domain Archaea; phylum Thermoproteota; class Nitrososphaeria_A; order Caldarchaeales; family Wolframiiraptoraceae; genus Geocrenenecus; species Geocrenenecus dongiae. Next base: position 118,444 of record JALNLN010000001.1, on the reverse strand, counting down.
CCATTTTAAAGGATACGCAGTACATAATGCTCTACAAGTATTAGAGATACTTGAAGTAATAACCCCTAGCCAGAGGAAGGCATTAGAAGAAGTCGAAAAGAATTTAAAGAAAAACGTATTCGAACAACCTAAGCTTTCCATCATAATTCCTCCAGAAAAAATTCCTGAAAACGTTGAAGATATGTTAAAACTTCTAACAGATGAAGCTAGATTTAAGAGAGGTAAAGAGATAGGTAGACGGGAGATAGAGATATTAGAGAAATCTCCATCATCACTTTCTGCCAAGATTAAAGAATACAATGTATTCATAGATGTTGAAAGAAAGATTATTTTCCATGATTGTGCAGATTGGGTTAAAGTAAAGAATACGTTAAGCTTTTGCAAACATCTTGTTGCATTAATGCTTCAGCTAGAACCAGATTACTCAAAGAAGATACTTAGAGAAATAATACTTGAGAGAGCTTCATGGACATTTACAGATTACTCTTACGAGTGATGGTAGCGTTATAGAGTTTAGTTTATTAGAAAGAATCCTTAAAGATAGTGCTGACCTAAATGGCTTTACTTAGTTCTCCATATGCTTTGCTAATCTCTGTAACCTTGATAATAGTATTGGTTTTCAGAAAAATCAACATCGCTTTATCTTTACTGGTAGGAGCAATACTTTACGGTGCATTAACGTTAGATCAATCTATGGTAAAAGCTACAGTAGATTCTTTCAATCTCCAGATGATCCAGACTGTCGTAGCGTTAATGTTATCAATGTTCTTAGCAGACCTCTATAGTTCTACAAGTGTATCAAAATCATTGGTAGAAGGCTTAGAAGGACTTGGACCTAGATTTGCAGCATTTGCAACACCTTCTGTTATAGGATTGCTTCCGATGCCTGGCGGAGCTTATATCTCTGCCGTTATAGTTGATCCACTTTACCAAGAGATGAATCTAAAACCTGATGTTAAAACATTCATCAATTACTGGTTTAGACATATATGGATAACTACGTGGCCACTTTATCAAGGAGTTATACTTGCTTCAGGTATACTAGGTATCCCGGCGGGTCACGTAACAATAATGAATATCCCGATAACTTTGGCGGCCACGATTTCAGGGATAATTGTTTGTTACCGTGAAATAAGATCTTGGAGAAGCATTAACGTAGGTGAGAAAAAGATTGAAAAGATAATTCATGTATGGCCTTTTATAGCTATCGCATTATTAACACTAGTACTGAAAGTAAACTTGGTAGTAGCGATCTTCGCAACGATACTCATCTTCATGCTAATCTATAAACCAGGATTAAAAAACATGGTCAGCGGATTGAGATATATGTTCAACCCAACGTTCATAGGAATAGTAGTCTTCTCATTCATATTCAGCAAGTATATTGAAGAGAGTAATGTAGCTTTATCGTTGAAAGAACTTCTCGGCCCATACGCTGAGCTAGCAATCTTTACGATCCCGTTAGCTTTAGTTATAGGTACAGGTGTAGAGTTTACATACATAGCTTTAGCTTTCCCACCCCTACTACCACTCCTACAGAGTGAAGATAGATTGATACTAGGATTTCTAGGAGGATTCACAGGAGCTATGGTTAGTCCTGCACATGCTTGTCTAGTACTTTCAGCGAATTACTATAAAACAGAATTAACGAAACCATATAAACTAATAATTCCAGCATCTATTCTCACCATAACCCTCACGATACTATACATAACCTTGACATAAATATCTGAAAGAAGAAAGAGTTATATCAAAAATATTATCCATAAATTTGTATGGAGATCAAGCCTGGTCTCGTCCTACAGAATACTTATAGGATCCCACATGAATATGCTGCTAAGCATATAGGTTCTGGAGAAGTAGAAGTACTGGCTACACCTGCTATGATACTCTTCATGGAGAATACTTGTAGGGTGGGTGTCGATAAACTTCTCCCACAAACTCAAACTACCGTTGGAACACATGTAGATGTTTACCATGTTAATCCAGCACCAGTTGGAGCAGAAATAGATATACACGCCCGTCTCTTACAAGTAGATGGTAGAAGACTAGTATTCTATGTCGAGGCACGTTTAGGAGAGAAGATAATTGGATATGGAATACATGAAAGATACATAGTAGATAAGGAGAAGTTCCTAGAGAAAATAAAAGAGAAGATCTAAAATCTTTACACTATACTTATCGTTATCCCTCCTCACTAGATGGAGCATTTATTTTGTTCCAGCATGGTATGGTCTTCTATTTAAGAAAAATCTCTCGAGTCTTAATGGATCCTAGAAGGAAACTGGGCTCTACGAAAATATGGAAATCGTTATCTCCTAGCTTTTAACTAAAATACTATGGCCAAATGGAGTCTGATTGGAGAGAAATTTATAGAGAGATTAGGAAGAACTTTACATCATTCAGAAAAGCTAAGATAAGTAGAGAGTTTTCTGAAAAACTTACAAAAGATTTAGATTATTTGAAAAATCTGTTCGTTGAAGAAGTATCGGGAGAGAATCTTAAAGTAACTTCAGAATGGATCTCCAATTTGAAAAGTATTCTTAGAGATGTTTGCCTAAAGCTTGGATTGGAGAATGTTACATTTCCACCTGAATTGAAGAGTTTTATTGATGATCCGAAGACCCATCTTAAGAAGAAGCTTTTCACATATGCTATGGATCTTGCTAGAGGTAAGATGAGTTTAAAAATGTTTGAAGATAGAGGTAGGAGAGCTATTCAAACATCTCTCCAAACAAATTTGAGAAACATCTATCAATCATGGATATTTCTAACTCTAATATCACATTTATCAGAAGATGGCGGAGTGGTCGTATATCCTGAGTGTAGGTATCTAAGTCTTGAGAGAAGTGGTAAACAAAAGGTCTCGATAATTCCGCCGAACATAGTTATAAGTACTTCGAGAGGTTTACTCAGCTTCTTCTTAGAAGCTCCTAGACCAGTTAGCTGGGAGGATACAAACGATCTAAAGAAAGTGTGGAGCCTATACAAAGCAATGAGGCCGGACATACTTGTTTACAGCGGCATGATCATGAACATACTGGAAATAGATCTAGATCCACCTATCAAGAAACCAGATCTAATAATAGAAGTTAAAGAACTCGAAGACTGGTATCAGAGAACTAGAGAAATTAAGAGAATAGAGCAACCTATATCAGCTGAAGAATGGAGGTTTATGTGGCTTAGAGGTTTATGGGAGGGGTTGGGAAAAGAACTTGGAGCAAGAACTGAACCTGAAAAGATTGAAGATGTATCTAGAAAAAATGTTAAACTTAGAGAATTAGAGTTGGTCAAGCTGTATAGAGAAGTCTATAAACCAAAGAAAATGATACTTGTAGCTAGATGTCCTTCACCTCCAAATGTGAGAAAGAACCTTGAAGAGAACGGAATAATGGTTATCGATAATGTTGGTTTTGATAGAGATAAGTTAAGGAAGCTTTCTGAGATCGTGCTAAGCTACGCTACTTCGTCTGAAGACGTTCTAATATTGAAAGGAGAACTGGCGAGAGCAATATACCAGAAATCTAGGGAACTAGGAAAACATCCAGAATTCCTCATAAAGAAGATTATAGAAGTTATCTAAAAATCTGTGACCGCTAAAAATATCTTCTAGAATAATGTAGAATAAATGCTTAACAGTACACGGATGATGTATACGTCATGATTGGAGGAGAATTATATATGCTGAGAGAAAAGATACTAGACAAGATATCTGAAATAAGTGTTTTCTTTCATCTTATTCAGAGATGGCTTTTCTTATTGTTTTCCTAGATCCATTTCTTTCTCTTGAAGTAAAGGATCATTGTTACTCCTATGAGTAGCATTATGGAGAGTGTTAGTGGGTACCCCCAGACCCATTTAAGCTCTGGCATATACTCAAAGTTCATTCCATATATTCCAGCTATAAATGATAGAGGCATGAATATCGTTGCTATCATTGTCAGCATCTTCATTACCTCATTCATCTTATTGCTTACAGCTGAAAAGTATACATCAAGCATGTCTGAGAGAATCGCCTGGAGTGTCTCAACACTCTCTATGACTCTAATTGTATGATCATAGAGATCTCTAAAGTATGGAGTAGTCTGAGGATTAACGAAACGTTGTCCAGACCTCTCAAGCGTTCCGACAACTTCTCTAAGAGGCCACATATTCTTACTGAACTGTAAAAGCTGACGTTTCAATTTATGGATCATGTGGAGCAGGCTGGGACTCGGGTTGGAGGTTAACTCATCTTCTAGGACATCTATCTCATCTTCGATCTCCTCTAGAACTATGAAGTAACCGTCTATCACCACATCCATCAATAAGTATAGTAGGTAGTCTGCATCCATACTCCTAACTATTCCACGTGAAGCTTTCACCCACTCCAACACATTATCTACAACCTTGCTCTTCTCTTCTTCAATAGAGATAAGAAGACCGTCACCAAGAATAAGATTCAACTGTCTGGAAGAAAGTTCCTTACTAGATTTATCGAATTTAAACATTTTTAAAACAATATATGTGTAATTTTGAAATTCCTCAATCTTTGGTCTTTGATCTACATTCAGTATATCTTCAATCGTTAGAGGATGAATCTTAAATTTCTCAGCCAGCTTCCCAAACGTCTCTCTATCTTTAAGATCGGAGATTCTTATCCAAGTAACCTTAGACTTATTGATCACTACATCTAGTTTATCTATTTCCTCAATTGAAACTTCTCTAAAGAAGTCTCTACTATACTCTATAACAGTAATCAAGCATCTACCACCCTTCTTAATCTCGATTAAATGAAGAACAAACCTCATGAAAAATCTTAATCAACAATACGTCTAGATTGTCTGATACTCATGGTACCGTAATCATGTCCTCTAAAGCATCACTCTACGTTTAAGGATAGATTTAGTGAATTCTGTAAATTCATGGATCTTCCTCTTCTGTCCTGAGATCTTTAAAGATATGGTTAACCCTACCTCTTTGACTTCGTGAACCTCTAAGCCATATCTTAATGCAAGTTCTCTTAAATCTCTTAGACTATATTCAGGTATAGTTTCCAGGTCTCCGCATGGTCCCATATCACATGCAGTACACCCAATTCTATGGGAATCAATATTTGCAGAACATGCTGATGGATAAATCTTCAACCCAATTTTCTCTGCAACATTCTTGATTTTCTCTTTGATATCACTTGTTCTGACAGTTGTCTGGGATTTTACGTTTATTTTTCTTTCTAAACGTTCTAGAATCATGTCTATGTGTGGAAAACCTGAAGCTCTCAATCTACGTATCACTCCTTCTGTTACTCTCAACGATCCTAGGACAACCCCTCTAGCTCCAGCTTCCATACACTTTTCTAGAAGTTCTCTAAGATCAGAAATTTCTACTCCTGGTATTATTGGTCTAAGGAATAAACATGTATTCACTCCTGCATTTGATAAATTCTTTATAGTTTCAAGTCTATTGAAAGGTGTTGGAGCACTTGGTTCAAGCATCTTACTGTATCTAATCGTAATTATCGTTACTAGTGCACTGATGTCTTTCTGTAGGTTATAGATCGTTCTACAGACTTCTCTATCTAGATACGCTTTGGTCGAGAACTGTATAGGGTTTTCAAGATACCTAGAGGTAGTGGAGATGTATTCAAGAGTCTTCTCTAATGTTTCTTTCATGAATGGTTCTGTAATAGATCCGAATGCTAGTAATGTTCCATTTCTGCCAATCGCTACTGAAGGATTAACCGCTATAGAGTATGCTAGCTGTAGGCCTTTGAGAGGATATGGTTTAGGCTTGTACGTAAACCCCATATCATATATGTAACAGTATGTGCAGCCGAAACTACATCCTAAACCTGTATGTACTGTGAGACCACATGGTCTCGGAAGCCTTCGAGCATGAGAATCTACTTCAGCCTCTCTAGCTTCTTCTACCTCAATCATGTCTCTAAGCTTACCGGCAACTTTTATCTTCTTTTCAAACTCGCCTAATAGATCTATCAAGAGAACTTAGCCCACCAAAAATAAATCTAAGATATACTAAATGAAAAACATGACGTAAACATAGGAAACTAGTTGTGAAAAGTTTGAGACAGCTCTTACAGAATGGCCAACAGGTCTCCACCAACTAATTATAAATACTCACTTGTACAGCGATTTTCAGAGAAGTAGTATTTGGAGAGTATTTATGAGTGAGTTTACAGACATATTTATTAGAAGTTTAGATGCCTGAGACTATCGTCAAGTCTTGTCTATTATGTAGAGGGACTAGAAATCTCTGTGGTAAAGAGGTATGTCCACAAATCTCATACTGGAATACTATCCAGAAACTTAAGACTATTGAATCTTATTTTATTGAAGCTCCTTCTCCTCCATCTGTATTTGTTGGTAGAATTGGTTACCCACGTGTACGTGTTGCTCCAGCAGTAGTCCCTGAAGGAAGTAATGTTGAGATATATGATATGCCTGAAAAATGGTTGAACATAAATCTAAACGAGATACTACAAATGAGGCTTAGCCTTCTGAGAGCTTGTATAAATGTAGATGTAGCGAAACCTGAGAAGATGGAAGACGTAAAGATCTTAGCAGCATCCTCCAAACCAGTAGACCTAGAATTGAGGTTCTCCAAACCTCCTAGACCATACATTAAGCTTGATGTAAACTCACCTCCACTAGGACCAGCGGGGATCTTAGAGAAACTACGTATACTTGGAAATCCTAAGATTCCTAAACCTATAGATAGAGTCTTACTAGATAGAGAACTCACTGCTACTGAAGCAGTTATGAATCTCTACTCAAACAGTATCCCAGTCTCACATATACAGAAACTATTCTCTATAGGTGTTTTCGGTAAAGCTGGGTTTAGGAAGATTGTTCCAACACGTTGGTCAATTACTGCTGTAGATTCAATAATATCTAAGAGATTGATAGAGAAAGTGAAGAAACTTCCCGTATTTGATTCATATCTGTTTTTCGAAAGAAGACATGAGAATAATACATTCATAGCTATAATTGCTCCATATAGGTGGAGTTATGAATGGATTGAAGCATGGTTTCCATATACTACGTGGAATCCTGGAATGAGGATTGAGGTTGAAGATGATTGGGAAGATTTTCGTGGTAGGAGTACTTATGCTTCTCTAGGAGGATGCTACTACGCTGCTAGACTAGCTACGGCGGAGTACATGATTAGGGAAGGAAGGCAGGGGACTGCGATACTGATTCGTGAAATTTATGAAGGATTCTTCCTCCCGATAGGCGTATGGTTTGTAAGAGAAAATGTTAGAGAGATGTTTAAGAACAAGCCTGAGAAATTTGGAGATATTAGAGAAGTTCTTGAGAGGCTTTCTTCATCTACTAGAATACAGTTATCTAGGTGGATTAAAACATCTAGACTACTTACTCAAATTCTCTTACAATCTAGACTCGAGGTGCCTAGACTCTGAGCATAATCTATAGAAAGATTAACGTTAAGAACGTCCTCTCTAAGACAGGTCTATACGATCTAGACTACACATACAATCCATATATCGGCTGTGCACATGGATGCGTATACTGTTATGCTAGAGCATATACAAGGTATAGAGAAGTAGCAGATTCATGGGGTAAGATAATATACATCAAAGAGAATGCATTAGAAGTATTGAGGAGAGAAGTTTATGAAAAAACTCGTGGCGTAGTAGGAGTTTCAACTATTACAGATCCATACCAGTATATTGAAGCTGAGACCAAGCTTACGAGGAAGGGGATAGAGATACTGCTAGAATCTAGAAGATTCAAGATCAGCATTCAAACAAAATCTCCAACGGTATTAAGAGATCTAGACCTATTCCTCAAGTTTAAAAATAATGTAGACGTAGGCTTAACGATAACTACTGTAAGAGATGACGTAGCTGAAATCATTGAACCGAATGCTCCACCTCCGAGCTCTAGAATAGATGCATTAAAGAAATTATCAGAAGAAGGCTTAGAGACATGGATCTTTCTAGGACCAATAATGAGAGACGTAAATGATTCTCTTGAAAATATTGAGAAGATAGTAGAACTAGCCCAGGAAACAGGTTCACAACTCTACTACGACTTCTTCAGGATCAAGAAGAATATTTCAAGATCTATGAAAGATGTCAAGAAGATTTATCCAGAATGTATGTCCGTAAATAAAGAATGGAGAGGGAAAATATCACATTTAGTGGAAAGCTTATGTGAAAGAGAAGGCGTTACATGTAAACCAGCTTTCCCAAAAGAAGGATATGACTCTAAAATAATCTAACCTAAACAATCATTCTATCCAAGAATAATTAACAGGATTATTAACGTAATCCTCCATCTAAGCTTAAAAGCATGGAGAGGGTATTACCATCAAAACTAGTAACTTGATTGAAAAAGCCTAGCACATTCTTCAATATTTATTACATGAATAATTGAAAAATCTTGTATGCAGAATATTGAATTAGAAATTGTATTTAGATTGCTTATTGCTGTAGTTCTTGGTAGCATTATTGGATATGAGAGGGAGAAAGTAGACAAGCCAGCTGGTTTAAGAACACATATGCTTGTAGCTCTTGGATCGTGTCTATTCACAATACTCTCACTCTATGGTTTCCCGGGAAGCGATCCAGCTAGGATTGCTGCTTACGTAGTTGCTGGTATAGGGTTTATAGGTGCTGGAGCAATCTTACAAACAAGAGAGAGAGTGATAGGATTAACTACAGCTGCGTCTATATGGGTTTCAGCATCTATAGGCATGGCTGTTGGAGTAGGATTCTACATATTAGCAACAATAACCACTATACTCACCTACATAATCCTAAGACTGAGAGTTATAGAAAAATCTAAGACTGCTGATAAAGAATAAAGAGATGTATTCACTAAATCAGTTCTTTAAATCTTTATCCCAAGCACTGATATACATTATCTTGATAGAATGGGGTCTACTCTCAGCCGGTCTGCCATTCCTACAGGTGTCAAAGAATTAGATAGTATTCTTGGAGGAGGATTTAGACTAGGAGAATTGTATTTTGTGTATGGTGAAGAAGCTTCTGGGAAAACGAGTTTAGCGTTAACGATCACTGCTTCAGCTATTAAACAAGGATTAAAACAGTTATTCGTAGATTGTTCTGGAAGACTCCATCCGCTGAGAATATCTCAAGTAGCTGAGAAATGGTCTATAGAGTTGTCTGATATCTTAGTGAAACCTATACGAGATTTCGGAGAACAAGAAGATCTGGTCATAAAATTATACAACTTGAAGAAGCTGTTTAATGTAGTAGTTTTAGATGATTTCACGTACCAGTATAGATTAGAGCTTTCGGGAGACCTTAGGAGAGATTTAATATTGTTTAAGAGGTTTGCTTTTCAAGTAGCTGTATTATCGGAGTTGGCTGAGAAGTATGATTCACTAGTGTTGATTGTAGGACAGGTACATGATATACCAGAACATGGTGTTCAGAAACCTGTAGCATACAGAATTCTATACCACTGGGCTAAATGGATCCTGAAGCTCTCATCTCATGATAAGGTAGATAAGATTCTATTTATCGAGAAACCTCCAACAACATTGTCTGCTAGATTCATGGTTTCAGATAGGGGTGTAGATGAGTGTCGAGTAAGGTGAGTTAAGGTGGTGTAAACTTAGATGTGTATGCAGAGTAAAGACCTAGACTTGCAAGCAAGATTAGTAGAAAACTAAAGAACAACATATACTTTAAGGTTCTGGGATTATAGGTTCTAGTTATAGCAGTCATGTATAATAGTACGCCTCCAGCACCCATCAAGTAGTAGAGCATAACAACTATTGTTTCAGCATGAGTCTGCATATTAATACTCCATAAGAATACTCTAATAGCTCCAGTCTGCAAGAAGATAATTGGTATAGGATTCTCGGTGGTAATGATATATATAAATCCACTCATAAATACTATAACAACGAAGACGGTAATCCAGGAAATTGCAGATAACGTAGTTTCAGATTTGAGGAAACTTAACTTCTTCACCAATTTATCTATTATAGATTCTCTCCAACTCTTCTGCATACTCTCAGAAATGGAGAATGTAAAGTAGCTAAAAAACTTAAAATCTTTATCAATACGCTATCTTCACTCTTTTAGATAAACTGTTATATTCTTCTTTGAATCTAGTGCTGAGAGTAGTTTTCTACCAAGTTCAGAATTCTTTGAGAATCTAACTTTACCATTCTTTCCAATAGTGACTGTTGATAAATGTTCTCCATTTACATATACGTCAGCTTTTAAGTTTGAGTATTCTTCTGGGAAAATCATCTCGATAGATCTCCCAGTCTCCATAATATCATAAGGTATCTCTCTCCTATCTACAGGGGTTTTTGGAACCAAGTCTATTGATACTCCAAGATCACGTTCAATTCTACTTATAGTCTCACCTCTCCTTCCAACTATCTTCGGCAAGACATCTCTATTAACCCTCACCACAACTTTACCAGGAGAGATTACTTCAACTTCAGCTCCAGGATCATAGATCTTAATCTTCTGGAGAACTTTTTCCTCAACATCTTTTCTAATTTTTTCACTGAACTCCTTCATCTTCGATACAGGGACAACTACATTTTCCTCTCCATAAGTGTATATCTCGTATTCTAGTTCACCTGATTCAAAGTCTCTAACTTCTATGACTGGTCTAGCGAGATCTGGTGAAGTCATACCTGTGGGAACTTTGACTACAAGTTCAAGTTCGTATACCTTCTCAACTTGACCATACTTCAAAAATATCACCGTATCAATTATGCTTGGTATCATTCCTAGTTCAACTCTACCTATAAATCTCTGTATAGCGTCTATTGGATCGCTTGCATGTACGACGCCTATCATCCCAACCCCTGCTAAACGCATATCTGAGAAGACTTTAAAGTCTTTAGGCTTCCTGATCTCATCAAAGATCGTGTAGTCTGGTCTAACCAAGAGTAGGAGTTCAGCACTCTTCTCAAAATCTCCTTCAAGTGGACCATATTGAGTTATCTCTGGACCGACTTGAAGATCTCTAGGAGATTCAAATGTCTTAACTATCTTTCCAAGCGAGAAGTAGAACTCAGCTAAACTACTAGCGAAAGTAGTTTTACCTGAACCTGGTGGTCCCGCTATCAGTATACCTTCAGCTTTATTCTTCAATCTCTCTATAAGCTTACTAGAAAGATTGTAATCTTGAATGCTTAGTTTTACTATAGGTCTAACAATAGTTACTTCTAGATCGTCTGAGAATGGTGGGCGGGCTATAGCTATACGATACTGTCCAAGCTGGACAACCATAGCATGACTTCTCACAACTTCTATACTACCTTCTTCAGAAATCCTGACGGCTTCCATAATCTCATGAATAATCTTGTCCAACTCTTCTTCTGTACACGGTTCTTCTCTAAGTTTAATTAATGTAAATCTTCCTGGCTTTCCACGTTTAGCGAGGGGTGGTACACCAACTTTTAAATGAAGACTGAGAGTATCTTGAGTAAAGTATTCTTCAAAAGATAGTTTAGGAGGTTTTTCATATGGTTCAACGTACCTTATTGGTACACCTTCAGCTTCAGCAACAAGTGCTTGAACGTAGTCTGAAGTATAGAGTATAGCTTTCTCACTTCTTGCAGCATCTCTTATGATAGCGTCTATCCGACCACTTCTAGCAAGCTTTATATCTTCTAGGCTAGGTCTCTCTCCTACAAACTTAATAACATAACCTTTCTGCTCAGCAACTTCTCTAATCTTCTTTAACTGTTCTAAACCCTTAAAACCTACATCTCTACCTTTAGAAGCTTGAGCCTGAAGCTCGTCGATAACGGCTACAGGGATAATTATTTCACAATTCTCAAAACATTCTTCTTGAAGTAATCGGAGAAATTTTCCATTAATTATAATACTCGTATCAGGAACTATCTTAACACTATCCTGCAACTCTACCCACAAACAAATAACATAACATATTATTAAAACCTTAAGCTAAGATCGAAGATAAGATAGATAGAATATTAGGAGAGAGATTGAAGAAGATGTAAATTCTCCACTAAATTAGAACGATCTATATTTCTACCAAACTCATCTAAAATCTTATCAACAATACAATATGATCGAAGCTTCTAAGAATCTCTAAGTCAATAATATTGAAAAAGCATAGAAGATTTGCAACTTGTAAGTTAGATTGTGTCTAATTATCAATAGATGGCTTCTAGAAGATTTTTATAGGTAGGGTTAGGTAGATTAAAAGTGTTGAGAATTGGTAGTAAGATTGAGTAAGTATGGAAGTTGAATTTGAAAGTGCTGGAGGAATATTGAGAACACGGCCATACCCTAAAGCAGGAAGAATAACGATATTATAGAAAACAGAGTAACGAAAAATGTAGATTAAGTAGACATAGTAATATCATCTCTAACCAATGAATCATTAATAAGTGATGCACTATCTGAAGAACTCTAAATAGTGGTAGAATACTTCGGAAAGAACGCTATCTGATAAATTATTAATCTGTGGAGACGAAGACTATATTCTATACAGTATAAAATAAACTTTATAATCTTCTATTTTCCTAAAGTGAGTTGTGATGAAAGATGTCTAAGGTACCTACTGGTTCCAAGATCTTGGTTTTTACTATCATAGGTTTATTGCTGGGAATCGTTATAGGCTTTGGACTTTCTTATTATCTCGGCATCTCAGCTATTACACCTCCAGTAACTAAGAAAGAGTATACTATAGGTATGATTGCAGATCTCACAGGTGAAGGAGCTGACTACGGTATCGAAGTTAGAGATGCAGGCTTTCTAACCATAGATGAAATAAATAATTTCCTAAAAGAGATTAATGTTCCAGTGAGTTTTAAACTTGAAGTTGAAGATTCTAAGACTACAGTTGAGGGAGCTGTTGCAGCAGCCCAATCATTAGGGGGTAAAGGTATAAAGGTGATAGTAGGACATCTTTGGAGTGGTCAAGCAAATGGTATCAAAAGCTATATAGATAGCCATAAAATCTTCACAATAAGTGTTTCTTCAACGTCTCCTATTCTTTCAATTCCAAATGATTATCTGTTTAGGATGCAGGCTCCAGACAGTATACAGGGTAGAGTGCTTGCACATTTAATACTAAAATCAGGATACAGTAAAGTAGCTGCAATCTATAGAAATGATCCTTATGGTTCAGGGGTCTTCAAATACTTCGAAGAAGAATTCAAAAAACTTGGAGGTACAATTAGATCATTAGCCTATACACCAGATCTTCCAGATTATTCTAGTGAAGTCCTACAGCTAAGCGGTATGGTTAAAGAACTAGGAGTAGAAAAAACAGCTGTACTTATCATTGCTTTCAATTATGAAGCAATAAGAATGTTTGATAAAGCAAGAGTAGATCCAGTTCTCTCAAACGTACAATGGTTTTCAAGTGAATCTTTAAAGGGTCCAGGTCTACTTCCACCAGCAGGTCCACCTGAAATTGCTGATTTTCTCGTTAAAGTGAAATTGACAGGTACCTATCCTGCTTCTTTAACTGAGACAGAGCTTATGAAGAAGTTTGTACAGAAGTTTAAAGAGAGATATGGTAGAGAGCCGAAAGCTTACGGAGCCTATACTTATGATGCTTTATGGCTGGTCGCTATTTCCATATTGAGTGCACAAAGTCTTGATACAAATGCAGTAATGAAGATATTCGTAAACCTAGCAGACAAGTATACTGGTGCAACTGGTTTAACAACTCTTGATGTTAATGGTGATAGAGCTCTCCAAGACTACCAAATATGGCAGGTAAAGAAGACGGATGGATACTATGATTTCAAGGTTATCGGTGGGTGGAATGGAGCTACCAACGAACTTATAATTTCAAGTCAATGAAATTATCTTCTTCTAAATCTTTATTTTTATTTTTTATTATGTTCTCATGAGAGTAGGCTTCTTCATGGGGGTGGTGATGGCTGGAACTCCTCCAAGCAATTATCTCAAGTATTGTGACTGGAAGTTTGTATGCTTTAATGGCGTACGGACTTACAGTTACCTTGAGCTCAATTAGAATATATAATTGGGCTTATGCAGAATATGTAACAATATCGGCATACATTACAGCTGTACTCTCTACAAGATATCTAGTCAATATCTGGTTATGTTTCCCGATAGCTATAACTTCAGCCGTAGTTATGTCTATACTAGTTGATGAGCTGGTTTACAAACCATTAAGTGCAAGAGGTTCTACTATAATCCAAATTATGCTTGCAAGTATAGCAACAGGTCTCTTGATCAGGTATTTTATCTATATTTTTGCCTCAATAAATAATGTAGTGATAATTAAGGCCGCCTATGCTTCAAGAACAATATTCACTTACAATACGCTAGTGATAACTGATCTAGATGTAGCTACTATACTCGTAACTTTATCAATGATGATAATATTTCACTTCATATTATCAAAAACGTTGCTAGGTAAGCAGATTAGAGCGATGTGGGATAATTTTGAGTTAGCACGATTAAGCGGTGTAAAAGTATTTAGAGTTAGAAGATTTGTATGCATCTTGGTAGGTATTCCTGCAGGTATTATAGGTTCACTCTGGTCAATCTACTCAACTGTAACACCGACTACCGGATGGATACTTCTTCTCCCTGCTTTTGCAGCAGTTATCGTTGGTGGTTTGGTTAGTATACCTGGTGCAGTAGTTGGAGGATACCTACTTGGATTAGGTGAAAATCTAATAATGGCTATTGCTTACCGACTGTTTAATATATCTTTAGCTTATAAACCATTGTTAATGTTGCTAATAATGTTGTTGGCATTATTCGTAAGAGCAGAGATAATTCCTATAAGATTTTTTACTTCAAGTATCCATAAATCTATTTTCAGGAGAAGTGGATGTAAATGAGCTCTGAGCTGATAACTCTTTTATCAACTACTTTAACTTTCTTCAGCATATACGTAATCTTATCTTTGAGTCTAAATCTTGAGTATGGTTTTACAGGTATTCCGAATTTCGGTAAGGTATTTTTCTTCTCGCTAGGTGCTTACGTTACTGGAACGTTTGTACCTAGAGTAATGCATTTCTTATTCCAAATTGATGAACCAATATGCTCGGCTACTGCATCAACAAAACGTATAGTATTAGGTATCCAAGAACCGGCAGCTTTAATGATGATATTCATAATGTCTCTAATACTTTCAGGAATTATAGGAGCAGTCGTTGGTTACATACTCTCATATCCATCTCTGAAACTTAGAGGTGACTATCTAGCAATAAGCTTACTGATAGTCGCTGAGCTTTGTAGAGTTTTTGTTAGAACTGAGCCCAGTATTGTATGTGGAACGAATGGGATAGGGGGGCTGCCGAATCCATTCATATGGATTGAAGATGCAATAACAAAAGAAGTATCCTACTCAACATTATCTGCAACGATTGCATTTCTCACCTATTTCTTTATCCAAAGAATAGTAAATTCTCCTTATGGAAGAGTTTTAAAGTCTATTAGGGATGATGAATTAGCTTCACAGCTCTTGGGAAAAGATGTAAAGAAGTTTAAGAGTGAAGTCTTAATGTTTGCTTCATCTCTATCAGCTATAGCAGGATGTTTATATGCTTTCTTTATAGGATTTGTCTATCCAGATGATTTCATAATAGTGTGGACGATGTATGCATGGTTAATGCTCTTGCTAGGAGGTGTGGGAAATAATAGAGGTGTTGTTCTTGGAAGCTTAGTGATGGTTATGATAGATAGAGGCTTAAGACGTATACCGAGCTTCTGGCTATCTCTACCTTTCGATATTAGTTATCTTAGAGGAATAATCTTCATGGTACTACTACTAGTAATCATAATGTATAGACCGAGAGGAATCTTCCCTGAGAAGCCATTAGAGACGCCCGCTAAGAAAGTTTTTGAAACGTTTATTAGAAATAGCCTTAAGTTTAAGAAAAACAATTTAATTAATAGTTCAGAATGATCAGAGATCAGATTCTCCACGTTTCAAATCTCTGTGCAGGTTACGGGAAAACCGTGGTACTACATGACGTATCTATCTCATTAGTAAGAGATAGCCTCACATTAATTGTAGGTCCAAATGGAAGTGGGAAAAGCACTCTTGCAAAAGCCATCTTCAATTTAGCAAATGTGTTTGCTGGAGAAATAATCTTTAAAAATATTAACGTAACAAAGATGACGGCTGAGGAGAAGACAGCATTAGGTATGCAGATGATTCCTCAAGTCTCAAACGTATTTGAGAATCTTACCGTAAAAGAAAACCTAGAGATATCATTCTTCAATACTAGGAAAACAGATAAGAATAAAAAGAGTTTTGAAGATATGTTAGAATACGTTTTCCAGATATTCCCAAATTTAAGAAATAGAGAAAATGATAAAGTAAAGTTATTAAGTGGAGGTGAGAGACAGATGGTAGCGTTAGCTAGAGCTCTCATAACTAAACCCGAGTTAATAATTTTCGATGAACCTACTGCGATGCTCTCTCCAGCCCTCTCAAACTTTATACTAAATAAGATTAAAGAGATAAATCATTCAGGTGTTGCTGTAATGCTTATTGAACAAAACGTTAAAGCGGCGATAGGTATTGCAGACTATCTATACGTACTCTTATCTGGCAAGAAAGTCTTAGAGGGACCATCTGAGAAATTTATAAAAGATTTTAAAATACTGGAAGATGCATTCTTTGGTAAAGTTAGAGAAGTTTGAGGAGTGGTGGAGATGTCTGAGAGCCTCTTATACCTTCAAGAAGTTACGAAGAGTTTCGGCGGCCTGAAAGCAGTTAACAAAGTCTCTTTGAAAATACCTGAAAAATCAATAATTGGACTAATTGGACCGAACGGTTCTGGAAAAACAACTCTATTCAATCTTATTAGCGGAGTCCTATATCCTGATAGTGGGCAAATATTCTTCAGAGGTTTAAGGATAGATAGAATGCCTCCTCATGAACGTTTTAAACTGGGTTTATGTTATGCTTTCCAAATACCTAGAATATTTAGAGGTATGACGGTATTAGAAAATACGATGGTATCTCTTAAGAAGCAGTTAGGAGAACAATTCCTAATAGCACCATTTAGGAGAAAATGGATTAATCAAGAAGTGAAAAATGCTGAACGAGTGTTATCCGTGCTAGAAGATGCCCAGCTAGTAAACCTATACGATAAACTTTCATCAGAACTATCAGGCGGTCAAATAAAATTATTACAATTAGTTAGAACAATTACAAGTGAACCAAAACTATTCTTACTAGATGAGCCTGGAGCAGGAGTTGCACCTTCTCTAGCTAAAGAAATATTTAGGAAAATTTCCAGATTAAGAGATGAAGAGGATTTAACATTCTTTATTATAGAGCATAGACTAGATTTGCTTTTCGACATAGTAGATAAAGTATATGTTATGAATAGAGGTGAAATTATAGCTGAAGGTAGACCTGAAGAAATAATAGAAAATTCAAAAGTTAAGGAAGCTTATTTAGGAGGTTAAAATTCTTCATAACGGTATAGATCATCAAGCTCATCTCTCCTCCTTATAATCTTCACATCACCATTTCTAAGAATCATGAGGTATGGTGGTCTAAGCATACCATTGAAATTCATCATTACTTCTGGTCCATAAGCTCCTGTATGAAGGAAAGCTAGTACATCTCCAGGCGATGTTTTTCCAGGTAGACGTCTGTATCTCGGCAATTTCTGAAAACCATTTTCTTCTCCCTCAACGTCATGATAAACATCTTCAGCATCACATAGTGGTCCACCTATCCGGAAACTAGTATCATGTTTCTCATCTATCCTACTTACGTTAAGTATAGGATAATACCATCTTAAGATTCTAGCACTTGGTAATATATTAAAACCAGCATCTACAATAAGCCATTTCTCTCCTGAAGATCTTTCCTTGAAATTAACAATCCTTGTTAAAAGAATACATGCATCTGCAACTAAACTCCTACCTGGCTCAATGTATAATTTTACATCGTATTTTAATCTTCTTAAATTAGTAGAGATAGTTCTAGCTATGTCGTGTATATCAAATTTTACTTTATAATAAGCTGGTAATTCATTATCTTCTTCTACCAATGTTTTAGTGTAATCTACGGGTATGCCTCCTCCGAGATTAATATGATCTAGTTCTATTTTTAAATCATTATAAAGCTGGTTGACAATATCTACAATTGTTCTTGAAGAATTTTCCCATGAAGTGAGATCTGAGATTTGTGAGCCGATGTGAGCATGTATACCTTTTATATCTATATTTTTGAGTTCTAATGCAAGGCGGTATGCTTTAAAAAGTTCTCCAATCTCAAAACCAAATTTAGATCTAGATATTCCTGTTTTTAATGTAGGCGTCATAACTTCTGGTACTACTCGTAACGATATACCTACCTTCAAATTTAATTCGCTAGCAATATTGTTAAGAAGCATCATCTCATAAAATGAGTCTACGTTTATACAGTTTATTCTACTCTTAACTGCATAGTATAGATCTTCCACTCTCTTACCGGGACTATTGTAAATTATATCTTCAGGATTGAAACCAGCTTTAATAGCTTTATATAATTCTCCTGTAGAAGAAACTTCGCATTTCAGACCTTCATCTTTAAAAATTTTTAAGATTGATAAGATAGAGTTAGCTTTTAAAGCATAGTGAATATATGTTTCTCTATACTCTTTTCTAAAGGATTCTTGGATAAACTTTGCATTCTCTTTTAGCCTGGATTCAGAGAATATGAAGATAGGGGTTCCATATTTTTCAACTATGCTTAGTAAATCAACACCATCAAATAATAATCGGTTTCCTTCTACCTTGAAATGATCTAGAATAGATGTATACATGTCTTCACCTCCTAATGTTTATTTAAGAAGTTTCTGCAAAGAGAAATAGCATCAATTAGCGAGTCATGTAAAACATTGTATTGCCTAGTTAATTCAATTTTTAGTGCATGGTTTTTCCAATCATCCCTAGATATTTTTACCATGTTATCTAATATTTTGTAGATACGTGGTAGTGGTTTCGATAGATATAAGCATCCATAAACGTCGTGGGAATATTTCTCCACGGTACTCCTAAAGACTGGGATTAAAATTCTACATAACTTAAGTAATAACTGGTTAAATGATTTGATGAAAGAAAGATTGTACTGGTCTTTGTATTCTTCTGAGAGCTTATATATTTCGATCAATTGTTTCTTTAATTCATTAACTTCTTTTTCAAGCTTGTAAATATGGGAGGTTAACAGATATTCTGGGAAAGCCTCCTTTATCTTAGCGATCTCCATCTCTATTACTTCAATAAATTTTATAAAATCAAATGGTAGTAGCGGTGTACATAAAAGTCTCAGAACGTACTCCATGTAGAGTCTTGCCTGTATTTCTAAGAGCTCCTTATCTATCTTATCTAATGTATCTTCTTCACTATGATACCACCATCCAAAAATAGCTCCTCCTAATTTCTCTAATTCATCTTCTTTATATGTTGTGAAGGTGAAGATGTAAGGTATACCTATGCCTTGAAATGAGTTATCCCCGAATTTCAGTGGAAGCTTTTTCTCCGACGGTTTGCCGATTACTTCTTTTTCAACTTCTTCTAAGAATTTCCAGGTTTCTGGAGAGGAATACGATACAAATCTACTAGCTCCAGCTAACCCGCATCCATCAATATTTACGTAGGCAACACCTCCACTATTAAGATCACTCCAATAGTAATCTACAAAATATGCTGAGCCGGCTGCTTCACCTATTTCATGTCCATCCCAGAATCCAAATAAGATGCTTCGTAATAACTTATCTCTTTTTTCAGAAAGTATTCTGATCATCTCTAACATAATTGCATTACCAGCAGAATTATCAGTAGCTGTCTTTCCCCAGGCTTCCAAATGTCCACCCACGATGATAAATTCTTCTTTAAATTCAGGTTTCAGTGATTCTATTCTACACATAGGTTGATTAGCATTTACCCACTCATTTCTAACTTTAACCTTTATCTTACCCTTCACTTTACTATTTCTTGATAAAATATTTTTAATGTATTCACCATCAAACTTCGAGATATTTATAGAGACTATTTTCGGGATCTTTTCTAAATCTTTAGTAGTAGGGATTCCCCATACACTTTTTATTGCTCCTCTACCTACAATTCTATTCTCACTATGACCCCAATTCATAATTATTAATGCTTTAGCTTTATTATTGCTGGCAATTCTAGCTTTTTCAGTTCTTGGCGGAGAGTATGATAACTCAACTAATACAAATTTGTCTACGCAATCTTTACCAGAGTATTCTTCTTCTCCACCTCCACCTAGATATATTATTTCACCAGTTATTCCTTCATCTGACGTGTTTTCGCTGAAGAGGTTAGGGAAACAGTTTATTGATCTAAATTCAGGTTCTATGATCTCAAAATAAGATTCTATTGGAAAGCTTGTTAGGAAGTGGAATCTCTCAATCCAGACTTCTAGTCCATTAATTCTTTTCAAATAATCTAAAATGTATCTTGAAGCTTTCTCAATGTTTTCTGTGCCTGCTATTCTATCAGGAAAATTGCAGAGCATTTCTATGTGTTTCCACACATTCTCCATATCTATACGGAAATTATCTTTAGACATCTCCACCACATCCTTTAACCTATTCTAGAATATCAGCATCTATAAGATTTTAGTTTTCAAAGTAGGTAACTGGTTCTACGCAGTATGTCTCGACACGATATCTGCCGAGAATTTTTTATCTTGATAAACTATGTTTCCTGAGGTTATGGTCATTATATTCTTTATATTCTTCAGCTCTTCTATGCTTGCTTGTAATGGATCATTATCAATTATGATAAAATCTGCATATTTTCCAGCTTCTAGTGTGCCGAGATGATCTTCTTCAAATAAAAGATACGCAGATCCACTAGTATAGAAATGGAGAGCCTCGATTACCGATAGAGCTTCATTAGAAGTATATTTGTAGAGTTCTATATTTTCACCACCTCTGGAAATAGCTGCATAAACTGTCTCCCATGGATTTAATGGTTCAACTGGGCTGTCAGAAGAGAGCCCGATTTCTACACCATTTTTAATTAAAGATTTAAATGGATACACCCAAGCAGCTCTCCTTTCCCCAACCCTCTTAACTACCCACCAATCACTAATGATAAAGTGAGGTTGTATTGAAACTAGTACTCCAAGCTTAGCTATCTTTCCTATCTGATCTGGTCTTATTATAGATGCATGCTCTATCCTATGTCTATTCTTAGGAGATAAATCTTTAAGACGCCCATAAGCTTCTAGGACCATGTCGATTGCTCTGTCTCCTATTGCATGAATAGCTAACTGTAGATCGGCATTATGTACCTCTTCTACAATTTTGGTTAATTCATCTTTTTCAATTATTGGCATTCCTTCAGATTTTGGAAGATCTTGATAAGGTTCAGACAGCCAAGCCGTGTGGGCTCCAAGAGATCCATCTGCGAAAATCTTTATACCCATTATTTTAAGAAAATCATCTCCGAAAGATCTTCTAATTCCTAGACCTATTATGTTGTTCAATAATTCTTTCTTCATGTATACTCTCAATCTTACGGGTAATCTATTTTGATGTCTAAGGATTTGTAGTAATTTTAATGATCTGAGATTGCAGGACATGAATCCTAAGGTTGTAACACCTAGTGATGCAGAATATAGTAGAGCGTCATGTATCATTCTAAGCATTTCACTATCTTCAAATTGTAAATTTTCTCGAAATAATTTTACAGCATCTTCAACTACCACTCCTGTCAGATTCCCATCTTGATCTTTTAAGAAGTATGGATCTTTCATTAGATCTCGATGGACACTTATGGAACTTAGAGCAGCAGTATTTACCACAGCTGCATGTCCACAAATTCTCTCAAGAAATACAGGTTTATCTGGTACGACATCATCTATGTCATAACGGCTGGGCCAACGTTTTTCTTCAAATAATTCTTGATCCCACCCTCTACCAACAATCCAAGATACTTCTTTATTCTTCTCATAATAATTCTTCAAGTATTGTTTAAGCGTCTTTATTGAATGTACGCTTCTAAGATTAATTGAGTGTAGAGACACAGCTAGATCATCAACATGCATGTGGGAATCAATAAATCCAGGCATAACTGTTAAACCATTAAGATCTATTATGGACCCGTTCAACATCGTAGCCAATCTTTCAGCTTTTTCCTTCTCACCAACATACAATATCCGTTCAGCACATACTACTATCCCAGAAGCCTTTCTCAAGGGAATGAATGAAACATAGATATTACCATTAATAAATCCTAAAACATTAGAGAGCATCCAACCCACTCTTTACAAATCTTATTTCAGGAAATATTACTTTTAACTTTTCCATTCTATATATTTTTGACTCCGTTGAAAGTTCTTCGCAAACTATCCGACATAGTCTAGGAAAGATGTGACTGAGAGAGATGATTGGTTTTAGAAGAGTATCTTCAGGAGGTTTGTTAATTTTATTGTTTTAAGAATATTTACGATGAATGCTATGAATGCTGTGGCCATCATTAATGCTCCTAAGGTAGCTACTATCATGTATGGTTCAAAAGGTCCTAGACCCATTGGGTAGAGAGTTCTCCTTAACATGCCTAGTGTTCCAGCCATCCCCATGCTTAAACCCATAATCAACCCTCCTATGCTCCATAATAATAGATGGATGTTTCCTAGTTTCTCGTTGAGTGATCTACCTGTGAGTAGAGGGAAGAGAGCGTAGATTGCTGCAAATAGTGTTGAAGATAATCCTACCAGCAACTGTATATGTCCATGAATTCCTATAACCCACTGGGTGTTATGGAAGAATCTGTTTGATGCATAGTTTGCTTGTATTATTCCCGCTAGACCTCCAACAGCGTATCCAGTTATAGATGCGAGAATGAATTTGAGAGGCATGGTGTACTTAACAGGTCTAGCAAACCATATTGTTGCCAGTACTGCGAACATTGTAAGTCCCATCGTTATCAGTTCTCCCCAAGTAAACAATTGTCCTTGTATCTGTAGGAAGAGTGGTTGAGGTGTATCTGCAAGCATGTGGTGGTTCCATACAAAGAGGGAGACAACGAGATCTGCAAGTATAACTGTTCTTACAACATTTTCACCGTATAGTGTTCTATTAAGTAGTAGTGGAACTAGGAGATACCATGTCCCTGCAGTAAAGATAAGTACATTTCCATCTGCTATCAAATCTAGCCCCCACCAAAACACGTTCTTGTATATTAGGGGATCAACTATCGTGTATGGTATAGAGAGCGTGGGGATCAGATTTCCTATAGCAAATATTATCAACAGTATACCGACTCCTCCAATAACGAACGCATTTAATGTTGTATCCACACATCCTCTGAATACAGCTACGACGAAAACAGGATAGTTGAACGCTTTAGAAGTGTACTGAGGCATCTTAGATATCCTTGCTCTGATTTTGTCTAGATTAAACGCTGTTATAAGTAATTCTTTTACAACATACCATGGAGATGGAGATCCTCCATCTGTTGATCTTGGAGGAAGAAATATAGTTGCAAACATGTTTCCAAAGAATACGAGTACTCCTCCCAAAATCAACGCAACCCCTAACCCGAATGTTAATATGGAGTACAAATTCCATCCAATTATCTCGTACGCTACAGGTATAGGCCAGTACAATGTATAGAGAGGAGCATAATGGGTTAGGAACGTTGTACTCCACAGAATTATCAAACCTACCAACATTAGCCAGAAGCTTACATACGCTGCTTTCTTACTATAGATTTCTTTCTTGAGTATGTGGGGGACGAGGAAGTAGAAGGCGCCCATAACCGCCATGTAAGCCCACCCATATACTCCTACAAACGGGTGAGCAGTCATCATAGAGTAGAAATGTTTTTCATCGAAAAATTCTACAAGAGTATTCATCAATCTAAATCTCATCAATATTCCTTCTATTCCAGCCAATGCTAAAAAGATTAGTGAGACTACTACAAACCTTATTGAGAGTACTTTCCTCTCTTCTTCATTCATTTCCCATCATCCTCCGACTACTCTTATAGTATTGGGAAAATACAAGTAGGGATGTTTTGGACCACTGTACTCTGTAGATCTTATATCGTAGTAACCAGGCTCAGTAAACACCCATACTATACTGTTCAGGTATGGTTTAGGAACTACCTGCATTTGGAATATCATAAGCCCGTCTTTATTGAATACTCCGAATCCGTAAACTAGGTCATGAGATATGACGATGAACTCGACTGGAACTCCTGCCGGAATAGTTATAGGATTCTCAGGAAATACGAATTCATAGTTTCTTACTTCTATAGTGATGGTCATTTTTGGTTCTTCATCTAACCAGAAAACATATCGTGAAGATGGAAGTAGTGGAGATAACATGAGTATGTTCCCAACAACAACCACTATGAACAGGAATATCAGCCAACGCTTCTCTCCCTTCTCCATACCCTTCTTTGGTACGGATTCATTATCTGGATCCGCCTTACTGCTCTTACCCCTCTGAGTTAAGATATAGAAGATTACTATGAAACCTATAACGATAGATATTACGATAAAATACACTAATTCTATAAAGAGTTGTGGGGCCATACCAATAAAATGTACTACGTGATGAATAATTACATTACTATACAATGTTTTGCATGATAATTTTATTAATCATTACTATTCTTCTAGATGCTTTTTAACAATCTTTTTTACCGCATCTCTAATTATTCTTGAAATCGTAGATGTGTCTAAGCCTATTAGAAACGCTATATCTTTTAATTTCATACTCCTCCTACTGCCTAGGTAGTTCAATTTTAGAGCAAGTGCGAGAACTTCCTTCTGTCTTTTAGTTAGCTCATAGTCTACATAATCTTTCATAAAAATCGTTTTCACATCTAACCCAGCTTTCTTTAAATTTTCTATGAGATGTCTGTGGAATAGTCTTCCTGGAACTATTAATCTTACAACAACCCCCGAAGACTCAACGTATGATATAGATTCAACTATCACGGGTAGCTTAGAAAAGATTTTACAAGATGTACAGCTCTCAGTCTCTATCCAAATATAGTTACCCGGCAGGATCATGTATGAACCTTTAATATCGATATTTTCTTTACCCTCCATCGGTTTAAGTAATTTTAGTAGGTGGGTTGAAAAAGACTCGCCTACTCTAACCTTCTTAAATTCTGCTTCTATTCTTCTATCCTGCAAAAATTTTACAACTCTACAATCACTATTACATATCAAGATCTTTAAGATCTTTAACCCCAACGTCTGCTTCAAGCTTTGGGAATACATCAACTTATGTAGATAAAAGGTTTTTCTGAGTTTCAGGCTGGAAGCTCTTGCTGGGAAAAACTTGCTTCTCCAGGTGCTGGGCTACAGCTTGGTTAGGCCGAGGTTCTGCATCCTGCTCATGAGTTCGTCGATGAGTTCGTTGATCTTTACAACCTCTATTACATCCCAGTAAACGAGCTTATCTGATAACACTTTAAGAGCTGATGCCTCCTTCTTGATCTTCTCCAGTTCTTCTCTGTTTGCGACCGCTACGACTTTCTGAACCGTTGGGTCTTGGTAAGCCTTCATCAAATTGAGTAGTAGCGAGTCGATGCTACCTTTCACGTGGACTTCGAACACGTATCTCAGCTCGCCTAGATTGCCTATCCTCGCCAGCCAAACAACATCCACTCTAGCTCCAGCGGCCAGCGTAACTTCCTTCATAGCGTCGAAGCCCAGCCCCCTCCCGATATTCAACAACATACCAACAATGTCATCGTGCTCAAATGATTCTTCAGCCACATGCTCAGCCTCTTCTTCGACAACGGTGAGAACATAATACAGGAAGTAATGTACATCTAATAGGTCTGGGTTTGGGAGTATTTTTGGATCTTTCAGTAAGCTTGCAATCTCCTTAAGGGTATTGATTATTAATGAATACTCTTCTCCCGTCAGCTTGTTCACTTTGAGTGTGGCGGCTTGAGTCAGCCCGAGCTTAAATAATGCTTCCTTCGCCCTCCTATTCCATACGCAGTACTCTCTTGGATTAAAGTATGTCAGCATCTCCGTTATCATCGCTACACCCATTCCCTTAACATTTCTACGGAATTCATCAAACCTCTCAGCCAAACTGCGGTTAGAATATAGCAGTTC
The DNA here is from genome assembly GCA_023267855.1 of Candidatus Geocrenenecus dongiae. Classification (GTDB taxonomy): domain Archaea; phylum Thermoproteota; class Nitrososphaeria_A; order Caldarchaeales; family Wolframiiraptoraceae; genus Geocrenenecus; species Geocrenenecus dongiae. Next base: position 92,387 of record JALNLN010000001.1, on the reverse strand, counting down.
CATTAAGTGGTGTTTGAGTCTATCCAGTCCACCTGCTCCTTTTATCCAATAATCTATGAGATACTCTTTTTTAGCCCACCACATGAATGCGTACAGGTTGTTGGCGAGGGTGAGAAGCCCGCCTTCATCCAGCTTCTCCAAGTTCTCTCTGCTAAGTATTCTCTTGATCTCGGCTTCATGCTTCCTCCTCTCTTCCTCGAATCTCGATCCTTCGACACTGCTCCTAAAATCGAGATAACTCTTCTTAAACCTCAAAACATTTTCTATGAAATGTTGCGGTAAATCCGTATTAGACACATATATCCTGCGCCGCAATTTTATATAAGATTTTAGCCCAGATTATATTATCAATGGAGCTTGTAGTGTTAAGAGCATTAATGTAAATGTTAGTGATAGAATGATTGTTGGGAACTACCTGCATCCAGAGTATCATGCATCCGTCTTTACCAGATACTATAAATCTATGGACTAGGTCATGAAATTTAACTCTCTAAATAAACTTAAATCATCACCAAAGACTCCACGTAGCATTGATTAAAAATAATAGAAGAATACTGAAAAACCCTATTATCCACTTCTTATGAACTCATGAAGTGAGAACTATACTCCTGAAATCATACGCTATAAATAAATAGTGGAGAATGTGTCAGCTTATTAGACGTAGTAGTGCAGAAGCTAGTGGTTCTGAGAGCCAGGCCACTCCTTGGCTTGCGACTAGAGAGATTGCGACGAAGGTTCCGAAAAGTATTATGGCCGTCGCCATGTTCCCGTTCTTCAGCTCGGTCTCTATATCGAATTCTTTTATGTCTGTTACTCCCGGCAGTTTCTCAGCTGCTTTCACGAGCCATCTATAGACTCTCGACTGAGCCCATACTATCAATACTATTGCTAGTGGCAGTCCTATGAATAACTGGATAAGACCAGCTATTAATGCTGCTAGATTAAATTGTCCCGGTACGATTCCTCTGCTTATACCTGTCACCGCTTGTCCAACGACGTTTCCAACAGCTATCAATATTCCAGCAATGTATATTGCTACAGCTATGTTTTTCTTACGTATCTCCTCAAACTCATTTATCGTCTTGGTAGTCCTATCCAAGATGTTAAGGGCTATAGTTATGCTGAACAACGCTAGGGCCACGCCTAAAATCAGCTGTAGTATCCCTATCAAAATATCTAGTAGAGTATACCACCAAACCATCAATTAATCAGTATTCAAACCAAATATTTAAACCTCATAAAGTAATACACGTTCAGAAACATCTCCTCATATAAATTTCCACCAACAGAACTTTTTTACCAACAATAATTTTTGGAAACATTATTTCTACACGTTAATGTTCAATCAATCATGCGGGGGGTGGGATTTGAACCCACGAACCCCTACGGGACAGGGTCCTAAGCCCTGCGCCTTTGACCAGACTTGGCTACCCCCGCCTATGTCTTCAATGTTAAGGCTTATTTTTATCTTTTAACCACATGGATACTCTAAGACTATCTTGTATGCTTTATTGTTGTATTTTATTATTAGTGGTTTCTCTATCAATTTTTCTAGAAGATTTTGATTTGTTTTTTCTAGTTCTTCTCTACTTATATCTAGTATGACTGGTTCAGGAAGCGTCCATACGTATTCTTCTGTAATTTCTAGTCCATAGTTTTCTCTAATCTTCATTTTATGTTCCTCCATCTTCCTATCTGCTTCTAGAGTTTTCTCTAACATACTACTAATTATTTGAGATGACTCTAGGTTCAGAAGTTCTCCAAATTCTTCTTCATTCTCAATTCTCCAAATTTTTAATCTTAATTTCTCAGGCAATTCCCTAATTCTATTTTTGAAACCCACATAAAGATATTCTGCTTAGGAGATTTTTAGATTTAATTTTCTCCCCATTTTAACATAAAATCAATATAGTGGGATGGATATATTTACTCTGGCTATGATGATTGAACGTCGCGTAGGAGCGGGGCTGGATGCTGTGACAGAACCTCCTCTCATCTGAGCCTCCATCTTATTCTAGTAAGTCTTAAATAGAGTGAGAAACATTTTGTGAAGAGAATATGTTTTCTAAACGTGAAGTTGTTTATGGTTCTGTTTTTGCAGGTGTTTATGCGGCTCTCGTAATAGTGTTAGCTCCCATAAGTTTTCTACCGATACAAGTGAGAATAGCAGATGCACTCATCCCTCTAAGTATCCTCTATGGTTGGCCAGCGATAATCGGTGTAACTGTAGGATGTTCCGTTGCCAACTTTATTGCTGGACAAGTATTCTTTGGAGGATCTACAATTATAGATGTGGTTGGAGGTTCTCTAGCAAATTTCTGTGCAGCTTATGTTGGATGGCTGATAGCGAGAAACAAAAGTAAGAGTGTGGTCTTTTTAGCAACTCTGATCCAAGCAACCGTAATCTCACTTATAGTCGGAACGTATCTATGGTATATCTTCGGATCTCCAGCATACTATTCTATCTTCATGATAGTTTTACCGGGGATAACTGCTTTCTGGCTATCAGTACTCGTAGGTAGCTTAATTTCGATGACATTTCTAGGTTACTTACTCTACATAGCGCTCTCTAAAACCAAGCTATAACGTAAAGGTTTTAGAGATCTTTTAAACAATAAAATTGTAGTGGTTGAATGAACTTAAAAGACCTATTCATTGAAAGTTTTAAGCTTGCTTTAATGCTGACAGTTACACCTATTGCTGTACTTGTCTTGATAAGAATACTGAAACCTGAACCTCTATGGCTATACATTATCTTCTGGTCTATTCTAGTAATTTTATGGACAATCTTAATCTCTTTACTATATCTCAAGAAGAGATAATAAGAAGTAAAGTTAGAGTGTAAGTGAATGTCTAGGTTTAGAGTAGCATTTCAAGGAGAGAGAGGAGCATATAGTGAAGAAGCAGCTATAAAGTATTTTGGACGAGACGTCGAGTTCATTCCTTGCAGAGATATACAGACAGTCTTCAATTATGTTGAAGCTGGAAAATCAGATTATGGAATACTACCCATAGAGAATAGTATAGAGGGATCTGTAAATGAAACATACGATCTACTTACATCTACAAATCTCAGAGTTTCAGGTGAAGTATATTTGAGGATAAGCCACTGCCTCATAATACATAGAGATGCAGATATAAAAGATATTAAAAAAGTTATGTCACATCCTCAGGCAATATCACAATGTAAAGTATATCTTTCTAGTAAATCTTTTGAAGTAATCCCTGCTTATGATACTGCTGGTAGTGTGAAGAAAATACTAGAAGAGAAATTGCTTGATACAGCGGCCATAGCTAGTGAGAGAGCTGCAGAAATATATGGGATGAAGATAGTTGAACGTGGAATAGAAGATTATGGTAGAAACTATACTAGATTCATAGTGATAAGTGAGAAAGATTCAGAACCATCTGGAGATGATAAAACATCTATAATATTTTCTCTACCACACATTCCTGGATCACTCTACAATGCACTTGAAGTATTTGCTAAACGTCAGATAAATCTTACAAAAATAGAGTCTAGACCTACGAAACACAGACCTTTCGAGTACTTCTTCTTCGTAGATTTTGAAGGACATAGGAAGGACCAGGTTGTACGTGAAGCATTAGAAGAACTTGTGAAAAGAACACTCTTCTTAAAAGTGCTTGGATCGTATCCTCGTGGTAAGATATCTTGAAGAAGTTCAGTCTACCTAACAATAACTGGGCAATACTCGTAGTAGGAGTAGCAGGAGTAGGGAAAACAGTATTTGGGAGAAAACTTGCTGAAAAACTTGCTGCTAATTTCATAGATCTCCCAGCATTTATCTTAGAGAGAAAATTGTATGAAAGCTATGATGTAGAGGCTGGAGACTATATAATAGATTTAAGAAGAATATCGCTGACACTCGGCTCATTGATTAAGAATAAACGCTCAGTAATTTCTTCAATCTATGTCTTTAAGCCTAGAAGTGTAATAGTACCTTTAATATTGGTTCTCAGAATTAGACCAGATATACTGGTGGAAAGACTTAAGGAGAGATGTTACCCTGAAAGTAAGATAGCTGAGAATGTAGCTGCAGAGATTATAGATAAACCACTCCACGATGCTGTAGTTAAGTATGGTGAAGATAAGGTAGTGCAGATCGATCTATCTAATAGAGATGTAGACGAGCTTGCATCAAGAATAGCTTTAGAGATAGTTTCAGGAGATCCGAGAAGAATGAATATGAAGATTGATTGGATAAGTGAATTAGAGAAAATTAGCAAACTTTCAGAAATCTTAGAATTTATTTCAAAAACTCAAAAATAGAAGTTTTCTTAAGCTATATGTTAGAAAGATTATATAACTCTTCCTCCATGATTGGCGGTAGAGTTTGATGAGGATAGCTATAGATTTAGATGGAGTTCTAGCAAACTCTATGAAAGTATGGTTAAAGATATGGTATGAGAAGACGGGGCAGATCATAGAATATCAAGAAGTTAATGAATGGTTCTTCTGGAGAAAGTTAGGTATGGATAGTAGAAGGTTCATGCAGATACTTAATGAAGCTTGGTCTAGGTGGTTGGAGATACCTCCAATGGAGGAGAGCTTAAATTTGAAGACGAGACAGCTTAAAACTTTAGGTAGACTTGATATCGTAACTGCTAGACCGAGGAAGACAGAAAGATATGTTTATAAATGGCTCTCCCTCCATAAGATAGTTTACGATAAATACGTGTGGGTGAAACGTGGAGAAGATAAAGTGAAGTTAGATTACGATGTATTTATAGACGATTCACCAACTATACTAGCCGATTTAGATCCTGCGAGAAGAAGCCTCATCTTGATATACGATCAACCATGGAATAGGAATATAAATGAAGGAGATCATGTTAAGAGAGTGAAAAACCTAGATGAAGCTTATCTCATAATTAGATCTCTAAAAGAGTGTGAGAAAGATTCTTTAGAAGATCGGGGGATTTCTAATTGAAGGCAAACTATCTAAGTAAGAAGGATTCTGCTAGATTTATAGAAAAACTAAAGAGTTTAGATTGGTTTAAGAAGAATCTAGAAGAGAAAATAGAGAACGTTTTTAAGATAGAAATAGATGATTTGAAGATATATAAGTTGGGGAAAACGATCATCTTAGAAAAGAACAATATCTTCCTTCCAACATTATTGGAAGAATTTTCTAAGAATATTCTAGATAGTTTACCTACATTGATAGTTGATATGGGCGCTGTTCCACATATAGTGAATGGAGCAGATGTTATGCGTCCAGGCGTAATAAATGTAATCGGAGTTTTTAGAGAAGGAGATTTAGTAGTTGTTAGAGATCAGAGACATGGTAAGCCTATAGCTATATGTACAGCACTAGTAGATGTAGATTCTTTTAAAACAATGGTTAAGGGGAAGGTGGCGAAGAATATCCACTATGTAAATGATAAGATATGGAATCTTCTACAAAACGTTAAGAATATACTTATTAAATGATGTAGCTAGCTGTAGCGTTGAACTACAAGATACATGTATTAAAAGATATTAAGGTGGATGCGTAATCTTAAGGTATGACGAATAGATATCTATCGTTGATACCACTGATTATATTGAGTTTACTAGTTGTCTTAGTAACACCTGTCTCTGCTGAAGCTTACACTACCATAATGGAAGACGAGAACATTAAGATCTCTCTCTACTATCCACCAGAAGTTAAGATTGAATCATGTTATACATTTACACTTAAAGTAGAAGCTCTTAAACAGCTCATCGTAGATGAACTAGTGCTAACGATAAAATTGTATAGAGACGGTATAACTGAAACCATTTATAGCCAAACGATTCTTAGCGGAAAAACTCTATCTCCTAGCGATGTATATAGTAAGAATATTGAGATTTGTATTCCAAGCCCTAGAAGACCGGATCCATATCTTCTAGCTGAACTCGCTGTAACTTACACGGTTATTATAGATCCTTCTATAACTCCAGATCCAATCGCACTTTACGTTAAATGGTACATGTCTACAGTTAGAAGATACACTTACAATGAAGTTTTATTAGATCTTGAATCAGCGAAGAAGAGAATAAAGACTTTAGAAGAGAAGATAGATAACTTGAAATCAGAGATAAGCAAGCTTCAGGATAGTTTAGATTCTTTATCTTCATCTTATAGTAAGCTTTCAAGTAGCTACAACTCTCTCGTAAATAGTTTTAATAAACTTCAAGCCGATTATGAAGAATTGAAGAAGAAATATGGTAAGCTTGAAGAAGCATATAAGGATGTTAGTGAAGAGTATCGGAAGCTTCAGATAGATTACGAGAAACTACGAACACTCTATGAAGATTTGATAGAAGATAATAAACAACTACAATCACTATACAATTCTCTTAGAGAAGATTATCAAACTCTACTAAAAGAATACTATCAGCTACAGGGCGTTTACAACAATGTTTATGAACGATATGTAGACTTAAAGAGTAGACATGAGGAAAACATAGAATTAATAGGTCAGCTTAAATCAACTATCCAGAACTTGAAAGAAGAAGTTACGGAGAAAGAGAATCAACTCTCAGAGTTAAACTTAGCGTACACATCTCTCACAAACGAGAACACCATGACTAAATACATCCTCTACGCTGAGTCAGCAGCTATTGGAGGTATAGCTGCAAGCTTACTAGTCTTGAATATCTTAAGAAGAAGAGGGAAAACTGTAAGTCCCCCGCCTCCAATAGTTCCATCGCCTCCACCACCTCCTCCAGTCTCCGAAAAAGTAAATAGTGAAATGGAAGTAAAGAACTCTACAAATGGGAAGATTCAAAAAGTTCTTTCTGGAAGAAGGATAACATTACCTAAAGATGTTGTAGAGAAGTTTGGTATAGTGGAGGGTGGTAAGGTTAGGATAGAGTGTACAGATGAGTACATCAAAGTGATACCTATAAAAGAGGAAGTACAGCAGAATCAGTAAAGGTGAATAGAGAGTGGAGTTTGTGAAGAAGATATTTAGACTGGAATCTATAGATGAACAATTATTAAGAAAAGCTTCTGAAAATATATCTAAATTTATAGAAGATTCTCAACTTCTCGAACTAGAGATTAATTAAAATAAAATCTGGAGGTAATTAGAATGCTAGATCTATGGAGATATACATTGAGGGATCTTGCATCCCAATTGAAGAATTTAAAATTGAAGCCTACGAAACTTATCGAGCACACACTAAAGAAGATAAGAGAACTTAACAATAAGCTATACATGTTTATATATGTTGCTGAAGACTTAGCTTATAAGCAGGCTGAAGAACTTGAGAAAGAACTTGAAGAAGGCGTACAACGTAGCTTGATACACGGTCTCCCCATAGCTGTTAAAGACGTATTCTATACCAGAGATATGCCTACTACAGCTGGATCTAAGATTCTTAGAAATTTCCAAACATCTTACGATGCTGAAGTTGTAGGTAGGTTGAGAGAAGCTGGAGCCATAATTATCGGTAAAACCAATATGCATGAATTCGCTTTCGGAGTAACTAACAAGAACCCACACTATGGTACATCTAGAAACCCGTGGGATCTAGAACGTATTAGTGGTGGATCTAGTGGTGGATCTGCTGTAGCAGTAGCAACTGAAATCTCAGTACTAGGTCTGGGAACAGATACAGCTGGCTCCATTAGGATACCTTCTGCTCTATGTGGTGTGGTAGGATTTAAGCCAACCTATGGATTATTGAGTTTAGAAGGGGTAGTACCTCTCTCATGGAGTTTAGATACTGTTGGACCAATAACAAAATCTGTAGAAGACACCGCTCTAGTTTTAGACATAATGACAGGGGGCAGACATGGTTTCGCAGAAAATCTCAAAGAAGAAATAGATAGAGAACTTAGATTTCTTGTACCTGCAAAGATAATTGAAGAACTTGCTTCAAGCGAAGTTGAGGGGGTTTTCTGGAGAACTATAGACAAGATCGTTTCTGCTGGACATAAAGTAGATTATCTAGAGGATTTAGACTGGTTTAAGCATGCATCCAACTCTAGATACATCATAGTCTTATCTGAATCTGCTACATACCATTTAAAATGGATTAGAGATTATTGGAGTATGTATGATCCAGATGTTGCTGGCAGGATCTTGATGGGATACTTCATACCGGCTCCTGTCTACATACATGCTCAAAGAGTTAGAATGAAGACTATAGAAAAATTCAAGAAGGTGATGAAAGATCATGATGCAATCCTCTTACCGACAGTTTCAATAGAAGCACCTAGAATAGATGAAGAGAAAGTTCAGGTTAAAGAGAAGGAAGTTAGTGTTAGGTATGCTTTACTCTGTATGACGGAAGTCTTCAATTCTCTCTACGCTCCAGCAATCTCAATACCTTGTGGATTGTCGAAAAACAATCTCCCAATAGGTTTACAGATAGTCACAGAACCAGGACAAGATAAAAAGCTGCTGAAGATTGCTAGCCATGTAGAGAGGCTTATTAAGAGGTTTCCAAAACCACCAGTATCTTAACCAACATCATAGATAAAAACTAGTTATTCCATAAATTTATTGTAGGAGTCTGGTATGAGTGAGGAAATTTCTTTAACACCTATTGGGAGAGAACAGATACATAAACTTGAGACAGCTCTCTTGATAAGTACAATCCTCAGTCCAGAAGTAATTGAGGAACTAAAGAATCCTGCTGAAAGACTTACATGGGTAGATTCACTAGCAGTTGCAGCTGCAGCATTAGCCCGGGAGAAAGCAAAAATGACTATAACACAGATAGCTGAAGATATCGGTAGAAGTGAAGCAACAATTCGTAACCATCTAACTGGAAAAACGAAAGCAGGTCAATTAATCCGACAAACATATGAAAGATTCTTAAGAGAAGGTATAAAGATCGAGATTCCATCCACGAAGGAGCTGGAAGAACTTAAGAGGAAACTTGAAGAAGAAAAGAAGAAGATAGAGATACTAGAAAACACTCTAAAAGATGTTAAGGAATCTTTAAAGCAGCTCATGGAGAAACTTGAAAAAGTTTAACCATCTCCACTTACTCTTTTTTTAACTCACTACTCAACCAATCTAGATATTTCCGATATCCTTCTATTACTGGAAGTACTATTATCTCAGGTACCTCGTATGGGTGGTGCTCCAAGATCTTCTTTTCCAAATCTCCATAAACTTCTCTACTAGATTTTATTAAACATATCCATTCTCTACTATGCTCAATCTCTCCTTTCCACCAGTAGAAACTATCTACTGGACCAATTATCTGTACACAGGCCGCTAATCTTTCTTCAAGAAGTATTCTACAGATTTCCTCAGCTTTCTCTTTACTGTCAATTGTAGTTATTACCTGGATAAACTCCATCATGTACAATATTCTCCACCACTTCTTAATAATTCTTACCTCATCCATGTGATCGTATCAATCTGAAAGACCTCGATCTTAAGTAAAGTTAAATCTTCAACAAAAATCAGTAAACATAGAAACTAACGGTAAATCCATACATTAGGTTTTTCCAAAATTCAGTACTTAACCTAATAAAATTATGGATTCATGTTAGTAATACTTCTCTCTCCACAATTTGGTAATGGATAAATATTGGATGGATCATCCATCCAATATGATTCAAAGGAAAATTGTGATACTTCTTTCTCTGTTAATTCTAAGCCTGATTTTTAATGGTGTTCAGTTTGCTTTATTATCGAGTTCTCAAACTATTATTTCGACAACGACTTTTACATCTTACCATACCGTGACGTATACTGTAACTTCTACTTCTTCTGTAGTTCAGGTTGGTGTGGAAGTTTATCCAAAGAAGTTTATCGATTTTATGGGTAGGGAGGTTGTAATCGAGAAGGAGCCTTTGAAGATTGTTTCATGCGCTCCAAGTATAACTGAGATGCTCGCATACTTAGGATTACTAGAAAAGATTGTTGGAGTAGATAGTTATAGCGATTATCCTCCAGAGTTACTGACACTTAAGCAGAGAGGCGTGATAGAAGATGTTGGAGGTGTTGTAACTTTAAGTATAGAGAAGATTGTTTCACTCTCACCAGATATAGTCTTTATAGATGCTGGATTACAGGGCAACTATGTAGCTATACTAGAAGAGAAAGGATTGAAGGTCGTCGCCTTACATGCAGCATCACTCACAGACATCTACAATGGGATGATATTGATTGGGGAGATAATGGGTGTAAAGGAGAAGGCATTCGAGATCGTGAACCGTATGAGGAATACTTTGAGTAATTTACAGTCTAAGCTTAACGTTGTAAGAGAGAAGACTAGTGTTCTCTATATTGGCTGGATTGAACCTATATGGACTGCTGGAAGAAATACATTCATAGATGACTTGATAGGAGCCGCAGATGGATACAATGTTATGGGTGATGCAGAAGGCTTCTTCATGACAAGCCCTGAAGTCATAGTTGCGAAAAACCCGCAAACCATAATCATACTCTCGGGAATGCTTGGAATGAGTCCAGAAGAAATTATTGCAAAACTTAGAAACCTGCCTGGAGTAGATAAAGTCGAAGCAGTAAAGAGTGAAAGAATCTATATACTATATGATCAAGCTGAAAACATATTTGCAAGACCTGGGCCGAGAGCGCATGAAGCAGTAGAGATACTAGCTAAGATACTTTATCCAGAATTATTCAATGTAAAGATACCCAATGTTTTAGGCGGTGATTATAGGAAATATCTAGAATACTCTATATCAGAGATAGGTTCAAGTTAACGTGCTGGAGATGGTGGAAGAATCTTTCATAAAATATAAGAAGAAGACTTTAATCTTGATAATCTTCACGGGATTTCTAGCATTATTTGCTTCAAGTATATTGTCTCTCTTTTCTGGTGTTATTGATTTGAAGATAGAAGATCTACCATGTATCTTAACACGTCTTAATTTTCTCTGTAGTAATATGTATGGAGTTGATGTTATCTGGAGTACTAGGATACCTAGGATAATTACAGCTATTGTTATAGGTTCTTCTCTGGCAACTGCTGGGGTTGTAATGCAGGGAATCTTTAAGAATCCTCTAGTAGATCCGTTTATCGGCGGTATTTCTTCTGGAGCTGTTTTCGCTGTCTCAACATCTATACTACTAGGAATAACAATTACATCACATTCATCCATCTTTGCTTATCCTGTAACAGCTTTCTTGGGAGCATTGTTTTCACTAATCTTAACACTACTATTTACACGTTTAAGTGGAGGATCTAGTTTAAGTTTTCTACTTTCGGGTTTAGCTATAGGTTTTCTCTTTTCTTCAGCTACAACCATAGTTATTACGCTTACAGCTGGTAGGAGTTTCGGAATAATCTTCTGGTTATTCGGAAGCTTAATAACAGCTTCATGGAGATTCCTAAGCATATTGATACCGGTTTCAATTGTAGTGATGGTTTACGTTCTCTTAAATGCTAGAAATCTAAACGTGCTAATACTTGGAGATGAGGAAGCAAGTCAACTAGGTTTAAACGTAAAGCTGGTCAAATACTCCTTAATAACTTCTCTCGCTCTCCTTACTTCTACGACAGTTGCTTTTAATGGTGTAATAGGTTTTGTAGGTCTCCTCGCCCCCCACATCTCCCGTTTAATTGTAGGTGAAGACCATAGGCTCCTAATACCTTCAAGCATGTTTACAGGAGCAACAATACTTGTACTAGCAGATATAATAGCTAGAATAGCTATAGCTCCCGCAGAACTACCAATAGGTGCGATAACATCAGCTATAGGAGCCCCATTCTTCCTCGCACTACATATTAAAAACTACAGAAGGTTTCAAAGAACATTGTAAAAAATTCTTCTATAGACTCCATAACAACTCACCATTAAAATACTAGTCTTAAGTTATCTACTACGTATGTTTGACTATGTGTCTTGTACAGAATCCTCACGTAGAATGTTTGAGAGAGCTAGAAAAGTTCTACCTGGAGGTGTCTCATACTCGATAAGATATTTCAACCCATACCCTATTTACGTATCTAGGGCAAGAGGTCAGAAAATATGGGATATTGATGGAAATGAGTATACAGATTACTGGATGGGGCATGGAGCTAAATTGATGGGGCATTCTTATCCACCTGTAGTGGAAGCTGTAAAAAAGCAGATAGAATTTGGAGGACACTTCGGTCTCCCCCATGAGTGGGAAGTAAAGTTGGCGGAGAAGATATGCAGTATGGTTCCAAGTATAGAGATGGTTAGGTTTACGAATAGTGGCACGGAAGCAAATATGTATGCTGTTAGACTTGCGAGGGCATATACGAAGAAGAATACCATAATCAAGTTTGAAGGGTGCTGGCATGGTGGATATGATGCTTTACATATAGCCGTGAAACCACCATATAGAAAACTACCAGCAGGAGTCCTTGAAGAATCAACCAAATATACATTAACTCTACCATACAATGATCTAGAAAGTGTTGAGAAAGCAGTTAAGAATAATGAGATAGCTGGAATCATAGTTGAGCCTGTAGCTGGAGCAGGTGGAATGATACCTGCAGATAAAGAGTTCCTAAAAGGATTAAGAGAAATCTGTAATGAAAAGAATATTGTATTGATTTTCGATGAAGTTATAACAGGCTTCAGACTCTCAGAGGGAGGGGCACAGAAAATCTATAACGTTACACCAGATATAACGATTCTTGGAAAGATAGTTGGTGGAGGGGAATTCGCAGTAGGAGCTTTCGGTGGAAGAACAGAAATCATGGAGTTATTAGATCAATTGAAGTACTCAGATTACTTTGAGAGAGTATTTCAAGGTGGAACATTCTCAGCAAACCCCCTCATGACATGTGCAGGATACACGCTACTATCAGAACTAGAGAAGAATCCGCAGGTCTACACATATCTAGAAAAACTAGGAGAAAAGTTTAGAAGAGGGGTTAGAGAGATCTTCCAAGAAAAAGATATAGCATGCCATACAACTGGAATAGGCTCACTAATCGGAATACATTTCACACCAACCGAGCCTAGAGATGTAAAAACAGCTCAACTAGAAAAAGATCGAGAAAAAACTAAACAACTTTTCAAACACCTATTAAATAATCAGATAATAGCTCTCACAGAAGATAGCCTACATCTATTTCTCTCCGCTTCCCACACATTAGAAGACGTAGAGAACTTCCTAAAAGTAATAGAAGATTTCGCTAAACAATTAAAGATCTAGATTAAGGTTTTTTAGAAACTTAAGAATATCTTAAGATAGCCCCGGTAGCTCAGTCTGGGAGAGCGCCCGGCTGAAGAAGAATTGTGGAGACCGGGTTGTCGCAGGTTCAAATCCTGCCCGGGGCACTACATTCCACATCCTTTAGGGAGATCGTAATTGTTTTCGATAATTTGTTATAGTGATTCTGTATATATTTTCTTAATGATTTCTTCATTTACAGTTACTGGTGATAGTTCTAATCTACTTTTCAGTCCTGGTGTCTCGTTCACTAATCTTATCAAGTCTGATAAATCTTTTTCAGTAAAACCATAGTCTGAGAGTTTCTTATTCAATCCTATGTTGAGTAGCCATTCTTCTACTCTTGTAGCTAGTTCATGTGCTTCTCCAGGCTCAGCTCTTAGATGTGGTGCTATAGGTTTGTAGAGTTCTGCAAGTATTTCTGGTACAGCTAGATACATTATTCTTATTACAGAAGGTAAGAGTATTCCGAGACCTATGCCGTGCGGAACTTCAGGGTTCATACCACTTATAGGATGTTCTAAAGCATGGGTGATGTGTGCTCCTACATGATCTATTACTATACCTGCCAACATAGAAGCATAGAGAAGATAGTATCTAGCTAGTAAATTATCTGGTTCAACTATGGCCGTTGGGAGATACTTAAAGATTAAATGTACAGATTCTCTAGACAGGTTTATTGAGAGTGGTGTGGTAAGCTTGTTTGTTGCAGCTTCTGTCGCATGATTTAAAGCATCTATAGCGGTAGCTATGGTCTGCCATCTATCAAGCTTGATCATCAACTTTGGATCATCTATAGAATATGCTGGGTATGTTAGAGGCATGCCGATCTTATAATTCTTTTCAGGTATAGTTTCTACACCATATCTATTAATTTCTGAGCCGGTTCCATGTGTAAGATTTACCACTACAACTGGTAGAGATCTGTTAGGCTGATCCCTCTTCATAAACAGTTCTCTAGCATCTCCACCTACAGCTAAGAGACATCCAACAGCCTTAGCCGTATCTATAGAGCTCCCACCACCTATACCTAAAACTATCCTAGCATTAAATTCTCTACCAATTTTTACAGCTTCATCAACAGTATCTACAGTAGGGTTTGGAGATACCTTATCGTAAACATAGTATTCTAACCCAGATTCTATGAGCGCCTTCTCTACATAATTCCATGCTCCTGAAATCTTGTAAGAAGATTTACCAGTAACTACTAGAACTCTATCTAAACCTTCTTTCTTGAATTCTTCAAATATTGTAGAGATTTTACTTACTGCTCCAACACCAAAGAAAAGCTGTGTCCCACCATATCTTAATGTGAAAACTCGGTCAATATTTAGCTTACTTCTCCAATCCATATTTAGTAGAGATTGAAACTATTATTTTAACTAACGTATCCGTAGATTTACTTAGTTCTCCTAAATCATTTATTCTAAATTTATTCTTTCTGTTAGCAGGATTCTACATTTAAGATTTTCTTTTTCCGCTAGCTTTACATATTCTCTTGGATTTTCTGTATGTACAGGTACTAGATTTTTTGGATTTATCTTTTTTATGATTTCTAGCAGATCTTCTCTATTAGCGTGTCCAGAAGAATGTATCCATCTACTATCTAGTCTGAGTAGATTTATCCAGTTCTCAGCTTTTTCCCACTCTATTTCTTGTTCTTCATCATGAGGCTCGCTAGTAGAGATTATTAATAGTGATCCAGGCGAAGGCTCGATATCTATGAACTCGTAGAGATACTGTGGCCCCGTAAAGATCATCAAGTACTTCTCCTGACATCTCTTTACTTCTTCAGATTTAACCAACATATCTTTATCCGCTAATTGTTTGTATAGTTTTTTCAACCAACTTCTATAGTGACTTGAATCGAGAAAGTATCCACCATCTATAATTGACCTCTTCTCAAAGTAAACTTTAGCATAAGTTATCTCAGGTATCTTTACTCTACTTTCCACAGATTTGAGTGTTGAGATTAGATGGAATATTCTAGGAGACAGTATTACTGTTCTACCACATTCTTCAGCAACTTCTATTGTTGTTCTTACACGATCTATATCTAGAGATGATGTTAAAACAGCTACAAATTTCCCAGACTTCTTTTGAATTTCTTTCATCATGGATTGTTTTACATCTTCTTCAGAGAATGAACCCGAGTCTTCTATTCTAGTTCCTTCCACTATTAAGTATTCTACATCTCTAGCTTTCTCTATGAAAGATTCTGTATAATGATGGACTACTCCATGTAATCTAATATCTCCAGTATATGCAATTGATACACCATCGACTTCTATTATGAATCCGAATGATGCTGGAATAGAATGGTCTACGGGGTGCGGCTCGATATGTACTGGTATATTGGGAATCTTCCTTCTTTCTTCAAAGATGACTATAGGTCTCTCAACATGTTTCGCATGTCTCTTAGACTTATGCTTCCTAGATTCTTCTTCCAGCTTCTTATCTCTATAGTTGAATACCTCTCCTTCAACACCAGTTCTACCAGAAGTCTCTATAGAATGCTCAATTAACGCTTTCATACTCTTACTGACAGCTATCTTTACATTACTTTCTAGAAATCCTACTAGACCATAGTGATCTAAATGGGCATGCGATATTATACATGCGTCCACATCTACTTTCTCAGAATGTTTAATCTCAATCTCTTCTGATAGATCTGATCTATAGATGCCTCTAATATTTGGGAGTAGGTTTATGAGTAAATAGTTCTTCAGTATACGGGATGTTCTTTCCACACCGTATCCTAAACTATACTCTCTCTTCTTTTTCAAGTTTAATCCAAAATCTAGAAATATGGCTCCATCTCTACTAGAGATAAATATTTTGTTTCCTCCAATCTCTCCGAAACCACCATATATGTGTATATAAGCCAACTCTACATGGGATAACACGTATAGAAATATATTAACGTGATCGTTGAATGGAGTACATGCTAGTTAAGATTATAATATTGGATTGAGATGTTAAGGCTGAGAATATGTCTCACGAGATCCCTCTTATTAGAGATTATATGAGATATGAAATCTATTTTGTTGATGAAGATGATCCTGTAAGTAAATGTGTAGGCATCTTTAGAGAAACAGGTTTACCAATAGTAGTTGTCTTAGATAAGAGGGGACGTTATCTAGGGGTCGTTGTTGATAGAGTTGTTATTAGAAGCACAGTAAACTTAGAATCATTAAAAACAAGGAACGCCGCTATTAAAGCTCCTATAGTGAAGACTTCTGATACAATCTCTAAAGCAGCAAGATATATGTTAGAGAATGTTGTTAAAGGTCTACCTGTATCTAATGAAGAAGGTAAGCTTATCGGGACAATATCTGTTGAAGATGTGGGAAGGGTTATTGCTGAGAAATTGAAGATGAACATGAAGGTTAAAGATGTCATGACTAGAGATCCTATCACTATTACTACAGATACAACGATAGGTAAAGCATTAGTCTTGATGAGAGAAAACGGTATCTCGAGACTACCTGTGATAAAGGATAATAAGCTGGTTGGGATCGTAACTATAAGAGATATCCTCGAGAAAGTTGTTCAACCTAGAACCAGAGCTACACTAGGAGAAGTTGTCGGAGAGAGAATTAAGAGTCTAAGCTATCCTGTCTCAAACATAATGACGAGAAAGGTTGTAGAAGCATCTCCAGAAGATACTTTAGAGAATGCTGTAAAGAAAATGATAGACAACGACATATCATGTCTCATAGTAACTCATAATAGAAGAGTTATAGGTATAATAACGTGGACAGATATTCTGGAAGTTATTGCTTCACTTGAAGAACGTGAAAAAGTTCCAGTAAACATCCAGGTTAGCTTTAAGATCTCAAATATTTCAGAACAAGAAAAGAATGAGATAATGAATGTTGCAGAGAGTTTCGTTAAGAAGTTTAGAGAGTTTATAGGTAACGGGTATCTCTTACTCCACTTCAAAGAACATAAAGAAAAACATGGTGAAGAACGTTTAATACATTGTAGAGCCAAACTTACCACAGATAGAGTAAACTTTACAAGTATAGGAGAAGCCTGGACACCGAGCTTAGCGGCCAAGTCAGCCTTAGATAGAATAGAGAGACAAATGCTAACTATGAAAGAGCTTACAGAGAGATACCCGTACGTAGAAGAAGTATTCAAAAGGCTTCTAGGAGAATTGTAGAGATCCAGGCTCAACAAACACTTTATACATTTTCTGTAGAGATGTAATAATCTTTAGGATAGAAGTTCTCATCTTCCAACTAGCGTAAGCTAGTATAATTACGAGGATTATAACTGAAGCAAGATGAACAACTAAAGTAGCATTTAGATAACCGATGAGATAGGCTATCGGCCCTTCAATATAGATTGGATAAATAGGCCACAAGATAGGATTATAAGAATGATGTAGATAGTCAATAAAGACGTGTGTGAGTGATGATAATCCAGTAACAATCCACAGGTTTACATATTCTCTTAATTCTTTAGGTCTCCGGATAACATTTACGTTAAAGACCTTCTCCATGAATTTTGTCTTCAATAGTATGTAGATTATTAGTATTGAGATTGCTGAAGCAAGTATGAATGCTCCGATTGGTGAATGGAGAAAACTTCTAGGAATCCCGAAACCTAGTATGTAGAGTATTAGGATCTCTAGATCTGGAACCATGCAGCCAACCACCACATGTAGATTAAATTTATTCATCCTTCTCAGAATATACCAGACGTAGACTACATGTAGAAAAGTTAAGGGCATATAAACTCACTCTATGTCTTAAAAAGTTTAACGATTTGTATTTTTAAGTTATCTGTTTCTAGATATCGAAGTAGAGGTGGAATTCATATGGATGTGGAATAGAGTTTACTTGCTCACATTCTTCTAACTTCAATTCTATCCAAGTATTTATGAGTTCATCACTCATTACAGGTTTCAGGAACTCTCTATCAGATTGAAGACATTGTAATGCTTCTCTTAAATCGCTTGGAAGTTTCTCTATACCGAGTTCTCTCTTCTTCTCTACAGCTAGCTTATAGATATTTTCATCTACCGGGTCTCCTGGATCTATCTTCTTCTTTATTCCATCTAGTCCAGCTGCAATTATTGCTGAAAAACATAAGTATGGGTTTGCAGATGGGTCTGGTGCTCTAAATTCTATACGTTTAAGAGTTGATGTATCTCTACCCTTATGGTATGCTGGGATTCTGATTACTGCAGATCTATTAGATTTACTCCAAGTAAGGTATACTGGTGCTTCGTATCCTGCTATAAGTCTTTTGTAAGAATTTGTTGTAGGAGCAACTATAGCTGAGAGTGCTTTCCCATGTTCCAGTATTCCTCCTATGAAGTATCTTGCTGTTTGGCTTAGCTCAGCGTATTGATCATCTGAATCGTAGAATGTGTTTACTCCATTTCTCCACAAGCTTATGTGTACATGCATACCTGAACCATTATCTCCATATATGGGTTTGGGCATAAATGTTGCTATCAACCCCATATTCTTAGCTACATTCTTGACAACATACTTGTAGGTTTGGACGTTATCCGCGATCTTCTTCAATGTATCGTGTCTTAGATCTATTTCACATTGACCTGCAGTAGCAACTTCATGATGATGAGCGTCAACAATTATCTTGAAATAATCTTCTAGAATTCTTGAAACATTATTACGGAATTCTACGAGAGTATCTTGTGGAAGTGATGGTAGATAACCATCTTTAATTCTTATTTTGTAGTCTTGACTTGGGGATTTGGAATCCCATGGTGCTTCACTAGAATCTATATAGTATCCAATACCTCGGCTCGGTATAGATACATCCCACCAAACTTTCTCAAAAACGAAGAACTCAACTTCAGGACCAATATAACATGCATCGAATCCATGTTCTCTCAAGTATTCTTCTGTTTTCTGAGCTACATATCTCGGATCTTTTGTAAGCCTGCCTCTATTATAGCCAAGATATATATCACATATCACTCTACCAGCTTTGTACTCACCAGTCCACCATGGAAGCAGAGCGAAAGTAGATAGATCGGGTTTTAATAATAAGTCAGAATCAGAAATATCTGTAAATCCCTTGATCGATGAGCCATCAAGCTTCGGTACGCCTTTCTCAAACAAATTTTCATTAATAATATTTCTAGTTACGGTTAGACTGTGAAACCTGCCTAGGATATCTGTAAACTGAAGATCAATAAATCTGATGTTCTCCCTACTTAGAAATTCCATCAATTCTCTACTACTTTTTATCTCTGCAACCATTTTCTTAGCATATTCTTTGGCAAACGTCTTATATATATCTATCTTATTGGAAAAATGTTATTAAAAACGTCTAAAAACTGGAAGAATGATCTAGGGGGTATAAAAATTGAATTGAAGATGTACATATATAAATCTTCAGCATAAAACTATAGTTAAGTCTTTATATAATTCATTAAATAAGTAAAAGTGGTAAGAAGTGTAGAGGGGGCGTGGCCCAGACTCCTAAATAAAGAGTAGGGAGGGGGATCAAACAGGAAGATAAAAGGCTGAAGGTCTACGGCGCCGGGCTCCAGCGCTTACAAGATTTCAACAATCTAGACCCTTTATTGGGGATGAAGATGTGCTGGAGCTTTTACTTCTAGTAGGGGAAACCCGGAGAACGTGGGTTCAAATCCCACCGCCCCCAAACTAAATACATTTTCTCTTATTCTCTATAATAAATTGTATAATGATTGTAGATGTTTCTATTTTCAGTGTTAGGCCATTTTTCTCGAATCTTTGAGAAAATCTCTTTGAAGATTTTATGGTAATAGATATATGATGTTTTTGTATTTTTTGTTTTGGTGTTTAGTTGATTTGGGTAAGCTTGAAGGTTATTATGGAGATGTTAGGAGAATTCTTGAAGATGCTGGTGTTGATATTGGTGATGAAGTAGAAGTCTCGGTGAATGGAGAGATAGTTAGAGGTGTATTGATATGGAGATACGAACTCGCAGACCCAGGCTACATAGTCTTAAAACTTCCAAATGGATACAATATAGGTATAAGAATTGTTGGTAGAAATGTGAGTATAAGAAAGATAGCTAGTTCTGTTAAACCTTCTTTTAGACCTCCACCTAAACCACCTGTAGTTAAAGGATTACCAGAGGTGGTGATACTTGGGGTGGGTGGAACGATAGCTAGTAGGATAGACTATAGAACGGGCGCTGTAACACCTGTTATGAGCCCTGAAGATCTTTTTTCAATCTTTCCAGAACTTTCAACTATAGCCGATATAGACACCCACACATTATTCTCCCTATTTAGCGAAGAATTTACTCCTAAAGAATGGGCTGAGATAGCATTAAAAGTAAATGAATTGATTAAGAAAGGTTGCGATGGCATTGTTATAACTCATGGTACAGATACTATGGGGTACTCTGCAGCAGCATTAAGCTTCGCTATCCAGAAACCTCCAATACCCATCGTATTCGTAGGTGCTCAAAGATCTTCTGATAGACCTTCAACAGATGCAGCGACAAACTTGGTGGCAGCTGTAAAAGTAGCTGGACATGCTCCATTCGCAGAGGTATGTGTAGTTATGCACTACTGGTATTCAGATGATGTTATAGCGGTGAACAGAGGGACACGTGTTAGAAAATTCCATACTAGTAGTAGAGATGCTTTCAAATCAGTAAACTCTGAACCTATAGCTTTCTATAAAAATGGAGAGATAATAGTGAATAGGAGAGATCTAAACAAACGTGGAAATCATGAATACCTATTTCAGCCCAACTTTTCAGATAAAGCTGTACTCTTAAAATTCTTTCCAGGTATGAAGATAGATATACTTGAGCATCTATGGAAGAAGGGTTATAGAGGGGTTATAATCGAGGGAACAGGGCTTGGACATGTCTCAGCAAGATTGATACCCATGTTGGAGAAGATGATTAAAGACGGAGTCTTCATAGGAATGACTTCTCAATGTATCTATGGTAGAGTGAATATGAGAGTTTACTCTACTGGTAGAGAGTTGTTGAGGATAGGTGTTACACCTTTAGACGACATGATTTCTGAGACAGCTTACGTAAAACTCTCATGGGCTCTAGCTCAAACAACAGATATAGAAGAAGTAAGAAAGATCATGCTTACACCTATTGCTGGAGAAATAGGTGAGAGAAGTATTCCTTCAAGGAGATGTGGTGAATAAACATGATAGATTATAGGAAAATTGGATTAAAGGTAGGCTTAGAAATACATAGACAACTAGATACAAAGACCAAGCTATTCTGTGATTGTCCAACAGAATCTGTAGAAGATGCTGAAGAATTTACTTTCGTAAGATGGTTGAGAGAAGCTCAAAGTGAGCTTGGAGAAGTAGATCCGGCAGCGCAATTTGAAGCAAAGAAGAAGAGAAAGATAGTCTACCATACTGATAAATACTCAACATGTCTTGTAGAGATGGATGAAGAACCTCCTCACGATATTAATAGAGAAGCAGTGGAAATAGCATTAACAGCAGCTCTTCTCTTCAATAGTACGCCTGTAGATGAGATCCACGTTATGAGGAAGATAGTTATAGATGGATCGAATACAACTGGGTTCCAGAGAACATGTATAATCGCTAGAGGTGGCTGGATAGAAGTAAGTGGCAAGAAGATAGGTATACAGACAATCTGCTTAGAAGAAGATGCAGCGAGGATACTTGAACAGAGGAGAGGTGAGGTACACTACGATCTGAGGAGACTCGGCGTACCCTTGATAGAGATCTCAACAACACCAGTAATAGATTCTCCGAGAGAAGCTTACGAAGCCGCATACAAAATCGGTAGACTTCTAAGAGCGACTGGGAAGGTTAAGAGAGGTATAGGAACAGTTAGACAAGATCTAAACATCTCGGTTGAGGGAGGAGCATTAATAGAGATTAAAGGTGTCCAAGAACTTGAACTAATACCGAAGGTCATAGAACTTGAAGTCATTAGACAGCTACATTTACTTAAGATAAGAGATGAGTTAAAGAAACGTAATGTAACGGAAGATGAAATAATTTCTCAACCAATAGTAGATGTAACAGAAGTCTTCTCAAACACGAAATCTAAGATTATTAAGAAGAAGCTGGATGAAGGTGCCAGAGTCTTAGCTTTAAAACTACCAAGATTTTCTGGTTTAATTGGTTTAGAAGCAGCTCCAGGTATTAGGCTTGGAGCTGAATTAGCTGGATGGGCCAAGGCATGGGCTGAAGTAGAAGGAATACTACATACAGACGAGCTTCCAAACTATGGGATAACTAGTGAAGAAGTCTATAAACTTAGAGAGAAAATAGATGCAGTAGAAGAAGATGCCGTAGTCTTAATCGTAGATGAGTATGAAAGGGCTAGAGAAGGATTAGAATATGTGAAGATTAGGGCCGTAGAAGCTTTACGTGGTGTTCCTTCTGAAACACGTGCAGCTAGACCTGATGGTACAACTGTGTATATGCGTCCAAGACCAGGTGCTGCTAGAATGTATCCTGAAACAGATCTACCACCATACCCAATACCATCAGAGTATATAGAAGAATTAAAGAAGAAACTTCCAAAAACTCTAGATGAGGTAGCCAGTATTCTTTCAGAGAAATATGGTTTAAGTAAACAGATAGTAGACGAGCTTATAGATTCTGAGAAAGTTGAACTCTTCGAGAAGATCGTTAAAGAAACATTTCTACAACCATCTGTAGTCGCTTCAGCACTAACAGAACATCTAAAAAGTTTAAAGAGGGAGGGAGAGAAAGTAGAAAATCTTAGAGAAGAACATTTTGTAGAATTCTTCCATCAAGTAGCTTCAGGAAAGATTGCGAAAGAAGCTGCGATAGAAGTTTTTAGATGGCTCTCCAGAAATCCAGATAAGACTGTTGAAGATGCTATTAATGCTCTTGGTCTTCTAGCTCCAAGTCTCACTGAAATAGAAAATGAGATTGCAAAACTCGTAAATGAGAATAGGGAGATGGTTTCTAAAAATCCTGGTAAAGCTATTTCCATAATAATGGGTCACTTAATGAAAAATTATAGAGGTAAAGTCGATGGAGCGGTTTTATACAAGCTTGTCTCCGAAAAAATCTATGGCCAAAAAGATAGAAACTAAAGAAAGATCTGAATGTGCTATCATAGTGCTCTAAAAAATTACTCTTCCATAAATTCCACTTTTACGTATCTCTATAAGGCTTATAACTTCCATCTAGTAATCTTATTGACGATATGAACGCACAGCCTACATACAAGCTTAGGATAAATATGAAAGGTGTTGAGATAGATCTAGAAGGAGATAAAGAATTCATTGAATCCAAGTTATCGAATTTAGATTGGATAGACGCTATACTCCAGAAGATCGGTAGCCTACCACAAGCTGTGCAACACAAGTATATTCCAGTAAGCAAAGAAGTTTCTTTCACAGAATTTTCATCGAACTTGAATCCTCAAACCCATCTTCAGAGAATACTGACAATAGCATACTATCTCTATAAGTATGAAGGTAGAGACTTTACTTATGATGATCTTGAAACATACTATGAACAAAGACGTTGGCCTAGATCAGCAAACCCGAGGCAAGCTGTCTCAGACTTAATACAAGAAGGCTACATAGAAGAATCTGGAAAAACAAATGGTAAGAAGACGTTCAGAATTCTTGAGAAAGGAATAAAGTATGTAGAGTCAGGATTCAGGGAGGAGTAGTGTTGAGCTCAGAGAAGATCAAGGTAACGATAATAAACGATGGAAAAACAATAGAATTCGAAGGAAGCTATGAAGAAGTATGGATGAGTGTAAACAAATACTTCTCAGAACTATATCCAACATTCAAGATAGTTAAGAAACTAACAGGAGCAGTAGATATTAAAGAATTAGCGGAAAAGCTTGCTGGAAAGATTGAGATAAGAGAAGGCAGAATAAATATAGTATCTTCTGGAGATGCGAAGAAGAAGATACTCCTATGTCTCGCAGGAGCATATATTGGGAAAACGCTCGGCTTACTAGAAAAAGACTTCCTAACACCTAAAGAAATATCAAACTGCACAGGCATAGATGAGAAGATAACTAGAGCTAGGTTAAGCGATCTTAGAAAACAAGGACTAGTCATAAAGAAGGAAGACGGACTCTACGGATTTACACCAGCATCTCTAAAAGAAATACTTGAAACAGAGTAAACAATCAAAAACCTAAAACCAACTACACAACATAATCCTCGATTCATCAAAATTTTTAGAATCAGCGAACTAACGCTATCAGGTAAAATCTTTAATTTACTGTGACATGATAGTTTTGAAAGATATGTTAAGGGTAAAGATTGCTGTAACAATCGGCCCCTCATCATCTGATTTAGAAAAAATTAAAGAATTTATAAAACTCGGTGTTTTTGCATTTAGAATAAACTTTAGCCATGGTGATGCTGAAGAATGGAAGAAGTATGTTGATCTCGTGAAAGATGCTTCAACTAGTCTAGATAGTCATGTTGCTTTGATAGGAGATCTTCCAGGTCCATCTATTAGGATTGGGGAGATTCCTGGAAAGATTGTATTGAATAGAGATGAAGAAGCAAAAATAATTTACGCTGAGAAGGTTGGAGATGTTGAAGATAGGATCATCCCCATGCCTCTAAGTCTATTTTTTAAGAATGTTAAGGTAGGCGATGTATTGATTATGGATGATGGGAAAATACAGATGATGGTTAGAGATGTAGGAGATCGTGAAATTGTTGTTAAAGCTTTGACTAATGCTGAAATAAGTTCTAGGAAAGCGGTTGTGATAAAGGGTAAGGATATAGGTCTTCCAACATTCTCTAAAAGAGATATTGAAGCATTAAGATTCTCTGTGAAAAACGATTTTGATTACATCGGCTTAAGTTACGTTAGGAATATTGGTGATGTTGAGTTACTGAAATCTACACTTGCATCTATCGGTGGAAGAGAAATTGGAGTTATAAGTAAAATAGAGACCGTGCAGGCGATAAACAACCTCTCAGATATATCGGAATCATCTGATGCTCTACTAGTTGCTAGAGGAGATCTTGGAATGCATTTCGGCTTAGAGCAAGTTCCACGTCTCCAAGAACAAATAACTGAGATAGCTTTAGCTAAAGGTAAACCCATCATAGTTGCAACTCAACTCCTAGCCTCAATGATGGAAAACACTGTTCCAACTAGAAGTGAGATAGTAGATATCTTAACAGCTGTCAAAGATGGCGTCGACATGCTTATGTTGACTGGAGAAACAGCAGTAGGGAAACATCCCATAGAAGCTGTAGAATGGTTGAAAAGAGTCATAGAAACATATGAACCAATTATTAAACCTAGAAGAATAAAATTGCCGAGTAATGTAGATATTAGAGATAGGTTTGCAGAAGGAATAACAATGCTCGCAG
Organism: Candidatus Geocrenenecus dongiae; assembly: GCA_023267855.1. Taxonomy (GTDB): domain Archaea; phylum Thermoproteota; class Nitrososphaeria_A; order Caldarchaeales; family Wolframiiraptoraceae; genus Geocrenenecus; species Geocrenenecus dongiae. Next base: position 66,919 of record JALNLN010000001.1, on the reverse strand, counting down.
AATCTCTAGGTGCCTCAATAATAATATACACTAAGAGTGGGAGAGGAGCTTTAAGAATCTCTAGAAATAGACCTAACGTAAAAGTTTACGTAGCTTCTGGTTACGAGAAGACTCTTCGGAAGATATCTATACTCTGGGGGGTCATCACTGTGAAAGTTGATTCAGAAGATTATCTTGAAGGCTTGGAAGAAGCATTCAATAAACTTAAGGATCGTGGGGAACTGAAAATAGGTGATGTCGTCGTATTAACATATGGTTTGAAGGATGAACCACTACACCTAGTAAAGATAATCCAAGTTAAATAATGTTTATCTTAGAACGTTTATTAGAACACTTCCCTGTTAAAGCACTAAATCTGATCTAAGCTCTCTAAGTATTGGGAAGATTCTTAAGTACACCTTCCTCAAAACTTCTAAATCATCTCTACAGTGCTTCTTTATGATTGAAGCTGCATGTCTATCCCCATTCACTGCTTTTAAGTATAGTGATGGTACATCTATTCCTTCGGTTGATAAGTCTTTCTGGATTCCCAGAAATCTGGCTACGTGGTAAAGTGTTGTAAAAGATAGTTTCACGTTATTTCTAGTGAATTCTGCTAAGTCTAAGTGTGTTGGTTTATAGATTAACTCTACTTTGAGTTTATGTTTTAATGCTCTAGCCGTTAAGAACGGTATGTCGAATCTACTCCCATTCCATGTTACGACTATGTGGTATCTGGAGACATAGTCTAGTATTGTTTTAATTACTTCTTTTTCTTCACTTGGATTTTCAACATAAAACCACTTGAATTTCCCATCTTCGTCCATGAATCCTGCTCCAACCAGTATTCCTACGTCTCCATCTAGAGCTGTAGCTTCTAAATCCATGAAACATACTCTCGGTTTAATCTTACGTATCCTATTCTTCGACATCACGTAAATACTATGTCTAAATTATAGATAAGATTTAAGGATGTTTATTTCCTCCTTCTTTCCTCTAACCATACATCTCCTCTTTGATGATATCCACGTTCCTCCCAGTAACCATCTACATAGTCTTCTCTAAATTCTATCTCTTTAAGCCACTTAACACTCTTCCAAGCATATAATTTCGGGATAATAGGTCTAGCTGGATAACCATGTTCATATGGTATTGGTTTACCATTCATCTTTAAAGCTATTATAGAATCTTCTTCTAGAACATAATCTACTGGAGCTGGTGCAGAATATCCATCTAAACCTTTAAAGAGAACCCACATAGACTTCTCATCATATCCTGCTCTTTCCGCTAAATCTCTAATCTTCACACCTTCCCATACAACGTCAACTATACTCCAACCTTCAACACAGTGGAATCCACCTTCAATTCTCATCATCTTCATAGAGTATAGTTCATCTAGACTTAATTCGAGAGTCTTCTTAACTAAACCTGAAATATGTATTCTCCATTTATCTATACTGATCTCAGGGTAGCCTAGAACAGCATAAACATTCCATTTCTTAGCAATCTTCTGGTTTGGTGGAAGTTTCATAGTAATATCTTAAGAGAGAGAACGTTAAAAATATTTCTCGGAGTATGTATCTTGGAGATCGGTTTTCATGTTTAATCTCTTTCTATTAATCTGACCACTTCTGATGCTTTTATCTCTATGCCTTTGTTCGTTATTATGAATGGGTGTCTCCTCATAGAGTGAGCCGTTCCACGCATCTTCCAAACTATAATACTTCTCTTCAATTCTCCATTAACTTCATCTAGATCTAGACGTATAATCCCGTCTGCAGCATGCTCTACTCCAGGTCCTCCGAACCCCCGTTCCGTTACACTTACTTGTGAAACGAGGATTGATGTACAGCCCATTCCGGAAAGTATCTTCTTTAATTGGAGTACCATGCTTCTAGCTAATGCTGGCTTCGTTATGTATAGTGTAGAGACCGAGTCTATTACAGCTCTCTCAGCATTTACATCTCTTATAGCATCTCTTAAAACATCTAACAGTAGTTGGAAATCGCTTGGATCACGTACAACATACTTCTCTCTCTTTGCCGCTTCACCTATACCTGCAGTAAATGCATCTACGACAGCAAATGATCCTTTTTCTTCATATGGTCTAACATCCCAGCCGAACTGAGACATAGATATCCTTACCTGGACTGGATGTTCTTCTAATACTACAAGTAAACCGGGCTCACCTCTCATTAAACCATTATAGAGATACTGTTGACCGAAGATAGATTTACCAGTACCCGGCCCTCCAGAAAGTAGAACAACATTTCTCTTTGGAATCCCACCACCAAGTATCTCATCGAGTCCAGGTATTCCAGTTACAACTCTCTCAACCATAAATCTTCAAACATTTACTAGTATCAGTCGCTTAAAAACATAGTCTCTAATAGGGGAATGTTTTCCTAAACAAATTTCTAATTTGATGATCTTCTTCAGAGTTAGAAATTTTTGAGGCTGGTTATTGAGTTATGTTTTAAGTTTTGAGGGATCTAGTTATGTAAGATAGGAAGTCTGGAGAGGGGAGTATGAGTGTACATTCCTCTGGAGATCCAATCTCTATGTATTTGCCTGTAAGATAAGCTATACCCGTTAATGCGCAGAGTACAGCATCGATTTCATGTACGCTTTCTAATCCCTCTCGCTTCAAACCTCTAACACCAATTTCTAAAAGTTTCTTCTTCAAATCTTCTACACCGAATTTTCTCTCAGGGAGACCTAGAATCTTAAGCGAGCCTGTTGGATAGACTTCTATTACCCGATACCCCACCTCCAATAATTTCTCTTTAAGATTCATGGCCCTCTTTGTCAACATCTTCATTCCTAAAAGTGTTGGTGGTAAAACATGTATACCCATCTCTACTAAGCATCTATCACATTTACGTAGATGAGTGTTTGGGGGAGGCATGCAGAGTGGTGCATCTACTGCAACTACCTCTGGATCTGCATCTAAGATGTATTGGATTATCTCCTCCTCCATCTTAACTTTACTTGTTTCACAAAACAGGTTTGCATTCATTTTACATAATCCTGTCCAGTTTTTCCTAGAGCCAGCTAGATCTACACCGACAGAAAGCCATCCCCCAATATCTCTAGATCTTTCTCCGGCCTTAATTTTTAAACTCTCTTTTCTAGACATCTCGTTTCTCCAAGACTGGCGGTATGAGTCCAGATCTAATTGCGTGGTCTACGAGCACTATTGCTGTAACAGCTTCAACTACAGGTACAGCTCTGGGAACGATACATGGATCATGTCTCCCAGTTATCACTAGTTCCTTCTCCTTCATCTCTCTTATATCTACAGTCTTCTGCGGTATGCTTATAGATGCAGGTGGCTTGAAAGCTACCCTAAATACTAGAGGTGCGCTTGTCGAGATCCCGCCTACAATTCCACCTGAATCATTCTTTTCAACAACTATTTTATTATCTCTTATAGTGAATGGGTCGTTGCTTTGAGATCCCAGCATTCTAGCTATCTTAAATCCTGCTCCAAACTCAACACCTTTAACCGCCGGTATAGAGAATAATGCTTTAGCTAGATCAGAGTCTAGTGAATCGAAGACTGGTTCTCCTAAGCCTATCGGTAAACCTGTAACCACACATTCAATAATACCTCCAACGCTGTCACCTCTTGACCTCGCTTCAATAATCTTCTCCATCATCTTTTCCGCAGAACTCTTGTCAGGTGCTCTAACATCATTCTCATACCTGTACTTCACTGCATCTTCTAAGGTAAAGTTCTCTGCTCTAACACCACCTATCTCTAGAGAATATGCAACCACTTCTATGTTAAGAACTTCTCTCAGCAACTTCTTAGCTACAGCTCCAGCCATAACGAATCCCGCAGTTATTCTCCCAGAGAAGCGTCCACCACCTCTATAATCGTTGAATCCCCCGTACTTGATGTATGCAAAATAGTCTGCATGGCTTGGTCTTGGAAGATAACGCACTACTTCATAATCCATGCTCCTTACATCACGATTCCAGACAATCATACATATCGGTGCACCCGTAGTATATCCATTAAAGATTCCTGAAAGTATCTCGACCTTATCTTCTTCAGTTCTCTGAGTATGTATCTGTAGAGATCTAGGTTTTCTTAAATCAAGTTCTCTTTGAACATCTTCTTCAGATATCTTCAATCCAGCTGGACATCCATCAATAACTGTTCCTATACATTTACCATGGCTTTCTCCAAAACTGACTACGACGAATGATTTCCCCAGAATGTTTCCAGCCAAAGCTCTCTGACAAATAAATGTTTACGAGAAGTTTATCTAGATTTCTCTAATAGATACATTTAGCTTCTTGAGGTGGTTTATGAATTCTGGGTATGAAACTTTAACCCATTCTAATCCATCTACTATACATCCTTTCTTCGTTGCTGAAGCTAGAACTGTGAACGCCATGAAGAGTCTATGATCGCTATGAGATGAAAGCTCAACCCCACCTTCAACTTCTTCTCTACCTTTAATCTTTAAACCATCTTTAAGAACTTCAACATCTACTCCAAGTTTCTTCAACTCTATAGCCGTAGAATTTATTCTATCACTTTCCTTAAATTTAGCATGTTCTACACCTCTGATTATCGTTTCTCCAACAGTTTTTACGGCCATAACTGCTACTACTGGCAGTAGGTCTGGAGAATCTGTAAGAACATATTCTCCTCCCTCCCCAATGCCTGAACACTTCACGTAAATAGTGTCCCCACTTCTAAACTCTACACGGCATCCGAAATCTTTAGCAATATCTATTATCTTGGAATCAGATTGAGGTAAAGTTGTGTCAAGATTGCTTATCTCCACCTCTCCACCAGTCAGGTATGCTCCAGCTATTAGAAATGAAGCTGAACTAAAATCTCCAGGCACCCTGAATACTGAGGGTCGTCCCTCCTGCCCCCCTCTTACATGATAGTAGCTGTAGCCTTCCCTATAGATCTTAAAACCAAAATTCTCTAAGACTTTAATAGTTGCATCTATGTATTGTTTCGAGACTTGTTCTTCTCTAACTATTATATCTACATCTTTCTCAGCTTTCACAGAAGATATCAAGAGAGCAGAAATGAATTGAGAAGACACGTCTCCTCTTATCTCTACTTCTCCACCTCTAAGCCCACCTGACTTGACTACTATCGGTGCTAAACCATTTCCACGTGTTGACCAACATTCTACTCCAAGCATTTTCAACGCATCTATGAGTGGCTGCATAGGTCTTTTTCTCAGACTTTCATCTCCAGTTAACACGACGTAGCCAGGAGGTGCGAGAGAAGACAGTGCTGTAAAGAATCGGAGGGTTGTTCCAGAATTCTGAGCATTCACTACATCATCTGGAAGCTTCAACCTCCTACATGACAACTCCACCTTTCCCTTACTCAGAATTGTTTCTGCTCCAAACATTCTACAAGCATTTAATGTAGCTTCAGTATCACTTGAGAATAGTGGGTTCAAAGCTACACTCCTACCATTAACGAGGAGGGAAGTAGAGTAAACTCTATGAGTATAGCTCTTACTAGGTACAGCTTCTACAAAACCACTAAATCTTGAAGGCTCAACGTAAACTCTCACCATAAACCTCTAAAACAATACTTCAATCACATAACTTTAACTATTTTCTTAAACTTTATTACAGTGCACAGTATTATGTAGAAGTATGAAAGCTACCGAGCCTAGAACAATTGAAGGAGAGTTTTACCATGTTAAAGTTAAGCCTGGAGAGATACCTGAATACGCATTGATTCCAGGAGATCCTGATAGAGTTTTAAAGATAGCTAGATTCTTAGAGGAGGGAAGAGAATTATCTTATCATCGAGAGTTTAGAGTATGGGTTGGTAAGACTTCAGGTATACCTTTATGTGCGTGTTCAACTGGTATAGGGTCACCATCGACAGCTATAGCAATAGAAGAACTTGCGAGAGCCGGTGCTAGAACATTCATCAGAGTAGGATCTACAGGAGCCATACAACCTGAAATAGATGTAGGAGATCTCGTAATCTCGGTTGCAGCTGTAAGACTTGAAGGTACTAGTAAAAGCTACGTTATAGACGGGTATCCTGCATACGCGGATTACGAAGTAACTCTAGCTCTAATTGAAGCAGCTGAATCATTAAACCTCAAATACCATGTGGGTGTTACAGCTACCACAGACAGCTTCTATCTAGGTCAGAGTAGACCTGGATACGGTGGATACATGTGGAGTTATCCTGAAAAACTCTTAGAAGATCTCCAGAAAATGAGAGTTCTTAATTTCGATATGGAGTCTTCTACAATCTTTACACTAGCAGCGATATATAATTTGAAGGCAGGATCAGTATGTGTTGTATTTGCAAACCGTGTTAAAGACACCTTTGAAGTGAAGGGAGAAGAAGATGCAATAAAAACAGCTATTGAAGCAGTAAAGATTCTTGAAGAATGGAGAGAATTAAAAGAAAAGAAAGGTAAAAAATACTTTTATCCAAGTCTTCTTACTAAGAAATAGGAAAACTTCGTATACATTGCAAACAAAAAAGAGATAAATTTAACTCTATACTTAATTTTGGATGTGGTTAAAATGGGCAGAGACCAAGTCTTAGGTTTTACAATATTGTTGGTTTCGCTTGTAGGGATAGTTGTGTATAGCTGGCTTCTATTCTTCACAAACTGGGATCTAATAATACTTAAGCTAACAGCTTTTGTTGCTGTAACTGGTTTACTTGCATTAATCGCATGGATTGGATACACACTCGCAACCACTCCTCCTCCAAAACCTATTGAAGAAATAGAGAAAGAACTGGAGAAAGAGCTAGAAACAGAGAAGAAAGAATAGAAATCTTAATCTATATCAAAATCATCTTCTACTCTATGAAGATTACGTTTTCTACCTCTTCTGGAAAGATGAATCATTTAGAAATCAGCGAGCTAAGTAATTATATCTTGACTGGAGGTTCAGCTGGAAGAATCAAGAAAGTTTCAGAATTTATTTTAAACCCTAAGGTGTATGTAGGTCGTAGAGGTCATGTTATAGTAGAAGGATTATATGATGGATTGAAGATTTCTGCTGTATCTACTGGTATGGGTCCATCTAGCTGTATGGTAATACTTCCAGAAATTATAGAATCTGTTAAAGAAGACTTCATGGTAATTTTGAGGATAGGTACATCAGGATCCCTCCAAGAACATGTTCATGCTGGACATCTACATATACCTACATCATGTGTTAGAGATGAGGGTTCAACAGAATCTATAGTAGGATTAGAATATCCAGCTGTCTCAAGTTTTGAACTTCTACCAATACTAGTACTCGCAGCAGAAGAACTTGGATACAGTTTAAATAAGAATCTGTGGCTGGGGCCAGTACACACTAAAGATGATCTATACTTTAAGGAAAGACCTGAATTCTCCCCTAGATGCAAACTACTAGAAGCTAGGCTTGAATCTTATAGAAAGATGGGTGTTATCTCGAGCGAGATGGAGTTCTCTACATACTGTCTGCTAAGAGATTTTTATGAAGCTTCTAGGGGAAAGAAGATAAAGATTCTGGTCGGCTGCATACTCTACGTTGTAAGTGAATACTCTCCAGGAGAACACATAACTGTTGAAGAAGATCCAGAAAAGATTGACGAGATTCTAGTGAAGGTTGGATTGAAGTTTTTCAGTATACTGAAGAAGTTGATGGACGGGTACGACGTAGGTTTAGATAAAATCTTTAGAAGATTCTTAAGCATATCGTAAATGGATTATCGACAGCTTTTCTAAAAGCTAATCTAATATTCTTACATATGCTTCACGATTGTTAGGCTTAACCCTGATGACTCTACCGAATCTCTCTAATTCTTTCTTAACTTCTTCTTCATGCTCTGGATATGTAACTGCAACTATGGACGGTCCCTTACCACTTATCCCAGCAGCGATAGCTTTCTTCTTTAAAGCTCTTAGAACAGGTGTATAGTCTATGTTTAATGCTGATGAAACTACTAGGCCGTTTATTATCATTGCATCCCATATGTTCCCGTTTAACGCTTGTTCTACAGCTCTCATAGAGAGGTTTGAGAAAGATCTAAGTGCTCCAACATCTACTTCTTTCGTGTAGAACTTCTCTGGAGGAATCATTATTATTATTGAGATATCTTCATCCAGATCCCAGTGCGCAAGTATCTTCCTCTTCAGATTGTCCGTTATATTGACCCCACCTATCATACATGTTAAAGCATCATCGTAAGCTCCCGTTACTGTTACCCCAGACTTTATTGATATATCTACAGCCATGTTTACTAATTGGTCTGTAGAGAGCTCTAGATCTAGAGCTTTAGAAGCGGCTAAGACGATTGCGTCTGCAGCTGCACTCGAACTCTTCAACCCTCTTGCGATAGGTATATTTGAGTAAATCTTAACATCAACTCTGTAAGTTCCCTTAGCTATCCTCAACAATTCTCTTATAGTATTCTCAGCTAAACTTTTATCAACATCTTCTTCACCTTCTACGTATATGTCTATGTTGATTGTTTCTATCTTTGATTCTTCTACTTCTACGATGGCTTTTGTGGTTAAGTCTACTCCTAGAGCAGATCCTATTCCTAGAGGTATAGCGTTTACTATAGACACTGCCCCATGTACTACTGCTTCAACCTTCATTTCTAAAAATCTCCTTGAGAGTTTTTTCAGCAACACTCCACATTAATTCTCTAGGAGGATCTATGGATGTCCAGAGCATGAAAGCTTTTGCTGCTTGTTCGATCAGAGGCTTAAGCCCCGTAATGGTTTTAGCACCTGCTTTCTCTGCTTCAATTATCAACTTAGTTTTCAGAGGATTGTAAACTAGGTCTAAGACGACAGCGTTTCTAGATATTTCATGTGAGTTTAAAGGTGTTTCATCAACATTCGGCCACATTCCTATAGGTGTAGCGTTTATTATTATTGATGCGTTTCTAGAGTATCTTGATGCTTCAGATATACTTATAGCCTTCATCTTCAAGTGATCATTCCTAAATTTTCTAACAAGTGCAGCCGCTCTCCACAATCTTCTATTACAAACTATTATATCTTCTAACCCAAGATTTCTTAAAGCAACTATAGCTGCTCTTGCTACTCCACCTGCACCTATTACTAATGCTCTTCCACAATTATCGTACTCGACGTCTTTCAAACTATTGATAATCCCATCTATATCCGTATTGTATCCTACCAGCTCTCCTCCTCTATTCACTACAGTGTTTACTGAGCCTGATTCTTTTGCTGAAGAATCTATTTTGTCTAGATACTTGATAACATTGATCTTGTGGGGGATTGTCACATTGAATCCTAGAACGTTCATTGCTCTAAATCCTCTTACAGTACTTCGTAGATCTTTAGGATCTATGTCGAATGCTAAGTAAACATAGTTTAGGTTTAGTTTCTGGAAGAGTGTGTTATGTATGTTAGGTGAGATAGAGTGTTTAACTGGATGACCTATCAGACAACATAGACGAGTCTTAGAATTTATCTCCATACTTCTCCACCACCTAGTACTTCAAGTATTTCTTTCACATCGCTAACTACAGGTTGTCCAGGTGCCAGAGCCTCTCCTGGTAGACATGTGTAGATTATAGGTGAGCCTGCTGAAGCAGATAATATTCTTGAAAATAATCCATATTCTCCAATATTGAAAGCTACGAGCTTCTCTCTAGGATACAGATTATACAATTTTAGAACGTTTAGAGAATCTTTCAGAGATTTCGCCATAGTTACTATCTTTACTATATCGCCTAACTCTAAACATTTATCTACAATCGTGGAGAGAATTTCAAGAGACGGTGTTTCGTTAAAATTATGCCATGAAATTATTCTCCCTATATTTGAGTAAGATAGATCCAGATTCTCAGCCACATTATACTCTATATCGATGAATTTAGGGTTAAGTCTAGCTATAGATTTGAGGATTGAGAGACGTGATTCTTCATCACCTTCATATACTCCTCCTTCCCATCTTGGTCTAAGAGTTGCGATAATCTTACCAGCATACTTGGAAAACAAATTTGAGATTTTCGGTATAGATATGTCTTCGAGATAGTCTAATCTAACTTCCACTAAATCTCCTCCAAGTTTAAAAGCTTTAGATGCTTTATCTTCCAACTCTTCTACTGTTCTAGCTTTAACGCTTACGCATATCTTCGTCTTCATTTCTCAACGTTCTATTATGAATTCTTCTACAGCTTTCCCAAAGTGTCTTGCTTTCTGTTCTGATACATGTACTTTTACCTTCTCTCCTGGATTCAATTCTGTTACTGATATTTGTTCGCCATCTTTAGATACAAGACGTATTGTTTCAGCATCTTGTAGTATTACAGAGCCTTCAGCTTCTCCAACTCTTGCTCTAACAATCTTTAACGGTCTCCTCTCTATCTTAACTCTACCTATAGTTACTGGTCTCGCTCTACCTCTGAGAGTAGTTACGAGTACACGCATCCCAGCTGATAGTTCTGAGAGATACTTGGTTGTACCATCGGCCATCATTACGTAACAGTGTACGGCCCCAGCATTTACTCTAAAAGGTCTAGGAGAAGTAAATGGTGATCCAGTTCCTTCATTGTGGATTAGGAAGAAGAATCTACTAAAATTGCCTACAAGCATTCCTTCACCTGGATCTAGTATTGAGACAGTATCGACACATGCTCTGTCTCCTACACCGATATTCTCTACTTCAGTAACCTCTCCATCAAGAATATCTAGAAATCTTATCTGTTTGAAGATCTCGGCGAGCCTACCTATCTCGTCTGTCTTCTTGATCTTTACTACTACTCCATCTACACCTTTCTCTAAAACATTTAAAAGTGATTCAACTTCTTCTACATTTGAACCGTAAGCATAAAGTTTAACATCCATTTTCTGAAGCTCAGCGACAATATTTTCTAAAGGAATTATTTTCCAGCTATACGTATCAACAAATATCTTTCTGTAACCTTTCTCGACAGCCGAAAGTATCTTCTCAATATCTTCAGGCTCCTTAACAATTATCTTTATAGATTCTTCTACACCTTCTCTACTAGCTATCTTTATCTGCCCAGTTGGTTCTTCTATGTATAGGTTGAGTTGTTCTATACTTAGTTCTTCTGGGAGTTGGTTCTTTGCATAGATGTTTCTGATACCGTACGTGACTGCTGTTTGAACTAACTCTCTACTAACCTCTTCAGGGTAGATTATCACCTGCTTGTCCAACTCATCCACCTTTAAGTATCTCTAAAGCTCTCTCTATCGAAAACCTCTCTATAACCACTGCTCTCAATGCTTTCACCATTAGTTCTGGGCTTTCATGTTGGAAGACATTTCTACCAAAAGTTATTCCTGCTCCTCCAGCTCTAACAACAGCCTCAGCCAGCTGTAGTACTTGTTTATCATCCTCCATCTTCGGTCCTCCTGCTGCAACTACCGGTATTGGACAGGTCTTTGTTATGATCTTTATATCTTCTGGGTTAGATGAAGGCATAGGCACTTTCACTATATCTGCTCCGAGTTCTGCGGCTATTCTAGCGATGTGAGCTATTGTGTATGGATCGTTTGGATCTTTAATGTTCTCTCCACGAGGATACATCATAGCTATCAATGGTATGCCCCATTCATCACATTCATCTGCAAGTAGCCCAAGTTTTACTAGCATGTCCTGCTCATCCTTATTACCTATATTGATGTGTACTGAGACAGCGTCTGCTCCAAGTCTTATAGCTTCTTTGAGAGTGCCTATCTTGACTTTCCAGTTAGGATTGGGTGAGAGATTTGTTGATGCAGATAAGTGTATGATTAAGCCTAGACTTGGAACTGATTCCAGATTCTTCAATATACCTTTATGTGTTAGTATTGCCGTTGCTCCACCTCTCTCCACTTTCCTTATTGTTTCATAGATATTATCTAGACCTTTTATTGGACCTACAGTTACACCATGATCCATAGGTACGCACACCATCTTCCCCATGCAAGTTATTCTGGAAATCCTAACCTGTTTACCTTTAACCATCTTTACATCACCCTATGTATCCTTTCTTATAGATGAGTTCTGCTGTTAGTACAGCTATACCTGCTGCACCTCTAATTCTATTATGACTTAAGACGAAGTATTTGAGAGAGTTCTCAGATTCTCCACGTCTAATTCTTCCAATAACTATACTCATACCAGGCACAGACCCGGCCATAACATCTAGTCTAGGTTGAGGTCTATCTTCGAGATCTGTTAAGATTATAGGTTCAGATGGAGCTGAAGGTAAACCTAGAGTCTGCGGTTCACCTTTAAAGTTTCTAAAACCCTCTACCACACTATCGAGATCAAAAGTTTTCTCCGTTTCAATATAAACCGCTTCTAGATGTCCATCTATGGTTGGGACTCTTGCGCAAGATGCTTCAACCGGGAATTCTGCATACTTTATCCTTCCATTTTCAAGTCTACCTAAAATCTTCTTAGTTTCCTGTGAAACTTTTTCTTCCTCATTCTTGATATATGGTATGATGTTTCCTAAGATAGAGTAGGATGGGACTCCAGGAAATCCTGCGCCTGTTATTGCTTGGTATGTTGCGACTACCACCTTCCTTATACCGAAATTGTCTAGTAGTGGTTTTAGTGACATTATTAGACCTACGGCTGTACAGTTTGGAGTAGTTACTATGAAGCCTCCATCTCTTCTTTTCTTCTTCTGCATATTTATGAGTTCTAGGTGATCTGGATTAACTTCTGGTATGATTAAAGGTACGTCAGGCTCCATTCTATGTGCTGAAGCCTCGCTTACAACTGGGTAGCCGTTTTCTACAAATTGTTTCTCTATTTCTCTCGCAGCTTCCGAAGGTAGAGCTGAGAGCACGAGATCCGCATCAATCTTCTTCGGATCAGGTTCAACAACCTCTATCTCTGCTACTTCCTTAGGAATATTCTTTAAAGCTTTAACTGCTTCTCCATACTTCTTTCCTACACTCTTCTTACCACATAGATTTGATATCTTAAACCATGGATGTCTATGTAGAAATTCTATGTATTCTACTCCAACCATCCCAGTTGCTCCAAGTAGAGCTATCTTCAAATTCTTCATGTAACCACCTCCACCTCTTCTCTCAACATTTTTACAAGTAGTTCTCTAGCCTTCTCTAATACCGAGCTAGATACAATTAATTTAATAGACGATGAGATCGTTATCAGCCCGTAGAGGTTTATGTTGTTTTCCGCTAAGGGTTTCGTAATCTTATGTATTATACCTGGACTTGTCTCAAGCATCCTACCTGAGACAGTGATCATCGCTAGGTCTTGGTAGAAGCTTACCGCTTTCCCTAACCTCTCATTCACCAAACATGAATGTACATCTACAATTATCCCCTCCCTCTCTTCTAAGTATAGTATCAATGCTTTCTCTTCACAAGTTACTGCAAGTACTTTTACATCTCTCTTTTTTAGTAGCTTCATGATCTTTTCGAGAACATCCGTACTGTCAAGATCTTCTCTGATTATCGTGACCATGGTTATTCTAACTGGAGAGGTTTTTACCTCGATCTCTGGATCGTATCCTCTAATTACTGTTCCACCATTGGCTGCAAGTTCTTCCATGCTTGCAATTCTAAGTTTGAGCTTTCTATCGAGGTATCTCAAAGCTTTCGTATGGATTATTTTCGCCCCACCTTTCACTAATGCCTGAGCTTCTCTGAAATCTAGTTCACTCAGTATCTTAGCTGAATCTCCAACTATGTCTGGATCTGCTGAGAAAACTCCTGGAACATCTTTAACAAGTACTACTTCTTCCGCTTCTAGACAGTTAGCTATCAAGACGGCGGTCGTATCGCTTCCCCCTCTTCCAAGCGTAGTTATCTTCCTATCAACCGTAACACCTATGAATCCACATACCACTGGAACTACTCCTCTCTCCAATAATGGAACTATCTTTTCTTTTACATTCTTCTTTGTTTCAATGTATAATGGTTCTGCATCTAGATGGTTGGAGTCTGTTATTATAGGCCAGTAATCGTCTGCTGGATCTATAAACATAGCGTTTACACCATGTTCTCTTAAAGCTAGTGTAAAGAGTCTCGCACTTATCCTCTCACCCATCGAGAGAATTTCATCCATCAACTCTGGATCAGGATTCCCAGCCAACATCTTAGCTGTATTTACAAGTTCATCAGTAACCCCCTTCATCGCAGAAACAACAACAACTATTTTATAGCCGCCAGCAAGCAACTTCTTTACCCACGAAGCAGCTTCCTCAATAGCTGATAGATCTTTCAAAACAGATCCTCCAAACTTTACAACTATAACCCCAGACATGCAAAAACACACCCCAACAGAAAAATATAAAAGACTTACACCCTAGCCCTTTAGGCTAGGGTAAAATACCTATAGCTCCAGAAGCTGTAAAAGAATGTTGTTGCTTTCTTTAATGTCTTGGTATTTTTATCCATAATTCTCTGCCTCTGGAGCTTGATGATATTTTTGTTCATGGTTATAATTAAACCTTTTTCTTAAAATTTTAGGAAATGTGGTGCTTGGGTTTAATAGGTTGTGGTTTTCTTTTCTTTTTGGTTGATATAGATGGGTGCTAGAGTTCAGAGTTTCGTAAATATTATTCTCAAGATACTGTGTGGTATTGTTTTCTGTCTATCTGTCTACTTTCTCTATCTAGTCTCAACTATCGAATGGGTCTATCCCTTACTAAACATTATCACAATATTTCTACTAGGGTTTATCGCAATCTTCAGTCTCATAGCGCTCATCACTTAAAGAGACTATCTATAAAAGTTTGTAAGACGTTATACATCTTTCCTGAATATTTCCCTCCAATCTGATTTTATCTTTGCGCCTCCTTTCTTTTCCTGTATATAGTTGTATGCTGAGAGTGCAGCTATTGCTCCCTGCCCTGCAGAGATTACTGCTTGTTTGTATGGTATGTTTGTTACATCTCCGGCTGCGAATACTCCTTCTCTACTCGTTCTTCCAAGCATATCTACAATTATCTCTCCCTCTCTACTCAGCTCTACAAAACCTCTCAACCACTCTGTCTTCATTTCATACCCAAGTTCTACAAATACGCCATCGACCTCAAGCTCCCAGATCTTCCCATTTTCTAAACTTTCCAAAACTATAGATCTAATTTTAGCATCGCCTCTAACTTCTCTTACAATTGTTTCAGGATATTCTTCAAATCTTTCTCTACATTTCTCTGGTATTTTCTCTAATTCTAGTTTACTTCTGCCTCTATGAATTAGGTATACATAGTTGTTGTATCTGCATAAGAGTGAGACTGCTTCAAATGCTTGTGGCCCCCAACCAACGACTGCTACACGTTTATTCTGGAAAAGAGGTGCATCACATATTGCACAGTAGCTTACACCTCTACCTTTAAGCTCTCTCTCACCTGGAACATTCATTTCTCTAGGAGTTTTTCCAAATGCTAGTATAACTGTTTCTGAAGTAAACTCGTATCCATCTTTAGTCTTAACTAGGAAGATGCCTTCTGAATCTTCTATACCTACTACTTCATCGAAGAGTATCTCAACTCCTAAAGCTTGAACTTGATCGTAAATTCTCTGTATCAATTCACTACCCGATACAACCTTGAATCCTGGATAGTTCTCTATAGCTGGTGTTATATTTAATTGTCCACCAATATCTTTAGCTATTATCAATGTTCTAAGCTTCTGTCTAGAAGCATATATTGCTGCTGTAAGTCCCGCTATCCCAGCTCCTACAACCACTACATCATAATCAACGTTACTCACAGAGAACAAGAAACTTGGAAGACTATTAAACTTATCGTCTATATCGGTAGAGATGAACATCTTTATCAGAAACCA
This sequence comes from Candidatus Geocrenenecus dongiae, assembly GCA_023267855.1. Lineage (GTDB taxonomy): Archaea > Thermoproteota > Nitrososphaeria_A > Caldarchaeales > Wolframiiraptoraceae > Geocrenenecus > Geocrenenecus dongiae. Next base: position 51,173 of record JALNLN010000001.1, on the reverse strand, counting down.
ATTTAAGAATTATCTTATAAGATATGAGAGTGGTGGAAGTATCTGCTCCAGCCACAATTGCAAATCTAGGACCAGGGTTTGATATAGTTGGTCTAGCCATAGAAGGATTTAGAGATATAGTTAGATTAGAGCTGAGAGAAGATAATAAGATAGAATTCGAGCTAGTAAATAATACAGGCGTAGAAATATCAGAAGAACCAGAGAAGAATTCAGCAGTAGTTTCAGCATTAAAAGTCATGGAGTATTTAGGTGTGAGAAGAGGGTTTAGAATGAATTTAACCAAGAATGTTCCAGTAGGCATAGGGCTTGGAAGTTCTGGAGCTTCTTCAGCCGCAGCAGCCTACGCCATGAACACAATTCTAGGAGGAAAACTTCCGATGGAGCTATTAGTTAAACTTGCAGCAGAAGGAGAGAGAGCTGCATGTGGTTCACCTCATCTAGATAATGTTGCTCCGGCTCTTTATGGTGGATTCACGATGATACTGGATGTAGAGAAACCAGTAATCTTTAACATAAAACCTTCAGTAGACTTCTCTATAGTCTTAGTTACACCGAAAGTCTATCTTCCAAAGAATAAGACTGAGTATGCTAGAAGTCTTCTCCCAAAGAATGTGAGCTTAGAATTAATGACGAAACAGCAAGCAAGCTTGGCACGTCTAATAATAGGTATAATGAGAGGAGATCTAGAAATGATGGGAGAAGCAATTAGCAGAGACTACGTAGTTGAACCTGCTCGAAGCATCATGATACCAAGCTTTCACAAAATAAAAGAACATGCATTAAAATCAGGTGCACTAGGATTCAGTATAAGTGGGGCGGGACCCTCAGTCTTCGCAATAACATACCCGGAAAAAGCAGAAAACCTACTCAAAGAAATAATCAGTAAATTCGAAGAAAATAATGTAGAAGCAAGAGGCATAATAACGAAACCAAGTACGTTAGGCGCAGCAATCAAGAACTTAGAATAAATGTAGTAAAATAAAACTTACGGCAAGGTAGCTTAACATAAACTCTTACATCTCTTCATAATCCTACTCCATATATAAGATTAAAAGAGAAACGAGATCCACGTATCTTAAGTTCTGGAAAGGAGATCGATGTCAAGGTTTAAGAATCAACTCATACCATTTCAAATTTAATCATCATCTAAAAAGTTTGATGAATTATCCATTAGAAAGCTTTAATGGTATGCAGAAAAGAGTGGGTTATTGGACCGGGCGGGATTTGAACCCGCGACCTCCCGCACGCCAAGCGGGCGATCTCCCAGCTGATCTACCGGCCCTATTTTCTATTTTAGTAATTGCTGAAATATAAAGTTAGAATCCAGGATCCCAGTATATTCATTTTCCGTTTACACAAAAGAATTTTTATTGAATCTATTTTATGTGTTCTGGGTTGGGGTTCTTTTTCATCCACTTGTAGAGTATGGTTTTATTCTATCCTATGTTACTAGCGTTTTCCTTTGGTTTAGGAGTGTTCTACGACAAGAATTAATAGAGGAAGGTATGTTATGTTTTAGGATGACTTCTCTCAGTGAGCTACTTAGGAAAGCTGTTAGTAAGCTTATGTCTTCGACGAGTGTTGATGAGAAGACGTTAAATGAGTTTATTAGAGATATTCAACGTTCATTACTAATTTCAGATGTAAGTGTAGAGCTTGTACAGAAGATTTCTGAAAATATTAGGAAGAGGGCTGTCCAGGAGAAGATACCGACAGGGTTGTCGAAAAAAGAACATCTCTTAAAGATTCTTTACGATGAGCTTGTTAAGCTTATTGGTGAAGAACCTGCTAGACTAGACCTACCAAAAGATAGAAGATATGTGCTAATGATGGTTGGGATTCAAGGATTCGGTAAAACTACGAGCACAGCTAAGCTAGCATATTATTTGAAGAAACATGGGTACAAGGTTGGTGTAATCTGTGCAGACACATACAGACCTGCAGCAAGCATTCAACTCGAACAATTATTGAAAGATACAGGTATACCTGTATTCAAGGCTGATGGTATTGAAGACGTTGTTGAAATTGTGAAAAGAGGTGTAGAGAAGTTTACATCTGAAGGCATTAAGACTATCTTGATAGATACAGCTGGTAGACATAAAAGTCAGGAAACTCTTATGGAAGAGATGAAGAAACTCCAGGAAGCTATTAAGCCAGATGAAGTTATGCTTGTAATAGATGCTGGGATAGGTCAACAAGCCGGAGCACATGCTGAAGCATTCCATAAAGCTGCACCCATAGGCTCAATATTCTTAACAAAAGTAGATACTTCTGCGAAAGGTGGAGGTGCATTATCAGCCATAGCTGTAACTAGAGCGAGGATAAAATTTATTGGAACAGGAGAGAAAATAGATGAAATAGAATTATTTGATCCAGTTGGATACGTGGGCAGACTTCTAGGTTTGGGGGATATCAAGGGATTGATAGAGAAGTTTAAGTTAGCAGAACTAGAAATAGATGAAAAACAAGCTGAAGCATTCATGCGTGGCGAATTTACATTAGAACAATTTGTTAAACAATTAAGAGAAATTAGGAAGACTGGCCCCTTCTCTAAACTCCTATCTAGACTACCTATCCCAGGGTTACCAAATGTTCCTGAAGAAGTTTTAAGAAATGCTGAGAAACAGATTGAGAAGTGGGATGCGATACTAAACTCTATGACACCAGAAGAGAGAGCTAACCCCCACATATTGAATTCGTCTAGAATTAAGAGAATTGCGAGAGGTTCCGGTACTAGTGAACGTGACGTAAAGAATCTTCTTAACCAGTATAGAATGATGAAGAAGTTTATGAAGACGGCTAGGAGGCTTCCGAAAAAGTTTCTACCAACATGAGTTATAGAGGTGTTGTGATTTGAACATATATGAAATAATAGAGTTATGTATGAAGATTCTCAGCAAGTATTGTTTATGCGATTACTGTCTGGGAAGACAGTTTGCATCGATAGGTGCCGGGATACCGAATGATGAGAAAGGCAGAATACTGAAAACCATACTCTACATGCATGCTCACAGTATCTTCAAGATAGGGTATATAGAAGAAGCCTTAAAATTAATGAAATGTTTAGCAGCTACGGGATTCCAGCCAGCCGTACAATTCCTCGAAATGCAAAAATATGAAATCCCCCAGAAAGAACTATGTTATATCTGTAGAGGAATCCTAAATAGAGACAAGTTAAGAGAACTTTCAGTAAAAATACTTAAAGATCTAGAAGAATATGAATTTAACAATTTCTTGGTTGGTGCTAGAGTTCCTACCGATGTTAGAGAGAGAGAAGACTCAATACGATCAGAATATATGCTAACTACTGGAGAAGATATAAAAGAAGATGTAACCCGTGTGATTGGTAGATTTCTCGTAAAAGAAACTGGCAAAAAAGTAGAATACTCTACACCGGATATAGTTGTAATCGTAGATCTAAATACAGATTCTTATGAATTAATAGTAAACCCCGTATTTATTAAAGGTAGATACAGGAAACTTGTAAGAGATCTTCCACAAACGCCATGGATCTGTAGAAACTGCTGGGGGAGAGGATGCCAAAAATGCAACTTTACCGGTAGAGAATATCCTGAATCTATAAGTGAGCTTATAGGAAATATTTCAGTAGAAGTATTTGAAGCTCTAAGCTACAAATTTCACGGAGCTGGTAGAGAAGATGTAGATGCTATTGTTCTAGGAACAGGTAGACCATTCGTACTAGAATTAAAACATCCACGTAAAAGGAACGTAGATTTAAAGAAACTAGAAGAAAAGATCAATCTTGAAGCAGCTGGTAAGATAGAAGTTTCAGGATTAGAATATTCAAGTAGGCGTGAACTAAGAATACTTAAAAGTTCATCGCCAATAGCCTCCAAGACATATGAGGCCATAGTAGAATTTGAGAGAGATGTGAAGGAAGAAGATCTAGCATCAATACGAGAAAAATTTAGAGACATAATTATAGATCAATGGACTCCAACTAGAGTTCTGAAGAGACGTTCTGATAAACTTAGAAAGAAGAAGCTATACTATGTTGAAGTTGAAAGGTTATCTGAAAAGATTGTAAAATTTAAGATTAAAGCTCAAGGCGGGTTATATGTGAAAGAGCTGATAGATGGTGATAATGGAAGAACGAAACCAAACATTGCTGAAGCAATAAACAATAAACCACTGAAAATACAGTTAGCTGTAATAGAAGTAGAAAATGTGAAAGAAAGTAGTGGGTAAGATGATAGATCTAGAGAACTATCTTCCCAGATACGGTATTATGATGGGCTGTTCAAACTCAGAATCAACAATTACTCTTACCTTAACTCCATAAACTCTTCCTAAGAGTTCTTCTCTTAAGACTTCATATGGTTTTCCCTGCGCGATTATCCTACCATTATTTAGTACTAGTATTTTGTCAGCGTATATGGATGCTAAGTTTAGATCATGTAGGACGGCAATAACTATCTTACCTTCTCTAACAGTTAAGTTCTTTAAGATGTTCATTACTTCTAATTGGTGTTTTAGATCAAGATGTACGGTAGGCTCATCTACGAGGAATATTTTGGGAGACTGAGAGAGAGCTCTAGCTATCTTAACCATCTGTTTTTCTCCACTACTCAACTCTCCCACACGTTTCTTGTATAGATCTTTTAGTCCTACAATTTCAATAGACTTGAAAATTATTTCTTCATCTTCAACACTCTCCCACCAAAACTTCTTCATGTAAGGTGTTCTACCAGTTGAAACTATATCGAAGACACTCATACTATTTACTGAAGAATCATTTTCAGAAGAAATATATGAGAGAAGTCTAGCAAGCTTATCATGAGTCATCTCAGAAATCTTCTCACCATCCAAGTAGACTACACCTAAAGGTTTAAGAAGCCTACAGAGACACTTCAATAAAGTAGTCTTACCAGAACCGTTCGGACCAATAACACCCACAAACTCACCATAATCAACCTCGAAAGAAATATCTTCTAAAACCTTAACATCCCCATAACTAAAACTCAAACCCCGAACTTTGATCATCTATGGATGGATCCTCCATCCAATATATAAACAATACTCTGAACACATAAAATCAGTATGTACTACTTTTCTTTTTATTTCCTGAAAAACTAAAATGAATGCAACTACAGAGACCATGACAACTACTAGAACATCTACTCCACCTACAATCTTTATCAAAACAACCACTAGCGAAGAAAAGTTTTTGTAACAAGCTGTAAAACAACTAAGAAATAGTTTAGAAGTTATAAAACTACTCGAGTTCGATGAGAACTGTTACTACGACAGTAACATAAGGATTCGGATTTGAATATTTAATTGCAACAACAGACCGAGTTCTAAAAATAATTTCTCGAGTTTAAGTCTTAGTTCTAACTAAAGAAGACTTTAGATGAAGCACTCGACAAGATACTGGAAAGAAGCTCCCCCTACCGGCAACTCTATAGGGAACAATCAGCCAGGAAGAAATAAGTCAAATAGCTAAATACAGCTTATTAAACAATTATTATCGTGGGCCGGTAGATCAGTGGGAGATCGCCCGCCTTGCACGCGGGAGGTCGCGGGTTCAAATCCCGCCCGGTCCAATAAACTCTTCAAATCTATTTTTCTTAAATACGGTTTCTTTTCATTGTTACGTTTTCTATTTATAACATATTCTTAGATTATGATTTTACTTCCTGGCGATCCTTCTCTGGGTTGAAGGTGCATGTTGTTAGAAGAGTTCTGGAAGTGGTTGGTCTGAGATTTACTCAGATAATATTTTCTCCTATCTCAATGTAACTAAGAGTATTCTCATCTTTTTGAAAAACAGTTTAACTTATGTTTTTGAGAGAAATGAATATTTATATTTTTCTTATGCATAAATGTATAAAGTATGGAGCATAGTATGAAACCTGAATATATTTCTTTCTTTGAAGAATTTAGAGATCCGATACCTGGGAATATATTATTTGAAGCGTTAACTCCTCCTAGAGAGATTATTTTAGCAGTTAATCCTAGACTAACTATCGAGGTTGTAGAAGGAGTTCTTAAAGCAGCGAAAGATACAGAGAACGTTGTAATCTTAGAGTTAGCGTTATCCGAGATGAATCTTAAAGGTGGGTATACAGGTCTTACTCCTAAAACTTTTGCGGAAAGAGTTAGGAAAGCAGCTGAGAATGTAGATTGGTTTGGCTACACTCTACATGCGGATCACGTGGTCGTTAAGAAGGGAACCAGTGAAGAGATAGAAAATGTGAAGAGAGAACTAGATGCGAGAATTGAAGCAGGGTTTACAAGTTATGCAATTGATACATCATACCTTTTCGATTTGAGTAAGGATACTGTACCTGAACAGTTGAGTAAAATTGTAGAAGTTGGTGTAGAGTTATTTAGATACATAGATGAAAAGATAGGCAGTAGAAATTATGGAAGAGAAGGAGAAGTAGGTGAAATCGGTAAAAGTGAATTAACAGAAGTTGAAGAAGCATTATACTATATTAAAACGATGAAGGAAAACGGGATAGATATACATTGGCTTGCAATAAACAACGGTTCAAAACATGGAGTATCAGTAGACCCACAGGGAAATATAATTCCACAACTAGGAATAAACTTGAAGAGAACAGTAGAAATAGTTGAAGCATTATGGAGTCAGGGTTATCCAACAAGAATAGTTCAACATGGTGTAAGTGGAACACCATTATACCTAATAGCTGAAGTATTTCCAAAAGGCATGATAAATAAAGGGAACGTTGCAACATACTACATGTTAACGGTATTTGAAATATTGAGAATATATGAACCAGAACTCTTCAGAAGAATATATAGATGGACGTTAGAAAAGTATGGTAGAGAAGGAGTGTCAGAAGCTGAGATATTTGTAGAGAATTGTAAGTATGCTATAAAAGAATTCTTCCAAGATCTTGAGAAGATAAGTGATGAAACGAGAGAAGCGATAAGAGCTAAAGCATATGCTGATACACTGCTACACATTAAAGCATTTGGCATGGAGAAGACTGCTAAGAAAGTATATGATTATATAAAGAAGAGGAATATAAAGTACTACTGAGTAGAACACCATCACAATTATTCTTAATGAGAAAACTTCTTTCAGCTTTAATCTTGATTATAGTGTGAAAATATTTGTATATTCATGAAGTTCTTCGGGAACTCTTCTTAATCCACTCACTATTTCATCTATCTTGACAGACTCTATCTCAATCCCTTTTACAACTACTGCATAACCGAATTTTCCTTCTTTTACAAGATCTACCGCCTTACATCCAAGTCGTATGCCTAGAACTCTATCATATGCTGAAGGTATTCCACCTCTCTGTAAGTGTCCAAGTATGACGGATCTAACTTCCATACCTGTCTTTTTACTGATCTCTTCTTCTAATATCTTCGAAACACCACCTAGCCTAACATGTCCAAATTCATCTTTCTCTGCAGATACTGCTACAAGATCTCCTGTTGTAGGTATGGTAACACCTTCAGCAACAGCTATCAGAGAGTATGGCTCACCTCTCTCTTTACGTTCTTTAACTATTCTGCAAACCTCGTCTATATCTACAGGTTTCTCAGGTATTAGAATTATGTGTGCTCCACCCGCAAGACCGCCCATGAGAGTAAGCCACCCAGCATACCTACCCATAATCTCGACTATCATAACTCTCTTATGGGATCTAGCAGTAGTGTGAAGTTTATCTAAGGCATCTGTAATAGTCTGGACAGATGTCCAGAAACCTATAGAGTAATCTGTACCAGGTAGATCATTATCTATAGTCTTCGGTACACCGATTACAGGAACACCTCTCTCATAAAGTTTCCTGGCGGCACCGAGAGTGTCATCACCACCAATAGTTATCAAAACATCTAAACCAAGCTTCTTAACATTCTCTACAGCAGTCCTAAGCTCATCTTCAGACTTAGCAGGATTCTTTCTAGAAGTACCTAAAACTGTACCTCCAAGCCAGTAAATATCTTTGACGTCTTCCTTCCTTAATCGTCTAACCTTCCCTGAGAGAAGACCTTTATAACCATCTTCAATACCCCAAACCTCAAAACCATATTGGCAAGCTCTCACGACAACACCGTAAATTACAGCATTAAGACCTGGACAATCACCACCACCTGTTAAAACACCGATACGGATCATACCAATATATTAAGAACTAATCCATGTATATATAGATTACATTTAATAAAGAGTGTTTTAGCGAAATAAAACTTTAACTATACCTATTAAATCGATATGCATATTGGTTTATTAGATTATTAAGTGCTATTAACCTATACTTAAGCTTAATCTTAAAACCATCCACAGAGCTAACAGAGAAATTTTCCTGACTTTCTAGAAATATTGAAAGTGCTAGAAGTAATTATGTTTAGTTTTGAATACGATCTTTCACGTAGTATATAGCTAGGTTATTTTTAGAGCGATGCTGTTAGAGCTTCTCTAAAAGTTGGATATTTGAATGTGAAGTCTAGATCCATGAGTTTCTTAGGTATTGCTCTTGTACTAGATAGAATTACTTCTGAAAGTTCTCCGTAGAAGAATTTTAGTAGGGTTTTGGGGGTCGGGAGTATAGCAGGTTTTCTTAAGACATTAGCTATGATCTTGGTCATCTCTAGGTTTCTGATAGGTTGAGGTGAAGTGATGTTGAATATTCCCTCCACATCTTTCTCATATAGGAATTCTACTACACGTGCTAAATCTTCTATATGGATCCATGAAATCCATTGTTTTCCAGATCCGAGACGTCCTCCTAAACCTAGCTTAAAGAGAGGTAGAATTGTTGAAAGAAAACCTCCTCCCTTCCCGATAACGATTCCGAGACGGCCTACTATGATTCTGGCTCCTCTATCTTCTCCTTTCAAAGCTATTTCTTCCCATGTCTTACAGAGATGGGATATGTAGAGATCTCCAGAAGGGTTATCTTCTGTTAAAATTGTTTCTCCACGATCACCATAATATCCTATAGCACTAGCGTTGAAGAGAGTATTACGGGATGTTAAAGCTTCTACTACTCTTTGAGTAGATAGAATTCTTGAGTCCCAGATCTTTTTCTTGTATTCGGGAGTCCAACGTTTAAAGATAGTCTCACCTACAAGATTAATTATGAGGTCCATTTCAGAGATTTTCTCTTGCCAGTATCCTTTCACTAAAGCATCACCTTGAATTATTTTTATGCCTGGCTTAACTTCTTTTATCTTCTGGATATTCCTAACTAGGAGGAAAACTTCTACTCCTCTCTGATAGAAGAAATCAACTAGATATTTTCCTATAAATCCAGTTCCTCCAAGTATGAATACCTTCATCTTCAACCTTCAGATAAATTTGAATATAATAGATCTTAAGCATTTTTAATTATCAAGAAAGTGTGAAGAATTTTGAGAATTGAATGTTGAAAGATAGGGTTATATATCTAGTTTACATTATTGTCTCTTAATTTAGAGATTATTCTAGGTATCTCTCTTAAGTCTTCTACTAGATAATCTGGATTATGTGAGAAGAGAAGGTCTTTACTATTAGCTCCACCTGTTACTGCTATACATTTTACACCAGCTCTACGTGCCGCTAGTATATCGTAAATTGTATCTCCAATATATACTGCTTCTTTATTGGTTACTTTCATCATCTTCAATATCTCGGTTATCATTTTCTCACTAGGTTTTAGATCCATCACATCGTTACGTGTAATGATGATGTCGAAGAATTCTTTAATAGAAGTCTTCTCTAAAGATTTTTCAACACTCTTCATACTATTGTTAGAGGCTATTGCTAATTTAACTCCAGTCTTCTTTAATTCTAAGAGTACTTCTTTTACATGTTCTCTCAATTCTGCTTCTTCTGCAGCTTCTTCCTCGAAATTAGAAAATACTTCATCAAGTATCTTGAATATTTCTTCTCTTTCTAAGTCGTTTATTCCTTCTATTATCTCGATTATAGGTGTGTGTATAGATATGTGGTTTAAGTCTATGCCTATCTCTGATAATCTCTTGATGAATACTTCTTTTGCTTCGTAAACTTTAAGTTTGTAAACTATTAGTGTTCCATCTAGATCGAAGATCACCACTTTTATCGTCACTTCTCTCCTCCACCTCCATGTTGATAACTATGATAAAGATTTTGTTGTAAATGTTACTTTGAAGGATTAGTGTTTCTTTATTCTTCTCTTGAGTATGGTATTCCTAGAGAGGCAGGTGCTCCTATCTTCTTTCTAAGACTTTCAGTAGATATTAGTATTAGTGCTATGATTGTTATGATGTAAGGTAGCATTGCGAGGAAGTATGGACTTTGCGCTCCCAAACCTAGGAGTTGGAGTCTATATTGAAGTGTTTCTATTCCTCCGAATAGGTATGCTCCAAGTATAGCTCTAAGAGGGTTCCAAGTTGCAAGTATTACTAATGCTATCGCTATGAACCCTCTTCCAGCAGTTACTCCTTCACGCCAGAAGGGGTGGAAGCCTATGAAGAAGTAAGCTCCAGCTAGACTTGCGAATAATCCACTTATGATTACTGTTATGTATCTTACTAGGAATACATTTACGCCAAGTGTATCCGCCATAGAAGGGTTTTCACCTACAGATCTTATCACTAAACCTGCCCTAGTCTTGAAAAGTATAAACCACATAGAGAAAGCTGTTATGAGTGAAAAGTATACGAGTACGTTGTGATTAAACAAGGCTCTTCCAAGTATCGGTATCTGTGAAAGTAGTGGTATAGGTATTTCTAGAAGCTTCTCAGCCTGTTGTATAGTTAACATTTTTTCTGGAAGATTTGGGTTTAGAGTTAATAGTATCTTCTCTCTTATACCTGGAGATGTTATTACTCCGCTTAACCCTATTCCTAGAAGTGTTAATGCTAAGCCTACTATAACTTGATTTAGTCTTAAGTGTACGGTCATTACAGCTAGAATTAAGCTCATCAATATGCCTACTACTGCGGCCACCAGTATTGCGATTAGATGGTTATAGGCTACTGTGAATATAAATGATATCGCTGCACCCATAATCATAATTCCTTCTAGACCTAGATTCAATACTCCTGAACGTTCTGCATATATCTCGCCTAGAGATGCTATAAGATACACGGTCCCCATCTGTACTGTTAGCTGGAGTACTTGTTCAATCCATTCAATGCTCAACGCTAACCCCCCTTACAACTATCCTCAACTTATAACGTTTAATCAATTCTCCGAATAATAGGAACAAGAATATTAATGCTTGAAGCATGTCTATCGTAGCTCCAGGTATGTTTAACGTTGCTTGTAGCATGTTGCCGGCTACGAATAATCCTCCGAAGAATATGCTTGTAGGTATTATTAACCATGGGTTTAACGCTGACAATAGTGTTACAATTATTGCTGTGTAACCGTATCCAGCTGACGCTCTAGGTCTAAGCCTTCCAATTATACCACTAACTATAGCTAAACCACCTAAACCTGCAATTCCACCAGATATGAATCCACCTAGCGTAATCGCTTTCACAAAGTTTATACCAGCATATCTAGCTGTTTCAAGACTTTCCCCAATAACTCTTAGCTCAAATCCAAGCTTACTATACTTTAATATCAAGAAAACAACCATAGCCATAGTTAAGAGAAGTATGGAGCCCAAGTATACGGAGTCTCCGAAGAGTATTGTTAATTTAGCGTAACTTGGGAAAGGCACTGAAAGCGGAAACCCGTAACCCTTCGGATCTCTCCAAGGTCCATATATCAAGAAATCTATGAAATATATTGCCACGTAGTTCATCATTAATGTGGTAAGTATCTCGTTTACTTTCATTTTAGCTTTAAGGATTGCTGGTAGAGTACACCAAGCTCCTCCAGCTATAAATGAAGCTACAATCATGGTTATGAGTACTAGGTATTCTGGTATTAGCCCGTAGTATACGTGAAGCAACACTATACCTGTGGAAGCGAACATCCCCATGTATATCTGTCCTTCTGCACCTATATTCCAGAAATTCATTCTGAAAGCTATGTTTAATCCTAGAGCTGCTAATCCTATTGGAATAGCGTACTTGATTGCTTCTATTAGAAGCGGTAGCTTTGTGAAGACTGTGAGTACCTGTGTATAAGCTACTACAACATCTACACCTAGTATTGAGAGAGCTATCCCGGCCACGCCGAAAGCTATCAAAATACTTGTAATCGTTGTCAGTATAGCGAATTTACGTGAATATTCTAATCTCTTCTCAATCTTAACCGTGTACTGCTTGAAGAATCGACTTGACAATTTAATCACCATTAAGATGTTGTTAGAGTTTCTGCGCCAGCCATCATTAACCCTATCTTTTCTATACTTACCTCACCTGGTTTGAAGACACCCATTATCCTACCATCATACATTACCGCAATCCTGTCACAAACCATCATAGCTTCTTCTATATCTTCTGTAATGTAGAGTATACTTGAGCCAGTCTTACTATAATCTATAAGTGTTCTATTTACAAATTCTGCTGCAGATATATCTAAACCCTTAGTTGGATAAGCTGCTATAATGAATCTAGGCTTCCAGCCATTAATCAATTCTGAAAGTTCTCTAGCAAGTATTAATCTCTGTATATTTCCACCTGATAGCGATCTAGCCTTAATAGAAGTATTTGGACAAACCACATTAAATCTTCTTATTATTTCTTCCGCTTTCTTCTCTACTTCTCTTAAGTTAATAAATATCCTACTGGAGTAGGGCTTATATCTGTAGGCTTTGAGAAATAGGTTATCTCTTATGGTAAGATTTGGAGCTATACCATACTTTATTGGTTCAGGCGGAATGTAGGCAACTCCAAGTTCTATCAATTTTAGAGGACTATAGTTTAAAATATTCATACCATCTATTAATACTTGACCATCAATAGCTTTCCTTAATCCTGCTAGAACTTCTGCTAATTCTTGTTGCCCATTTCCCGTTACACCGATTATGCCAAGTATCTCATTCTTTCTTATCGTTAAGTTTACATTCTTTAATGCGAGAGCTCCAGTATCTCCATAAGCTTTCAGATTTCTAATTAAGATAAAGTCTTCACTTGAATCTGTCTTATTCTTGTCTAGTTTGAAGAGTACTGGTCTTCCGATCATGTAGTTTGTAAGTTCCTCTATGCTGGTCTCCCAAGCATTCTTCGTTGCAACAATTTTCCCTTTTCTCATAACAGTTATTCTATCACTTATGCTTAAAGCTTCTTCTAATTTATGTGTAATGAAGATTATGCCTATACCTTCCTCCGCCATCTTTCTAAGAGCGTGGAATAGGTTTCGGCATTCTTGTGGTGTGAGAACAGATGTAGGTTCGTCCAGTATCAGTATCTTAGCTTTTCTGTAAAGTATCTTTAGTAATTCAACTTGTTGTTTCTCTCCAGCTGAGAGCTGCCAGACATAAACATATGGATCTATCCTCCAGCCATACTGTTCTGAAAGTTTCCTTATCTCTTCTCCAACCTTCTTACGGTTTATCACAAACCCTACATCTTTTAATCCAAGAATAATGTTTTCCATGACCGTGTGTGAAGGTATGAGTTTAAAGTTTTGATGAACCATGCCTATGCCGAGTTTAATTGCATCTCTAGGAGACCTTATCTCTACACGTTTACCCTCAACATATATTTCTCCTGCATCTGGTTTGTAGAGTCCGTAAACTATGTTCATGAGTGTTGTCTTGCCTGCACCATTCTCACCGAGTAGAGCATGTATCTCCCCCTTCCTTAAAGTAAAATCAACATTATCATTAGCAACTACTCCTGGGAACTTTTTCACTATACCTTTAAGATGTAAGAGTTCCTCCAACTCCTCCACCATTATACTATGTAAAACTAAAAATAAAAATGTATGGAGAGAGGTTTGTGGAGGTTTTTATCTTGGTAAAGGTTCTTCTATATACTCTACATGCCAATCCATGTTCCAGAGCATATCGTGATCTGCTCTTTCACCAGCCTTAATCCTAACTTCTCCATTTTGATCTCTTATAGGTTCACCGAGATTACCTTCAACACTAAATGGTTCAAATAATAGTTCTTTCATTTCTTCATACCTCTTCTTTATCTCAAGCTGCCATTCGCTGGGTATTACTGGATTTAGAGGTGCTAGATAGACTGTGCCTTCAGGTAAACCTGCAGTACTCTTCTCTACCGGAAGCCTCCATCTCCAAGACATGTAATCTCCTATCCTAGTCCAGATATCTACACTCTGCCAAGTATTGGTTGCAACCATTTTATAGAAATCGAGGTATATTGGTCCCCAGTTAGCTATTTGGCCAGTTAAGTGGGCTGTAGGTCCATATTCTCTCATATCACTATAGTGGCTGAAGCTCCACACTTTCTTCCCCTTCCTCTGGTACTCTTCTGCAACTTGTAGTACTGCAGGAGTGTCTTCTGTAAATGCTAGAACATCACAATTCTTTTCTTCTACTAAAGCTATCGCTGCTGCTCTCGCTTTTTCCGGAGCTACCCACTCGAATATCCAGCTTACATGTGCTTTAATGTTCTTTCCAGTCCTCTTCTTGTAGGCGTAATTTGCTCCAAGAACAAAAGCGTTTATATGTCTAACAACTTCTGGTATCGGGTAAGCTCCCACGTATCCTACTACACCTGTTTGAGTAACTGCTCCTGCAGCCAGACCATTAAGATAGTATAGCTGGTAGAATTCTGCAAAAGCTGCACTCATATTTTGAGGAGCGTTTCCAGCTGCTCCACTTCTATAACCACTAATATGTACAAAATATTTATCTGGATACTTTTCAGCTGCCTCTGCTGTCGTATCCATGTATCCAAAACTTGTAGTAATTATTAGTTCACATCCTTTCTCTATCAAGCTCTTTATAGCTCCAGCTGCTTCAGCTTCTGGTACACTTTCAATATATATGCTTTCAACATTATTTAATCCGAATTTCTCATCAGCCCATCTTCTACCACGATCATGCCCATGAGTCCATCCATAATCACCTATCGGTCCAACATACACGTAACCAACTTTCAGCTTCCTAGCAACAGGCGCTGTGACAGTTTTAGTGACTTCACGGGTTTCTACACGTGTTGTTGTAATAGTAGATGCTGGTGCTGTAGTAACTGCCGGCGCAGCTGCTGATCCAGCTAAGTATCCTGCTACACCTCCTACAACACCTGCAACAATTACTCCACCTATAGCAACAGTTTTACTCAGACCGAGAAATTCTCTCCGAGAAATCTTATCCTGCAGACCCTCTTTAGATGTAATTTTCTTCTTCATACATATGTAAACTTCAAGGCATTTGATATATTTTCTTTACATATTTAATTAAACTTTTAAAGAATATCTAAACCAACACATAAATACCAAGACAATGTTTCAAAGAATTTTGAAGAATATTCAAACTGAGTAAGAGTTTTTTGTCCATATCTTATGGCCAATAAGGTCTCATCTTCATTTACGGATAATTCTTTTAGGCTCCAATAACTGTATTAAATCTGGGTTATGTCTACGGTTGATAATGTATGGTTTTTTGCTTATGGTTGGGCCATGGATAAAAGTTTGTTGAAAAAAGTTGTAGGTGATTGTGGAGAACCTATGAAAGCTTTACTTAGAGGGTATAGACTTTCATTCGATACTTATTCTCCAAGTTGGAGAGGTGGTGTAGCAAGTATAGTCGAAGATCCTGAATCTATTGTTTATGGAGCTGTCTATAAACTAAGTATTGAACAAATGTCTAAGCTAGATAATGCTGTTGGTGTTCCTTCACAATTTGCTAGAAGAAAGGTTTTAGTGGATGTTGAGAGTATCGGTGTTGTTGAAGCGGTAACATATGTTTCGACAAGTAGTAGAGGTAGGTTTGTTAAACCTTCTGAACAGTATGTAAGTGTGTTGATTAAAGGGTTGAGGCAGCTAGGATATGGTGAGGAAATAATTGAGAAGGTGAAGAAGATGATTAGAGGTTAGTTAGCTTTACAGTTGTTTCAACACTTTCTATTTGTGTCTTCTGCAACTTTAATCTCTTCTCAGCAGCTTTCAAAATAGCTCTAAGCATCTCCGAGTAGCTCATACCAGCATAAGCGGCCATTTTCGCTAGATGCCCATCCCAGCACCATCCTGGATTTGGGTTTACTTCAAGCAATCTAGGATTGCCTTCACTATCCAGTCTCCAATCAAATCTAGCATAATCTCTGCATTCAAGTCTAATGAAGAGCTTTACACAACACTCGATAATGTAGTCTCTAACATCTTGTGGTAGATTCGCTGGAATAGATCTTATATTCCAGTACGGTGAACTTGGAATCCACTTAGCTTCATAACTACATATATGTGGTAAACCTTCTGGTAGAACACTATAATCTTCTTCGGTGATAGGTAAGACAAGATAGTCTTCAGGCGGGTTGCCGATTATCCCAACCGTTAGATCTTTTCCAGGAAGGAACTCTTCAATCAGGATAGGTTTATTATAGTTAAACTTTTCTCTAAGCTCTGAGATAGTATTCAGTAATTCTTCTTCATTATGAACTACATTCTTGTAGGTGATGCCGAAACTGCTATCTCCAAAGTTTGGTTTCACTATTACTGGAAACCCGAAAGGTATCTTTACAGTTACTTCTTCAGGCATTACGAATACTGCTTTAGCTACAGGTATCCCCATCTCTCTAGCGATACCTCTAACTAGACTCTTATCATAACAATACGCTAGACATCTTGGTCCAGCACCTGTATATGGAATTCCAAGTATATCGAGAAGTGCAGGTACATGTGATTCTTTCGTAGGATCGTTGAAGTATCCTTCATCGCATAAATTGAATACTAGATCTATTTTATTTCTTAGTTTAAGCAAGTCTTGGAGTAGCGTATCATGGTTCATTAAGTATATGAATTCGTATTCCTTCAATTCGCTTAAAGCTTGCATCAACCTGTTTATAGTGTAGAAATCATCTTCATCAAATACTCCACCTGGTTTTGTGTAATCGTTTTTCATAGGATCCCCAAGTATTACTGCTACAACCGTTTTTCTCTGATCAACTTTCTTCCTAACTACAGTCCAATCCTTCTTCGCTACAGCTGTAACTATGATTCTCTTCTCCATCATCCCGAGGTCTTGCATCCTCTTAGAATTTGGCGTAACCTCTCCATGGAAAGTAATATTCACGAAACCAGCTTTCTCTAAAAGTTCTCTAAGCATCTCTTTATCATAAAGTCTTATAGCGTATATTTGATCTGCTACGACTCCTTTCTTAACATTTATTATGACTTCACGTGATATGAGTTTCTGTTTATCTGATGAGAGACTTCTCTCACGACATACAAGCATGCTCTTATCTATCCACTCCCAAGACCTTTTCTGGAAGTTCTCTCTAAGATAGCTTCCATCTGCAACATCTATCAATATTTTACCCCAAGGTCTCAAGACTCTTCTAACTTCTTTCAACACCTGTAGATCATCTCTAATAGACTCGAAGTAGCCAAAACTATTTCCAAGAATTAATACAACATCAAAAGAATCTGGAGGATATGGAAGTTTTCTAGCATCTCCTTCTCTAAACTTTACTTTCAATCCTTCTTTCTCAGCAGCCATTCTAGCTTTTCTAATTAGATAGTGGGAGATGTCTAATCCTTCAACATTCTTAAACCCTCTCCTAGCTAGTTCTAGAGAATGCCTTCCATGACCACAACATAAATCAAGTATCCTATCTTCATGTTTTAATCCAAGAATATCTACAAAGAAGTCTACTTCTTTTTTAGTTATCTCTGGATCATTTACAACATCTCCATCAGTTTTAAGATATAGAGAATTGAATATCTGCTTCCACCAATCTGGAGATACAAATTCTTCTAGGTCCTGCAGTGGTCCAAGAGTTTTACCTAAACGATGTTTATTCTTCTGTTCCCTAGACCTTTCCTGCTGCCGTTTAATTAATCCATTATCTGAGGGGCTCTCCCCCATTCCACCCTAACCTATCAGCAGATAACTACTCAAAGATGAATATAACTATTTGAGATATCTAACAATCTTGTAGAGATCGACTAGGATTTTAAGAGTATGGTTGGCCATGAGGGCTCTAATGATTAACGTCATCCTTTAATTATAGAGCTTCAGTATAGATGCCAGAAAAGATGGATCTTCAATGGTTATCAGAGTTTATAGCAATTGTCTTAAAACATGCCTATCTAGGAGCATTCATAATATCTCTCGCTGGAAGTTTGATCCCTTTCCTCCCTCTCCCCTACCTAATACCGATCGTATTATTAGCGGATAGATTCAACCCAATACTTCTAGGAATCTTTTCTGGTTTAGGTGCAGCAATTGGGAAAATAACCTCCTACCTTCTAGGTCTTGCTGGAAGAAAGATCTTGAAAAAGAAAGATGGTAGCCTCACTCTAATCGCAAGATATGTAAATAAATATGGTACCATAGCAGTATTCCTATTCGCCTTAACTCCTCTTCCTGACGATGTAATATACGTACCTCTAGGTTTCGCCAAAATGAATTTCATAAAATTTATGTTTGCAAACGCTTTAGGAAAAATCTTACTTTCTATACTAGTCGCAGTTCTAGGTAAAACATACTTCTACATACTGAGAGACTACCTTGGAGCAGAAATAAACATTTACACAATAATATCTTCAGTTATTCTAATGATTGGGATAAGCGTATTATTATTTAAGGTGGATTGGGAGAAACTATTCAGCATCTATAAAACAAGTGGTATGAAAGGAGTTTTAAAAACAATGCTACCACATCCTAAACGAAATCCCAAAGAATAGAACAACAATTATCATTATCCATTATCTATATCTATATTTAAGAGATTATTCATGAAAAGAGTTCCAATAAACATTATTTCAGAAGAAAGAAATAAGATTAGGTTGAATCTATCTAGCTCAGTGATTTTATTCTTAGATTAGGTTTTTCTAGGACTTCTGGATTGACTATATTCTTTGGCGATTTTCCTTGTAAAGCTAGTAATATATCTTCCGTAACCATGTCACCCATGTTCTTCACAGCTTCTAACGTATGTGCTGCTATGTGATGCGTAATAATAATGTTATCGAGTTGTAATAACTCGTTATCAGGTGACGGCGGCTCCTTCTCCATAACATCTAATGCTGCACCAGCAATCCAACCTTCCTTTAAGGCTTTTGCTAAAGCTTTCTCATCAATAAGCTCTCCTCTAGCAGTGTTTACTAAGTACGCTGTTTTCTTCATCATTCTCAATCTTTCCTCATTTATCATATGATACTTTTCAGGACTGTAAGATGTCGTAATAACTACTACGTCAGAGTTAGTTAGAAGTTCTTCTAGTGATACCATCTTAACACCTATTCTCGCAGCATCTTCTGGTCTAGCTTTTGGACTATAAGATATAACCTCCATACCTAAACATTTACAAATTGTTGCTACTCTTTGACCGATTTTTCCTAAACCAATTATCCCCAAGGTTTTTCCATAAAGTTCTATTCCCATTCTTCCACCGCCCCATTTACCTTCTCTAACACGTGTATGAGCATTCGGTATATCTCTTATGATAGACATCATTAACGCTAAGGTATGTTCTGCTACAGCATTCGTATTAGCGCCTGGAGTATATGTAACAATTACTCCATTTTCAGTAGCAGCTCTAATATCCACATTATCAACGCCAACACCATGCCTAGCAATTATCTTTAGATTCCTCGCTTTTTCAATCACTTTAGAAGTTATCTCATCAACTCCAGCGATGAAAGCATCATACTCTCCAATAACATTGAGAAGTTGATCCTCCTTCATGGGAACCTTCTCAGCATATACGGGTTCTCCAACCTTCTTCAAAGCCTCTAAATGGTTAGGAAAATATCTTCCATAAGATCTCGACGTTATTAGAATCCTATACTTCGACATCATTAATTTTTTCATTTTCCATTATTTAAGAATTATCATAATTTCGTATTTTTATGAGGAGCCCTTTACATCACTAAGATTATTAGTAGGAAGACTTAATCTAGAGATGGATAGGTTTAATATTAAAGGTATTTTTCTTAAGAGTGGGGCCCGTAGCTCAGTCAGGTAGAGCGGTGGGCTCTTAACCCATTGGTCGGGGGTTCAAATCCCCCCGGGCCCGCATAATCTACAAATAAATTAACATTTTTTATTTTCTCCAATTTATCTCTTAGAGAGGGTTTCTTGGATTATATTTTATTTCGAGAATCTTTTATAGAGGATTGTGTATAATAAGAGAGAATAGTCATGGTTAGACGTGTTAAAGTTTGTGTTGTTGGAGCTGGACGTGCAGGAGAAGTTCACGTATTAAATCTTTCTAGAAGGATTCCTATAGCTGAGCTTGTAGCGATAGTAGATATGGATTTAGGTCTCGCTAAACAGCTTTCAGAAAAGATTGGAGGAGTTCACTGTTATCAGACTTTAAGTGAAGCTTTAAAGAATGAAGAAATAGAAGCTGTATTCATAACTACTCCAACATTTACCCATTGTCCATTAACTATAGAAGCAGCAGAAGCAGGCGCGCATGTTTTTTGTGAAAAACCTATGGCTTTAAGTTTAGAGGAAGCAGATAAAATGATCTCAGTAACCAAGAAGAATAACGTAAAGTTGCAGATTGGTTTTATGAGAAGATTTGATCCAGAAATAAGGAAAGTTAAAACATTGATAATGGAAGGGCTTGTGGGAAGAATTGTGTTGGTGAAGAGTCTTACGAGAGGGCCTGGCTTACCACCTAAATGGGCTTTAGATCCTAAGACTGGCATAGGTATGATAGCAGAAGTAAGTAGTCATGATTTTGATACTATTAGATGGTTTATGGGTAGTGAAGCTAAAATGGTGTATGCTGAAGCAGATGCATTGATAAACCCCGATTTCAAGAAAGAGTATCCTACATATCATGACGTATACGTTAGTGTAATCAGATTTGAGAATAATGGAATAGGTGTAGTAGATGGAGGATGCCCAGTAGGTTATGGTTATGATGCAAGAATAGAAGTACTTGGAACAGAAGGTCTTATAACAGTTGGAGATATAAGAGGAGGCAGCCT
Source organism: Candidatus Geocrenenecus dongiae (assembly GCA_023267855.1). Taxonomy (GTDB): domain Archaea; phylum Thermoproteota; class Nitrososphaeria_A; order Caldarchaeales; family Wolframiiraptoraceae; genus Geocrenenecus; species Geocrenenecus dongiae. The sequence goes on along the minus strand of JALNLN010000001.1, from coordinate 30,229 downwards.
CCTAGTATGTAAAAGTGATAAGAAAGCAATTACAGAAACATTCCCAAGTTGGAGAGATAGATTCCGTGAAGGATACATTAATGAAGCTGAAAGCTTCTTAAAAGCAATAATTGAAGATAAAGAACCGGAAGTAACTGGAGAAGATGGAAGGAAAGCTTTAGAAATGGTATTAGCTGCCATAGAATCAATAAGAACTAATAAACCTGTTACACTTCCATTAAAGTAACTTCTTACGATAATAAATATTTAATAACTTAATCTTGAATTATGTTTAATCAGAAAATATGATGGCTTTAAGATTACATGGTAAAGAATCTTTGAGATTAGAAGATGTCCCAGAGCCGAAGCTGGATGAATCTGGAGCGATAGTGAAAGTTAGGGCTACGTCTATCTGTGCAACAGATGTTAAAGCTTACGTAACTGGTGCTAGAACCAAGATTCCCATAACATTAGGTCACGAATTTTCTGGAGACGTTGTAGAAGCAAGTGAAGAATTTAAGAATTATATTGGTAGAAGGGTTGTTGTAAATCCTAACATATTTTGCGGTAGGTGTGAGTACTGTCTCTCCGGAGAACATGTTCTCTGTCCAAATAGATATGCCATAGGAATTGATGTTGATGGATCTTTTGCAGAATACGTTAAGATACCGGCTCAAGCTTTTCATCTAGGTGGGGTACTTGAAATTCCAGATCATTTAAGTTATGAAGAAGCATCTTTAATTGAACCTCTAGCCGCATGTTTTCGAGGACAGTTAAAATTGAATATTCGTCCAGGCGATGTAGTAACGATAATAGGTGCTGGTCCTATAGGATTAATGCATTTTATGCTTGCGAAATCGTTTGGAGCATCAAAGATCATCATGAGTGAAGTTGATGGAAAAAGAATAGAGATAGCTAAAAGGTTAGGTGTAGAATATATAGTTAATCCGCTGGAAGAAGATATTGAGAAGTTTATATTAAATTTAACGAATGGACGTGGTAGTGATGTCGTAGTGGTGGCTGTGGGTTCTCCGCATGCACAAAAAGATGCTTTAAAGATTGTAGGTAGAGGAGGTAGAGTAAACTTCTTTGCAGGACTTCCAGCTGGATTAGAAGAAGTCCCAATAAACACAAATTTTATTCACTATAAGCAAATAACTGTACTTGGAACTTCTATGCAGACACCACTTGAATTTAAGAAGACTTTAGAACTAGTGGCCTCTGGGCTAATTAATGTTAAACCACTTTTAACACATAGATATAGTTTAGAGAATGGGATAGAAGCATTTACAAAAACTTTGAAAGCTGAAGGATTAAAAATAGTGATTACTCCATGAAAACTTATAAAACGGTAAAATGAAAAAAGTAGTTAAATTAAGAATAGTGGTTTTTATTGAGAAAGCTTTTGATATCTTGGATTATCTATTATTTTTACGGTTTTTGCTTCTTCAATAACAATTTTTGCAAATCCTTTCTCTTTTACGAGCATGTAATCATGTCCAGCATCTGATGGATAAGCAAAGAAGAATACAAACTTACCTCTTCCTGTATTTATTGTTCTATGACCCCAACCTGGTGGAACATATCCTAGAGAACCAGGTTCAAGTTCTATTGTAGCTACTTCTCCCAACTTATTCTGCATCAACAATAAACCTTTACCTTTGAGACAGAAATAGAACTCGGCTGCATCTTTCTCATGGAAATGACCTTTAGTCATGTAGTATTCTTTTCCAATCTTTCCCGGATATATTATCGTTAATCCAAAATTGATGTTGCCTGGTTTTTCTGTAGGTGTATATTCATAGTATTCGTAGATGACCGGGTCTTCGCCCTTAGCCAATATCTTCTCAGCATCTTCAGGATACGCACAATAATCTTTTAACTCACTTAACTTAACTTCTTTCTTCCGTGTATATGGTTCTACAATAAGCTTCTTTAGATCTATTACTATTTTTCTTGGTTCTATCGTTTCTGACATACTTTAATCCACCTCTTAAGGTATGTTTAAGGTAAGTTTTATATCTTGAGTCACTATACCGTCTCTAGTCCATCTTCTAGCATCATAGTATTCGTCTAACATGCTGTTGAATATTTCCGGTGAAAGAACGTGACCTTTAGCTGGACCGTCTGGAATAGGTTCTTTCATAAGTCTCTGTGGAAGCTGATCATCTTTACGTGTTACTCCTTCTCTATTTAAGATTAATCGTTCAAGACAGTATACTCTCTCACCTATTGTTACCAAGTCTTCATCTAATTCTATTCCTGTTACATACTTTAATACATCGGGCTTCGGAGTATCTGTAAAGTTTAAAGATCTTCTCGGTATGGTGCAAAGACCTATGGAATCAACATAACCTCTAACGTCTTGTATGGTTTTTACCAGTACGCCTTTCCCCTTCACTGCATATCTATCTATTTTAGGTTTTAGTAGTTCATCTCTAATAGTCCATCCACCAACATTATGGCAAGCTCCACGAGAAGATGTCGCAAACGCTAAACCCATACCATAAAATGCTCTAGGCTCATATGCTGTAAGCTCCATACCTTTTACATGCATTGCATAGTATTCAGCTCCTTTACCAATAGCTTTAGCGGCTCTAGCAGCTCCTTCAGCTAAGATGTTTCCAAAGTTTCTTCTTTCCCCAATCATCTCTGTTAACTCTACCACTGCTTCACCATTACCGAACTTTAGATCTAATCCACCTACATCATCTTTATCAATAATACCTCTTTCATAAAGTTCCATACTGAATCCGATTACATAGCCTGCTGATATACCGTCTAAGCCTTCATCATCTGCTAGATGGTTTGCTGCAATTATTATATCATAATCAAAGACACCACAGTGTGGGCCGAAGGACCAGATCGTCTCGTATTCAGGCTTACTTACAAAATTTGTGTAGACATCTTTACGGGGTCTTGCATACTTACCGCATGCGACAGGACATCTAAAACATGCTACATCTTTTGCAACAAATTCTTCCCTAAAAACTTTTGATGAAAGTTTAGAGATCTCATCCCCCTCTACACGTGTCCTAGTAAAATTCATTAATGGATAGGCGCCTAGCTCGTAAAGTGGATCTATATACTGTGCGGTTCCATACTTTGTATGAAATCCGGTTGTTTCTTTGAGTAGACTAATGTTAGCTCTTAGGTATTCTATGAGCTTATCTGGTTCAGCTATCTCAACTTCTTTAGATCCATAGACAAGAATACCTTTAAGATTCTTTGACCCCATAACTGCTCCAACACCACCTCTTCCGAAACTTCCACCTCTCTTCACTCCGGGGAAATCTACTTGGACACTTGCTATCCTCGAGAGTTTTTCTCCAGCAGGACCTATGCATGCAACTGTAGCCTTCTTTTCACCAATTTCTTCTAAGAGTGCTTTCTGAGCTTCACTAGTCTTTAATCCCCAGAATTTCTCAGCATTCTTTATTTCTATTTCACCATCGATTATCGATATATAGCTTGGTTTATCTGCTCTGCCTTCTATTATCAACCCATCGTAACCAGCTCTTTTAATATTTGCTCCAAAATCTCCACCAGCGTTAGATACAGTGTAAATGTTTGTTAATGGTGATTTAGTAACGATGTGGGCTTTAGAAGAACCCCAAACACCTGTACCCGTTAATGGCCCCGTCATGATAATTAACTCATTCTCTGGTGAAAATGGTTGCACTGAGGGGTCTAGTTCTTCATAGTAATATCTTGCAGCCAACCCTCTTCCCCCAAGATATTTCTTTAACCATTCCTTTGGAATTTCTTCAATAGAGATCTTTTTCTTTGAGAGGTTGATGCGGGCTATCTTACCATTATATCCGTACAACTTCTTCTGCGAATCCATTTCAAACTTTTGAAGTACCGTACTCTATATTAGGATTACGAATTAACTTGTAACTATGAATTTCAGGCTTTTAACGATTTTCATCACTGGAGTAAGGTTTCATGTCCTTCCATGAGATGGTCTATATTGCTAATTAATTTTTCGTAAAATTCTGAATATCTCTTGTATTTCTCATGTATCTCTAGATTGGGCTGTATTCTTTTAGATTCTCTAACCCACTCGTTAATAGTCTTTATGTAATCTTTTAAAATCTTAACACCATACCCACCTATAACAGCTAATGCCGTTACAGCATATTCTTCTCTGTTTAGTAGAACGTACGGTATACCGAGTACATCTGCTTTAATTTGATTCCATATCTTACTCTTACTCCCACCACCGATTCCCCTCACCTCACCTATTGTTACCTCTCTCAATAATTCTCTCAGTATCTTGAGATAGTGATTATACTCAAATGCTATTGCTTCAAGTATAGATTTGAAGAAATGTCCTACCGTATGTCTCCATGTGAACCCAATCCACATACCTCTAATTCTTGGATTATATGGATACGCTCTACCTCCTAGATGCGGTATAAACATTAGACCCTCACTTCCAGGAGGGATCTTAGAAGCTTCTTCATCTAAAATCTCATACGGATCTTTACCTAGTTCTCTTGCTCTATTCTTCTCTTCTTTTGCAATTTCATCTCTAAACCATCTTAAACATAATCCACCACCATTTATGTAAGCACCAACACACCAAAGTTCGGGTACAACTGACTTTAAGTATAGTAGAGTCCTATATTTTGTGTCTGGAACTACCCTATCTATCGAAACATAGAAAGCTGAAGCTGTTCCAGCTATATCTAAGCATAAACCTGTTTTTGTTAATCCTGCACCGAAGGTACATGCCATTCCATCTCCAGCTCCAGCAACTATTGGTATGCCTTTCACCAAACCCATCTTCTCAGCTTCTTCTGAAGATAATTCTCCAATAACCTCCCATGGTTTAACTATTCTTGGCATTTTATCTAATGGAAGTTTAAATGTTTCTGCAAGTTCTTCAGACCAATCCATCTTATGTATGTCGAAAAGTCCTGTAAATGTTACGTACGTATAATCATAGAATGCATCTTCACCCTTTAACTTAGCTAACCTACCGGCTACATAAACAGCTGGAACAGTGAACTTACATACTCTTTCAAAAACTTCTGGTCTCTCATTCTTCCACCACATCATCTTTGGAAGATGATCAACAGTGGGAGGAGCACCGGTTTTCTCAATAAGAAATTCTTCATAGTTCATCTTCAGGTAGTCGATATATTCTTTGCATCTTATATCTAGCCATGAATCATACGGCATGACGGGCTTCCAGTCTTTATCTATTGCTAGTATCCCAGCCATCTGTCCGCTAAAAGCTATTGAAGCAACTTCACGAGGATCTATACCAGATTTCTTAACAACTTCTCTAACAGTATTTAGAGTAGACAAATAGAAATCTTCTGGATTTTGCTCAACCCAGCCAACTCTAGGATAGTAAAGCTTAGACTCTTCGTAAGCTACAGCTAACTGTCTTCCTTCAACATCAAATATAGATGCTTTCGTTCCCGCAGTCCCTATATCAACACCTATAAAATACTGAGAATACATGATATCACCTTAAATAATTATAGTTTAACACAGAAATTATATCTTTTACTATTTTGAAAAATACGTAGAGTCCTTCTATTGCCCACCGAGTTCTCCTTCATGCCTCTTAGCATATCTCCTATCTACTACTTCATCAATTCTCAGCAACATTGTAGTTACTTCGAAAGCAGTCTTTAAAACTTGTTCTTTCATTTTGTAAGATTCAATTATTCCTGAATCGAGCACATCTACTACTTTTCCAGAGAATGCGTCGAAGCCATATTTGTGTTGCCCGTTGACGTGCCAAGATCTCAACTCTGAAATTATATCTAGAGCATTACAACCAGAATTTCGTACAAGTAATATTGGTATAGTTTCAAGAGAGTTTGCAAAAGCATGCATGGCAACCTGTTCTTTACCTCTATATGTTAAGGACTCGTGTCTTATAGTGACGGCTAGAGCTTCTTCTACGGCTCCCCCACCTGGAAGATAAGCAGGTTCTTCTAGTAGTGAGGAAACATATCTTATAGAATCTTTTAACGTATGTTCAACTTCATCTAGTACCTTTTCAGAGCCTCCTCTCAGCAGTAATGTGATCCCACTATGACCACTACAGCCTTCGATAATCGTTACCCTTTCTTCTCCAATTTTCTCTTCTCTAACTGTCATAGCTCTTCCGAGATCTTCTTCTCTAAGATCGTCGATGTCTGAAACAACATTAGCTCCAGTGATCCTGGCAACACTCATGAACTCTTCTTCATTAAGCAATCTGCTTATCCCTATTATACCTGCTTCCGCTAATAACTGTTTAGCGATTTTACCTATCTTCTTTCTACAGATAACAACATTTGCACCCACGGATATTATCTTGTCAATCATTGTCTTAACAATATTTCTTTCCTCTTCTAAGAATCTATTAATATGATGTGGTTTTTTTATGTCTATGTAGTACTTATATGGCTGGAGATGTCTAAATTCATCTATCTTTAAAGCCATGTTAAGAACAGCTATTCTAGCATTCTTCAGAATACGTGGCATAGAGGGGTGAGCAAACTCACTACTAATAACTACGCCATTAATTATCTTGCTGTCCATGATGCTTCCTCCAAGTTTTTTAACTATCTTTATGGCTTCTCTATCTAAAACTATCTTACCATTTAGTTTTTTTAGAACTACACTTATAGATCGTGTTGCTAATTCTGAGATATATTTTGAGTCGTCGAGACCTCTACCATGAAATAGTGTTGAGAGAAGATTTCTTAAAATCTTTTCATCATATACGTTGAAAGACTTCTTTATTTCCTGTAATTTCTTCAGAGCAATATTGTAAGCAATCATGTATCCCTCTATGATTTTATTGACCTTAATCTTATGTGAGATTAAGTTTTCAGCTTTCTTCAACAATTCTCCTATGAGTATTATTGTGGTTTTCGTTCCATCACCAACTGTTATTTCAACAGTTTTTGCAGCTTCTCTAAGTATTTTAGCTACTGGATGATGGAGATCCATTTTCTCTAATATGATGGCCCCATCTTTAGTGACAGCTGATTCATCAAATTTATCTCTAACAAACTTGAACATTCCTCTAGGACCTAGAGAAGACTTCAAAGTTTCTGAGATATAGTTGGCTACTGCAATATTATCTTTCCATGTAGTTAGACCGTGACTCTTTATAACACCTTCTCTATGTAGTGCGAGTGGGTCACGGATAATGTATTTTCCTGGCATAAATTACTATCCCTGAAAACTTTTGTATCCATGTGACTTATTAATCTTGTCTTATTCTTATTAGTGATGTAGAGATACGTTAGTTATTTCTAGAATGTTAAGATTGTCGCTGATAATCGTAGGATAGTAGATATGTTTTTAGATTAGACTCTCTCTACAGCGGCTATCGTCATGCCGCCGTCTACTACTATTTTTTGACCAGTTACATATGATGAATCATCACTTGCAAGGTAGAGTGCAGCTGCTGCTATGTCTTCAGGTTTTGCTAATCTCTTTAACGGAGCTCTCTCAGCCATCCTTCTCCTCTCTTCTTCCGTAGTAGCAGAATAAAGTAGATCCGTCTCGGTTGGTCCAGGACATATGGCATTTACTCTTATCTTGTATGGTGCTAGATCAACTGCCATAGCCATCGTTAGAGATAGTATAGCTCCTTTCAATGCACTGTATGCAGCATGTCCAGGCTCACCTGTAATAGCAGCTTTTGAAGAAATATTGATTATAGATCCTCCACCTACTTTAATCATATAGGGTACAGCTAATTGTGAAGGTATAACTGTTCCCAAAACGTTTATCTTGAACTGTCTCTCCCAATATTCTAAAGGTTCTTCATGAAATGGTTTTCCAAGATGTATTGCAGCATTATTTACCAAGATATCTATTTTCTCAAAATTCTTAACAACCTCCTCTATCCCTCTTTTAACAGATTCGATATCACTCACATCTACATGTAAAGCTATAACTTTAGCATCTTTCACTTCCTTTTTTATTTTTTCAACAGCTTCCTCAGCTTTACTTTTATCTACATCGAAAATTGCAACTTTAGCTCCCTCTTTAACAAATCTTAAAGCTATCGCAAAACCAATACCTCTTGCACCACCTGTAACTATTGCAACTTTATCTTTAAGCTTCATGAATAGTTCATGTGCAGACTCCTTAAAATATTTTATGAAACTGAAAAGTGTAAAGGATTAAGATTAGTAAGTTGACTGTGTAGAGTAACATTTATCCTGAGCGTGCACATTTAGAAACTGTAAACCTCTATGGTAAAAATTCTAGATTAACATTATTATTCTCTATGAGGTTTAACTATGGTCTTTAATCCTCTTCTATTAATTACGAAATTAAAAGCTTCATGTATCTTCTCCAACGGCACTATGTTGGATATTAGAGGCTTTACTTTAATGATTCTTTTATCAATTAGTTGAAGAGCTTGAGAAAATTGTTTTGGAGTATGTTCTGATGCTCCGATTATTGAGATCTCTGAGTAATGTATTCTGTTAGGGCTTAAATTGAAAGTTGTCTCTGGATAAGTTCCTGCGAAGACCACTATTCTACCATTTTTAGCAATAAGATTTAGAGCAGAATTTATAACTTCGGTACCTTGAACTGTAATTATCACGGAATCTGCTCCGTAACCATCAGTTATATTCTTAATCTCATCGAAGATGTCTACTTTATTGGAGTTTAATGTAAAATCTACACCTAATTCCGTAGCGGTACTCAATCTTTCATCGTGATGTCCTACCATTATTACTTCTGCACCGCTCAGTTTAGCCAATTGTGAATGCAGCATTCCTATAACTCCATCACCGATAACTACTACTACATCTCCAAAAGATATTGATGTTTTCTCGATAGAGTTTATGCAACTGGAGAGCGGTTCAATGAAACATGCTTCTTCAAAAGAGACCTCATTGGGAAGTTTTAGTATGATTGGGGCGTATGCAAGACCATACTCTGCGTATCCTCTAAGATAATATCTTTTCTCTATACAATGATTCGTCTTTCCTTTTCTACAATACCTACATCTACCACAGTAAGCTATGTGATCCACTACGACCCTATCTCCAACTTTAACCTCCTCAACTTCTTCACCAACGTCTACAACGATTCCAGACCATTCATGTCCAGTTAAACCATAACTTTCTTCTCCATAAGGGATAGATTTGATATATCCGAGAAAATATCTCACATCTGTTGGACACACACCACAAGCCATTACCTTGATAACAACTTCTTTCCCAGATGGTTTTGGTATCTCTCTATACCTTAAGTACAGCTCTCTCGGAGAGTTAAGGTAAGCAGCAAGCATCTTCTCAGAAAACATTTCTTCCTCATTCCTAGAAACAATTATATTTAAATTCTACACCCGTTTGAAATAAAAGAACCTATACAAAAATGTGCAATACATATACGTTATGCATATGAATTCTTGTAAAGAAAGCCTTATTTTAACGTGGTGGTAAATATTTTATTGAGGAAGTTATGGGTGAGGAGAATCTTCTTGAAAAGAAAATTTCTAGAAGAGCAGCTGTTGGTACAGCTGCTAAAGTAGCTGGTGCAGCTGTTGTAGGACTAGCTGTGGGAGGTTTAGCAGGATATTTTGCAGGATCTGCTGCTGCACCAGTAGTTGAAAAAACAGTACATACAACAGTTACAGTACCTACAACAGTTACAGTAACAGCTCCAGTAACTCCAGCTGCTCCAGGACTTGCTGAGCTTAGAAGAGAGCTGGCGCAAAAATATGCTACAGGCAGACCTGGAGACAAATTCCTTGTAGGATATGTTACTTGGACTTTAGCTCAAGAAGCACCAAAATATGATTATCAAGGTGCAGACCAAGCGTGCAAACAATTCGATCTAGATTTTAAGGGTATAGAAATAGGTGCGGAAGCATTAAAAGCCGTTGAAGCTACAGACTCATTAATCGCTGCTGGTGCTAAAGGTGTAGTTTACTGGGCACCAGCCTTGGCCGCCATGGAGGAGATTGTTAGATTATGTGAAGCTAATAAAGTGTTTGCAGCAACTGCTTGGTGTAGAGACCCCGCATTATTACCTGGAGATAGAGGTCCATACTGGTTCCTAGAATTCAGCACGATGTCGGATGAAATGAGCTTCCACTGCATGACTCTGCTGTTCGAGAAGATGAAGAAATATGGTAAGAGCAAGGTTCTGCATGTGCAGTCATCAAAGACTATCGCACCGGATTCCACCGCGCTAATCAATCAAGGAATAGCTATAGCTTGGAGGAGATATTCATTTATACAATTACTCGGACATTATTGGGGTGAGTGGGCTTATCCAGGAGGCAGAAAAGCTGGTGAAGATGCATTAGCTGTTAGAACGGACTACGAAGCGGTTTGGGGCCATAATGATGATCAAGCAATGGGAACGGTCTCCGTCTTCAAAGAGAGAGGAATAGACATTGGCCCCTTCGCAGCGGCAAGAGATGCAATAGTAGCATGCACTGAGCTCGTTGCTAAAGGTGAGTGGTTCATAACGTCGCTTACAGAATTCCAGTACTTTGGTGGAAAACGTGTTGCTGATACATATGATGCGGTCACAGGTGCTTCTTATCCGCTCAGAGATGAGATGGTGCAATCTCCTTGGGTCACAACCGTTTTAAACCTCACCACGCCGGAAATAAAGGAGGAGAATGAGGAGCTCATTAAGGCGTCTGGATTATGGTGGCATCCGAACTTCATCCCTGTTGATGCTGCCGCTTTACTCGATTTCCTCAAGATCAGCGAAGTATATCCAACGAAGACGTATCCATATGATTTTAGAACGCTTTCCGTCGGCAAATGTAGAGAGCTTGGACTCACATATGACAGACATGCGAAATGCTACTTAACTGCAAACGACTTCTACTACGTACCATTAATGGGTAGAATGAAGGTCACTGAGGATAGAACGAAAGGTCAGAACCTTGAATCATTCAGAAAGCAGTTTGGATTGACGATGAAGTATTTCCTCGACCTCAACTGGGATACTTGGAAGGATAATGAGGAGAAAATCAAAGCTGCTGAGAAAGAAGGACTCAAACTAGAACCAATCTGGGGCAAAGTAGGCGACTAGAAACAACTAAATTACGAAAATCACTTGAGGATAAAACATAATTCCCCCCTTTTATTTCTTGAAGAATAAACAAATTACAGAAGGATTAAAATTATGATCCTTCTGAAACATTCTAGACTACTGAATGGGAAATCTTTTTTATTTCCTCGACTTTTATTTCTCTTGGGTCGGGTGAATAATTTAAATGGCTATTGTTGAAACTTTATTAGAAGTTAGAAATATTACAAAAACATTTGATAGGGTTGTCAGGGCTCTCGATGATGTAAGTATAAGAGTAGAGAAGAATGAAATAGTTAGTGTTGTTGGCGAGAATGGTGCTGGAAAATCTACCTTAATGAAGATACTGGTAGGCGTCTATCAACCAGATAGTGGAGAAATGTATCATATGGGACGGAAAGTACCGTTTCCCAAAAACCCTCTAGAAGCTCTGAAAAGAGGTATTTCAATAGTGTACCAAGAGAAAGGCGTCATACCGCATTTGAGGGTTTACCAGTTCTTATTTCTAGGACTTGAAGAAAAATTTACTAGACTTGGGAGATTACAACTAGGTAAGATTATTAGCTTAGCTAAGTCAGTTTTCGAAGAACTTGGAATTAAATGTGATTTGAGTAGCAGTATGTATGAGCTTCCTCTATCTATGCAGAAGATGATTGAGATAGCAAGAGCAATTCTTAACATAAAATTAATGGTAGGTGGTGAAGAATCTAATGTCACACCGATTATAATACTTGATGAGCCTACAGCACCTCTTTCTATAGAAGAAAGAGATGAACTCTTCCAATATCTGTTAAATTTGAAGAAATCGAATTCCTTCATCTTCGTTTCACATATAATTCCAGAAGTAATGATGTTTAGTGATAGAGTTTATGTTCTTAGAGATGGAAAACTTGTCGCACATCACGACCTAAGAATAGAGAAAATTTCTGAAGAACAATTATTCAGAGAGATTGTAGGAAGAGCTTCCTACCATGAATTATGGGTCAAATACGAAGCCGCAAAAATAAGAGAAATTGATAAAAAACCAATAATACTCTCTGTGAGAAATCTTACAAAAAAAGGGTACTATCGAGATGTTTCTTTCGATTTACATGAAGGGGAGTGTGTCGGATTATTCGGTCCAGCTGGATGTGGTAAGAGTGAGGTAGCTAGATCACTTTATGGAGATATCTCAGCAGATAGTGGTAAGATAATAGTAAATGGTAAAGAGATAAAACTCAGAAGTGAACCACATACAAGAGTTAAAGTTGGCATAGGCTATTTCTCAGGTGAGACAGGAAAAGAACTACTCCTGTTCTGGCCTATAAGGAAGAACCTGTCGATCGTGAATTTCGATAAAGTTACTATAAAGTCTTTAAAGGTAGTATCTGTAATAAGTTTTAGAGCTGAGAAGTCTCTGGCAGAGAAGATTATAAAGAAGCTTAGGATTAAAGCACCTAGCATAGAAACTGAATGCTACTCACTGAGTGGAGGAAATAAACAGAAGGTATCTGTAGGAAAATGGCTTGAGAAGAGTCCTAGAATAATGATATTAGAAGATCCAACCATAGGTATAGACGTAGGAGCGAGAGAAGACATATATGAAGCTCTACTTGAGATGAAGAAGAACGGTATCTCCATGATCTTGGTAAGTGATGATCCTAAAGAATACGCAATTCTTTGTGATAAGATAATCTCTATGAAAGATGGAGTCATACAAGCAGTATATACAAATGAAGAATTTAGGAAGGTGATTGAATTATGAAGAAGAATCTAGAAAAAGTTGGGGTCAAATCTCCAATAATTACATCTACCTGGAGACTTATAAGAGGAAATCCCGCCGTATGGGCTATATTAGGATTAATAGTAATTTTCTCAGCCGTAGTTCCAGATAGATTCTTATCAATGAGTAATCTAATAGCTATTCTAAAGAATTTTGCTGTTACATCAATGTTGGCTATAGGACCAACTTTCGTTATACTACTTGGATCTATTGACGTATCGTACATGGGTATATGGATGTTCGGAGGAGCATTAGTATGGCTTCTTTACCCATACCTCGGTTTGTTCTCAATAATAATATATCCAGTATTTGGATTACTAGTAGGTCTTTTTAACGGCATAGTTCACGTTAAAGCAAAGATTCCTTCATTCATATTAACGCTGGCTATGACGGCTTTATTAGCTTTCTTGACAACTTATGTAAGAAATATTTCAGGTGTGCTAACGTTAACGGTTCCAGCTTATAATTTCTTAAGAGAATCTCCAATACCTTTTCTCCCATCACCATTCCTTCTAGCTCTTCCAGTAATACTTCTAGCACTATTCCTAATGTTCTTCACAAAACTTGGAACGTATTTCTGTGCAATAGGATCTAATGAAGAAGGAGCTAAATTGGCGGGAATAAACGTCGATAGATATAAAATCCTAGCATTTACGATTAGCGGTCTATTAACTGGGCTCGGCTCCATAGCCATATTCGTACACTTAGGATGTCAAACTAGAGTGGATTTCGATCCTAGCGAACTTGTAAGAGGACTTGCAGCTATAGTTCTAGGAGGTACACCTCTAGCAGGTGGTATGGGAGGGCCCCATAGAACACTACTCGGAGCACTTGTCTACGTATTGATATTCAATGGATTATTCTTGCTACCCGGAGTAGATCCAAATCATCTCAAACTTTATATAGGCACGTTACTGATGGGAGCTGTTATCGTTGCTTCTAAAGCTTTGAAAGGTGCATCGATAACATAATGAGAGGTGTTGATTATGGCTCAAACATGGTTTTCACGTGAGTGGCTTCATAGAAATCTCAACACGATAATACCTGTAACCGGGTTTATACTAATGGTAATAGCTCTTAGAATAACTAATCCTTACTTCTTAGCTAGCTGGGATAGCGTGATAACGCTAGTATATGGAATGTCGTGGTTCCTAATAGCGGCCTGCGGTTTAACTCTAGTGATCCTTATGGGATCTTTTGATTTCTCAGTACCAAGCGTACTAAAGTTGTCTGCAATGATATTTGCTGTACTCTATCCGTCAATAGGTTTTTCCGCAATCCTTGTATCGGTGCTCACAGGTTTAACTTTCGGCGCCGTTAATGGAACTCTACTCGCTAGATTCAATATACCATCTTTCATGGCAACGCTAGCAACTTCAATGATAGCTGAGGGGGCTGCACAAGTGATCTCTGGAGGTTATACCAGGATGATCACGGATCCTGCGTTTCGAGCAATATCTACCACAATGATTCTCGGTCTCCCCTCAATATTCTATTACGCTATGTTAATATGGCTCATAAGCATATTCATTACATTTACAACACCTTTCGGGAGAGCTGTCTATGCAATAGGTGGGAACATTGTTGGAACACGTTTAGCAGGAATAAACGTAAAGAAAGTTAGAATAATGGTTTTCATGATATGTTCCATGTTCGCAAGTTTAGCGGGGATATTGTATGCTTCTCAAATTCAAGGTGCACACATGCAGGTAGGAGTTCTAGACATGATACCATTATTTGCAAGCGTAGTAGTTGGAGGAACAGCTTTAACAGGAGGTATCGGAGGGGTTCATAGAACTCTTCTAGGAGTACTGATAATTAGATGGCTAGACTCAGGGTTAAGCATGATTGCAGTAGACCTGAATATAAGAATGATAGTATTTGGAGCAATCGCTATAGTAATGACAATCTTAACAATAGATAGGAGAAGGATAAAAATAATGAAGTGAAGTTTTAATCAAATTTTTGGATCATCTATTTTTTAGAAAACGTTTCACCAGTATCCTCCCACGACTACTACTTCTCCAGTTATGTAAGAAGCTTCATCAGAAGCTAAGAACAATATTGTGTAAGCAACTTCTTCTGGTTTGCCAAGTCTACCAAAAAGATATCTACCTATCCTCTTCTTTATCTCTTCTTCACTTCTATAAAATCTAAACATCTCTGTATCTATTGCTCTCGGAGCTACAGCATTCACTCTAATATTGTACTGCATTAAATCTTCTGCTAGAGATTTCGTGAATCCTATTAATCCAGCTTTAGAAGTAGCGTAAGCTACTATCCTTTCACCACCTCTTAATCCAAGTATAGATGCTACGTTAACTATAGATCCAGACCTATTTTCTATCATGAAGGGTACAACATACTTACAGCATAAGAAAGCTGATCGGAGATTTACTTTCATTACTTTATCCCAAGTCTCAACATCCGTATCAAGTATTGTTCCAACAGGCTGTATGGCTGCATTATTTACCAATATATCTATTTTCCCAAATTCTTTTATCACCACGTTAACCATATTCTTAACATAATATTCTTCTGAAACGTCCGCTTTAATGAATAATGCTCTATTTTCTCCTACAATTTTATTGATTTGCTTTACCGTCTCACTACCCTCTCTTTCAAGAATATCTATTACAGCTACTCTTGCTCCTTCTTTAGCGAAGAGTGACGCCGTTGCTTTTCCAATACCTCTAGCAGCACCAGTAATTACCGCAACCTTATCTTCTAATCTACCCAAAACTTATCCATAAGCAATCCGTAAGAATGCGGTATTTTAATACTTCTTTATCTAATTTCCTCAAATACTTATATCGCTGCCTTTTCAAATCGTGAATATTAATTAAATGCTTTTGTTAGTTATTTATATGAGTTGCTATGGGATTATATGAGAAACATGAGGTTGTCGCAAAAGTTATAGAGATAGGGCTCGTCCCAATATTTTACCACGGTGATGTAGAAGTTGCTAAGAATGTTTCGATAGCTGTTACTGAAGCGGGTTCGAAGTTGTTGGAGTTTACTAATAGGGGGCCGAGAGCTTTTATGGTCTTTGCGGAACTTGCTAAGTGGCGTGACTCTGAGAAACCTGACTTAATACTAGGTGCTGGAACAATATTAGACCCGGCAACCGCGGCTCTATACATCAATCTAGGAGCAGACTTCATAGTTGGTCCGAGTTTTAATCCAGAAGTTGCCAAAATCTGTAATAGAAGACATGTACCATATATTCCTGGATGTAGTACTCCAACAGAGATAGCTTATGCAGAAGAACTCGGTGCAGATATATTCAAGGTATTTCCCGCAGAAGTCTTATCACCAAAATTCATTAAGAATCTACTTGGACCATGTCCATGGTTAAAGCTGATGCCTTCAGGTGGATTAGAACCTAAGAAAGAAATGATAAAAGAATGGATTGAGGCAGGAGCTGTAGCATTGAATATGGGTACATCTCTACTTAAACCTGATCTGATAAAAGCGGGTGATTATGAATCTTTAAAGAAACTTGTCCAGGAATGTTTACAGTATATTCGTGAAGCAAAAGCTGAAGCGAAAGCAAAGAAAAAGTAGGAGGCTAAAATCATATAGGCAAACTCCTACCAATTTTTTCTTCCACTTTCTTTTTCAATTTTACGTACCATTCTGGAAGAGTTATATCTTTAATTATTCTTTCAGGTGTGTAGGGTTTTATATCTAGTATGGGTGTGCCATCATAAAGATCTAGGCCTTCTACATGTAGGATATTCTCTTCTCTTCTAACAAGTTTAACTATTGTTAAGGCTATTGGTACAGGTCTATGAGGAGAATCGCTACAGAAAACTCCTACTTCTGGAAGTTCATCAAGACTAAAACCGAGTTTCAGTAATCTTTTATGCTTAACTTTTAAAACTTTCTTCTGTTCTTCGGTTACTTTATGAAGGTATGCTAGAACTATTATGTGTGAAAATTCTTCTATTCCTTCAAGTCCTCCTTCATATTCTTTAAAGATCTCGATGCGTCCAACTACACCTTCAAGAGAATCTTTTACGAACTCATCTCCAACATCTGTTCTTACAACTCCAATAGGCTTAATAATAATCTCCAACCTACTTCACCTCTCTCAATCATGAATTCCTTCATACAATTTCATAAATAACCATAAATAACTATTCTAGATGGAATTTTCCAGATTTATCTATTCTCTCAAAACCATGGTATCCAAATCTATCTCTGAGCAACTGTATAATGTTTGTTGGAAGTCTTTCTCTTCTCATTGATATGAGATAGTTGAGTGTAGAATCGAGGAGAGGTGTAGGGATATCTGTAGATTTTAAATGAGATAACAGAATTCTTAAAGCTCTCTCCAATTCTAACACCTCCTTATAGACCTCTTCATCTAACAGTATATTTTCTATTCCTGGAGATCTTTCAAGAACTTCTATCAATCTATAGATTATCTTAGATCTAATCACACTCCCACCTCTCCACAATTTTAATAATTTCTTAAGATCTATACTGTAACCATATATTTCTGAAGCTTTCTTGATTAAATGCAATCCTTGAGCATGTGATATAATCATAGATAGGTAGAAAGATTTCTCTAAATCTGGTAAAAAGCTTCTAGGTATTTTAACAATCTTTGAATTACTTGTCTTTAAGTAATTATTGGATAAAGTCTTCCTCACTTCTCTAAACGTTGAGATTGTTCTATAGGTGACTGCTACATCTATAGATGGTGTAGGTACTCCAAGCTCTAAAGCTGTTTGTGACGTCCACCTCCCTGTTCCTTTCTGCTCAGCTACATCAGACACCAACTCAATTAAGGGAATCTCTAATTCATGATCTTTCTTTTGAAGTACTTCCACTGTTAACTCAAGTAGATATGAGGCAAGTTTATCTCTGAGCCAGTCTTCAAACGTGGTTTTTACTTCATCTACATCCATGCCCATACCATTCCTCATTATATCATATGCTTCAGCTATACTCTGAAGTATTGTGTACAAGATACCATTGTGAACCATTTTGACAAAGTGTCCTGAACCTCTATCTCCAACGTATCCAGCACATGCATCACCATCTACTTTAGCTGAGATCTCCTCCCAGAACTCTTTCATAACTAGATACCCATACTTATCTCCACCAACCATTATTGATAATCCTCTATATGCTCCTTCTCTTCCACCACTAACTCCTACACCCATAAAGATTATCCCTCTTCTTTGTAAAGCCTCCTGCCGTTTCTCAGTATCTTTATAGAAAGAGTTACCACAGTCACATACTATATCTCCTTTATCTAGATGTCTTATAAGTTCTGTTAATACTTCGTCAACGGGATTCCCTGCTGGAACAAGCAACAATATCTTCCTAGGTTTTTCAAGTGATTTCACAAATTCTTCAATATCGTATGTCGGGGTTATGTTAAGATTGCTAGATACTTTTTCATAGAATCTCCTTGTTTTTTCATGGAATTTATCGTAGACAGAGATTGGAAGATTTTTCGATGTAATGTTGAGTGAAAGATTTTCTCCTATAACACCTAAACCTATCAAACCAATATAGCTGGGAATATGTAGTCACCATTCAATTATGATTCATACTTCAATATTAAATCTTAACATAGAATATATGAATAGCTGTTCGTCCAACTACTTACTTGCTCCATTCTATTAAGCAACTTGGTCTGTGAATATTTCGATAACATAGTTAAAGCTTTTGTATCAAGTTCTAGAAGTTGTTTTATTGTTTAGTGAAGTTACAAACTATGGAAATTCTTAAGCTATCTATCATGTTATTATAAAGATCGGGAAAGATTATTAATTAAATAGTTTCAGTAAGTTATATCTATGGTGATTGGGGTATGATTGATTTGAAGATTTTTCAAAGTATCGTCGAAGAACTTGGGAAGGGTAGTAGTGTTGTACTTTTAACTGTTGTGAAAAAGGTTGGTTCGGCTCCGAGAGATGTTGGTGCCAAGATGATTTTAAGAGAAGATGGGACGGTTGTAGGTACTCTTGGAGGAGGAGTTTTCGAGAACATGGTTTTGAGAGATGCTTTACAAGTTCTTAGAGAAGGTAAATCAGTTGTTAAGAAATATGTTTTCAGAAGAGAAGGTGTAGTTGAAGGAGAAGAGACAGGGCTTATATGTGGTGGAGAAGTCGAGGTCTTCATGGATGTTATCAAACCTATGCCTAGATTGATAGTGATAGGTGCTGGACATGTAGCAGAAGCATTATACAGGGTAGGTTCTATCATTGGTTACAGGATAGTCATAGTAGATGTAAACCCAGAGTATTTAACCAAAGATAGATTTCCAGAAGCTGAAGATCTAGTGCTCTCAAAAGATCTAGCTGATTGGGTTGAGAAAGTTAATCCATCAAATAAGGATCTCATACTTATCGTATATGGTGGAGTAGAGGAAGATTATAGAGCTTTAACATCAGCCCTAAAAACTGAAGCTAAATACATTGGATTACTTGGAAGTAAGAGGAAATGTGCAGAGTTTTTGAAGAAACTTAAAGATCAAGGTTATAGAGAAGAAGATCTTAAGGGAAGAGTATACATGCCTGTAGGCATAGGTATCGGTGCAGATACACCTGAAGAAATAGCTATAGCGATAATTGCTGAATTAATAAAAATACAGAAAGGTGGAGAACTAAAACATTTAACAATACTCTGATAAGTATACGGAAAAATTTGAAGATTTAAATAAGTCTAGAGACCTATTTTCATACATGAATATAGAATCTGAGATTTCTTCTCTAAGAGAAAGAGTAATTAGACTGGAAGTAAAAGTTGAAGAATTAAGTAAGGAAGTAGAATCTCTACGAAATTATATTAGGACTCTCTACGAGTATCTTGTGAAGAGATAGCAGAAAGAAGAAATGAGAAAGTATGGTTTAATGGCTAGGGTGGAGGTGGTGGAGGATACATCGATCTCTCAGATGGTTTCCAAACTAATCCAAGTATACTTCCAATCAATGCTAGTATGAATCCTATTATAAAACCTCCTCCTGATACGATTAAACTTAGTATTGAGAATATGAGTACTAGTATTGATCCTGTTCTAACTTTCGATGGTTCACCTGAATTTATCATCACAGCTCCAATTATCACTATTATCCCGAATACTAATCCAACTACTCCAAACGCTATCATAAGTGCACCGAATCCACCTATAAAAGGCACTAACATTAACATCGAACCAAGGAAACCAGCTAAAGCAGCAACCGCTATGGATCCTATCAATATCAATATTCCGCCAATTAGAGATAATATGTAAGCAGCTGTTGGACGTTCTCCCGACATAGATTATATTTATGACTGGATCTTTAAAAGTCTTTTCAATTAAGATGCAAAATGTATTACGTTTAAAGATTGCTGCATTCTATTTGGATTGCTTGGAAGTTTGTTCTAATTTATTTTGATTTTCTCTGTGATATCTTCTCGGCCGCCTTCTGTATGGCTTTCACGATGTTTACGTATCCTGTGCATCTACATAGATTTCCTTTTATGTAATCTATTATTTCTTCTCTGGTGGGGTTTATTTTTTCGTTGAGTAATGCTTTTGCTGTCATTATGAAGCCTGGTGTACAGTATCCACACTGTACTGCTCCTTCTTCTATAAATGCTTCTTGAATTGGATCGAGTTCACCATCCTTTCCTAATCCTTCTATAGTTGTTATTTCTTTCCCATCTACTTCTACCGCTAATGTTAAACATGAGAGGACTGGTTCACCATTAACGTGTACAGTACATGCCCCACATTCACCTATCCCACAACCGTACTTTGTACCTGTTAATCTAAGCTTCTCTCTAAGAACGTTTATGAGAAGCTCGTTTGGCTCGACCTCCAATTCTCTCTCTACACCATTAACAATTATTCTTATCTTCATCTCCCACCCTCCTCCTCTAGACATTTCATTAAAGCATCCTTCACAAGCACTTTCGCAACTTCTCTCCTGTACCATTCCGTAGATCTAACATCAGTTATGGGTTTAATTTCTTTAGCGACGATTTCTTGAACGATCTTCAAGTTTTCCTCTGTTAAAGGTTTATTCTTTAGAAATTCTTCAGCTCTACGTATTCTTAAGGGTGTTGGTGCAACAGCTCCAAGAGCTATCCTAATATCTTCGATTATAGATCCATTAAACTTTGTAAGTACTGCTATGCTCACTTTCGATAAATCCATTCCAACCCTCGTTATCTTTAGGAAGGTGCTGTGAGAGTCTTGGGGAGGGTAGGGGATGAAGATTTCTGTAACAAGCTCATCTTCCTTTAAAGCTGTTTTACCTGGAGCTTTGAAGAATTCTTCTATAGGTATTTTTCTTTCATTATTTAGGCTCTTAGCTGTGAGGGTTGCGTTGTAGATTAGTAGTGGTGGTGCGGTGTCCGCTGCTGGGCTAGCATTACAGATATTTCCTACCATTGTACCCATATTTCTCACTTGTATTGACGCCATTGATTTTAGAGCTTCGTAAAGTGCTGGGAAACGTTCTCTAATGATCTTCTCTTTCTCAATTTTCCTCAACTTTACGATCGCTCCAATCTTCACCCCCAAGCTATCTACGGTTATGTAATCTAGTTCTCTAATCTTGTTCAAGCTTACTACGTGTTCTGGCTCCTTTCTACGGAGCTTCATATCTACTATTAGATCTGTACCACCTGCTATCACTCTAGCTTTATCCTTAAGTTTATTGAGTAGGTTTAAGGCTTCTTCTAGAGTTTGAGGAGCATGGTAATTGAATTTGACTGGAATTATATGGGTGTTGAAGAGGTTTATGTAACCTAGATTAATATTCTTATTCTGGCTCATCTAGACACCCTCTACTATTTTTAGCTCGATCTTTTCTTTCTCCTTCAATTTTTCAAGTATCTTTTCAGGTGTTATCGGCAGCTCATAGAATCTGACACCTATAGCGTTGTATATGGCGTTGGCTATTGCTGCTATAGCTGGGTTCTGTGCTCCTTCTCCAAGCCCTTTTGCACCGAAGGGCCCGGTAGGTTCAAAGGTTTCAACGAAGAATGTCTGTATCTCCGTAGGTGTCTCCATTACTGTAGGCATCTTGTAGTCTGTTATGAATCCTCTACATTCTATGTCTCCTGTTTCTCTACTATACTTCAAGTCTTCTATTGTAGCTCTACTCCAACCCATCAGGAAACCTCCGTGAAGCTGTCCTTCAGCTAGATCTGGATTAATAACTCTACCGACATCTGCTCCTATTACAACTCTGGTCGGTTTCACGATACCTGTCTCAGTATCTACAAGTACTTCTACAAAGTATCCTGTAAAATGGGGAGGGCAGGCTGGAGGTCTATAAGTTTCTACAGCAGCTATAGTTCCCCAGTTCTTTACTCTGGCAAGTGTAGCTAGTTCTCCTATAGTTATCTCACGTCCATCGGCTCCTTCAACATATATCACTCCTTGCTTCTTCTCTTTATCATACCTGATTTTTAATGTATGTGGATATGCGTCGAGGACTCTTGCAGCCAGTTCTAGTAGTTTCTTCTTAACTTGTTTTGCAGCATTTAATGCTGCTCCACCTCCAGCATAAACACCTCTAGATGCATGTGTGCATACATCGTAGATTGTTGTCTGCGTGTCTGCTTGAACTATATTCACTTTCTCTAACGGTATGCATAGTTCTTCTGCAATTATCTTTGCATGGGCTTCAAGTGTTCCTCCACCCTGATCCACCATAGCTGTGATATAGTCTACACTACCATCTTCATTCACTTTCAGTATAGCTCCCGTATAATCTATTACTTGACCTGGGATAGGTGATCCAGCACTAGACGTATGGTATCCTCTAGCCATTCCTACACCTCTCCTAAACCTACCTTTCTGTTCTCCAGGTCTAGGTCTATTCTTCCAACCTATTAATTCAGCACCTTTCCTTAAGATCTCTTCAACACCACAGCTCTTTATGATGGATTTTACGGTTGGTCCCTGCCCCCAGAATATGTCTCCTTCTCCTACATAGTTTTTGAGTCTAAGTTCTATTGGATCGATGTTTAGTATTTCTGCTATTTCATCCATTATTGTTTCTACAGCCCATGTTACTTGAGGGTTTCCGTATCCTCTATATGCACATGCAGGGATCTTGTTTGTGTATACTGCTACTCCAACATATTTTACTGCTTGTAGTTTGTATAGAGAGACCCACCACCCCGCACATGTTCCAAGAAGTGGATATGCTTGAATTTGATGTGCACCTATATCCATTATATTCTCCATATATCCTCCAGTAAGTTTTCCATCTTTCCTTACACCTATCTTAAACTTGAAGATCATCTGGAAACTACTATGCTCATACATATCTTCTTCCTTCGTATATGCGAGTCTTACAGGTCTCCTTGCTTTTAATGCTAATGCTACAGCTATGGGGACAACTATGTTCGTCTGGATACTTGACCCAAAGCTCCCACCTATCGGCAATCTCTTAACGTTTATCCTACTAACAGGTATACTGAATATCTCGCTTATCAGTAGTCTAGTATTGTGGATAGATTGTGTAGTACACCATATTGTTAGACCTCCATCTGGTTCAGGATTAACTACAGCTACCTTAGGTTCAAGTTGATTATGGTAGCATTTATTTGTTTTGAAGGTTCTCTCAATGATTAAGTCAGAATTTCTGAACGCTTCTTCCACATCTCCTTCCTGTATCTCTAATCTACAAGCTATATTCCTCTCAACTACAATTTCTCTGTTTCCAAGCATTATCTTTTCATGTATCTTAGGCTTACCCTCCTCCATAGCTTCAATAGGATCGAGGACAGGTTCGAGGACCTCGTATTCTACTTCTATAGATTCAAGCGCTCTTTGGGCAAGTTCTTCAGATTCTGCTGCAACCGCAGCTATTGGTTCTCCTATGTATCTAGGGTTATCTGTAAGAACCCTCCAATCTTTGTAAGTTGTGTCAGGTGTACTTATAAGTCTTGGGTTAAACATTACGTCTGGAACATCCTTAAAAGTTATGACTATAGCTCCCATCTCTACTGCTCTACTAACGTCTATCTTCTTTACTCTAGCATGAGGATATGGGCTCTTCAAGACTCTTGCATAAAGCATCCCTGGAAGATAGATATCGTATGCATACTTCTCTCTTCCAGTAACTTTTGCTAAAGCATCTTTACGGGGAGTTTTCACACCAATAAAATTAGAATTCATGTTAACCTGTTATCTAGGTAGCCAGCTATCTTATTAGCTTTCCTAATAGAAAGAATGTAAGTATAGTAGTTAAGTTCTCATGTATCTATGTTCTCGTCTTGATCTTCTCAGAAGCTTTCAGTATAGCATTTATGATTTGATGATAAGCTCCACATCTACACAGATTCCCGGAGAGTGCGTCTTTTATCTCAGCAATAGTTGGGTTCGGATTTATGTCCAGCAGTGCTTTCGCTGTCAGGATTACTCCAGGCGTACAGTATCCACACTGAACTGCAAATTCCTCTATAAATGCTTCTTGAATTGGGTGGAGTTTACTATCCTTCAATAACCCCTCTACAGTAACTATGTTTCTACCATCAACTCTAGCTGCAAGAATTAGACAGCTGTTAACAGGTTTACCGTCCAGTAAGACTGTACATGCACCGCATTCACCTACTTCGCATCCCCTCTTCACGCTAGTTATCCTCAACTGGTATCTCAATAAATCTAAGAGTGTTGTGCTCGGTTTAACCTCCGTTTCTACAGATCTCCCGTTAAGGTTGAATTTTATCTTGATCAAACCTAGAATAATTGGTGGAGACCTTTACTTAAATCTTACATTTCTAGTTGTTCTAGGTTCTACTTATTATTCCTCTTACATCTACTGCCACTATCTTGTCGCCGTAAACCATTAGCGGATTTATTTCTAGTTGTTTTATTGAGGGGTTCTCGAAGATAATCTTTGAGAATGCTGAGATCTTTTCTGAGAGTTTCTCCATGTTTACTGGAGGAATATTTCTAAATCCTTCAAATATTTTCTTCATCTTTAGATCGTTCACCATTTCTATAACTTCTTCTGGTTCTACTGGTGCTACTCTTACAGAGAAATCTCTTAGAATTTCTGTTAGTACTCCACCTATACCTAGTGTTATCGTTGGACCGAAAACGTTATCCCAGCTTGATCCTACTAGCAACTCTATTCCACTAGCCATCTCCTGTACCATCACTCCCTCCCATTCTAATCCGAGTTCCCTCATCCTATTCTCCAGCATTCTGTAGGATTCTTCAAGCTCTCCCAAGTTCTTCACACCTACTATTACTCCGCCTACATCTGTTTTATGCGTAATCTTACCTGAATAGATCTTCACGACGACAGGGAAAGAAATCTTCTTAGATTCTTCAAGCAGCTCTACTCTATCTCTAACTAGTATCGTTTTGGGAGTTTCTATATCGTATTCATTTAATATTCTTACAGCATGCTCTATTCTGAGTGAACCATCTGGCAGATCTCTCAACCATCTTATCTTATCTTCTTTAGGTGGATCTTTAAAGAATCTATTCTCAGGCTTCTTGTATGAAGCAAGTGCAGATAAAGCTCTTATAGCTCTCTTAACATCTGAGTAAGCAGGTATTCCAAGTGAATCAAATCTTTCTCTTATGATTTTCGACCACTCTGATTCTCCGTGCTCACATACTACTAGCTTATGGTGGTTCTGTAAAGCTATCTTTGAAATTCTATCTATCACTGTATCATCTACTGCAGGTGGTTGATGGGAAGGCATTAGGAGATAGAGATCGTAGTAATTGGTTGAAGAAACTATCTTGTACACTTCTTCGAATATTTCTGATGTTCCTTGCGCAGTTAAGTCTATCGGGTTCTGGATAACGACGATTGAAGGTATCTTTCCTTCATCTCTCATCTTCTCTAAAATATTCTTCATATCACTGGGTATGTCTGGTAATGTTAATCCATAGTTTAATGCTAGATCAGAAGTGATGACGGCTAATCCTCCTGCATTCGTTAAGACAAATAGTTTATTTCCCTTAGCAGGTTCAAGCATACTGAACACTTTAACAACATCCACCATCTCCTCCATGTTATCGACCTCTATTACTCCTGCTTGTTTGAAAGCCCCCCTATACACTTCTATATTACCGACCATGCTCGCCGTATGGGTGTAGGCAGCTCTCTTAGCAACTTCAGTCTTCCCAGCCTTCAAAATAACCACAGGCTTCTTACTTGAAGCTTTTACTAAAGCATTCAATAAACGTCTACCGTTCCTAACACCTTCTATGTAGGTTGCGATAACTTTGGTGAGCCTGTCTTCTGCAAAGTATTCTAAGAAGTCTTCTATGCTTAGATCCACCTGATTCCCAACGCATGCTATTGCTCTAATACCTATACCGCTAACCTTCAAGCAATCCATAATTACTTCACTTAACGCACCACTCTGAGAGATTACAGCAACATTTCCAGCTACTACTTCTGGTAAACTTTCAGCAATCCTCCCATCTGAGAGAGGCTTATATGTAGGAAGGAAGAACGTATCTACGCCCGTGTAGGGGTCTACTATGCCTAGAGTATTCGGACCGAGAACCCGTATCCCGGTCTCCTCAATTATCTTCCTCAACTCTCTATCTAGATCGTTCCTACCGATCTCCGCAAAACCGCCACTAATAATAATAGCGACCTTAACATTATTTTCTCCAGCTTCTCTTAAAACTTCTGGAACAGATTCTGCTGGAACAGCTATTACAACTAAGTCTACTTCATTATCTATGCTCGATATCCTAGGGTAAACTTTTACATCTCCTATCTGTGAAAGCTTCGGGTTTACAGGATAAACTTCTGCTTTCAATATTCCAGCTTTCTTATTCTTCATCAGCTTGTGATATATCACACTACCGAGTTTTGAAGGATTTGCTGAAACACCAATCACAGCGATAGATCTTGGATTGAATAAGTATTCCATGTAATTCATTCCATATTAACCTTAATACTAAGTACCTAAAAACCACTTAATGAATGTAACGTAGATTACGGATACTGGAAACTCTCTAAGAACTCCTACTAACTCTAGACGACTGGTTTAACAAATTTTCCTAGAGGCTTCCTGCAGACCACTTTTCTATCTCTTACTATTTCTACTCCACGGAGTACTACATGTTTTATCCAGCCTCTTACATCAATTCCGTTAAAGGGTGTTATCTTATGTTTGCTGTGAAGTTCTTCTTGTTTTATTGTGTAATGGTGGTTTGGATCAACTATCACTAAATCTCCATCAGCACCTACACTTATAGATCCTTTCTTGGGGTATAGGTTGAAGATTCTTGCAGGCTTTTCTGAAAGTATTTCAGGTATCTTCTCCAGTGGGATAAGTCCACGTAGAGCTGAGTCTAACATTAGTGGAAACAGAGTTTCAACACCTATAAAACCTGCAGCCGCCTCCCAAATATTCTTACTCTTCTCTTCAATTGTGTGAGGGGCGTGATCTGACGCAACCGTATCAACCATGTTTTCTCTTAAACCTCTCCACAAACTTTCCTGATCAAATCTATCTCTTAGAGGTGGATTTATCTTTACTAGAGAACCATGCCTGCTATATGCTTCACGATTCAATAATAGGTACTGGGGGCATGTTTCACAGTATATCTTAACACCTCTACTCTTAGCTTCTCTTATTATTGATACTGCTTCGCTAGTGCTCGTATGGACTATGAGAGCTTTACCATTAGTCTTCCTAGTGTAAATAACTATTCTTGATACTGCTTCTTCTTCACATACATTCGGTCTAGAATCTGAGTAAACTTCAGGATCATTTCTTCCAAGCATTTTAATCTTCCTGGTATAATATTCTACGAGACCGTAGTTTTCTGCGTGGAAAGCTAGGGTGAAACCGTGAGTGCCGCTCTTCTCTAATGCTTCTAGCAGGATCTTGTCTGAAGGTGGAGGTATGTCGCCTGTCGTGGGTCCTAGAAATACTTTGAACCCTACAGCTCCTCCATACCACATCTCTTCTAGATCATCTATATTGGAATCGTGGAGAACACCGTATAAACCGAAATCTACGTATGCTTTAGATTCCACGATTCTTCTCTTCTCCTTCAACTTTTCTAAAGAATCTACTGGAGGAATATTGTTAGGCATATCGAGTACTGTTGTAACACCACCAGCTGCTGCAGCCATAGTTCCAGTAATGAAGTCTTCTTTATACGTCAATCCAGGTTCACGCATATGTACGTGCTCATCTACAACTCCTGGAAAAACCAGCATTCCAGAAACATCTAAAACTTCTACGTAACTTTGTTTTAAATCTCTTCCAATAGCTTCAATAACACCATCAATTATCAAGATATCCATATTGAATAAACCTTCCGAAGTGACCACTCTACCATTCTTAACCAGTAGATTTCCACCTAAATTCTCAGCCATGATTTTCCGAACCGATCTCAGGAAAACCTACAATATATTTCTTAACACACAACTGACACCTATCATCTTTTCCTAAGTTTTCAAGGAAATACTAAAATTCAGAATCAATAGGGCTTCAAGATAGGTGGATTGTATGATTAATCTTAGAGGTAGAGACATAATCTCTTCACTAGATTTTGATAGAGAGACTCTAGAACACCTATTCAATGAAGCTGATAAGATTAGAGAAGAGTTGAGAAGTAGAAGTATTCTAGATTACTGTCATGGTAAGATAATGATTACCGTCTTCCTTGAGCCTAGCACCCGGACGAGGCTAAGCTTCCAATTCGCTATGATTAAACTTGGAGGTATAGTGGTAGACTTTGGTCTAGAGCAAGCTGCAAGCATAGCTAAAGGTGAAAGCTTTGAAGATACTATAAGAATGGTTGATGGATACGATCCAGACATCATAGTAGTTAGACATAAGGAGCCTGGCTCAGCTTTAAGAGCAGCAGAGATAGCTGTCAGACCAGTGATAAATGCTGGAGATGGGTGGAATGAACACCCAACCCAAGCCCTCCTAGACCTATACACAATAAAAAGAGAACTCGGCAGAATAGACAATATAACTATTGGGATAATGGGAGACTTGAAATATGGTAGAACGCCAAGTAGCTTAAGCTACGCTCTCTCAAAATTCGAGAACGTTAAGATAATCTATATAGCACCTAGAGAACTCCAGATAAGAAGAGAAGTTTTAGAGAAGATTGATGGTCTAGTTGAGTGGAAGATGGTTGAGAGAGTAGAAGAAGTCATAGAAAGACTCGACGTACTCTACGTAACTAGACTCCAGAAAGAACGATTTACAGATCTATCAGAATATGAGAGATTGAGGGGAAGCTACCAGATATCGCTCAACCTACTTAGCAAATTCAAGAAGATACCAATTATAATGCACCCCCTACCTAGAGTAGACGAACTATCAACAGACGTAGACAGCCTACCACAAGCAAAATACTTTACACAAGCAGAGAACGGAGTCTATATTAGAGCAGCATTGATAAAAGAAGTATTGGGAGCTTAGGAGACATAACTATGATCACAGACGTTTACTTATAGAAGGAGAAGTATATCTAATAGCTTACCTTAAAGAATTAGAGAAAATGGGGATAGAGATGCGTGGACTACACCTAATACTAGACATGTATAAATGTAGTGAGAAAAATCTTGGAGATAAAACTCTAATCGCCAAGATACTTGACGAACTCCCAGACCTACTCAAACTAACAAAACTATCAAAACCATTCATCGAAGAATACAGTAACCCAACACCAGGAATCTCCGGATTCGTAATAATAGGTGAAAGCCACATCAGCATCCACACATTCATAGAAGAAAGATTAGCAACAGTAGACATATACGCATGTAAAGAATTTGACGTAGAGTTGGCGGTAAACTATCTAACCAGCAAGTTCAATCCAGAAAAAATCGAGAAACATGTTCTCTACAGAATGCTCTAAGCGATATCAATAATCCTAAATAGAGACTACGGTAAGAGACTCTGACCACTAATCATGAACGTTGCTAAGCCATTACTGCAATTTATTACTTTTTAATCTTTTTGAATTATGCTTGTCGGTAAATTAGTAGATATAGACGAAATAGTATATATTGCTGTAGAACTATTGAAGGAAGAATTATTGAACGAGAAATTGGTGAAACGTAACTGAGTGTCTAAACGAAAGGGCTAATAGAATCGTCGTACAGTTTCTAAGCGTGAGGTTTATATCCGTAGAGACCTTAAATAGTTTAGATACACAATGTTTTGGAGGCGGGGCTTTGAGCTATAGTGAAGTTTCTCTAGTTAGGGATAGGGCGTTAAGGATGCTTAAGTCGGGTAGGAGAAGCCTGCTTGAGGGAGACTACGATATCGCGGCCTTCATGGCTGATCAAGCTGTTCAACTCTATATAAAATCTGTAATCTTCGAGTTGACTGGTGAGCTGCCTCGAGTCCACGTCGTCAGACAGCTGATAAACATTCTAAGAGACCTGCTGGGGGATCCTGACGTCTTCGATGGATTCGTTCGAGAGAATAGAAGCTTGCTTATCAGACTTGAAGAGGCTTACATAA
>JALNLN010000029.1 GCA_023267855.1 Candidatus Geocrenenecus dongiae | reverse complement strand
TTAAGAATGTAGTCCTCCCAGCGGGGCTCAGCCCCGAGCCCGTCAAAAGAACCAGTCCATTTGGACTGGAGGGGTCCTTGCTACCGGGAACCCCCAGGTATACGCCCGCCTGGGAGAAGACCGGTAGCATTGTATCAAGGGCGTTAGATGAATACGAAGAAGAATATGAAGAATACGAGGATGAATACGAAGAATGCGGAGAAGATGAATTCGACGAGCTTGCCGAGCATATAGATACTCAATGGTGGTGATAGAGATGATGTTGATGATAGGTTTCCCATTGATCCTGCTACTGTTCGTAACGATAGCATATGCATTGCTGAACATAACCGATGAAACACTACTGATACTCTACCTAGGAATATTCTTCTTCACGATATCCACCATACTCTACGGATTATATGCTGTAACAAGGGATGGGAGATTATGTATATTGACTAGTACTACTGGAGCGTGAGAAACGATGATGCAGAGAAGGCTATCACCAGAAGTTAAGGAGAAGCTTCTAGAAGCATTGAGGATAGGTGTGGAGAAGGGCTATAGCTATGTAAAGATCTGGAGGATGTTGAGGGAGAATGGTGTCGAGATATCGAGATCTACAGTCAGGAACTACTACTACCGGTACTTTCCATGGAGGTTGAAGAAGAGAGGAAAGTGTCTGCCGAGAGAACTAAGGATTAAGCTATACGATGAGGTTAAGAAGCTGAGAAAGCAAGGTCTTGGATACAAGAAGATAAAGAAGAAGATTGAAGAATTATATGATGTATCTCTGAGCCTATCCACGATCAGCTATTGGTGCAAAAACATTTGCAGTCCACGCAATGGATGTAGAGCGCCTTCAATAGACTTCTTAGAACCGTCTCCAGAGCTCTCACAGGCGATAGGTGTTGTTGCCGGTGACGGGTTCGCGACCAAAAAGAAGGATAACGAGTACGTGATAGGAGCTAAGGTTAAGGACGGAGATTTAATAGAAGAGTTCTCTAAATGTTTGGGAAAAGTTCTTAGAAGAGATCCGCCGAAACCCAGACAAGAGAAAGACGGTATATTTACAGTAGAAGTTGAATCTAAAGCTCTATATGAGCTACTCAGGAAACCATTAGACATAAATAGAATAGCGCCTTACGTAGAACACTGTAAAGAATGTATGAGGAGGTTTGCGAGAGCATTCTTCGATAGTGAAGGATCTGTAAGTAAAGGTGGGCAGATTCGCTGCTATAACACAGACGTACAGCTCCTCCAATATGTCAGGAAGATTCTAAATCTTCTTGGGATAAGGACGACTGGACCAAAGATACATGTGAAGAAGGGGACCACGATCTACGATAGAAGAAAAGGGAAGACATATACTGCAAAGAAGAATGTATACTACATATATGTTAGAAAGTCAGATGTATTAAGGTTCTATCAATTGATTGGATTTACCATACAGAGAAAGCAGAAAAGACTCGAAGAATACCTCAAGAAACGTGGACTACTATAACATGCCCCCACACCCACTCTATTTTTTCCCTTATTTAAGTATTGAGATACACTAAATATTGAATGCACAACCAGTATATAAAGATGTGCCGGGGGAGGGATTTGAACCCTCGACTTCGGGGTTGCATCCATTATTCCTATTGTCCGGATTATGAGCCCCGCACTCTAACCAGGCTGAGTTACCCCGGCAGTCCATAGTCAGTCTCAGTCTTTACCAGATGAAGATCTGATTAAGGAGTATTTAAATTCATGTATTATTAATAAAATAGTAAATGGTGTTAAACCAACTCTACTGATTCTAGAATGGGGAAGTGTATCTGAATTTCTTTCCAGATTTAAAATTGAAGATTACAAGACAATGTTAACGAATAGCTTTTTTAGAAATGGAAGGTGTAAATGTAGTACACGATTGTTAGGTTGAAGGATAAAGCGTAATCTTTATGTCAAGTGATTATTTATTATTCTTGAAATTGAATGAGCCTGGGGATCTCTGAGGGATATGCGTTCTACATGGAGATGAAGAAGAATAATGTGCCGCCAAGCTATTATGACGATGCGTTAAAAATACCAATTTACAAACGATATCATAGTAACCGGTTTAGATCAGTATGCAGACTTATTGGAAATGTCGAGGGTTTATTACTTGATATTGGCTGTAATGGTGGGACTTTTATAGATTACTTAAGTAAATATTGTAAACCTGTTTTCGTAGTAGGTCTGGACATTGATAAGGAAGTGATCAGATATGCTAAAAAGATACGTGCTCAGATAAATTTTATTGTCGCCCATGGCTGTTACTTACCATTTAGAGATCAAACCTTTAAGGTTATAACGTTACTAGAAGTCTTAGAACATGTTGAAAAACCTGAGTTAATGTTGAGGGAAGCAGGCAGAGTCTTGAGTAAAGATGGATTTATTGTTTGCATGGTTCCAAACGAGGACTCCAGATTATTTAAGATCGTATGGTTTATCTGGACAAAGGTGAGGGGGAAAGTTTGGAGAAACACGCATCTCGTTAAATTTAGTGATAAAATTCTTATCGAAAAGTTGAAAGATGAAAAATTCGAGGTCATCAATTTCGCTAAGATAAATTTTGGTATGCTTATGGTAATCAAGGCGGTAAAGAGAAGATAAACATAATGGCTACTATACATGATATTGGATATATCCGTGAGATTCTTGAGACCAGCATCTCTAAGTATATCTACCGATATCTTTGTCTATGTGTAATGTATATTACTTAATGATACTAATATTACATTTGTGAAGAAATGTTATAGAGTTGAAGATATTGCGAGAACTATAGATCATACTCTTCTAAAACCTTACGCAGTAGAGGAAGAAGTCGTAAGATTATGTAGAGAAGCTATCAAATATGGTTTCGCAGCTGTTTGCATAAACCCAGTGTACGTTCCACTAGCTAGTGAGATCTTGAGAGAAACACATATTAAAGTATGTGGAGTTGTAGGTTTCCCCTTGGGTGCTACTTTTAAAGAAGTGAAGGTAAAGGAAGCTTTACAAGTAGTAGAAGCTGGAGCTTCTGAAATAGATATGGTTATGAACATCTCGATGTTCAAGTCTAAGAATTATGATTATGTTGAACGTGAGATAAGAGAAGTGAAAGAAGCGGTAGGAGAAAGAATAGTAAAAGTTATCATAGAGTGTAGTTACCTCACAGATGAAGAGAAAATTAGAGCTGCAGAAATTGTAGCAAGAGCTGGAGCAGATTACGTAAAAACCTCTACAGGCTTTGCTCCTTCTGGAGCAAAAATTGAAGATGTAAAACTTCTTAGAAAAGTTCTCCCACAGCATGTAAAGATTAAAGCAGCTGGGGGTATCAGAAAAGCTGAACAATTAATTGCATTTCTAGAAGCGGGAGCAGATAGAATAGGAACGAGCAATGCCGTAGAGATAATGGAAGAATTCTTAAAGAAGAAAGAGTGACACAATAATTACTAAACACGTTATATCAAGCCCGATCTTAACAATATATGTGTAGATAAGGTGAGTGCAGGAATATTAGTGAAATAGTTTTCGCTACTAGTTAATTGGTTGAGTGTTAAATAGTTAGGTTTGAATTTACCTACTATAATTTCTTGAATCTTTCTTTAGGTACTCCGCATATTGGACATTTTTCAGGAGGTCCCCCTTCAACTGTGTATCCACATATCTCACATACGTATATGTCGCCTATTTCTAAGTCTCTACCTTCTTCTATAGCTTTTAATGCTTTCTGATATAATGTTATGTGTTCTTTCTCTGCTTGTAGTGCCCAGTAAGTTGTTCTCTCAGCTTCTTTTTCATTCTGTGTCTTAGCTACTGTATTATATGTTGGATACATTTCTTCTACTTCATATGTTTCTCCTTCTAGAGCTGTTTGGATGTTTTCACGTGTAGTGCGGATTAATCCTAGAGCTTTAAGATGATTTTTTGCGTGTACTTGTTCAGCGTAAGCTATTGCTCTGAATAGTCTAGCTATATTTGGGTAACCCTCTTTTAAAGCCTTCTCAGAGAAGATCATGTATTTCATGTATGCTTGAGACTCACCTGAAAAAGCATTTTTGAGATTTTCCCCGGTCATAATCTTCATGAACACACACCTTTTAACAATAAACATACGAATGTTAAACAATATTAATATTTCCAATTTACTAAATCTTTTTACATCAACTACTTTTGAAACGATTTTACCGAACATCTATTTCTTTTAAACTTCCATCTGGCTTACCGATTATTATCCTATCAGCTAGCTTTGGGAAGATTCCTGTCTCAATTACCCCAGCTATAGATCTAAGTTTTCTGTCTATTTCTTCAGGATTATGTATTAACCCGATCTCTACATCTCCGATCAGGTTTCCGTTTTCACTTATCACAGGACCAATCTTTCCAGTAGATTGTCTTAGTTCTAGCTTAAACTTCATTTGACTTATCTTCCTATACACGTGTGGATATGCTTCTATAAGGATCTCGATGGGGACAGGGCGGTTTAATATTTCTACAAGCTTGGTATAGTCTCCTACGAAGACTACTTTCCTAGATGCTTGAGCAACTACTTTCTCGATGAGCATTGCTCCACCACCACCCTTAATAACATTTCCAGAGAGATCACATTGATCGAAACTATCTATAGTTAGATCTAGCTCAGGATATTCGTAGAGGCTTACTATCTTTAGATTATTCTCTAAGAGTAATTGTCTAGACTGGAAAGATGTTGGTACGAAGAGTATCTCTAAATCTTCTCTATCTATCTTCTCTTTTATGTATCGTATTGCTTGAGCCATAGTTGTTCCCGTGCCGTAACCTATGACCATGCCATCTCTAATGAAATCTAATGCTTTCTTTATTGCTATTTCTCTAGCTTTAAGCAGTTCTTCAGAACTCATTTAAAACTTCCTCCACCTTTTTTCTCAACTCTCTTAATCTCGAGATAAGCTGATCTAAATCTTCATGATCTCTCTCCTTTAATTTCATCTTAATCTTCATTAAATCTTCTTTTGATAAACCTGGTAAACTTATTTTCATAGTTCTATTCAAAGTCGTATTCTTAATGAGAGAGTTTAACTCACGGTATATGTAGAAGAAGATAATAAAGTTAGTTAGATAGATAGATATTAGGATGAATAGGAACATCATATCAAGAAGATTTCTATAATAGTTAGTATATAAGATTTCATTAGTGGTGTAAATGACATGCTACATAGTGTTTAGACTCAACTTCACGTGGTTCTGGCTCAATCTTATCACATATATCAAATCTATAAGGACACCTTGGATGGAACCGGCAGCCGGCTGGAGGATTAACTGGGCTTGGAGGTTCGCCTGGTATAACTTTTCTTTCTTTCAACCTATTGGATGGATCTGGTTCTGGTACTGCTTCTATTAATGCCTCGGTGTATGGATGCAGTGGTTTTCTAACTAATTCTCTGGCTTCTGCAAGCTCAACAATTTTTCCAAGATACATTACTGCTATCTTATCGCTGAAATGTCTAGCTGTAGCAATATCGTGTGTTATGTAAAGGAACGAAATCTTGTATTTTTCTTGTAGTTCTTTTAGAAGATAAAGAATTTCTGCTCTGCTAGAGGCATCTATCATGGAGACTGGTTCATCGGCGACGATATATTCAGGTCTAAGAATTAATGCACGAGCAATCCCAACTCTTTGCCTCTGTCCTCCACTCAGCATATGCGGGTACTTCCCCATGAATTCTTCAACTGGTGTAAGTTTCACATCCGTTAAAGCTTTAGTAATCATTTCCAGCCTCTCCTTGGCGTCTCCCACCCGGTGAAGGATAAGCGGTTCTTCAAGTATTTCTCTTACTGTCATGAATGGGTTTATGCTCGAGTATGGATCTTGGAAGATTGCTTGAGCACGCCTCCTAAACCATTTTAGTTCCTTCTCTTCTTTATCAGTTATATCTACCCCGTCAAATATTATTCTACCATATGTTGGTTTCAGCAATCTTAACGAGAGTCTACCGAGCGTCGTTTTTCCACATCCAGACTCACCTACAAGAGCTAGGGTCTCCCCCCTCGATATTCTTAGAGTAACTCCATCTACTGCTTTTACTGGTATAGTCTTGAATAAGCCAACTCTAAACTCGAAATACATTCTTACATTGTCTATCTTAAGAAGCTCGTCACTCATTTTTTATCACCGTACAGCCAGCACATTACTTTCTGATTTTCTTCAGGCTCGAATATCTTAGGTTCTAGCTCTCTACAGATATCCATGACGTAAGAGCATCTTGGATGAAATCTACATCCATTAGGCGGGTTTACTAAGTCTGGAGGTGTACCAGGTATGAATTCTGGTTTCTCTTCACCTGTCAGCCTTGGGGTCGCTCTCAATAGTTTCTGAGTGTAAGGATGTTTCGGTGATAATAAGACCTGTTCAGCTGAGCCTATCTCAACTATCTGTCCAGCATACATTACAGCTATCTTATCACTTATATCACTTGACAAAGCTATGTCATGGGTTATAAAGATCATAGAAATGTTAAGGTCTCTCTTCAGCTTTTTTAGGAGGTTCATTATCTGAGCTTGTATACTTACATCTAGTGCTGATGTTGGTTCGTCTAGTATGATTATCTTCGGGTTCATGACAAGAGCCATAGCTATGACTACCCTTTGCTTCATGCCCCCGCTTAGCTCATGCGGATACCTGTCAAACACTTCTTCATGTAAGCCTACAAGCCTCATTTTCTCTTTAACGATTTTGTATGCTTCCTCCTTGTCCATCCCTGCATGGATTATCAGCGGCTCTGCAATCTGATACCCAACTTTTATAACAGGGTTCAATACATTCATCGCTCCCTGGAAAACGATCGATATATATCTCCACCTAATCTTTCTTCTTACTTCATCTTCGGGTAGATCAACGATGTTTATTCTATCTAGGATTATCCTTCCCTGGTATAGAGCTACGTTGCTGGGAAGCATTTTGATGATTGCGTTAGCCATGCTTGTCTTACCGCATCCGGATTCACCTACAATCCCTATAGCTTCGCCTGCTTCAACATCAAAACTTACATTATCTACGGCTTTAACGATACCTCTAAGCGTTTTATAATAAAGCTTCAGTTGGTTGATCTCCAGCAAAGCCATGTGGTCACACCTTTATTTCATTCTTCTAAGTCTCGGATTTACTACAGGCTCCATCCCCAATGCTATTAATACGAAGGTTATAGCTGTCCATATTATTAGGAGACCTGGAGGTATTATCCACCACCATAACCCTACATATATTCCTCCACTTCTAAAACCGTATTCGAGTATCTGACCCCATGTAGGTATGGTCGGGTCACCTAACCCGAGGAAGCTTAATGCTGCTTCCAGTAAAATGAAGGTAGGTGTAAAGAATATTAGTTGGGCGAATACGAATGGAGCGACTTGGGGGAAGATATGTCTAAACATTATCCATAATCTAGATGCTCCTAGCGAGATTGCAGCTTCTATAAATTGGCTGGACTTTAACTGTAGAACCATAGACCTAACAATTATTGTTAGTGTAGGCCAGCCAAATGCAACTAACAGGAACACGAGTATCCATATGTTTTGTCCAAGTATGAATGCTAAGAATATTAGGAGTGGGAGGAGGGGGATGTTGTTAACGAAGTCTGCTACCCTCTGTATAACTTCGTCTACTTTTCCACCAACGTAGCCGCCGACTATGCCTAACCCTGCTCCAAGCAATGTTGTTATCGTCGACGTTACAATCCCTATGAATAAAGCTATTGGGAAACCAAAAAGTAAACCTATCGATAAATCTCTTCCAAGAGAATCTGTCCCCATGAATCCATACACATTCCCACCGATAACAAGTTTCACTTTTCCAATATTATCTCTAGGATCATACGTGTCTATCGAGATTGTGAAAATGTATTCTCCTTTCAATACGTAGAATTCTTTATTCGGTCCAGGTACGCTGAACACTATTGTATGTTGACCTATTGAATTAACCTCGCTCGGCCTAATAGATACATTGTATTCTCTTAACAAAAATCTTGCTAGAGCGCTGGCCACCGACATATCTCCAGTTATCGAGATCCTCTTAGGAATATCGTAGAACCTCATGTAAGGTGGAGACTCTCCAGCGTAAGGAGCTGGGGCAATGTACTCATATAACTTAATGTCTTTCCCATCAGGTCTCTTAACATTTAAACGGGCCGTCGGCGGGTCACTGTAATAGGTTAAGTTTTCTAGAGTGAAGGAGATAAATGTGGGCGGCTTATCTGCCTGGAAATCAAGTCTGAATATGTAGAGGAGGGTTCTACCGGATTCTGTAGACATTATGTCTGATGGTTTATCATATACTAGTACGTAGTGTTCGGGAAGCTTCTGGTCTGAGAAGTAATTGACCCAGCTTGGAGGGGCTGATTTAGGGTAGTCGGCCCAGTATGCAGGATTGTTCCAGTATCTTACCCCAAAGTCGAGTGGATATGATGTGACGACATATATGCTTAAGAATACTAGTATCGTCAAGAATGCTACTCCTACCTTTGAGACTTTCAGTCTCCAGAATTCTTGGAGAGTTTCATTAAACCTCACCGGCATCAATACCTCACCCTAGGATCTAGAATTATGTATAAGACTTCGAGAAGGAACCTAGCAACTATATAGACTAATGTGAATATGTATGTTAATGCGATGACTACTACTTCATCCATTACCAGTACGGCATCGTAGAATAATCTACCTAACCCGGGCCAGTTAAAGACTGTTTCTGTTAAGATCGCTCCAGAAATAGATGTTGCTAGACCCAAGATTACATTCGTTAATATTGGTGGAGCTGCCACTCTCATTATATATCTTCTTCTAACTAGTTCTTCAGGTAGACCTCTAGCTCTGGCAGCATTTACAAAATCTTCCTGAGCGATGTTTAAGACTATTGTTCTAGTAGTGTATACCCATACTCCGACAGAGGCTACTACTAGTGTTGTTACTGGAAGGACTGAGTGCCAGAGCATATCTAGAAATCTCAGATAAGGGTCTGAAGGTGGTGGAGTGCTGTATAGACCACCGAAGGGAAATAATCTAAGGAGGAAGGAGAATACCATTATCAGTATTATTCCTATCCACCACGTGGGGATGGCATATGAGATAGCTGACATGTATGAAGATATCCTATCTAGGATACCTCCAACTTTTGTAGCTATTCTTACACCTAGTACTAGACCTATTAAAGCGCTAATGATAGTTGCAGAAGTTACGAGGATTATTGTGTTAGTAAGCCTCTCCATAACTATATCTGAAACCTTGTTCCCACCTGTGAAAGTTTTCAAGGTTCTCGCCTTTCCCAAGTCTAACGTTAACACCCTCCAAGCCATATCAGGTAAACGAACATACCAAGGTTTAGTTAAACCATAGAACTCCATCAATTCTTGTCTTCTTACATCGATAACTCTTTCAAGTTCTTGTGGATCTTTAATTGTTTTAGCAAGAGATTGTCTCAGCATCATTACTTCCTCATTAACCATCGCTTG
>JALNLN010000028.1 GCA_023267855.1 Candidatus Geocrenenecus dongiae | reverse complement strand
GGGCCCGTAGCTCAGCCAGGATAGAGCACCGGGCTTTTAATATTTTCTGGAAGAAACCCGGGGGTCGCGGGTTCAAAGCCCGCCGGGCCCGTATTCTCTCAAGATGGTTGTTTAGAATAATGGTTGTTTGCGGTCTTCGTAATGTTTCAGAGAAACTTTGCATGAATAGTATACATAAAAATGCTAAAGATTTTCAGAAGAGTTGACCAATAAAAATTAGTGATAGATAAACACGTTATCGTTGATAAGTGGAAAATAGAGTTTTTGCCTAAATTCTCTAAAATTATGAAGATTACTGTAAGTACGAGAAAAAGATCTTCTCACTTTCCAAACTTCTCAAAATTATTGAAAGAAAATAGTTTTCTCAACACTTTCTATCAACTCAAGACCCATATGAATATGGTTCTTTCTGATTTAACGAGACTCTAGTTATGTATTTTCCGCAGATTAGGTTTTCACTAAAGTAGTTGCCGTAGATCGGTTCTGACAAGTTTAACTATATATATCTGGTGATTATCATAGCTTTGCGAGAGTAAATATGGAGCCAAAAATTCTTGCAACAATTAAAGAAAAACTTTCCCTAATACCATCCCCTGAAGATATCATTAAGTCTTCTGAAAACTGGGGGTTTGGAGAAAAAAGTAAAAAGTTTATTAGAGAAGCTCTCGAGGTAGAAAGTCTCGGCGCTATGCCTTTCTCGATGTATGATTCTCCTCCCATAATAGAAAGTGCTGGAGAAGGAGCTTTAGTCTACGATATAGATGGAAAAGCCTACATAGATATGATGGCTGGTTTTTCAGTGAACAACTTGGGTTATGGTAGAAACGATATACTAGATGCCATAATTAGACAATATAAGAAAATTGCTCAATACTCTGAAATGCTTACAGTAGATAGGGTATTGCTGGGTAAGAAGCTTTCAGAGATCACTCCAGGCTCATTCCCTAAAAAAGTATTCTATGAAGTAACAGGTAGTGGAGCAAATGAAGTAGCAATAAAGTTGGCTAGACTCTATACTGGAAAACAGTATATCATTACACAATATGGAGATTACCATGGTAGAACTATCGGTACTTCAGCATTTACCCATAGCTTCTCGACTTGGGCTCAACACTACCCCATACCTCCACATGATACATGTGTAATAAGAATACCTTTCCCCTACTGTTATAGATGTCCTTTCGGGAAAAGCAGTCATGAAGAATGCGGTGAAGAATGTTTCCACTTAGTAGAATTCATGTTATCATCTTCTTATTATGGAGTCTGTGATAAGTCGAGAAGAACATGCAACATTGCAGCATTTCTCATAGAGCCATTCCAAAGTGCAGCAGGTTACATTATACCTCCAGATAACTGGATTCCAAAATTACATAAGATTGCGAAAGAAAACGATATACTCTTTATAGTTGATGAGATACAGACTGGTTGTGGAAGAACTGGTAAACTATGGGCTGTTGAACATTACCCTAATGTAGAGCCGGATATAATTCTGGTGGGAAAAGCTATAGCTGGCGGACTACCGTTCAGTGTAATCGTAGGTAGACGGGAGATAATGGATTCCTGGGGTCCGGGAGCACATTCAACTACATTTGCAGGATACATGCTTGGTGTAGCAGCTGCATTAGCTACTATAGAAATCTTTGAAAGAGAAAAGCCAGAATTAGAATCTGCTAGAAAAGGTGAATACTTCCTCAAAGGATTAAGAAGTTTAATGGATAGACATCCAATTATTGGTGAAGTTCAAGGTAAGGGGCTCTATATAGGTATTGAATTTGTTAGAAATAGACATACAAAAGAACCTGCAACTACAGAAACAAAATGGATGACTATGAGATTATTACAGCTAGGTATGCTGGTTAAGTGTTCTGGATATTATAGAAATAGGTTTGCACTCTCACCACCATTCACCATAACATATGAGCAAATGGATAAAGCTATCGAGATCTTCGATACAGTTCTAGAAGAAGCTGAAAAGAATTTCAGTATACCGAAAAATCAATAATTCTCCACACTCTCATAGCTGGGATGGTAAAACTTATGACTATACTTGTTGGAATAGATTTAGGAACCAGTAGTATTAAAGCACTCGGCTTCAATACCAATGGAGATAAAATCTTTGAGTATCATAACAATATTTCTCTTATTACGTTTAGTAATAGGTTAAATTGGTTTGAACAAAATCCTAAGGAGATACTTAACAATGTAGTAAAATTGATAAAGAACATATGTTCTCGTTATAGAAGCGAAGAAATAATAATTGGTTTTAGTTCTACCTCTCCTTCACTTGTACCTCTCGACGAGAAGGGGGAGCCGTTATACAATGTAATTGCATGGATGGATAGGAGAGCATGTGAAGAAACTTCTGAGCTTGATGAGAAGATAGGGAAAGACAATATCTACTTTAAAACAGGTCTTCACCTAGATCCATTGTTTACAGCCGTAAAGATTTTATGGTTAAAGAAGAATAGACCGGACATTTTCTCTAAGACGAGATATTTCGTACAGGTTAAAGATTACGTATTCTATAATCTGACCGGCGAACCTGTAACTGATTATTCACACATTAGTGAAACATTACTATATAAGATAGATGGAAGATGGTTTGATGAGCTACTCAACGTTATAGACATTACTCCAGATAGATTGTTTACTCCAGATTTTTCTGAAAAGATTTTTGAACCGAGCCGAAATCTGAGAGAGCTGATTAATTCTAGAAAAGACGGTCTGAGAATAGCTCTAGGTGGAGTAGACTCAGTAGTATCTACTATTGGAGCAGGCGCTATAGCAGAAAATATTATCACAGATACTACAGGGACTTCATCATGTCTCGATGTAACAATCTCTTCACCCATCCTAGATAAGTTAAAGAGATTTGAAACATATTTTCATGCAATACCAGGCAAGTACATAATTGAAGGAGCACTCCCATCTTCAGGTGAAGCTCTAGATAAAATACTTGAAATCATAGGTTGTTCTAATAAGAGCCCGGATGAATATGTAGCTGAGTTGGACCTCGAGAGGCCTTCCGGCATAGTTTTACTACCTTTCTTTGCCGGGACGAGAACACCAGATTGGAAACCAGAATTAAAAGGAGTAATACATGGTTTAAGTCTTACAACAAGCAAGAGTGAACTCGTCAAAGCTGTTATGGAGGGTGTAGCTTTCTGGGAGAGACGAGTCTTAGAAGATCTGGCTGAACTAGGTATAGAAGTGTCTGAGGTACGAGGGGTAGGTGGTGGTGCAACACGTTACTGGCTTCAAATAAAAGCGAATATCACTGGAATAAGACATGCCGCTTTACGTGAGAAAGAAGCTTCAGCATTTGGAGCTGCATTAATTGCAGGTAAAGGCTACAATGTGTATAAAGATTATAATGAAATTGCTGAAAAGCTAATTAAAGTTGAAAAAGTATATGAAGCCAATATAGACTCTTATAGAAAAGAAGAATATGAAAACTACTACAAACTATTCATCAAACTATGGAGTACAATAACTTCAAATTAATTTATTTTGTAAAAACTAGAAACATCTACTAATCACCATTCGTCTTACAATTATTCTTCTGGCCACGTTACCTATATGGAGATTCTCCTGAAGTTTCTCCTAGTTCATAAAAGTTTTTCATAAAGTTTATCATGATAACTAGTTTACGAATAAAAATAGTATCTTTACTAGTG
Source organism: Candidatus Geocrenenecus dongiae (assembly GCA_023267855.1). Taxonomy (GTDB): domain Archaea; phylum Thermoproteota; class Nitrososphaeria_A; order Caldarchaeales; family Wolframiiraptoraceae; genus Geocrenenecus; species Geocrenenecus dongiae. The sequence continues at coordinate 6,658 of JALNLN010000028.1, read as the reverse complement.
TGCTCTTAACGTTTTTAGATTAGAAAACTATTGAGTAGGTACCGTTCAGATGGTTTCTTTAAGTTTGTATTATTAAGCTTATATACTAGTATCAATAGTGATATTAACATGTCATCTGAAAGTGAAAAGATAGAGGTACGGTATAGGAGAGCTTCTGGACTTGTTAGAACGTTAAGTGGTTTTGATGCTTTGAATCTCAATGTTTCTATGTGTAGTCCTCCGCAAGGAGTACTGTGGGCATGGACTTGGGGTGCAGCAATGTTTCCAGCAGCTCTCATATCTCTCTCATACTTCATTGGAATATTTGCAATACTGCCTATCGCTCTTATCTATGTTATATGGACTATAGCTATGCCCAGGGCTGGCGGAGATTACGTTTGGTTGAGTAGAGCTTATCATCCAGTAGTTGGCTTCATGGTCAACTTCTTTTTAACTTTCGTAATGTTAAACTGGTATGCTATGAATCTTCAAACAACAGGCCCCTTCTTCTTATCTTCCTTCTTCACAGCGTTGGGTTACGAGAGCCTAGCGGAATGGGCATCATCTTTCTGGGGTTCGATGAGCATCGGGCTCGTATTCTTACTAATCTATGCTATCCTCGTCCTTCGAGGTATGAGAATCTTTGCAGTATTCCTTAAAGTATTCTTCATACTTTCGCTAATAGGTTCATTGGCGTTTATAGCACTCACACTACTAACACCTCATTCAACGATAGTTAGTAATTTCGTGAAGTATAGTGGAATGACTGTAGAGGAGCTTGTAAATAGAGCTGTCGGATTAGGATTTATAGGTACCACCGTTCAATTAGCACCAACATTAATGGCCTTGATCTTCCCATATCAGAATTATAGTTGGGCAGCTTTTCCATCATATGTTGCTGGAGAGATAAAGGAAGTTAAAAGAAATGCGTGGATAGGCATTATAGGTGGATTATTCGCAATGGGTGCATGGTACGTTATTCTAGGGCATACAGTTTACATGACTTTAGGTTATCCAGCTGTCTCAGCATTGTCGTGGCTTAGTCAATGGTACCCGGAAAATTATCCACTACCATTTCCACCCTACCCACAGAACTTCGCATTCTTCATGACTGACAACTTTGCTCTGATAGCATTGATAGCTTTTGGATGGCTTGCAAGCGGTATATACCTTACACCACCAAACCTGCTGATAGTTTCTAGAAACGTGCTTGCATGGGCTATCGATGGTTTACTCCCTCAGAAACTTAGAGAAGTTAAATGGGGTTCCCCGATATATACTGTTATTGCGTTATCGCTTGTCACAATACCTTTGATGTATCTTGTAGGCTTGGCTACATATCAAGTAATGATAGTCAATACATTCTTCTTCATGCAGCTTGCGTTAATAATCGTAGCACTAGGTACGGCATTACTACCTCTAAGAAAGAAGGAGCTTCTAGACATCATGCCATCAATAGGTAGAAAGAAGCTCGGTGGACTCTATCTGATCACCTTAATAGGAATCATTGCTGCGATACTCCATATATGGGCTGCCTACTCTGCAGCGACGGCTCCTGCGTTAGGTGGATTGCATATAGTATCATTCCTTTTCAACTTAGCGATCTTCATTTTCCCAATACCATTCTACTTCATAGTAAGATACTATAGGTTAAAGAAAGAGGGAATAGATATAGCGGCACTATACAAAGAGATACCCGTAGAATGACAGGAGTGAATAAGAAGAATGCTGAAGATACTATATGCAAGCGATCTACATGGATCAGACATAATATTCAAAAAATTAGTAAATGCTGCCACTATTCATAAGGTTAACGTCATCATAGTTGGAGGCGATATAACTGGAAAAGGTATCGTTCCCATAGTAAGAGAGAAAAACACGTACATATCAAGCATATACGGAACAAGATACGTAGCCTCATCGCAAGACGAGTTAAAAGAACTAGTGAAGAGGATAAGCAATCTAGGTTTCTATCCATACATTTTTGAAAAAGGAGAAGAAGTAAAATTAAATGATCAAGAATACTTTAACCAATTGTTTACAAAATTATCAAGAGAAAGATTATTGAGCTGGATAAATTATGCTGAAGAAAAGATGAAAGACAGTAACGTAGAATTCTTCATGATGCCAGGTAACGATGATCCATACGAGATCGATACTGTTTTCGACAACTCTGAATTAATAATCAACCATGCAAATAAAATTGTTGATCTACGTAATGCAAGATACGAGTTAATCGGAAATGATAATTCAAACATTACTCCATGGAATTGTCCTCGAGATGTCCCGGAAGAAGAGTTGAAGAAGAAACTTGAAACTCTACTTTCAAGTGTTAAAGATCTTTCTAGAACAATTCTAAACACACATTGTCCACCATATGGAACATCACTTGACTTAGCTCCTAAACTTGATAAAGATTTGAAACCAAGGATTTCAGGTGGAGGGTTAGCTATGGATCATGTCGGAAGCACTTCTGTAAGAGAAGTTATAGAGAAATATCAACCTTTGATAGGACTTCACGGACACATTCATGAATCTAGAGGAATAGAGAAAATAGGGAAGACGATCTTAATGAATGCTGGAAGTGCCTACAATGAAGGAGTATTACTGGCAGCTCTTATAATTCTTGATGAAAATAAAGTTAGAAACCATATCTTTCTTAAAGGCTGAGACCCTATATTTCTTCCACAACATTATACCATCTTTTCTTTGTTCCTATTTCTGATCTCTTAATCCATTCTTTACTTTTAGGTGTTTCATCAATAACTTTCTTTATATTCTCAATCTTCTCCAAAGTCGTCTCTAAAATATTTTTAAACATAAACATTGTTTCATCTTCAATCTGTTTATGAATGTATCCTTCAAGTAGCTTGAGATTGTTTGTAGCATCATACCAGAACCCCCAGTCACTACATAAAACTTCTGCAATTCTCTTAACATTTATCTTTCCACGTTCTTCTTCAAGAGAAAGCTCATGGGAAGCTAGAAGCACTACCAAGTCCACTAGATCTTTCCTATTGATCTCATGGATCTGTAGTTTAAGTAATATCATATCGGCTAAAGATAATGTAGGATATGCTAACTTCAATCTACCTTTTTCTGGATCTTTACCTAAATCAATAGTGTGATTAAACTCTAGTGGGCTAAAGAATATGTCAACAGTAAAGTAATTATTCGGGTGATAGTATATTAACCTCTTATCACTGAAGATAGCGTTAATATAGTCATCGGACTTGTATCCAAGTTCTCTAAACGTAGATTCAATAGCTTTACTCTGCTTTCTATAACCAACCAAGTCTAAATCTGTAAATGTTAATCTTCCCTTAGATAATCTTCCGAGAGATTCATATAGTTTTAAGCAATCATCATTATCCATAACGTTAACATATACACCCAAAGCACCCATGATCCTTAACTGTATACCTCTGCTCTCAGCTTTCTCAATTATCTTGAGAGCTTCATTAAAGAAGTCTTTTACAGACATCATAACATGTTTAGACATTTACCACCACCATCACTGGTCAGATACCACTAATTTAGCTTTTCCATCTTTGTGGTCTCTCTGTTTCTCTCAATTCCTTTTCTCCTCTTAGTCTCCATAAGCCTTTACCAAAGTCCTCGACAACTATTTCAAGCTCTCCTGCAAGCTTATCGCTTATTAAGAGTTCGTCCTCTATCGGTGAAATCACAATATCTTTTAAGACATCTTTACTCTCTATTTTCTCTCCAACTATTCGGGTGAAAGCTTTCTTAGGATATATCCAGACCCTAGTAGGTCCACCTGCAGTATCATATGTTTCCTCAAACGCTTTAATTGGAGGCCATAGTCCAAGTTTCTCTGCGACTGGGATTGGGATTAAGAGTTGAGGCGTCTCAGTCTCATATCTGCTGTTCACGAGAGCTGACGACTCAATAGATTTATCACCATGTCTTATGAGCAACCTAACCCTCACAGCCATGAACCCTAACCTCCCTAATCCTTCCTATCCTACACCTTCGCCTCTCTCTAATCCTACCAATTCTTGGTCTACGCTTAAACTCCACAAACACATAATATATGAAGAATCTAAAAAATCTTAAGCAGACAACATTTCCAAATTTTCATAGAGAAAACTCCACGGTATATGCAATATAATTTGGAGTATAATTTGGAGTGAATCGAACAATCCTTAATTTTCCTTTCGTATCGCTTAACAATATTATGATGTTTCGGATCACTACTATACAGATGTTAATAATAGAAATGGATGTTAGAACATTTTAGTAAAAAGTTGGCGTGAGTACTACATGATGCTAGTAATCTCTTATCAATGTAGTTACTCTTACAACCTTAATTACGTTGTAAAGTTATTTAACCGGGTCTCTCAATATTTTCTTATCTGCTTTAATATCTACCATGAATATGCAGTATCTGAAGAATTTGGAGAGAATGTTTGGCTTAACAATAATAAATAGGATTGAGAAAAAGCAGGTGATACAACATATTAACAATAGATTAATCCAGTTATCTACAGACCTATCCAATCCCGAAAAATTATCTAGAATGCTTGTAACATAATCCTAGGTCGAGAATCTACAGCTGACTTCAATTTGCCTGAACATCCATTCTGTAAACACCTAACTACCTAACTATAAATATTAAGAATAGCCTGAGATTCTCATTAGATTTAACTCTAAATGGGTTAGGACCCCTATACAGAGAACTGTCTCATATACTTCTTTGGGTTCTTCTTGAATTCTTCTTCACACATCTTTGAACAGAAGTAGATAGTTTTCCCTTCATACTTGATTTTACTGTAAGCTGCTTCTGGATCTATCTTCATACCGCAAACAGGATCTGTAACTAAATGTTTCTTCTCCATTTCTATCTTCACCCACTCTGGCTCATACTTCTTCAATGTTTGACTATTTAAAGCAACAATTACAGTACTCAGAGACATTATTATCGCTCCGACGGCTGGAGGTAGACTTATACCATAGCCTGCCAGCACGCCAGCTGCCAGCGGTATCGTCACCGTGTTGTAGCCAGCTGCCCACCACAAGTTTTGAACCATCTTAGCATAGGTTTTTCGAGAAATATCCATGGCCTTAACCACGTCTCTCGGGTCGTTTCGGACAAGGATTATGTCGGCGCTCTCGATGGCTACGTCTGTTCCAGCCCCTATGGCTATGCCAACATCCGCCGTAACGAGAGCTGGAGCATCGTTTACGCCGTCTCCAACCATTGCCACACTATAGCCTTCATTTTTTAACAACTTTATTTTCTCCGCTTTCTCATCTGGTAAAACTCTAGCGAAATAGCTGTCTACTCCTAGTTCCTTGGCAACCCAGTCGGCAACTTCTTCGGAGTCTCCGGTAAGCACGTAAACCTTTATCCCTCTCTTCTTGAGTTCTCTAACAGCCTCATAAGACTCGGCCCTAATCATGTCAGCCAGGGATATGGCGCCTGCAACCTTACCATCTACAACGACGAAGACAACAGTCTTACCTTGTCTTTGCATCTCCTCTACTCTTGGGTCGTTAACAGTTAATCCCAGCTCGTCTAGGAGAGTTACGCTTCCGACATAGACCTCGCTCTCCCCAACTTTACCATAAGCGCCTCGCCCAGGCAAAGATCTAAACTCTTTTACTTGAGGGATCACAATTCCCAGGTTTCTCACATATTCAACTAGGGCTTTAGCAATAACATGTTCCGAGTTAAGCTCGACGGCGGCTGCTAAACTTAAAAGCTTTTCTTCCGGAATATAGGCTACAATATCAGCTACGCCGAACTTCCCTATCGTTAAAGTACCCGTCTTATCGAAAACCACTATGTCAACATCTTTAATCTTTTCGAAGGCTCGTTTATCCCTTATGAGGATGCCGCTTTTAGCAGTAATTGATGTGGAGATCGCTACGACGAGAGGTATAGCCAAACCAAGAGCGTGAGGGCAAGCAATAACAAGCACGGTCACAGATCTCTCTAGGGCAGTATCCGAGCCTGCTAGAAAACTCCATACTACGAAGGCTATTATCCCAACTGTAAGCGCTACGTAAAAGAGTAAGGCTGCGGCCCTATTGGCTAAATCCTGAGTCCTATAACGGCTTTCCTGAGCTTGTTTAACGAGCCTTACAACTTGTGATAGATAGGTTTCTTCACCTACTCGTTCGACCAAAACTTTCAGCATGCCTTCACCGTTTATAGCTCCTCCAATAACTCTGTCGCCGACAGCTTTACCCACCGGTTTAGACTCACCGGTCAATAAAGCTTCATTAACTGATGACTCACCTTCGACAACGACGCCGTCCGACGGGATCTTCTCGCCAGGTCGGACCAACACAACATCCCCTTTCTTTAGCTGGGCAATAGGCACATCTACGATTTCGCCATTCTTGACTAGGTGGGCTGTAGTCGGCATTATTCGGACAAGCTCCTCTAACGCCATTGATGCACCCATTAAGCTTTTTGCCTCAATCCAGTGACCCAAAAGCATAACATCGATTAGTGTCGCAAGTTCCCAGTAGAAGTCTCTACCGCTGAAGATGTAGACTGTTCCAAGCGAGTAGAACATTGCGACCGAGATAGCCACACCAATCAAGGTCATCATGCCGGGCTGTCTAACCTTAACCTCATTTACTAAACCTTTGAGGAAGGGCCAGCCACCGTAAAAATAGATCATAAGAGATAGTAGTGTAAGCA
>JALNLN010000014.1 GCA_023267855.1 Candidatus Geocrenenecus dongiae | reverse complement strand
ATTGAGTCTCTTCTAGCGGATATCGAGTCGAAGGATTGGAGACACTTCTATGTTGATCATGAAGCTAGTCTTATAGGCGAGATCGAGTTTGATGGCGCAGAATACCAGATTGTTCCATGGAGTATTCTTAGAGGCCCCTATGGTATGGTTATAGATATTATGTGGAATTTCCCTAAGATTACGGGAGTTGATCTTGAAAAGCTTATCTACAACATATTCGGTAAGAATACTTTCCCGAGAGCTATTACTGTAGATGTCCAGAAGAAGATTATCACATATGTGGGTGATGTTTTCTGGAATTGGGAAGAAGAGTGGATTAAAGATGAAGCGAAGAAGGTTAAAGCAGTTGAGATATACAAAATGTTAAAGTGGTTTATAGAAGAAAAAGGATTTCAACTCTCACAAGAATACAGTATAGAAAGATACAAACAGCTATCTCAAGTATTTGAGAAAATATTATCGGAGAGTATAGAACCTGGAAAAACCTAATAGGATAACACTATGACGTAAAAATAAGATTGTTATATGAGATAGGGTTACCATGCATCTAGATCTTTAATTATCTTCTCCACCTATCTCCAGCTAAAGATTTCCAGTGGATTTAGGAGGGTTACTTTTACTGTATCTCCTTTTGACAATTTTGCACTCGGTGATATCAAGATGTATCCTCCTGCTTTTGAGAGTACTGTTAGTAGTGTTGATCCCCCCAACCTCTTTAGGTGCGGTGTCGCCATGAGTACGCCTTCACACCACTCTAAACTAACTGTTCTAAACGTGTACATTCCTGGTCTCGCTTCTACAGGCATTGTTAGTTTTGCAGAAACTTTTGGAAGCATCTCAACACCATCATAATAGATTCTAGAGATTACTGGTAGGATTATATTACATATACAGCATGTTGCTGAGCCTATGTGTCCTGGGACTAGGAATACTGGTTTTCCATCTACTTTACATACTCCTGAAACTTTTCCAGGACTTAGTGTTGTTCCATGGAATACTATCTCTCCAATCTTCTCTATAGCTGTACCTGAATAATCTTTTACACCTCTTGATGCCCCTCCTATCAATGCTATAGCATCATAGTGTTTAATGTTTCTGGATACTGTATCTGCTATTACTTCTGGATCATCTCTAAGAATTCCAAGATAGAATGGTCTAATACCTACGAGTTTAAAGATTGAGATTGGTAGTAGAGAGTAGTTATCTGGGTATGGTAGACCTTTCTCAAATCTTTCAACAAGTTCATCCCCCGTTGAGGCGATAGCTATCGTTGGCTCTCTGTAAACATTTACCCTTGTGAGACCGATCTCTAACAAGAGGACTTGATCCTGAGGTCTTATAATAGATCCTCTATGTAATAGTACTTCACCTCTCTTCGCATCTTCGCCTCTAAGAACAGTATCTTCATAAATCTCAACCTCTTTTTTCACGAATACCATGTCACCTTCCCTTGAAGTAAATTCTTCTCTTACAACAGCATCCGCACCTTCTGGTAAAGGTGAGTTTGCAGATACGTAGACAGCTGTCCCCCTCTCTACTCTTAACCCAATTTCTTCACCATCTTTCAATACAGATCCTATTAGTCTTAGCTTCACAGGATTCGATGCAGAAGCATTTTTCGTATCCTCATGTCTCACAGCGTATCCATCATAAAAAGCTATATTCTTAGAAGGCATATCGTAAGGCGCAGTAATATCTACAGCTAACCTTCTCCCTAGAGCTTCAGTAACAGGAACCAATTCACATGAAGGTGAAGATTCAAATGCTTCAAAAGAAGTTCTCAAGGCTTCTTCATAAGGCTTAGCTCTAAGCTTGTATTCTAAAGGCATATAAATTATTCATAGATTCTTAAAAATAAATGTTTGTAATGGTTTTCTAAAAAACATACAAAGCCAGCTTCTGAGGATTATTGAAGAAAAGTTTTTTTCATCATATGCTAAGAATTATAGTTGTGATTCTATGCTTTGTGGCGTGATTCTTGCTGGCGGATTATCAGAAAGATTTGGCTGTGACAAGTATCTATGGAATGTTAATGATAAACCCATAATCTCTATTGTTGCATTTGCCTTACGTGAAATCTCTGATAGAATCTATCTTTTAACAAGAGATAAAACACGTGCAGCACAATTATCAGAAATAACAGGTGTAGAGAACTACATTCTAGATGATGTGAATATTAATTGTGGAGGACCTCTTAGAGGATTACTTACAGCACTTCTTAAAGTCGATTCTGAAGAATACCTCATAATTCCTGGAGACCTGCCGTGGATAGATGGTTTAAGTCTTAAGCGTTTTGTAGAGAGGTGTAGGGAGAGTAGGGCTGAGTGTGGGAGTATAGTTTGGGGCGATGGTTCACTCTCCTCAACAATACAGTACTTTAATAGTGATGCTAGACAGTATCTGTCTGAGATTGCTAAACTTCGCGGCATATATGGTAGAGCTACAGATACTTTTAGAAGTTGTAGGAGGGTGCTCTTAACCCATGTAAGTAGTATAACAGATGAGCCAAAGAAGCTAGTTGGCGTAAACTTCCAGAAAGATATCATTAGTCCACAGATTCCACCGATCTATGGGTTCATCAACAACGATATCTACATTAAACGTAGTTCTCTTAATTTCCTAACAGCTGTTAAACTTGAAAGTATGGGAGATCTCGAGAACGCATTAAAGATGTACGTATCTGAAGTAGAAGAATATTTAGACCTAAACATATACCATCTAGCTCTACATGCATTAATAGATGCAAAGAGATGTTCAAGTATGGAAGAAAAAGAAATAGATCAACAAATAATAGAATGTGTAAGTAGATTAGGATGGAATAAAGTTAAAAGACACATTCCTAAATAATCTTAACCGTAACGCTCCATACTCTCTAGAACAGATCCTGACTATTGATGTATCTCTACGTCAAAATAATATATAGAAAGATATTTATTTTCTTGAAAGTATCTAGAATTCTAGGTGTATCTTATTTTGAAAGTTGTCGCTGTTCTAGGTCATAAAAAATCTGGTAAGACTAGGTTAAGTACAATGTTGATACGTAGTTTAAGTGAGATGGGGTATAGTGTTGCAAGCGCTAAACATGTACATCATGCAGATTTCAGTGTAGACCAAGTTGGTAAGGATAGCTGGAAACATGGAGAAGCTGGAGCAAATCCAAACATAATAATCTCACCTACCGAGATAGCAGTAATATGGAGAAAGAGAACAATTAACTCAATAGAAGAACTGAAAAACTTTGTAGGAAATGTAGACTTCTTGATTCTAGAAGGATTTTACAGTCTAGTTAAACGTTACAGAGAAGCGGTAAAAATAGTTCTAGTGAAGAATAGAGAAGATGCTGTCAATCTAGAAAATATTATCGTAGCATCATTTGAAGAAATAAACGACCCGGACGTTATTAAGCTTCCAGAACAATTCCCACAATTATTAAAGATTATTGTTGAAAGATAGATCAACAGTGTTCTTAATTTTCGAAACTGTAAGGCAGTCTCAGCATAGATTTGGATCTAGTGTTAATATTAATTTAGTTAATATCTATATTGATCCTTTCATATAATAAAATACTTAGAAATATGTCTGCTTCTACAAACGTGATAGGTTTACTTATTTGTAGATGTAGCAGAGACGTTAAGTCGGTAGATTATAATTTGCTGAATGAGTACTTAAAGAATCTGGGAACAATCGTTTCAGTATTTTTCTTGGAAGATCTTTGTAAGGATCCATCTATTATAAGAGAGCGATTAAGATTGTTTAAACCTCAATCTATGCTTGTTGTCGGCTGTATGGAGTATAGAGACGTTCTCATAAATGAGATTGAAAGTATTGGGCTGAATCCTCTATTAATAGAATTTATACCTCATAAAGAGCTGTTCTCAGAATTTCCAAGAGATTCTAAATTACAGGCTACAGGGAAGCTGACGGTCATGATATATTCTAGTGTTGAGAAGTTAAAGTTCATAGAGCTTGCGAGACGTGTTGAGCCCCGAAGAGCTAGGGCTAGCTTAAAGATTTCTAGGAGAAGTTTGTTTAGATCTTTACCGCAGTTCCTCATGGTGTATGAGCCTACACCAGTAGTAGAACGAGATAAATGTATTGGGACAACTGCATGTAGTTTCTGTATGACTGTCTGTCCTAGAAGAGCTTTAAGTGGTTCAGAAGATGGTAGAGTATTGGTAGATGTAGATAAATGTAGTATATGTGGTGTATGTGCATCAATATGTCCTACTGGAGCTATCCAGATACCAAATGCCACAGATGAACAGATAGATGCGCAGGTGAAAAGCATTCTACAAAACTTTACAGGAGAAATCCCAAATAAGATAGTAATGTTTATTGACCCTACTTTATACCGAGAAATTCTCGAAGAATTAATTAAGATGAAGGCTAGCCTACTTCTTGAATTATTTCCAATAGAATTGCCGACACTAGGCCTAATTTCTGAAAACTTGCTCTTATCTACAATTGCTTACGGTGCACGTGGTGTTATTGTACCTTTTGTATTAGGGGAGGATGTATCAGAATATCTGGACGTGTTACGTCGAAAGACAGTTATAGCTAGAAAAATACTAGAGTCCTTAGGATACAGTAACCCCCCAATATATCTATTAGAGTTTAGAGAATTGGAATCTTTCATAAGAAGTTTAGAAAATTTGAGGAATGAGTGTTTAAAGAATCAGTTCACAATTAAGAACATGTGTAAGAGTTATTCTGGAGATAGGAGAACTAAACTTATATCTATTGTTAAAGATTTTGTAAAGGATGGTAAGATAGTTGTAGATGTACTAGATTATGGAGAGCCCTGTCCATTTGCAGAAGTGATTATAGATAGAGAGCTATGTACTCTCTGTGGACTCTGTTATGAGAAGTGTCCAACCAAATCTTTCACATTAACTAAGGATGTAGATATGCTACACCTAGCTTTCATTTATCAGAAGTGTTTGGGCTGCAATTTATGTGCATCAATATGTCCCGAGAAAGCTATAACTTTGAAGAGGTACTTCTCAGTATCCAGGCTACTGGACGATAACCCCAGCATACTTATCTCGCAAGAACTCGTAAAATGTTCTAGATGCAGTAAACCATTTATCACGAAGGGAAAACTGAGGAAACTTGAAAAGATTTATAGCGGGTTAGGGGTTGAGGATACTAGTAAGTTACAATCTCTGAAGCTCTGCCCAGAGTGTAGGAGATCAAAAATCGTTCCAGCAGAATACGATAAATGGTTTATTTATCGTTAATTTATCTTTCCATATCATTATAGGTACTAAGATTTGGATTGTATTAGCTTCTTGACCAATATTCGATAAAGCTACTTCTAGTTATCTTTATGAGAATTCTCTTCACATGAATGTTTATCATGTAGAATAAGTTTATTGATAGTGGTTATGATGGATTATCTTTTAGAACTTCGTAGAAGATGGTGGAGAAGGGTTACTGAGAATGGTTTAAAAAGTAGAGAGATTACTGTGAAAGCAAGGACTCTGGAACCTGAGGAAGCTATTGGTAGACCTCTTAGGAGAGATTACCCATTACTAAGAGGAAAAGAAGTCATGGTGCAGGCAGAGATAGGCGAGGCCGTAGGTCAAGCATTTACAGATGAGCCAGCAAGCTTCCAAGGTACATTGAAAGATTTATACGATCTAGACATTACCAGAAATTCTGGTAGAGCATTACTTATAGCTGGGATAAATGCTACATACAGACTCCTAAGGCTTATAGAAGGAACTAGACATTGTAGAGATGATGGTCCAGAGTTATGTGCCGCTAAGATTTCTGAAACATTATTTAATCTATATGGAGATGTGAAGATCTCTCTTATAGGTTTCCAGCCAGCTATACTTTCCCATCTCCTCAGAAGGTTTAGTAATATTAGGGTAACGGATATGGATGAAGAAAATATTGGGAGAAGCTATTACGGCATCATGATAGAACCTTATCAGAAGAACCAAGAAGTGATCTCTTGGAGTGAACTAATCTTAGCTACAGGTTCAACTATAGTAAACAATACAATACAAGATATATTGAGATGGTCTAATGGAAAACCAACATACTTCTACGGAGTAACTATCGCTGCATTAGCATGCGAATTCAATCTTAATAGACTATGTTTTAATTCTCTCTAGAAAAGTCTGAGATGTATTAGAGTTAAATATGAGAGGGCTTTAGTTCTATTAGTTAGGTAGATAGAAGGGTTAGAGGTGACTCTCCCCTTGTCTATGTTAAGTCCGCTTGAGAAGGGGAGAGCTGAAGGAAAACTTTCATTAGAGTGTTTTGAAAAGATCGATCTTAACACGTTACTCCAGATGCATCCAGAATATATGGAGAAGCTTGAAGTACTTAGAGAAGAAGCTAGAGTTAGAGGATGGAGTATGGAGTACGTAGATCATTTAGCAAGAGTATTGGGAGAGATAAATTTGGAGGGAGTGGAGTATCAATTAATGCCCTGGAGTCCTTTGAAAGCAAGATATAGTATAATGATAGATGTTGGTACAACTCTACCAACAATTAAAGATGTAAAACTCCATAAACTTGTGTACAGCATATCTACGGAGAATATGAGAGAAGATTCTATAGAAATAGATGTAGTGAAGAATAGAATAACGCATATAGATGAAGTATTTTGGGAGTGGGAAGAAGGATGGGAGAAAGATAGAATGAAGCTCTTGGAGGCATTGGATACATACAAGATCTTGAAGTGGCTTATCGAAGAGAAGAAGTATAGTCTTAGAGAAGACTATGATGAGAGAAAGTATAGGAAGATATGTGAGTATCTAGAGAGAATAGCAGGAAAGATTGAGGAAACCATTCAATATCCACAACAAGATAGGGTAGGCTAGTATTCAGATAGCTTGTAAAGATTAACGATTTCCCCTAATTTTTTAGGAGAATTAAGGAAGAGTCTTTATTGATCTAGGTCTAATCGTTAAGTAGAGTTTTTCACTTATTTTTAGATTCATAAGCCTGTACACATCTTCTGGGAGCTCAACATTGAAAACAATATTCTCATTTACTTTAACCTTCAGACATGTAGAGTATTTCTTGTTTACAGCTTCTTCGAGAATACCTTCATAAGTGTTTACGGTGAAAGTTAATGGTTTTTCTCTAGAGATCTGTATATCATGTGGGTGGATTATTATCTTACCTATCTTTCCGCCATCATACGGCACAACCATTCTTAAACCGTTTACATCCACTTCAGCGAACGGACCCTTAACATCAATAATATTACATTTAAACGTATTAGATAAACCTAAGAATTCTGATATTTTATTGTTTTTTGGGAAAGATAGTATTTCATGGTAGTGTCCGGTCTGTTCAAGCATTCCCTCAATTATTACGCCGACCTTACAATTCGCTTCCTCGACCTCGTTAATATCATGTGTTACCCAAATTGTAGTTACACCAAGTTTTCTAACAATATATCTAAGCCACTCTTTAACATACTTACTTGTTCTCGGATCTAGATTACTTAACGGTTCATCTAGTAGTAATACTCTGGGGTTTATTGCTAACGCACGTGCAATTGCTACACGTTGTTTCTCCCCACCACTCAGATCTTTCGGATAACGTTTACGTAGTTCATATATCTCCATAACTTCGAGTAGTTCTCTTACTCTGCGATCTATCTCTAAACGAGGTATTCTCCTAACCTTTAATCCATACGCTACATTCTCTTCTACAGTCATATGTGGGAAGAGCATGAAATCCTGCGGCACATATCCTACCTCTCTATCTTCAGGTGGCGTGTTATCTATAGATTCGTCATCGAAGAATATGTTACCAGTATAGCTTACTAAACCTGCGATAGCTTTAAGGAGAGTTGTTTTTCCAGCACCCGATGGACCAATCAACATAAATAATTCTTTACTAGCTATCGTTAGATTCACACTCTTTAGTATGTACTTGTTGCTCACATTATGTAACTGTATCTTCGTCAATTTTTTACCTCCATTTCACGATCTTTCTCTCCAACCATAGTAGAATCTTCTCGAATAGTAGGGTCATTACTGCAAGCACTCCTAGACAGACCATTATCACGTCTACACGTATTAAATACTGTGAATTGATCAGAAGCGCTCCTATCCCGATGGGTATAGCTATCATCTCTGCAGCTACTATCGTTCTCCAAGCCATTCCAGATTCAAGCCTCATACCTGTAAATATGTTCTGTAAAGCTAGTGGGAAAACTATGTCTAAGAAAGCTCTTCTCCCAGAAGCCCCTAAGCTTCTAGCAATCTCTACATACCCTCTATCAACACTCTTAATTCCAGAGATTGTATTGTAGAGTACAGGAAAGAATGAGCATATGAATACTAGGAGTATTGGTAGTGCTTCATTTATCCCAATCCAGAGTATGAATAAAGGTAGCCAGCCTAAGACAGGTATAGGCATCAATAAGCTAAAGATCGGGTGTAGCATTCTGTAAACTCTATCCTTATAACCCATCAACATTCCCAACCCTACGCCGGTTACTGAACCTAATACTAATCCAGCTAAAACTCTTAGCAAGCTTGCTTCAAGGTTACTTAACAGTACCCCATTCTCAGCTAGGAAATATCCTGTAGAGATAACTTTTGAGAATGGTGGGAAGAGATATTCTGGGAAAATGTTTGCTCTAGCTATGGCTTCCCAAGAAAATATCAAGATCAGTATCGGTATCAGCCAACCAAACCTTTCATCACTGATTACAGACTTCAATACATTAACCTCCAGAAACAAATCTTAGATCAACTATCTTATCAACATCGATCTTACTCTCTATATATCCTACTCTATAAAGTATCTCTACATACTGTTTAACAGCGTTTAAATCAACTCTTGTGGAGTAATCAAGTTTCCCCATCGAGTCTAACATTATACTCGGTGAAAGCACGTCTGATACCTCCTCAACTAGCTTCGGCTCAACACCCAGTGGAGAGGCTTTGCTAAGTTCTTCTAACATTATCTTTGCAGCTTCATCTCTATTCTCTCGAATAAACTTAACACCTTTTTCGGTAATCTTCACTAGTTTCTCTACGACTTCAGGTTTCTTCTCTAAGAGCTCACGTTTAACTATGAGCACACTGCCCTGCATATTATCCCAAACATCCTGACTCTTCAAGAGTACGTGAAATTCTTTTTTAGATGAAGCTATCGTTGCCCAGTGTTCTGGAACTACTATTGCATCAACTTGACCTGTCCATAGTAATGTTGTTAAGATTGGTGGATTTCCTCTTCTAACATCTATCTTCCCAATATCTAAACCGTATTTCTCAACAGTAAGCTGGAATACTATGTCTGCATTAGATCCAGCTTCAACCACACCCACCTTTCTACCTTCAAGATCTTTAGGAGATGCTATATCTTGTCTAGAAATAATAGCGTATCCGTGTAGATGGGTCCCAGATACTATCACTACATCTACGCCTCTAGCGTATGCGAGAAGTGCAGGTCCAAGACAAATATAAGCAGCGTCTACATCACCTCTAGCTAAAGCATTTGCTAAAGCAACTCCTGTAACATATGAATTGAAAGTTGTTGTATTTAGTCCAGCTTCTCTAAACCAATCAAAATGTTTTGCAATATATGCTGGCGCTGCATGATTATTGAATTCTACAGCAATTCTTACATTCTCATATTCTTTTACATTAGATCTTCCAACAATCAGGAACGATACTATTAAAGCCGTAATCACTAAAATCGTTACTAGTAATATGATACTTCTCTTCATACCTTCTAGAACTTGGAATCAGCATTCTTAAACGTATGTAACTACTCCTTATCAATCAGTCTTGTTATTAATATTTTTTCGTAACTATCTATTGTATTTCGTATGTTATAAGGTAGCTGCATCTTCTAGTAACATGTCTACTATCTCTTTATCATATTGAACGTATCTTCCGAGAACTTTTCCAAATCCTTTATAGAAGTCTGTATCAGCAGATTCCAAAATATCTTTTGCTAATCTTGGAATCCATTGGAGAATGTGTTTTTCTAAGAAGTCTTTCTGTGCTTTGAGAAACTTGATTAAGCTCTCCTTGTCTCCTTTCTGTAATGATTCAGAAGCTTTCCTACATAGGTATGACATAAACTGTAATTCTATTGCTACATGGTCTGCAGGTTCTTTGAAATCTTTTACAACATCTACTCCCGCATCCCAGTATGCTTGGAGAACTTCGTCGTAAGGTTCTTGCATTAGTAGACCTGTCTTATACACTGATTCTGATGGATGTGGTGCTCCTTTTTTCTCTCTAGCATGTTTCACACCTAAAAATATATTTGCATAGTCTACAGCCAATTCTAATTCTACTTCTTTAAGATCACGCTTCAAAGCTTCCTCAATATACTTCTTCATATCTTCTAATCCTTCTCTAATCTCTTCATCTCCTAAATCTAGAGAAAAACTCATTTTTAGTAGGGGGTTATCCATGCTTACTAGTTGTTTCAGGAAATCATCTTTAATCTCTCTTTCACATACTCTAGAGAAGAACCAGTAGATTAAACGTCTATTATTAAGAACCTCAAGCATGTCTTCTTTAGAAGTCATGTATTATCACTTTGTGATGGTCTAAGCTTCTAATAAAGCTTTCAACTTCAGAGAGTTCCTTCTAGAATAACCCTCTTAACGCTTTTACTTATCTCTATTCTTTCTGGTTTCATTAATGCTTCTACAAGTTTTAGGCGAAGAGTATACTTCATTAGTAGGAGAAGTTACGTGTATGTGTATTAGTAACCTCTATGGTCTTCACGATAGTAACGATAGCAATCTCTGTCTATTGATCTAGCATTGTAAGACTTATCTCTACCTCTAACTACTCTGTTGCTGGGGGAAGTTGGAGTTAGCTGGTATTGTTGGGAAAGCGAATGTTGGTAAGAGTACTCTTTTCTCAGCCATGACTCTAGCTCCAGTAGAGATAGCTAACTATCCATTTACGACAACAAAACCAAATAGAGGCGTAACTTACCTCAGAGTAGATTGTGTGTGTAGAGAACTCGGAGTAAAAGACAATCCTAAGAATAGTAAGTGTATAGATGGAGTGAGGTTTATTCCAATAGAATTAATAGATTGTCCCGGAATAATTAAAGGTGCGCATAAGGGTAGAGGTCTAGGTCTCCAGTTTCTAGATGAGATCAGGCAAGCATCAGCATTAATAGTTGTAGTAGATGCAGCTGGATCAACTGATCAAGATGGAAACCCTGTAGAACCAGGCACAAACGACCCAATAGAAGATGTAAAACTTGTAGAAGAAGAAATGACATACTGGGTCGAAGAAATAATCTTATCTGACTGGCAACGTATATGTAGAATAGTAGAGAATAGATTTGGAGAACTAGATGAAGAACTGGAGAAGAAGCTTTCAGGTCTAGGAATCAAGATCGGAGCAATACGTGAAGTTATACGTGAAGAAGGATTAAACCCGAATAAACCTAGTTCTTGGAGTAGAGAACAGATACATAACTTTACTCGTAGGTTACTCGAGATGGAGAAGCCCGTCATAGTTGCTGCAAATAAGATAGATATAAAAGAAGCTGAGAAAGGTGTAGAGAGATTGAAGAATGCAGGATACCATACCATACCAGTATCTGCAGAAGCTGAAAGAATACTCAGACTAGCAGCAGAGAAAGGATTAATAAAGTATCTGCCGGGAGACAATTCATTCAAGATTATAGATGAATCTAAGCTTACTCAACCACAAAAGAAAGCTTTAGAGAAGATAGTGGAGAATGTCTTCAAGAAGTGGGGTTCAACAGGAGTCCAAGAACTCATCAATACCGCATACTTCAAGTTGTTAAAATACGTCCCAGTCTATCCTGTAGAAGATCCAGATAGATTTACAGACCACGATGGAAATGTTCTTCCAGATGTCTACTTAATGCCTCAAGGATCAACTCCTAGAGACCTAGCCTACAAGATACATTCAGAACTAGGTAAAACATTTTTATATGCAATAGATGCTAAGAAGAAGACTAGAGTCGGTGAAGAATATATCTTAAAATGGGGTGACGTTATCTCAATAATTTCAACTGCAAGAAGAGGATGATACATAGATCAAGCATTCTGACACGTTACTACAATCATATAGATGAAATCTCTAGAGAACAATATACTCATTTATTAATGAGAAATATTTCTTAATTTAAGGAGTCTCAGTATCAGAGAGGTATTTCTTGGAGTAGTAGCCCCATTCTTTCTTAGGTCCGAAACTTCTCACACCATATTCTTCAACTTGTTTTCTAAGTCTCTCTGCTTCATCCTCCGTTATCTCTCCCTTCTTCTCAAGATAATCTATGACTTTGAAAGCTTCCTGATCATCCTCACATCTTCTCAAATAGTCTACTGGTCCAGGCATAGATGGTTCATGACTATTTTTCAAGGCCTCTCTTTCTCCTTCCTCTATAGAAGTTCTTACAGCATCAATCTTTAATGAAGCTTTCTTCAATATTATCTCTCTGTAGAGATTTGGGAAAAGTTTCTTAAATGTTTCTTCATCTATCTCCATTCGCTTCACCTTGGTATAAACAATTTTACAGGATCTTCCATCAATATTTTCTTTAACTCAGTTAGTGTTAAGCCTTTCTTTCTATCTTCATATATATCACATTTAGCAGGGTTTAGGTAAGCCTGATGTTCTTTCAGTATTATCTCTACGTACACATCTTCAACCTTAACTCTTATTCTAGCTATGCTTCCCTCTCTTAAAGGTTCGGGAAGATCTATCCTTTCTACATTTTCTATTTTCAAACCGCTCTCTACTACCTTGTTTAAAACTTTCTCTAAGTCTTCACAATCTAGTTCTATGTCTATATCGCTTTTCGGCTTTATTATCCCTCTCCAAACACTTCCAATCAATCTAGGATTAAATTCTGAAAACTTCTCCATAACATTATATGCAATTCTTCTTAAAGATACGAGTCTCTTCCAGTAATCTTCACCTTCTGTTTCTAGAGCTATCTTCAACATTTTCAAAGCAACATCTATATTTCTTGGAAGAATCTTAGTGCCTAGTTGTTCTGCCGCCAGCTTCTTAGCATCTATATATTCTTCAACAACATTATGGTAGAGAAGTTTTGCAGCTTCCTCAGCTACTTTTTCTCTAAGCTCCTTCTTCACTAGATGCTGAGGCTGCAGGTTGGACCGCCTCTTCTACAGGTTTTTCTCCTGTATATACCCATTCAGGTACTTTTAGAACCTTCGATTTCACGATTCCTACATGTCTTAGAAGTGTTATCTTTTTAGCTTCTTGGTAAATATCTGAAGCTGTTTTTCCTAGAACCATTTCTTGTGCGAGCTGAGATAATGTAAGATTCTTTGCAGCGTCTTCCAATACTTTCTGCATTATCTTTCTTATCTTCTTTACCTTGAGAGAATGTGGAGTGAGCCTCTTCACAGTGAAAGCTATAGCGTGTACACGTATGTGAAACCCATCTCTAGTAACTAAGTTAAAGATGCCGTCTATTCTTGATGTGCCTCTCCTAACAAGACTTCTAAGAAACTCTCTACCATACTCATGTCCATAGAATATTGTCTCAGCGGTTAGATCTTCTTTAACTCGGACAATCTTAAACCTTATCAGTAAGTATTGTTTGGAGAAATCTCCAGTTAAAGTGTAAAGGCTAACCCATAGAGTCCTCCCTATAGCTTGCTTCGGATCATAACTCAAGGTCGTGCCAATCTCTTTATAACCAAAATAATCTGGAGAATATATCGTAATAATCTGTTTAGGCGGCTTCTTCTCAGAACCTTCTCTCTTCGACATCAAAACAAAAACAAAAAGACCTCAATAAGAGTATTAACATCCACAAAACATCCTATTATAATACTGGGAAAACTTAAGTTGAAATATAACCTCTAAGTATAATTTTTTGGGGCACCGGTCATAGGAAGGGGGGAAACACCCGCTCTCATGCCGAACGCGGAAGTTAAGCCTCCTTCCGCCCAGCTTTTAGTGGGGTGCGGGAGCCCCTGCGAAGGCTGGGTACTGGTGCTCCCCGTACTTTTATAGTCTTCGTTTTTGTTTAGATTCTCGATTTTCCGCAGTTAGGGCAGAAGATTGCATCTCCTACGTATTCGTGGCAGAAGGGGCATAGTTTTTCTTCTAAGATCTTCTTCTTTTCATATCTTTTTGCTACTAGTATTCCTCCTTCTACTAGTGCTATGAAGACTGCTAGTAGTATTAGGTTTGCGAAGACACCGCCGTCAGGTGTTATGATTGCTGCAACTATGTATCCTATTCCATATATCCATTTCCTGTTTCTTTCTATTGATTTTGTAGATATTAATCCAACTCTCACGAGAAGTACGAGGATTACAGGTGACGTAAAGACGGCTCCAGTCGCTATGGTTACTACTAGTATGGTCATGTAAAAGTCTTTGACAGTTATTATCGGTAGAGCTCCAACAAGCTCAAAGAAGATTAACATAGCTCTAAAAGTAAATGGTGTTATTATGTATAATCCGAAAATAGTGCCCGCTACGAATAATCCTATGAATGCTGAGAGGAATGGATATACAAGCCTTCTTTCATGAGGGTAGAGAGCTGGATCTATGTATTTGTATATCTCGTACCCGACTATCGGGCTACTAAACATTAATCCAAAGACGAGAGAAGCTATAAAATAGATTTCAAGGGGGGCTGTAATCTCTCCACCAATAATCTCCATCTGCGGAGGTTTAACAATATCTACAAGGATTCCGAGTATAAGTGAAACAACAGGTTTATAGATTCCTGAAAGCAGCTCCATAGGATTCAATATCTGAGCTGGAAAAGCTAGCATTATTAATGTTGCGATACCTATACTGATCATACAAACTTTTAATCTATCTCTAAGCTCAGCGAGATGTTCAAGTAGAGTCATCTCTTTCATATCTCTAACTTTAACCTTATCTTTCTTAGAACTCAATCAATACTCCTCCACAAATCTATACTACAATCTTTGGGTGAGCTGTATAATTTGTATATTGTTTTAAGTTGGTTTAGTGGTGGTCTATGAAATACTGTGAAGTATTATTCTTACTTCTTCATCTTTTTGGCTATTTCTTCTGCTATCTGGCTTGCTGTCTTACCTTCAGTCTCTATGTTAAGCATTTTTGCAAGTTTTATAAGTTCAGAATCTATTTCACGTACTTCACGAGAAAAGGTTTCAATAGATTCTTTGAAAGGTTCTGATACTTCTTTCGTAGCTTCTTCAGTTTCTTTCATAGCTTTCTGAAATTCTTTCTTGGCTTGTCCTAGAGATCTAGCAATCTTCGGTAATTGTGAAGGACCCCAGATTAACAATACTATTATGATAATTGCTATTATAACCCACTCGAGACCAGTTACAGCCATCTCACTTCAAAAGAAGTATTTCTAAATTCATATATAAGTATTGTCTTTAACTTGGTTAAAATTTTGAAAATGTTTCTCTAAACTTCTTTTCTAGTCTTCTCTACAATATTGTTGTTTAATGTTCTCTTGATTTATTTTATTTTTGAGCCGGCTCTTTCCCCATTGATCTTATGACTTCTAGTATTGATATGGCCATCCAGAATTGTGTCCGAACGAATACGGGCATATTTGGATCATTTATTATTTCTTCTATCATTTCTATTGCGTTAGCAGCTCTTATAGCTGGAGGATATTTTTCATCGAAAAGTATGTCTGAAGCCGCTTTCGCTACACGTCTAATATTTCTAGGAGTATTTGTATCGTTTGCTATACTTTCAAGTATCTGGACTACATTATCTCTCTTAACTTCCCAACTCTCTTCCTGAGACATGTAAACCACCCGAGAGGAAAGTATTCTATGCTTCCCTCAGCCAGCCACTATATAAAATTGTTTATGTTCCTCTTAAGATTTTCATGACTTCAGGATTACTTAGTAATTGTTCTGAGCTTCCTTCAAATATGATCTCACCTCTCTCTAGTACGTATAGTCTTTCCGCAGTTTTTGTTGCTAGTAGAACGTTAGATTCGGCGATTACTATTCCTATACCTCGTTCTTTTATCATTTTGATGGCATCTCTAAATCTTTCTACAACTATAGGTGCCAATCCTTCTAGTGCTTCATCTATCAGTAGATATTTCGGTAGTGTTGCTAAGCTTCTCGCTATAGCGAGCATTTTCTTCTCCCCTCCACTTAGATAGAAACCTTCTCTATCTAGAAACTGTTTTATCTCTGGGAAGATCGTTAATATGATCTCCATTATTTCTTCATATCTATCTAGATTTCTAGAAAGATACGCTGCTAAATGTATATTCTCTCTAGCAGTTAGCCATGGAAAGATTCTCATATCTTCAGGAACATATCCAATCCCATTCCTTACTCTTAAATGAGTTGGAAGACCTGTTATATCTTGATCGTCCATAATTATCTTTCCTCCTGCTGGTTTGTAGATTCCTACAATAGATTTGAATGTGCTTGATTTTCCTGCACCGTTCCTACCTACGATTGCTACAATTTCACCTTTCTCAACTTTAATGGATAAATTTCTCAGGATGTCGGTATTTGATATTCTTAGATACAAGTTTTCTACTTTAAGCATATACACCACCTAGAAGTATCTTTTTAATTTCTTCATCTTTCCTAATCTCTTCAACTCCTCCATCAGCTATTATCTTTCCCTGATGCATGACCATTACTCTTTTCCCATATCTGAAGACTATATCCATGTCGTGTTCGATTATCATAGCTGTTACACCTGTTTTCATTATTGCTTCTAGTATTTTCTTCATTATGTCATCTTTATCTTTCGTTGCTACACCACTTGTCGGCTCATCCAACATTATTAACTTAGGGTTTAATGCAAAAGATATAGCAACATCCACCAGCTTCCTATCACCATACGAGATGCTCGTAATAAGGTTGTCAGCTTTATCTCCTAATTCAAAAAGCTTCAATATACTCTCAGCTTCTTCTAAGATGTCTGTATAGCTATCTAATGTTTTAGTCATCTTATTTTGATACTTTCTGCTTGAGATTAGAGATACCAGTATGTTTTCGTATACTGTTAGTTTGTCGAATGTGTTTACGAGCTGGAAGCTTCTTACAATTCCTTTATTGACCCTCTCTATTGGTGTAGATTTTGTGATATCTTCATTCATGTATATGATTCTACCGCTGTCTGGGAATACGTAACCGCTTATCGTATTTATGAGCGTAGTTTTTCCAGCGCCGTTAGGTCCAATTATAGTTACTACTTCTCCTTCATGGAGAGTGGTGGAGATGCCGTCTAAAGCTCTAACACCTCCGAAATATTTTTTCAAGTTTACCAATTTCAATATCTCCATAACTATCCACCTATCCTACCTGAATGTCTAATACTCTCTACAAATGTTCTCAGTATTTGAGCTATTCCTCCAGGCATCAATATGACTATGGCGATTATGAAGGCCCCCATTATCAGCTGCCAGTAGATGAATCTCATAGCAAAACTTTCTATAACATGGAATATGAAAGAACCTATTAGCGGGCCGATGAATATACGTGTTCCTCCTAATAGTGTTGCAAATACTACTTTTCCAGAAGTAGTCCAGTATGCAATATCTGGAGTGACTAATCTATGGTGGTTTGCGACTAATGCGCCTGTAATGCCTGCATATATAGCTGAGATTATGAAAGCGTAGAGCCTCATCTTGTATATGTCTATTCCTATGAATTTTGCTCTCACCTCATTATCTCTAATAGCTTTAAGTGTAAGCCCAAATGGAGAATTCACTATCCTCCACATCAAGTAGATTAAGATCGTGGTCAGGAAAGTGGTGAAGTAGAAGTATATGTGGTGGTATGTTGTGAAGTCTAAGTGTTCTAGACTGATTCCAAGTATTGAGAATCTCGCCATCTTTATTCCATCTGTTCCACCAGTAATCCAGTAGAATTTGTAATAGAGGCTCCAGAAGACTTGCGCTATAGCGAGCATAAAGATTGCGAAGAATATTCTCGTATATCTAACTACTACGAGACCTATGGCTAGAGCAACTACAGCTGAAGATAAAATGCTACCTAATATGTGTAGCTCGATACTGTTGATGCCTAGATACTTGTACATGAAGCCTGCAGTATATGCGCCTATTCCTAAGAATAATGCGTGACCGAAGCTAAGTAAACCTGTATATCCGAAAAGTAGATTGAAGCCTAGTAGAGCTATTATCCACGTGATTCCATGACCTAGAACGATGCCCCATCCAGGAGATATAGCGTAGATTGCCGGATAAATTACTGCGATGATTGCCAGTAAGATAAAGTTTGATCTCAAGTCATCTCCAAAAGCTTTCTTCAATCTTTCTACCATTTTCTTCCACCTCCCAACCCCTCGGGTTTAAACGTAAGTATGAGTATAGCAACTATGTAGATTAATGCGAGTTCTAATTCTGGAAATAGCATCAATGTTATAGTTCTTAAAACGCTGACAATGAATGAGCCTACGAATGAACCTAGAAAACTACCCAAACCACCTATCACCACGACGACGAATGCTAGAACTAGAAGTTCTACAGACATCCCCAACATTACGGAAGCGGAAGGTAGGTACAATCCTCCCCCCAGCCCCGCCAAGAAACCTGCAAGCAACACTGTTACCAGTAACACTTTCTTAACATCTGCTCCTAATGCTGCCGTCATCTCTATATCCATTGAAGAAGCTCTTATGAGTATTCCTATCTTTGTCTTGAATAGAAGTAGCCATAAAAGTAGAACGAGTATTAATGCTGATAAGATTACGTAGATATTGTATACTGGAATGAGGTATTCTCCTACTATTAGCGAACCTGCCATCTCGTAAGCTTGGGAAGCTCTGAGAGGCTCAACCCCCCATATCAATCTAAAAACATCTTCAAAGATTAAGAGTAGACCATAGGTTACGAGAAGCTGTACTTCATCCCCTTTACCACTCATATAAATGAAGAGTGGAAATACAATCAAAGAGGCAATCACTACTATCAATGCAGCTATCAATGGTGGTATTATTAGGAGTGGTGTGAGAGAAGTTCCAAGTAGACTTATTACTATTCCTACGCCTAGCCCTGCAACCGTATAACATCCAAGTGTGAAGAATGCTGGATGAGTAAGATTCACAATCCTCATTACACCGTATATCAAGTTTAGTCCTACCGCTATCAAGAACAGTACAGAGGTTCCGAAGAAGATGTTGTATATTCTTACAACTACCTCTCCTAATTCTATCATATCGCTCGATTCCTCTCTCCGAGTTTAAAAATTAAAATAAGGGATAGATATACTTGTAAGTTTATACTGGTAGTACACCTTCCTTCCACGTTTCTCTAATCCAACTATAGGCAAGTGTTCCAGCCTTGGGATCAGGTGTGCCCTCCCATCCTTCCGGAACAGTTATCCTCGATATCGGTATCACTACTGGATTTGTCAAGACACTGAAACCATACCTTGGATCGTATTTCGATAGTCCGACAATACCATCTTTATAACATTGATGTTTATTCGGTTTTCTAGCTCTTATATGTATTGGTCCTGCTGGACCGTAGATAGTCATGCCTTCCAGCATCTTTATTATATCATCTACTTCAGGCCATTTACCTAGGACTTCGTATGCTTTCTCTACAGCGGTCTTATACATGTATACAGCAACGTATGCTCCTTCAGCTGGGCTGTCTGGATATGTTCCCCATCTTTTGTAATAGTTCTCTACGAATGCTTTGTTTATTGGATACTTGTCCCATTCTGGATATAGGAAGAAGTAGTTAGCATGTACCCCTGCAATATGTCCATCGGGGAAGTCTTTTACAGCTTCAGCTGGACTTGCAGCATGAGCTATACAGGACACGAACTTCATCTTATCAAATAGACCGTAACCTAAAGCTTGTTTATAGAAGTTTACAACATCGGCACCCCATAGAGAAGAAGCTAGAATATCAGGTTTACTAGCAATTATCTCAGTTATGTATGGTGTGAAGTCTGTGACTTTGAAGAGACCTGGAAATGCTTCATAAACTACTTCAACTCTGTCTTTCCCCAACACTTTCTCGAAAGTTATCTGCATATGTGCATGAGCATTTCTACCATAAGCATAGTCTGGATGTATGTGGGCTATTCTTACTTTATCCTTCTCCATTAAGTTCAGTAATTTTATTGCACCTAACGCCGCCGAAATACCGTCTGCAGATTGAATATTCGTAATTCTAAAACAGAAACGCGGATCTGGTACTACGGATTCAAAGAGGAAGTCTGTACACCCATCTACAAAGAATGACAGCTTCTGTAGTTCTTCAGCTACTGGACCTACAGCAGGCGTATTTGAAGAAGATATTAGACCTACGTAGAAATCTATCTTCTCATCTAGTACTAGAGTTCTATATTCTCTAACAGTTTCTTCAGGTGATGTTTCTGGTTTAACAACATACTCTATCTTTCTCCCCAGTATTCCTCCACGTTCATTTATTTCTTCAATAGCTAATACTGCTCCCTGCATCATAGGTTTACCCCATATAGCTCCACCACCAGTAAGATATGCTTGAATTCCAGCTTTAATCGGAGTTGTAGGCACCGGCTCTTTAACAGCTGGTGGAGGTGGAGCAGCTATACCTCTATAAAGTTCTGTTCCAGCTACTCCAACAACAGCTCCAGCAACAAGACCCCCTACTAAACCTTTAAGAAAATCTCTTCTCCCAGTTTTACCACTCATATAAACACTTGATTTATAGCCTTATATAAAGATTTAATATAGATTTTTATCTTCCAAATAGATTTCTACCTTATAGAATAGATATATAGATATAAAATTTTTACATTTGATCTAAGAAAAAGATATTATTGAGGGGGATTTAAGAATCTTTGTTTAGATGGAGGCTGTGGTACTTTACTTAATCTATTTTGCTGCTGCATGGAGTATAGCTTATCTTATTGTAAAGTGGAGGTGGAGGAAGTCTATAGAAAATTCTAAGAATTTTGGTATATATCCATTTTTCATAATTGTAAAATCTGAGAAAATGGTTCGTGTATTTGATAAACTTGTTTCTTTTAATAGACGTCTTTGGAAAATTCTTTCAAATATCGGTATACTCGTGGCTCTGGGTTTATCTATGTTTGCCGTATTCTATCTTGCTGATAATCTGAAGACGTATCTACTTACTCCACAAGAAGTTGGTGTTGCAAATATAGTTATACCTATAATTATAGGTGTTACGATTAGAATTGAGCATCTACCATACCTTCTACTCGCATTTATGATAGTCCTCGTAACTCATGAAGGCATGCATGGTTTAGTAGCTAGACTAGAAAAGATAAAGATAAAATCTACTGGATTCTTTCTAGCATTCATTTTTCCAGGCGGTTTCGTTGAACCAGAAGAAGAAGATTTCAAGAATGCTAGCACTTTATCGAAGCTTAGAGTTGCTGCAGCTGGAAGTTTCGCAAATCTATTGGTAGGATTACTAGTAGTCTTAATGTTCCTCACACTCTTCACGCCAAGTATAAGTGGTGTAATAGTATTAGAAACAACAGAAGATAGTTTAATTAAACCTTACGATGTAGTTTACTCTGTAAACGGATATCCGTTAAATCCTGAAACACTTTTCCAGAACATAACGATAAGAGATAAGATCGTAATAGAGACTAGTTCTGGCAACTATACATACCATATTTCTAAACCTGTGACTATACAATTGGCCCACATACTTAGAGAAGCTGGAATCATACGTATAGATTACTTTAGGCCAACCGTCTTGAAATTAAGTGATCCTGGATTAGAGTATTCTTTCTTTAGAAGTTTATGGTGGGTGCAGTTAATTTCTTTCGGTGTAGCTATCTTTAACATGCTTCCAATAAAAATACTAGATGGACATTTATTCTACATGTCTCTAATCCAGTCCAAGATAAAGAATAGTAAAATACTTAAGATATTAGACAACATGCTTACAATCACATGTACCGGACTCTTAATCTCTAACATAGTATTCACATACAAAACTTTCGGATTCTTCCAACTATAATTAAAACAATTTTTCTAAAAAGACGGTTTTCTTTAAGAAAACTGTAGTAAGTTTATATGTTTCTTCGTATTCCTCTAAGTTAAGCTTAGAGAGGTTGAAGAAGTATGAAGAAGTTGGAATGCCCTATTTGTGGAGGAGAAGTAGAGATCCCAGATGACGCATTGCCAGGAGAATTGTTTGAACATGAAGAATGTGGTTCACAACTAGAATTAGAAGTAGACGATAATGGAAAATACCGTTTAAAAGAAGCAGAAGAAATCTCTGAAGATTGGGGAGAATAAAAAGAAGAATTAGGCATTCAAGACTACATGAATCTATATTTATTATATTACGTTTCTCGTTAAATCATATACGGAAAGCTTGTATTCATATTCGTTAAACGTACAATAATGAACGTTTTTCAAATGTTTCAAGATATATGTTTATTAGATTCGTAGTTTTCATTATTGTTAAGTTAAATGAGAATTGGAATTGTTTACGATATTGTTAGATGGGAAGAACGTGCTTTAATTAATGCTGTAAAGAAGCTCGGGTACGATCTAGTGTTAATACATATTTTAAAGAAACCCTTATGGTTGACTGAGCCTAATGGTATCGAGACGCTTGATATTGTATTCCAGAGATGTGTAAGTTTTTATCGTGCATTAACTTCAACAGCTGTCTTCGAAGAACATGGTGTACTAGTTGTAAACAATTATAATGTTATACGGGATTGTGAAGATAAACTATACACTACCCTTAAACTTGTAAAGAATAATATTCCTGTACCTAGAACAGCTATCTCATTTACTAGAGAATCATGTTTAGAAGTTGCTGAGAAGATAGGGTTCCCTCTGGTCATTAAGCCTATATATGGAAGTTGGGGGAGAATGATTTCCAGAGCATTAGATAAAGATAGCATGCTAGAAATACTAGAGTTCAGAGAATATATGCAGAGCCCTTACCTGAAAATCCACTATCTTCAAGAATACATAGATAAACCTAATAGAGATATTAGAGCATTCTATTTCTGGGGAGAAGTTCCAGCAGCAATATATAGGATAAGTAGTAGCTGGAAGACGAATACGGCTCTTGGAGCATCTGTTCAAGAAGCACGTTTGAATGAAGAATTAGTAGAACTTATTGTGAAAGCAGGTGAAGTTATGGGTGGAGGTTTACTAGGAATAGATATACTTGAATCTAGAGATGGTAAATACTATGTTAGCGAAGTGAACGCTATCCCCGAATTTAGGAATACCGTTAGAGTGACTGGGAAAGATCTTGCATCCATGATGATCGAGAAAACAGTACAACACTTCAAGAAATAACCATACAATACTCTAGAGAAAATACTTTAAGATCTAGAATTATGTTAAAGTATTTCTATCTCTAATTCTTTCTAGAATGAGGCTGGTCATATGATAGAAGAAATATCTCGAAAACTTTTACTAGACTTGGTCAGTGTTTATACTCCTCCTGGATATGAGCATAGGTTAGAGTATAAGATAAGAGAATGGTCTGAGAAGCTTGGATACGATAAGTTCTACGTAGATGATGTTGGAAACATATTCTTGAAACGTGGAGGTGGTCGGAAATCCATACTTCTCGCAGGTCATCTAGATACAGTTCCAGGAGAACTTGAAGTTAAGATTATCGATGATGAAGTCTATGGTAGGGGAGCTGTAGATGCTAAAGGCTCTTTAACATCATTTATACTTGGAGGCGCTTTAGCAGAAAAATTGAATGTTGAGGTAGTTGTTGGATGTCTGGTACATGAAGAATCTGATGGGCTAGGTGCTAGAAATCTTTTACACAGTAAAATTAGGCCAGACTATATAATTGTAGGAGAGCCGACAAACTTAGCAATAGCAGTAGCTTATCGTGGGAGCATCTATCTTCAGGTCCGATCTCAAGCAGTTGGAGGACACAGCTCAACACCATACATAACAGACTCGGCTTTAAGAAAACTCATAAAATTCATAGAACTAGTAGAATCCAGATTTAATGGTAGTAGATTTGAAGAAATTACTGCTGTAACAACGATGCTGAAATCAGGAGACTGGTTTAGCAAGATACCAGAATACGGTGAAGCTTCTATGAACATTAGATTTCCTCCAAATATTAATGCTGAGGAAATAGTGAAGACTGTTAGAGAGATAGCTGAGCATGTAGGTGTCGATGTAGATTTTGAAAGTATAGAGATGCCTGTGCAGATCAGCTTGAACACAGAGATAGTTCACTTACTCATGAAGAGCTTGATAAAGAATGGTTTGAAACCTAGAATAGTGCGGAAGACTGGGACTAGCGATATGAATACACTAATCTCTATATCTAAAAATATATGTGCCTTCGGACCTGGAGATTCAAGACTAGCACATACTAGATATGAGAAGATAAGGATATCTGACGTGATTACTGGAGCTAAAGTTATATCATCTCTAATAGAATTACTTTCAGAGAAATCTTAACATAAGATTGAGATTGTGTGGATAATCTTCAATAATAAATATTAGGCTATCTTTCTAGTTACATAGAAGTGTGGTGAAAAGGTAGATGGTTGAGGAAAATTCGACATTGTATATTGTTGAACCTCTTTCTAACAGTTTTCGAGTAATGTATCGTTTAAAACGTGTATTGTATTCTGGGAAGACTAGATATCAGAGAGTAGATATAGTTGAATCTGAAGACTATGGTCTAACACTACTCCTTGACGGACTCTTACAATCTTCAGAAATAGATGAAGAAATATACCACGAATGTCTGGTCCACCCAGTCATGGTAACGCATCCAAATCCAAGGAAAGTTTTAGTCATAGGTGGTGGAGAAGGATCTACAATCAGAGAAGTGGAAAAACATGGAACGGTCGAGAAAATAGTTATGGTAGACATAGATGGGGAACTCATAGAGATAGTTAAGAAGTATATTCCATGGTCTAGAAACTCTTTCGAAGATAAGAGATTGGATCTTTTCATAAGCGAGGGGAGAGAGTTCTTGGAAAATCAGTCTGACGGTAGCTTCGATATAGTGATTTTAGATTTAACAGATCCAGTTCCAGGAGAGCATGCTGCAGGTCTATACACAGTAGAATTCTATCAAACAGTTTACAGAAAACTTAGAGATGAAGGGTTGATGGTTACGCAAGCTTCTTCGATTTCTCATACATCGAATATGTTTTTATCTATATTGAAGACTGTCGAGAATGTATTTCCCAGAGCTTGTTGTTATGGTTGTTACATAAAGTCGTTTTCATCTATGTGGGGATACGTAGTCGGCTCTAAATCAGCTCTCCCACCAGATCTAGGTAAGGAAGAAGTTGATTTAAGATTAAGAGAAAGAGGTGTCGAGGATCTGAAATTTTATTGTGGAGATGTGCATGTCTCCTTATTCAAGTTGATAGAAGTATACTTGAGGTTTTACAAAGGTGAGGCTCGAATCCTCAGAGACTTAGAAATGATTGGTAGGTAGCTTACATTATTTCTAAGGCTTCCACCACTCAAACAGTATGTATATGTTTCTGCCAGTTCTAAGATCTGGTATAGCTGTAGTGAAGTATTTCTTAACTGTCGTTGCAAGCCTACCAGACCGAATAATCTCAAGTGCAGAGATTTCTTCATCTTTCCTCTTTACTTGAACTATGAATGGCGCATGCTCCAACCCCGGTCCAACCCTATAGACAGCGAAATCACTTCCAAACTTTATTCCAGGAGCAACTATAAACCCCCTCTCTCTAAGATCTCTATAAACAGTATACTTTTCTTCAAATCTTTCATAAACATTCTTTGCATACTCTCTCAATTCTTCAAATGAAATTTTCCTCCCAGCTGAATATACTTCGATTACTTCTTTCTCAACTAGGTATACTGCTTCTATGATGTCGAGTATGAGTGGAGCGTTGAAGTCTGGTGTTTTAGGTTTCGGTATTCCTAGAGGTTTACCGTAAAATCCTTCTCTATAAAGTCTTCTCCCATCTTCTATATTCCAAACTATTATAGAGTCTTCTAGAAGTTCTGCTCTTATCATTTTTATTTTTAAAAGACTGTTAGAGAGATTGCTCTTAGAGTATCTACTATTCTCTCAGCCATGTCCGCTATTTCTTCAAGCATCGCCACTATCTCTCTCGTGAGTAGCAGTGGAGCTATCTTCAATTCGCTTGTAAGTATCGCTATATCTAGAGTTCTATAAATTTCATCAACCTTTTTCTCATGTTCTTCCGTCTCTCTAACTTTCTGATGGAATGTATTCACGTTTAATGTTATTGCTAAGAGGGCTTCTCTAAGTCTGTTAAGCGTAGCGAGCACAGCTTCCCCAAGTTCAAGTATCTTATTGTTTAATTCTCTACTTAGCTTTGCTTTCATCTTCGCTAGACTGACCATCCTAAA
This sequence comes from Candidatus Geocrenenecus dongiae, assembly GCA_023267855.1. Lineage (GTDB taxonomy): Archaea > Thermoproteota > Nitrososphaeria_A > Caldarchaeales > Wolframiiraptoraceae > Geocrenenecus > Geocrenenecus dongiae. Next base: position 21,915 of record JALNLN010000014.1, on the reverse strand, counting down.
AGCTATACCTTCAGTCTTATCTGCAATTGAGTCTATCTCAGTTACCAGCCTAACATAGTCTTCTCTATTAGCTAGAAGAACACCAACGTTAGTCATTTCTGCTTCCACGAGTCTACTCGTCTCTTTAGCTGATTCATCAGCTTTGAGAATCTTCTGGTAGAGTTCTTCAAGTTTAGATACATTTGCATCGTAGATATAGTTCTCCAGCATATCTAAGATCATCTTATACATGTCTATAACCTTTCTAATCTGATCTTGAATGAGAGTAAATATTCTTAAACGAAATTCTTCTTCTCTATCACGAGGTAAAGTCATATATTTCCACCAAGTCTTCTAATCATATTTTCTAGAAATCTTTTAATAAGTTTTTCTAGAAGCTAGGGTAAAAGTTATTTAGAATTTCTATTTCTTGAATCTTGATCTTAGGAATTCCTGTAGCTCGGAGATCTTTATTCTTATTTGGTGGGTTGTATCTCTTTCTCTAATTGTTACTGTACCATCTTCGAGGGTTTGGTGATCTATTGTAATGCAGTATGGTGTACCTATTTCATCTTGTCTCATATATCTCCTACCTATGCTTCCAGATTCATCATAAACCACGTCATACTCTTGCTTCAACATTTCGTATATCTCTAATGCTTTACTTACTAGAGGTTCTTTGGAGATAAGTGGTAGGACAGCAACCTGTACTGGTGATAGCTCTGGATTTATCTTCAATATGTTTCTACCTCCATTCTGTAATCCAAGCTCTATTATACAGTATAGGCTTCTATCTATCCCCATAGATAGCTCGAAGATGTGTGGAAGAACTTTTTCACCATCATCTACAACTGTCATTTCATGTCCACTAACTCTCTGGTGACCTCCCAGATCGTATCCACCTCTATTATTGCATGCTACAAGCTCTATCCATCCTAGACTTGTCTCTACTTCTAGATCCCATGCTTCAATAGCGTAGAATGCTCTTTCATCTTCACCAAGCTCTCTAAGTCTAATCTTCTCTCTAGGTATCCCAATCTTCTCGTAGAATTGTTGTATCAATGCTAGATAGTATGCTACAAGTTTGCTGGATATTAGCTTCTGTTCTAAAGCATCTCTACAAGATATGTCTAGTATTCCTCTTGAGCCATAAGGCATCAGCCTAAGTTTGTAATCCATTAAAGGTTCAGCTTTAGGATGATTGTTAGCTTTCTTCGGGTTAAAGAATACTTCTATTTCTGCTTGATAGAATTCTCTCATTCTAAGTAGACCCTGCCTTGGAGAGATTTCATTACGGAAGCTCTTACCTATCTGAGCGAAACCTATAGGAAGCTTACATCTCATCACCCTGAACAATCTCAGAAAGTCTACGAATATACTTTGACAAGTTTCCGGGCGAAGATACGCCTCCAGCCCACCTGCCCCAATACTTAACTTAAACATCATGTTAAAGTATGAGAAGTCTACGAGTTCCCCTCTACAAATAGGGCACCTAACATTTTTCTCTTTAACTATTTCAATTATTTCATTTAAGTTTAGACGTTCTGGTACATGTATCCCGGTCTCTTCTTCGATAAGTTTATCGATTCTATGTATGGCTTTACATTTACTGCATCTCGCTATTGGATCTACGAAGCTTTCTAGGTGTCCTGAAGCTATGAAAACATTTCTAGAGAGAACCTGAGCTCCATCTATCTCTATCATATCGTCTCTCTTTACAAGTTCTCTTCTCCAAATTTCTATAAACTTCTTCTTGAGAGATGTTCCAAGTGGACCGTAATCCCAGAAGCCTGCAGGTGCATCACTATAGATCTCTGAAGCTGGGAAGAAGAAACCTCTTTCCAATGCTAACCTCATAACCATATCATGTTTTTGTTCACTGGTCTTGCTCATATTCCAGGATTTCAAAAAATTCATGGATCATATATGTGTTTCCCTAAATATCTTAACTAGAAAGTGGCCGTCAGTCTCCGTAGCCTATTCTAGGTCTATTCGTAAACATATGCTTTACACCCTGGACATATGTGGTTTATGCTAACCCATGCATCTATACAATCTCTATGGAATAGGGCGCCGCAGGCACTACACTTTACTGCATCTTCCCTACTTAATGGATAGTAACATATTGTACATATTCCTTCTTCTACATCTTCTGCTTGAATTATGCGGGCGACTTCTCTCCTCCTAGTTGTAGCTGGAGGTACTGTATATGTTTCTGGAAGTGTTGGAGGTAGTTCAAATTCTGTTGGTAGTACGACTTCCTGTTTTATGGGTGTGAGTAGGATTATTAAGCCCACTGTAAACTGTATAAGTGATGTGAAGATTGCGATAAACATGCCTATATCTGGGTATCCTTTCAATCCTAGAGCATTGATACGGAAGACATACGTGTAGAGTGGTGAAGCTATGGCCAGCGATCCTCCAACAGTTGCTAACCCACCTAAAACATTCTTTACATGATATACTTTCTTTAATGTATATGCTATCAGTAAACCTAGACCTGCGATAAGCCCACCTACAGTAGAGAAGAGAAAAGATTCAAAGAAACTGTATCCTGTTAAAGTTAGTACTCTTCCCTCATCTACTTCTACATACCATCCAAGTAATAAGGTAAGAATATGTACTGCTCCAACAACAGCGGCACCTGCTCCAAGCTTAAACAATCTTGACATATATTCTTCCTGAGTAACAATCAACCCACTATACGCCTCTTAAACATATTTTGAATCTCTCTTTTATAAACTTCTCTTTAATATTTCTAGATGAAACGAGAAAGAATGATTTTTATATTTCTTTTTATACAGTTATTTTCAAGATGAGTATATTTACTTCTTCGAAGAAAGAGAAGTGGCTGGAAGAACTTGAACAAAAGTTTTCTTCTGAGATCTCCCATCTCAGATTAGAGTTAATTGAGAAAATCAATAACAATCTCCAAGTCCTTAATGAGATTAAGCTTGGGATAGATAAGCTTGCATCTCTTCTATCTCTTACAGCTTCACTTCCAAAACAGTTCGAAAATCAGATAAACCCATTTATAGAGAAGCTTGAGAAGATCTCTGAAGAATTAACCATAGTTAGATACTATGAGAACATGTTGCTCTCTGTCCAGGAGGGGATTAAAGATGTTGTTGAGGTTTTGAATAAAGAAAGAGAGCTTATACGTCAAGAAGTACAGCAATTAATGAAAGAGAAGACTGAGCTTGAAGCTATGAGAGAAGAAATGAAGAAATGGCGTGAAGAACTTGAAGCTAAAGAAAAACATTTGATTTTGAGGGAAGAAGAATTGAAGGATCTTGAAGAGAGAAAGAGGGATCTCGAGCAAAGAGTTTCAGAGTTATCTCAAAGATATCTTGGAGGTATAGAAGAGGCTAGGAGCAAATTGGAAGAGATGGTTAAGGAGATGATGAGAGATTTTAAGCTTAGAGAGATAAGGCTTGAAAGGCTTGTTAGGAGGGAAGCTGAGTTAAAAGAATCTCTAGCTAAACTTAAAGAAAAAGAAGAAACACTAGCCGACTTTGATAAGAAATTGACTCAACTTAAAGCTGAAGTAACCTCTCTAACAGAGAGAAAGAGAAGACTAGAGACAGAGATTAGAGAATTAGAAGATAAAAGGGCTAGATTAGAGAAATTGTTAGCTGATTTAAGGAGAGCTTATCTCAGCCCTTGAAGTAATTCTTCAATTCTCTGAACCCTTTCTGCAAGTTCGTGGAATGCATCTATCAATGCTGAGAGTTTGTCGGAGAGATCTCCGATCTCTGTTTGAATATTCTTTTCTAAATCTGATAAAACTTTCTCTATCACACTTATCCTAGCTTCCATCTTCTCAAAGAACTTAGATAAATGTTCACCTTTCTCAATTTTTTCAATCCTTTCTTCTAGAGATGCTTCAGCTTCATCAAGAACTTCTAATGCTTTAGCTAAACTCATCGCAAACTCGAAAGTTGCAACTTTCTTCCCCGTAGGAGTATCAAGATATTCTGGTATGATCTCTATCTCCACTTTCTCTTCATCTTTCTTCGTAGGTTTAGAGCTAAGCAAATCTCTCACCTGAACAATCTACTATATTTATTAGATTTGATAGACCTTTATAACTATTGCTCTTTACCAGCTTACTCCATCTATACATAGTTTTGTTTCTTTTTACGTAGATGTTGGCGTCAGTATTTTTCTACAGAGGGGGCATTTACCTCTGAGAACGATCCATTCATCGAAACAATTTTTATGCCCTATTGCTCCACAGTACGGGCACTCTGTAGTTGAAGCACCCTCACCTATTTCTGATAAACAGATAACACATACCTGCCTAGCTTCAGGTTTAGGAGGAATTACGGGAGTCTTTTTGATCTCTTCTACACTCCAAGGATTCCAGAAACCTCTACATATAGGCTTACCAATTTTTATCCTCTTCAAAATTCTTCAAACTCACTATTAACGCATCAAGATATATGTATTTTCATGTACTTTGATCAGAATTGTAATGGCCATCCTTATTTTTTGATGTTATCTGTTAAGAGAAGCTTTACTGGTAATGGTGTAAATCTTCTACTTGTCTCAACGTATATCACGTCTCCATTCTCTACTGAAAGCTCTCTAAGAGTTTTAGAATCATCCGGCTTCCACTTCTTGTAAAGTATCTCTGGATCTGGGAACCCAAATGTTTCAGCGATCTTCTTCTTTAAATCAAGTATGGTTTCATCTATACCTACCTCTAGATATGTGCCCTCAGTCTTCACGTAATCTCCACATACAAAACATTCTTCCTTTCTCTTCAATTTTATGATTGTAAATCTTGAGAAATATCCATCGTAGACTAGGAGTCCGCTAAAGATCTTTCCCAGATTCTCGGAGTGTAGAATCTTTACTACTTCTGTTGTAGCTATACCTGATATCGTGGCTGCGATGCTTTGAAGAGCCGGCGTTTTAGGCTTTAAGAGTTCTTGTATCTCACGTACTTTCTCTCTAACATCATTATCAATTTTCTCTAAGACTTGAGCTTGAGAATATTTTAGATCGTAGAGTGTCTTTATCCCAGCTTCAAATAATTTTTCAGCCAAATCTAAATTTATTTTTATGTTCAATTCTTCCAGATCTTTTACTAAATCTTCCGGCCTCCTTCTTCTTAAAGTACATTCTGCTAACTGTATCTCTCTTGGAATAAGTTCTTCACCATAGCATTCTAGACAAGCTGTTTTTCCAGGTATGACTGTTTGTAGATTTGCATACAATCCTTCCATCGAGATATCTACTAATGGTTTATTGAATTCTACTGCTATAGAATTAACCCATCTCCTAACAGGCCAATTATCTAGACATGAACAGATAACGTCAACTTTTTCAAAGATTTCTGGGTCAAGCTTCCTAACATCTTCATAGTAATCTTCAATTTTCACTAGAGGGTTCATTTTGAGTAGTTTTTCTTTAGCTACTCTAACTTTAGGTTTTCCAATGTCTTCATCTGTGAAAAGCATCTGCCTACTTAGATTCGATAATTCTACTACATCGTTATCTACAAGTATTAGGTTTCCTAAACCCATTAATGTAAGATTCTTTGCTAGTTCACAGCCTGTAGCTCCAACACCTACTACCAAGACTCCTGCTTTCAATAGATTCTCTTGATCCCATCCCTCAACCCTCATCTGTCTATCATATCTCTCTAGACTCGGCATGACAGTATTCTCATTCTTAGTTAATCTAGAGATTGTAATATACTTAATCTTTTAGGTTTTAGCTTATTTTAGAGCTTGCTCAGGTCTAGCATATAGCTCAATATACTGTCTAACTCTTGCTTGGAATATGTCTGGTCTAAACTTCATCTCCATAGCAGCTATAGTATTTAACGGGTCGTCGGGGTTAGGATTATTCAGCAGGTTTCTTAAAGTCTCAATTAACGTTATTATATGGAGTGACGGTGACCAGTCTTCTTTCAATACAGATTCACATACTCTTGCTGGAACTTCATCTGTAAAGTTTGGATGCCATATCCTCGTCCACCAGACTACATCTGGGGGTGTATAGGGAAATGTACGTGGTACTAGAATCTCTACCTTAAAATATCCACCCTCATACAACCCCTCCCCTATTATTATTCCCCGATAATGAGTTAAATCACCATCAACTATATCGAATAATGGTTCATGTTCATGTACTAACTTGTATTCTAAAGCCAACCTCTTATACCAAAGTAATTCAGGAAGTTCAGCATACACTTTCCAGTCCCTGAACACAAAATTCTTTAAAATTTTTATAAATGTTTCGTTACAATCTAAGAAATCTTTCTCCTCATTACATAAAATACTGGGTAGGTTTATAGTACGTACTTAGAGATTATTTAGTGTTGTAATGCTTTAATATTTTCTAGATATTTCCACCGACAGTCCTAGTGATAAGTACAAGCTTGTCTCCATCTTGTACACCTATATCCTGCAGAGTTTCAGTATCTTTAAGAGCTCTACCCCTAAAGGTTAGTCTAGTAGTATCTGGAGGAAGCTTCTTCATAGCACATATCTTAGCTTTAATAGCGCCTATAGTGGTTGTTGGTGTAACTTCTAATTCTACAGGACTACCACCACCAACTGCAGGAACAACTTTTATCTTCATAGAAATCGCTCTCCTATCGTAGAATCCTATTAAACAACCATATATAAGTGTTTACACTTTGAGAAATCTAGGAAATCTTTAGATAATATCTGTAGAAGTAATGTAGAAATCTAGAAGAAAGTTACAAAGATTTTTCAAGTTCAAGAATAAATTTTAGTAAAACCTATCTTTGTGGAGATAGAGTTGAGGGTCAGGATATATCCATTAGCTTTGGGTAAGGTTGTTAAGTATACTTTGCTAGATCTTGAAAGAGAAGTAGCAGGTCTCTTGATAGGAAAATATGAAAAGAAGCAAGACGTTCTTGAAATATGGGATGCTATATCAGGCGATCAGAAGTCTTCTTCAGCATTTGTTCTTCTTGACGAGGAGGTTATGGCAGCAACTTATGAGTGGCTTGCACGTGAGAGACCAGGATTATACATTGTTGGATGGTATCATTCACATCCAGGATTCGACTTATTTCTCTCAACAATAGATATCGAGACCCAGAAAAGATATCAAACCTTATTCCCTAAAGCTGTAGCTATGGTTGTAGACCCCTTAGAATACGCTAAAACCAGGAGGCTTTTAGATCTAAAATTTAGAGTTTACCATATTGATAAACAGGGTAAGGTTGTTCCCCTAAGAACGACCATCGGGATACATAGAAGAAAAGTTATGGAAAGTACGATTAGAGGTATGGAGACAGTAGATCTATACTACATAGCTCCACCTCTACAACAATCTTATCAGCAAGATCAGAATGAAGATAGAGAATACAGATTCACAGTCATATCTACATTTACTGAAACCTTCAAGAAACTGAAGAAAAGACTCTCTCCATAAAACTGTCTAAAACCGTTGACTATGCTCTCTGAAAGCTTCTAGATTAAAAAGATAAATGCTTTTAAGTAAGCTAGTACAAGTAGGAGATGACTATCTATGCCGAAATCTAAAGGTTATAGATACAAGTCGAGGAGGATAATGAGTAAGCCTAGAGGAGCGAGAAGTGGACCTAGACCAGAAGTATACCTTTCAGAGTATAATCCTGGAGATAAAGTAGTGATAAAGATAGATCCAAGCATCCATAAGGGTGCTCCACATAGAAGATATCATGGAAAAGTTGGAGAGATAGTTGAGAAACGTGGAAGAGCATACGTCGTCTCGGTGAAAGTTGGAGATAAGATGAAATATCTAACACTACTTCCAGACCATCTTTCTAGGTGGGTGGCATCATAGAGATGGTTAGGAAGATAATTTCCCAAACACCATTATCGCTACCAGAAGTTAAAGAAATCCTTGAAGAAAGAGAAGCTAAACTCGACTCTATACAGCTTAGAGTTCTCGAGTACACTAGAAAATTTTCAAAAGTATCTGCAGATAAAGCTAGAGAGATGATTAACGAGCTGATGGATAAGTTTAATCTTACACGTGAAGAAGCAGTCCAGATAGTAAACATCTGTCCAACAACTATAGAAGAATTGAGAAGCGTGTTGAGCGGTTATAAACGTCTAGTTTCATTCCTACTTTTTTCAGAAGAGAAGTTAAATGAAATAGTAGAAGTAGTGAAGAAATATCTACTTCAGGAGAAAGTTAAGTAAAATTTCATAGAAAAGGTAGGCGTGAAGATTTTTGTATAAACATAAGAGATTTGAAGATTTTGCATACGTTTTAGATATATTTTCTCCAAGACATCTTTCTGAATATCAAAACATAGTTCTCGGTAAAGATGATTTAATAGTTCAGCTACTTGGAGAACAGTACTTCACCCTACTTGAAGCAGCAGTATCCCAGAAATATAAACCCCTAATAGGTACAAAAATATATATTGGAAGAGATATACCGAAGAGTGTTCTCAGAGTGATAAGAAGGATAGGCTACGAAAATTTAACGCAGAATGCGAAAAACGAACTGGAAACAGTTGTAAGAAAGATAGTTGAAGAGAGTGAAGCAAGATTTATAGAATTTTTTAATAATTCTCAACCTGTAACTCCACGTATGCATGCACTTGAACTCCTGCCTGGAATAGGAAAAAAGATAGCTATGAAAATAATAGAGGAAAGAGAGATCCAACCATTCAAAAGTTACGAAGATCTAAAGAAACGTGTTGGATTACAGGATCCTGTGAAAGCTATAGTCAATAGAATTATACAAGAACTATCGAATCCCGATGAGAGATATTTCCTATTTGTTAGAGAACGCTACATACCTGCAAGATAGCTATATGGTTCTTTTTGAAATGGTATGGTTAGACTTGGACAACATTTTCTAATAGATCAGAGTGTTCTAGATGAGCTTGTAGAGTATGGTGAGCTAACTAAGAAAGACGTAGTGTTGGAGATCGGGGCTGGAGGCGGAGAACTAACATGGAGGATTGCAGAGAAAGCTGGTAGAGTTATTGCTATCGAGATAGACGAAAAACTAGCTAGAGAAGCTGAAAAACGTTTATCGAGATATGATAATGTAGAGCTTATAGTTGGAGATGTATTAAAGATCAAACCCTCCGGCTTTAATAAAGTTGTATCAAATCCACCATACTACATATCTACAAAACTACTACAATGGGTTATTTCAAATCTTCCAGAGAAGATTGTTTTAACATTACAAAAAGAATTCGCATTAAAGCTTACATCTCTTCCAGGATCTAAGAGATATGTCTACACATCATTCATATCTAATCTGTACTACAATACAAAGATAGCGCGGGTAATATCTAGAAACATGTTTAAGCCGGCTCCAAAAGTAGATTCAGTAATAATAGTAATGGAGAGAAAAGGACAATTAAGTTGGAATAAAAATGTATTGAGAGTAGTGAAGAACATGTTTACACAGAAGAAGAAAACTCTTAAAACACTCCTTAAAAAATATCTAGAGATTAGAGATATTGATAAACTAATAAGAGAACTTGAACTATATGATATAGCTTATAACAGAATCTACAGAATCCAGCCAGAAAGATTGTATCAAGCTATTGATAAAATTCTAAACTACATGAAGCTAGGTGGAACCATCTAATATTCAGCAAGCTGAGATCCAGATTTCTATACATAATTATTTTCAATATTTTCAATTCTTAATAATTTAGTGGGGAAAAGGTATAAAAATTTTATAGAAGAATGATTATTCTAGTCAGAAGGAGGGGGCTTGGTAGAATCAGTGCTGGATAAGACATTCTATGAGATATGGCACATAGGCGAAGTGGATGACTTAAGCATTGATAAAATAATTGATTACATGAATAAAGCTATCTCAGAGGGAGCTAGGAGCATAAGGCTAAGATTCTACTTGAACAGTTATGGAGACTTATCGTATATACAATACATTAGAAGAATTCTGTTAAACAACACTCTTGCAACAATAGTTGTAGAAGATAGAGTTATAGAAGAACTAGGTAAAGATGTTGAGAAGCTAAATAACAATGTAATAGTCATTATGAACAAAGTTGAAAAAGAGTTTCCAGGAGAAGATAAAGTTAGGATAGTTAAGGTGGTGTGAAGGATGGAGCTGAAAAACGTGGACATAATCTTAACAACGGATAGATCTATGATGACAAACCATCATGGTAAAGAGTTTCTAGGATTCATGGCCACCGGTCCGCCTATAGGTATGCCTGAATCATTGTGGATGTGGATAGCATGTCCCAAGATGAAGACTGATCGTTTTGGAAGACCTTGGCAAGCTCCCTACGCTCTTAGAAAACTTGAAGCATTACTTCAAGACCATGGATATAATGCATGGGTTATAGATCCAGATTACGTAGACCTATACATAGATAAAGCTAAAATAATGATGATTAGTCACCACGATTACTTTGCTCTCTGTCCACCGAGTAGTGAATGGTGGGTGATAACTAGAAAAGAGCCAGTGAATGCTAGAAGTTTTAGAAGATTTATGGAGAAAACTTCTATTAGAGAAGCTAAGAAGAGGGGGTTAAAGATAATTGTTGGTGGACCACCTGCTTGGCAGTGGTTGTATAAGGTTGATCTGTGGGCTAATTGGGGTGTAGATACAGTTGTGGAAGGTGAGGGGGAGAGGATAGTATTAGACTTGGTTAGGAAGGTCTTTGATAACGAGCCTCTTCCAAGATATGTTTTCGTAGGTCCTGGAGATAGCCCACGTCTAGAAGAGATCTCAACTATAAAGTATCCTAGCGTGAATGGTCTCGTAGAGATTATGCGTGGATGCCCGAGAGGATGTAAATTCTGTTCTGTTACATTGAGATCTCTACGGAACATGCCATTAGATATAATAGAAAAAGAGATGATTATAAACATTGAGAATGGTGTACATAACGGTATACTGCATTCTGAAGATGTTCTACTATATGGGGCTAGAGGAATTAAACCGAATCCAGAAGCATTACTGAAACTTCACGAACTTGCTAGGAAGCATTTAAAAGAGATTGCGTGGAGTCATGCAAGTTTAGCTGCAATAAAGAATGCTGAAGAAGAATACAAGCTAATCTCAAAGATAATGGAGATTGTGAAGAGTGGAGATAATCAAGATTATCTAGGAGTAGAGGTAGGTTTAGAGACAGGTTCACCTAAGCTTGCTAAGAAGATTATGCCTGCTAAGTCTGCTCCATACCCACCTGAAAAGTGGCCACAAGTAGTTGAAGACGCATTTATGATAATGCATGAAAACAACATAGTGCCTGCAGCAACACTCATACTTGGTTTACCTGAAGAAAGTGAAGAAGACTTAGTGATGACAGCAGAACTCCTCGATAAACTTAGACCCTACAGATCTTTAATAGTACCAATGTTCTTCGTCCCAATGGGTTTACTGAAAGATAAAGATTGGTTTACAAGTGTAAAAGTCAAAGATGAACATATAGAAGTTATGAGAAAGTGTTTATGGCACTCAGTATACTGGGCTGAGGATATAATTAATAGATTCTACTTAAAGAAATCTAGCACAGCTCCTCTCAGAATTCTCCTAAAACTATTTCTCAGATATGTTAGGTGGAAGGGGAGATCGGTAGAGAAAAAGCTTGGACTAAAACCTCTAGACATCTCTTTAATACAGACTGTACGTTAAAGTGCTTCTATTCATGGTATAATACGTGTTCCTATATCTTCTTCTAATGCTCTTAGAGGGTCAGAGATGAGTCCAGATGATATTATAACTTCTCTAACTCCTTCCGATACTATGCTAGCACACATCATTACTTTTCTATTCATACCATAACCTATCTTCGCTTGCAAATCTCCAACTTCCGTAGACCTCAACTTCTTCACCAGAACACCATCAATGAATACTCCTTCAACATCAGTTAAGATTAATAGTTTTTCTGCTTTAATGCTTTCAGCTATTTTTACAGCCACTTGATCTGCATCCACGTTTAGTAGTTCTCCTTCTTCTCCAATAGCTATTGGAGCTATTACTGGTAGATATCCTTGATCTAGCATGTTAGATAACATATTCGCATCTACTTCTTTTATCATTCCCGTATATCCTCCCTCTATGACCCTCTTCCTATTATTCTCATCTACTATTACTATCTTCTTCTTTCTATCAGCCTTCATTAATGATCCATCTGCACCTGTTAGACCAACAGCTCTCACACCCAAATGGTTAAACCTCGCTACTATCTCCTTATTTATCTTTCCAGCCATAACCATTACATACACTTCTAGCTCCTTCTCATCAGTATACCTACTTCTAACCCCCTGTGGTGAAAAAACAAATTTAGGCTCAATACCTAGAAGCTTTTCATATCTTGTAACTATGTCTCCACCTCCATGCACGAAGATTATCTTCATGTTCTTCTTAACCCTCTCCACCACACTCTCCAGAATCTTCTCTAAGTTTTGCTCTAAAGCTCTACCACCAACCTTAACAACTATAGACGACATCTATCAAAGAAATTTTTATCGATTCAAGAATATTAACCCATCTTCTAGAAAATCAGAAAAATGTAGAAACGATCTACTCTAGGACAAGCTGATATATGAGTCAGAGTGTTATTTTTCTCGATGTTTAGGGTTGGCATAGTGGGAGCAAGCGGATATACTGGTGGAGAACTTCTTAGAATACTTTCGACACATCCAGACGTAGAGGTGACTATAGCAACTTCAAGAGAATTTTCTGGAAAACCAATCTCATACGTACACGTTAATCTAAGAAAACACTACACAAATCTTAAATTCTCTAACGTTTCTCTTGAAGAAATACTATCTAAATCTGACATAGTATTCATGAATACACCGCCCGGAGTTTCACATAAACTTACACCGAAACTTCTTGAGAACGGTTTAAAAGTTATAGATTTAAGTCCAGATTTCCGTTTAAAGAATCTTGAAGAATTCAAGCTCTGGTATGGTTTTGAACATGAATCTCCAGACCTAGTATCTAAAGCCGTCTATGGTTTACCTGAATTACATAGAGAGGAAATTAGAAATGCAGATCTAGTTGCATGTCCTGGATGTAATGCTACTTCAACAATACTAGCTTTAATACCTCTCGTAGAAGAGGATATCATCGATACTCTTAAGATAGTTGTTGATGTAAAGGTTGGAAGTAGTGAAGCTGGACGTAAACCTAATTTAGGCTCCCATCATCCTGAGAGAGCTAACGTTATGAGACCGTACAATGTAGAAGGTCATAGACATGTAGTGGAAGTAGAACAGGAACTCAGCTTAATCTCGAGAAAAAATGTTAAAGTAGTTTTTGTTCCACATGCTGTTGGAGCTATAAGAGGGTCGTTAGCAACATGCTACTCCTTCCCGATAGAAGATAGTATAGACGACAATATGCTGAGAAAGATCTATGCAAAAAGATATGGCAAAGAACCTTTCATAAGAATCATGGGAGAAGGATTGTACAAGTATCCAGATCCATCAAATGTCTTAGGATCAAATTATGCAGATGTTAAAGCCGTAGTACAGGAAAGATCTAAGAGCATAGTTTCTATGTGTGCTATAGATAACTTAATGAAGGGGTCGGCTGGACAAGCAGTTCAATGTATGAATATTGTTTTAGGTTTTGATGAAAAACGTGGATTAGATTTCCCACCACTCAAACCAATATAGGTAAAGCATATGGATCTGGACTACTTCTTCAACTTATCTTTAACGTATTTGGCTAGTAGTTTAGGGACGTTTATTTTTAGAGCTTTCATGAATCCTTTGAATTCTGGAACACCGTTAACCTCATTCACAAGATATCTACCATCACTTACGAAAAGATCTATAGCCATGAATTCTCCTCCCACCTCTTTCACAGTCTTTAATACTATCTCTTCAAGCTCTTCATCAAGCTTGTAAGGTTCGGTTTTGCCTCCTAACGCTACATTGCTTCTCCACTCTCCATCATTCGGAATCCTCGCTACAGCGCCCACCACATGATCTCCAATAGTTAAGACTCTGATATCCTTCTTACCATCACTTTCTATGAATCTCTGTATTAGATGTGTTTTCATAGATTGGCTTAACATCATTTCTCTATGCTCTATAATACTCTTTAATGTACCAATATCTCTAACCAACGTTACTAGCCTCCCCCAGCTACCTACCGGAGGCTTGTCTACAAATGGAAAATCAATAATCTTAGAAGCAGAAAGAACTGCTTCACCACTAAATGCGATAATTGTTTCTGGAAAAGGTATGCCGACTTTCTTTAATACTGAGAGTGTTAGTATCTTGTCTCCAGAGACTAGTAGAGAACGTGAATTATTTACTGTATAGATACCTGTAGATTCTCTTATAGATGCTGTGTAGACAGCTTTATACATAGAGATAGGTCTAATAATAGATGCATCTAGAGAAAGATCACTCCAAGTTATCGGCGTATTCTTTAAATTTACTATCGTTACATCTAGACCAGCTTCTCTAAAAGCTTCTATAATCAACTTCTCTTCTAACCGAACAACATCAACAACGATCTCGATAGCCACTCTTACTCCACACCTAACACTTAAAGAACTATCATGAATATAAAAACTTTACTTAAAAATCTTCAAAATATTAGAATGAAAAATGAATATTCATAAATATGCCTAAATATAACCCTAAAAAACTTTATTTTCTCTTAGAGTTTAATAAAGATAATATTTTAATCGTAGGTATCTCTATTTTAGTTTTAATGAGTTCTGATGAAGGTTTCAGGGAATTAGAGAAGTTGAGGTATGAGGTTGGCGAAGTCACTAGAGAGATCTTAAAATTGATTGCGAAGAGAAGACAGCTCGTCTCTAAGATTGCTGATGTTAAGAAGAAATTTAACGTAAGTGTAGTTGATAGGTTTTTAGAATCACGTATTCTAAGTGAGCTTACAAGTTTCTCTGAATCTCTAGGCTTAGAGAGAGAATTCACTAGAAGATTACTCTCGATAATTATTTCAGATTCTGTAAAATTACAAGAAGAAAAAATCCTGAAAACTGAAGTGATTGGTTTAAGAGAGATATTCTATAAGGCTATAGAGTTGGAGAGATCTGGTAAGAAGATTATTAGGATGGAGGTTGGCGAGCCAGACTTCCCTGTACCAGATAGCGTTGTAGAAGAAGTTTGTAGAGCTTTAAGAGAAGGTAAGACGAGATATACAGATTTCGCTGGAATAAGAGAATTACGTGAAGCTTTAGCTAAACATATAAACGATCTTCACGGTACAGATCTTAAACCAAGCAATATCCTGATAACAGCTGGAGGAGTTATGGCTATATACATAGCTATACAGGTCCTCTCAAATCTAGGAGATGAAGTACTTGTTCCAGAACCTGCCTGGCCTCTCTACAAACAGATAGCAGAACACTTAGGTAGACGATACATACCAGTAAGAACAAAGATAGAAGATAAATGGATTCTCAGGAAAGAGCAACTTATAGAAAATCTTACAGAATCTTCAAGACTACTCATCCTAAATTATCCGAATAACCCTACTGGTAAAGCATTAACATTAAGTGAGCTTAAAGATATAGCTTTAGAAGCACGTGAACGTAACATTACAGTAATTAGTGATGAAGTCTATTCAGAATATTTCTTTAATGGAGGTAAAGCTCCAAGCATAATGGATGTACTAGATGATGGCTACGTTGTCGTTGGATCATTTTCAAAGACATGGGCCATGACAGGTTTCAGAATAGGATACATAATAGCGGAAGAAAAGATAATTGAAAAAGCATTAAAAATTCTAGGATACATGGTTACATGTCTACCAGAATTCATTCAGAGAGGAGCATTAAAAGCCTTAGAAGAGAAAGAGTATGTTAAGAAGAATGTTGAAGAAGTAAAGAAGAGAGTTGAACACGTACTTCTAAAACTATCTAGATGTAGATACGTTGAGGTTGTTCCACCCGATGGAGCATTCTACCTATTTCCAAAGATAAAGATTAAAGATTTCGATTCCTCCAGCTTCGCTCTCAAACTTCTAGAAGAAAAGAATGTTTCCATTGCCCCTGGATCAAGTTTTGGCGAATATAGAGATCATGTAAGAATATCTGCTGTTAAATCTCTAGGAGAATTAGATGTGGGTGTGGAAACATTTATCCAAGCTCTAGAAGAAAATTATGCTGAACGATGAGGGTAGCGGTAATAGGTTACGGAGCATTTGGATCATGGCTTACAGAACAATACATCTCTCTTAACTTCCAAGTAAAAATCTATGATCGTGATTTAGAGAAAGTGGAGAAAGCTGTGAAAAATAACATAGTCAAGTGTAAGAGTTTAGAGGATGCAGTAGCAGATATAGATGTAGTTATAGTTGCTGTACCAATTCATGAAGCACCGAGAACAATATTAAATATCTCAGAAAAGATGAGGGAAGGATTTATTGTAGATATATCTTCTCTCAAGAAAACAGTCTATACATGTCTACTCAACTTACCTAGCAGACTTAGACCTGTATGCCTTCATCCATTATTCGGTCCTTCATCAAAAAGTTTTACTGGAGAGAAAGTTGCAATAATACCTGTAAGAGATTACTTAGAAGAGCTGGATATCGCTATGAAGCTTATGCCTGGAGCAGAGTTCATCAAGATGTCTATGGAAGAACATGATGAAGCAATGACTTATATCCTCTCTCTAACTCATATCTTATCACTTACAATATCAAGTGTATTGGGAGAGTCTTCAAGAAAAGAATTATTAAAATTGTCAGGTACGAGTTTTAGATATTTAATAAACATGATTGAAGCAACGATGAATGAAAGTGCTGAGACATTTACGTCGATAATATTCTATAATGAAGGTTCAGCCAAACTCTATGAGGAGATTATCGAGAAACTGGAAGAAGCAGAAAACCTACTAAAGGAGGGAGATTTCAATAAGCTTTGTAGGTTTGTTAAGGAAATTAGAGAAACATACTTAAAATGGAAGTCTGAAGTTCATTCACAATAGTTTATTTGTTTTGTTTATTTTAAGTATTATTAGGAGAATACTCTTCACAAAGTGTGGTGATAAAGAATTTATCCCGGCTTGAGATATTATTGATATGGATATTTATGTAGTTGGAGGATCGAAATATCTTAAAATTTCTTGGGAGCGTTTAGAAGAACTTGTAGAAAGACTTGCAGATAAGATAAGGAGAGATTACGAATTCGATGTTCTCGTAGGTGTTTTGAGAGGGGGGATGATTGTGGCCCACCTTATATCAGATATTCTTGGAGTAGATGAAATCTACCCTATCGGATGTACAAGCTACGTAGACATCTACAAACGTTCAACCACACGGGTCTACCACCCACTCATAATAGAAGATTTAAAGAACATGAGAGTACTATTGGTGGATGATGTAGCAGATAGCGGTAATACTTTAAAAACAATCTTAGAGAATGAAGTTCTACCGAAGAATCCTAAAGAATGTAGAACTGCGACTCTACACATCAAGCCTTGGAGTAAATTCCAGCCAAACTACTATGTTGAAGTTACAGATGCTTGGATTGTTTATCCTTGGGAGAAGTTTGAGATCATAAGACTTCTAGGTCCACGTTTTATACAACATCTAGGAGAAAAAGAAGGAATAAACTATCTCGCAGAACTAGTTGATAAAAAACTAGAAAAAATTAAAGAAATACTTACACCTACAGAACCATCCTTAAAACGTTAATACTTTATTCTCATGGATCTGTCCTCTCGAGAGATTTTCAATTTTTTCAGTAAGCTCTTATACAAGTTCTCTATTAGATTGTTTTAGAGATGAGGAAAGTTTATGCAGAAATCTATGGATGTACAGCTAATGTTGCAGATGGAGAGATAGCTTTAGGTATATTGAGAAGATCTGAATGGGTTATCGTAAATAATCCAGAAGACGCTGACGTAATTCTCCTCGTTACGTGCACGGTCAAGAAACCTACAAGTGATAGAATGCTCCACAGAATAAACTGTCTAAAGAACTATGGTAAGAAGATAGTAGTAGCTGGATGTATGGCCTCAGGTGAATCTGACAAAATTAAACGTATCGCACCTGAAGCATTACTCCTACATCCGAGAGCAATACCGATGATTTCTGAAGTTATTGAAAAGAATGTTGAGTTTCTAGAAGAACGCGATTTAAAGAAACTTGGTCATCCTAGAGTCTTGAAGAACCCTGTCGTCGGGATAATCCCTGTTTCTGAAGGATGTAGATGGAGGAGATGTACATTCTGTATAGTTCCAGCAACTAGAGGCAGATTTACAAGTTACCCTATTCATGAGATCGTTAAAGAAGCTGAGAATCTCTTATCACTAGATGTAAAAGAAATCTGGCTAACGAGCCAAGATATGGGGAGCTATGGTTTAGAAATGGGTAGAAATATGCTACCAGAGTTGTTAAGAACGATTGCTTCTATTCCAGGAGATTTCTGGATAAGAGTTGGAATGATGAATCCGATATATCTTAAACCAATCCTTACAGAATTGGCTGAAGTATACAAACATCCAAAGATCTACAAATTCCTCCACATCCCTATCCAGTCAGGTTCAGACAAAGTACTCAAACTAATGGATAGAGGCTACACAGTATCTATGTTTAAAGAGATCGTAGAGTACATGAAGGAGAATATAAAAGACTTAACGTTATCTACGGATATAATCGTCGGCTATCCAGGTGAAGAAGAAGAGGATTTCGAAAAAACTGTAAAACTAATTGAAGAAATCAAACCAGATTTTGTAAACATATCTAGATTCTTTCCAAGACCTAAGACACCTGCAGAAAAATTAAGACCCCTAGATCCAAATATAGTTAAAGAAAGAAGTAGAAGACTTACAGAAATAACGAGGAAAATAGCTTTGGAGAGGAATCTTAAATGGGTGGGATGGAAAGGTATAGCACTTGTAGATGAAGTAGGAGAGAGAGGAGAAGCAATAGCTAGAAACATATACTATAAACCAATAGTTCTGTTAGGAGAAGATGGGCGGAGACTTCTAGGAAGAAAAATAGAAGTAGAGATAGTAGACGTTAGACCATATGCTCTACTAGGCCATCTACTAAAAATCATCTAGCTTTCAACTTGAATCTCAAATTACATGTTTTACAACTCTTAAGAAATATTCTTCTTCAGATAATAGGATAATGTTCCTACAATTATCATTCTCTAAGAGTAGAGATGATTATAGTTGTTTTTTACTTAACTCAATGTACTTTTCCCAGAGCTCTCTATCTTTTATACAAATTTGTTCTAAATCAAGTATTCTTTTTACTTCTATAGGGTTTAGTTCTAGTCCATGTAAAGCTCTTCCTAGTCTGTGGAGTCCTGGAAAAACTAGCCTGAGAGGTAATGGAAGCTGAAATCTATGTATTTCACTAAACTCTATCTTTGTATACCATTTGTTTCTTATACAAAACTCTCTTTCCTCTGGATCATCTATCTCTGCTAATTCTTTCACTACTTCTATTACACCATACCCTATAAATGAGTCAACCTCTTTCTTCATTAAGAAAAACACCATATCTCCTGGAGAAAATTTTCTCCTAAGATTAGTATAGTAACATCTCTTACCATAAACCAGCTCCTCATTCTCCAGACTCGCAATCCTCAATACATAGGCTCTGCTACTCAACGAACTCTACAAATAATAAAACATTCTAAGAAAAAAACATTGTCTTGAAAAAAAGATTAGTAATAATGATGTTCCTACATAGAAGATTGTATAGCGTGGAGTATGGAAAATTAAGATTCTTAAACAGGCGGTCAGTATACTTTTCACGTAATTGAGTGGGTCGTTATCAAAGTATATAGTAAAAGTTTAAATAAAATAGAGACTTTTAGAGGTAGAGTAGAGCGTTATGGATCAAGTTAGACATGTTGTTAAAGCATTGATGAGGTATGGTCCAAAATATACTGTAATCTCAAAGGTGACAGGTGTACCAATAACGACTGTGCGGTACATCATACGTAGAAAACTATTAGAACTTGGATTTACATTACGTATTGCAATTGATTATAGTAAACTAGGATTACAATGGTATTTAGTTGAACTAAAGCCTACTCTACCTCCAAACTACTTCCTCGAAATACTAGAACTTTTCGGCAATAGCATGTACTTAAGATACTATACTTATCTACTAAATAGTAAAAAATTTTTAACATTCTTCTCAATACCACCAAAATTTGAAAATGATTTTATATCGTTTTTCAATAAGTTAGTCAAGCTGAATCTTCTGAAAGAATATAATTGTAAGAAACTTAGTTATAGAAGAGTGGTTCCACTAAGAGTTGATTGTTTCGATTTTGAAAATGGTGTGTGGATGCAGGACTGGGATAAGAAACCAAGAGATGAAGAAATACCAGAAGTTTTCGAAGAACCAAATCAAATCAGTGGATTAACTTCTTTAGATCTAAAGATACTTGCAGAACTATACAGAAATTCTTTTGCAAATTATACTGATATTGCTAAAAAGTTAAACGTGACAAGGCAGACTGTGAAAAGACATTACGAGAAAATTCTTCAAGTGATATATTTGTACATGCTTTTCTGGATGCCAATAAACACTCCTGAACATGTTTGTATACCCATATTCCTTCAAACAAACTCGAGTGTAAATGCTCGTAAGACAGTACTTAACATCCCATTCACACATTTAGAGATGAGAGATGAAGATTCTCAATTCTATTCTCTATTATTCGCTCCTTCTATTGGATTCTATAAAGTTTTAAAGTATCTTAATGAAAAAAGATTGATAGAACAGATAGATTTCTTAGATTTTGAAAATACGATGGGGTTCTTTCCACCATATAATTTATTTAAAGATAAGAAAGGATGGATAAATGTATTCGAAGAAGTATTACAAAAAATATTAAGGGAGATTCGGGTAATTTAGATTTTGCAAAAAGTTCTAGCCAGGTATTTTTCCAGCTCTTTCTGCTATACCTATTCCTAGAATTGCACTAGCTGCTATTATTGCTGCTTGGATTAATAGTAGTATCAGTAGTTCTTTAGATAGTCCTATTTTTAATGCAAATTCCTCTAACTGCATACATATAACTATAATTCACTATTATATAACATTTTTTGAAAAATAATATATACTTTATTGCAAATTTTTTAAAAGAATGAGTTTAAGAGATTAGCCTTTTAAAAATCTTATTTCTCATTTTTTCCTCATTTTTATATATTTCTTGTATTTATGATGAGCTTTTTGGTTTCATTTTTATCTACTACGTTTTATTTTATGATTTTAGATAGATATGGTTGTTGTAATTTCGGTTCAGCATTCTAGGAGTGGGGCAGGTGCTACTACTGTAGGTTTAACGCTTACCCATCTTTTATTATCTAGAGGTAGGGTTTTATATGTTGAGGCAGATTTTCTGAATCCTGTTATTGGTGAATCTATTGGTTTGAAAGGTTGTAATGATTGGATTATTGGTGATAGTTCTCTTGAAGAAGTTTGTGTAGATGTTAGTGGGATAGTGGGTTTACTTCGTGGGAACTTCTATGTTCTACCAGCTGATGCTTCTGAAGATTCTAGAAAGAAGATAGAGCTTCTTGATGCTATAAGAGATGATAGAATTATTAAGACTCTGGAAAGAGAGAACTGGATTCTAGATGGTAAGCCTGTAGATTACGTGGTTATTGATACTCCTCCATGGATGAATTACCTAATATCTTCCGTAAGCTATATTTCCAACTATGTTTTGTATGTTCTTAAGCCGAATATATTTGAATTACAGATCTTTAAAGATAGATTAGAGAACATATTTTCAAATTTTGCATGTTTGATTAAACCTATAGTAAACTTTTATGATTCTAGGGAGGAACGTATGAGAAGATTTGAGAGAGAGTTTAAAGAAGTTACTGATCTGCCGTTTATTAAGATTCCTTATCTTTCAGAGTTGTCTTACGAGATAGATTTAAAGAAAATCTTCAGCAAACAGAATAGAATGCAGAATTATCTAGTTGATGTTGTAAGAGAATTTTTAAGTAGACCTATCGTTCATGAACATGATAT
>JALNLN010000013.1 GCA_023267855.1 Candidatus Geocrenenecus dongiae | reverse complement strand
GGGATTTGAACCCGGGACCACTGGCTTTCTCCGTATTTTTATTCTCGGAAGGCCAGTGTCCTTCCAGACTAGACGACGGCCGCTGATTATATATTATGCTAAAGATTATTTGAGTTTTACTCTTCTATTTTTGTCTCTTAGTTATTATTTTCGAGATGGTGGGTTAAGATGGAGGTAAGATTGCTGAAGATTTTTGAGTAATAGAGTTGCTTAGCTCTCTTTCTTGATATTTTGCTAAAACGGAATTCTATAAAAACCGTAGATGGATGTTGGGATCTATAGGTCTAAAAATTAAATTCTATGATCATAAACGTTTCTAAACGTCAATTCCTCATCTAGATCTCTTTAGAGAATAGTGTAGGACGTAGCTCCGATTATCAATTTTTCTCAAATTCCTGTTTTACTTAAATATTGGGTTTTAAAATTTTTTATGTACGAAGATGGTAGTTGAGCAGAAGGCTACAATTATTGAGTCGGCTGTACCCTATGAGAAGAAATGGATGGAGAAGTGGAAGCAGGCAAGAATATTTGAAGCAGATCCAGATCCTTCTAAACCTAAGTTCATGATATGTGTACCCTACTCATATCAGAACGGACCACTTCACATAGGTCATGGATTCACATTCACAAGAGGGGATGTTTATGCTAGATTTAAGAGAATGCAAGGATACAATGTTCTCTTTCCATGGGCTTGGCACTGGACGGGAGAAGCAGTTGCAGGAACATCTGAAAGATTAAAACAAGGAGACCAATTCATAAGAAAAGTATTGATAGAGATAGATGGAGTACCGCCAGAAATAGTAGAAAAATTTACAGATCCAGCATACATAAGCAAATACTACACTGAAGAAAATAGGAAGGTGGTTGAGGCAATAGGTTTTTCAGTAGATTTTAGAAGAGAATTCTATACAACCGATCTCCATCCATACTACAGCTACTTCATTAAATGGCAGTACAATACATTGAGGAAGAAGAAGTATGTTGCCTTAGGTAAGCATCCAGTAGTATGGTGTCCGAAATGTCAAAGTCCAACAGGAGACCACGATAGACTTATTGGAGAAGGTGTTTCTCCACAAGAATACACAATAGTCCTCTTTAGTATTGACGGGGCATATCTTGCAGCTGCAACTCTTAGACCTGAAACAATCTTCGGTGTAACAAATATCTGGCTTAACCCCAACCATGAATATGTCTTGATAGAAGTAGATGGAAAGAAGCTCATCGTCTCTCGTAAAGCAGCTCTAAAACTATCTGAACAAAAGAAAAATGTAAAAATACTTGACGCTGTAAATCCAGACACACTTATTGGAAAGTATGCTAAAACACCTTTAATAGATATTGAAGTCCCAATACTTCCAGCAGAATTTGTAGATCCAGATTTTGGTACAGGTGTAGTGTACAGCGTTCCAGGACACGCTCCATACGATTATGCAGGACTACTAACACTTAAAACCTCATCCAAATGGGATAAATACAATATCAAGGAAATAGTTGAAAAGATAAAACCAATATCTATAATTAAGGTTGAAGGGTATGGAGAATATCCAGCAGTAGAGATAGTTGAAAAAATGAAGATATTAGATGACAAAGATCCTAGACTTGAAGAAGCCACGAGAGAAATATACTCTAAAGAATTCCATAGTGGCGTAATGAAAGATAATTGTAGAGAATTTTCAGGAAAAACTGTAAGCATAGCTAGAGATGAAGTCAAGCATAAATTAATAGAAATGAAGTTAGGTGATGTTTTATGGGAGCTTCCAGAGAAAGTTGTATGTAGATGTGGAACAGAATGTCTTGTCAAGATAGTTGAGAATCAATGGTTCCTAACATATTCTGATCCTGAGTGGAAATCTAAAGTTAAAGAACATATTTTAAACATGAAGATAATTCCAGAAGAAGCTAGACAATGGTTTCTCAATGTAGTTGATTGGCTTAAAGACTGGGCATGTACTAGGAAGACTGGTCTTGGAACAAGGCTTCCATGGGATCCAGAATGGATAGTTGAAACACTTAGCGACTCCACCATTTATCCAGCACTCTATACAATATCAAAACACTTAAACCAGGGATTAGTTAAACCAGAACAATTAACAGACGAGTTCTTCGACTACGTCTTTCTAGGAAAGGGAGAGCCAGCCAAACTCTCAAACAAATTAAAGATAGACTTAAGGTTATTAAAAGAAATGAGAGAAGAATTTCTCTACTGGTATCCTGTCGATATGAGGATTTCTGCGAAAGAGCTTGTCCCAAACCATCTAACCTTTTACATATTCCATCATGTAGCGATATTCGATGAAAAACATTGGCCTAGAGGGATAGCTGTAAACGGGATGATTACGATAGAAGGAGAGAAGATGAGTAAGAGTAGGGGAAAATTCATACCACTAAAAACAGCTATAGCTAGGTATGGAGCAGATGCAACAAGATGTACACTATTATTAGCAGCAGAAGATATGGATGATCCAGACTGGAGAGAGAAGAACGTACAGGAAGTAAAACAAATGATAGAACAGTTCTTAAAGATAGTTGAAGAAGTTGCTAGAGCAGAACTTGTTGAACATACATATATGGATAGGTGGCTTATGTCTAAACTCCAGAAGAGGATCAAGAGCATAACAATGAATCTAGAATCATTGAAGACTAGGAAAGCATGTCATGAAGCACTCTACGGGATGTATAATGACTGGAAATGGTATCTGAGGAGAACAGAAGGAGTAATAAGTAAGAAAGCGAAAACGTTTATCGAGAACTGGGTAAAGCTACTAGCACCCTTCATACCATTCACATGTGAAGAAGCATGGAGCATACTTGGAAAAGAAGGTTTCGTATCCATTGAAAGCTGGCCTATAGTCTTAGGAGAATTGATAAGTCCAGAAGCAGAACTACAAGAAGAGGTAATCATAAAGTTGATAGAAGACGTTAGGAGAATCATTAACCTGATTCCTGGAAAGAAGGAAAAACTAACAATTTATATTTCATCGAGAGAGAAGATAGATCTAATCGAAGAAATATACAAAATTGTTGAAGAAGAAGGACAGAAAAACATGGGGAGAATAATAAAAACCATAATCTCAAAACTACCTGGAAAGGAGAAGATAGCATCAACACTTGCAAAAATATATGTTGACTTAATCTCATCTCTAACACCAAACTACAAACTGAAAACGATAATAAATGTAGCTGAGAGAGAAGAAGAAATCTACAGAGAAGCTAGAGAATTCATATCGAAAGAGTTAGGATTAGGTGTAGAGATCTATAGAGAAGGAGAACAAGACATCTACGATCCATTAAATAAATCTGAGATAACAGTACCCCTCAGACCAGGAATCTACATTGAATAGAACTTCTAGTAGAATAGACGTATTGAGAGAAGCTGCGAAAGATTTAAGATATCTACTTAACAGAGGCTATCATAAAGAAACTGTGTTAAAAATTATTGGAGATAAATATCTACTTGATAAAAGTGAGAGATTAATCTTATACAGATCTGTCTATTCTGAGTATGAAGTTGAAGTAGTATCGAAGAAGAAGCTGTCGGCGAAGGAAGTTAGAGGTAAGAATGTTTGGATAGATGGCTTCAACGTACTGAATACAGTTGAAGCAGCTTTAAAAAATCATGAACTAGCATTATGTGATGATGGAATAGTAAGAGATTTCTCTGAAGTATACGGTAAATACAGAATATCCGAGTGCACATCTACATCCATTAGATTAATCGGCTCTAGTCTTAAAGAATTAGATGTATCTAGAATTACTGTACTCTATGAATCTCAGGTAAGTAAAAGTGGAGAAATAGCAAAGATGATGAAAGAAATATTGAGAAACCTAGATCTAGATCTCTATGTAGAGTTATCGAAAACAGTTGACTCCATCTTATCAAGAGTAGATGGAGTAGTATGTACAAGCGATTCTGCAATCCTCCTAAAAGCTAAACATATTTTCGATCTAGCAGGATACATAATAATTGAAAAACTAGGCTACCAGAACCTTATAAGAATATAGCTTTCCCCGGAAGTCTTAGTAAATCTAAGAAAAGAAAAGAGAGATAAAGCTACAGATTTCTCATTAAATTACTCTGAGAATATCTAGATCGGAGCAGAGTTGAGATAAAAGAGTAAACCATATTAAATCTCTTTAGATAAGTGTAGAGTGGGCAATAGTGTATAGTAAATTAGAGATTACGGAAAATCAGTATGTTTACAGTATCTACATCAATTCTTCTAGAGAATCTAGAGGGATTGTATTTAGAGTGAGTGGTGGATATTGATGGTTCGAATAATATTTATTACTGGAGGTGTGTTGAGCGGGCTTGGAAAAGGCGTTGCTGCAGCATCTATAGGGAAGATACTTCAATTTAGAGGATATACAGTTGATATGATGAAGATAGATCCATACTTGAATGTTGATCCTGGAACTCTAAACCCTATAGAACATGGCGAAGTCTTCGTATGTGAAGAAGTATGGAAATTTGAGCCTGTTCCAGGCTACATCTACAATATCGCTGAAGTAGACCAAGACTTCGGTACATATGAAAGATTCCTAGATATCAATATGCATCCACAGAATAATATAACTTCAGGTCAAGTTTATCTAGCAATAGTACTTAAAGAGAGATTCGGCGATTTCCTAGGTAAGACTGTTCAGGTTATTCCACATGTTACAGATGAGATAAAAAAGAGAATACTTCGAGCAGTTAAGAGAAAGAATCCAGACGTATTTATAATCGAGGTAGGAGGGACTGTGGGAGACATCGAGACCATGCCTTACCTAGAAGCTATTAGACAACTCAGAATAGAACTTGGGAAAAATAATACTGTCCTCATACATGTTACTCTAGTCCCATACCTCGATACTGTTGGACAACATAAAACAAAACCTACACAACATAGTGTTAGAACTCTTCAGAGCATGGGACTGCAACCAGATATAATAATAGCTAGAAGCAACACCATACTGCCAGAAGATATTAAAGAAAAGATAAGTTTATTTAGTAATGTTTCCAGAGAAGCAGTAATATCAGATCCAGATATAGAAACGATATACGAGCTACCATTAATCTTCGAGCAGCAGAATCTGGGATCACTCTTATGTAGATTACTCAATCTAGAAGATTCTCTCCACATAGATAAATTAAAAGAATGGGAGGGGGTCGTTAATAGATTCAAGAATCCAAGTAGAATAATAGATATAGCGGTTGTGGGAAAATACTGTAAGATAGTAGATAGCTACATTAGTATAAATGAAGCATTAAAACATGCTGCAGCTTACTATAACTCGAAGGTTAAGCTACACTTCCTAGAATCTGAAATGTTCGAAGAAGATTCTAGAAAACTCTCAATATTATCTAATTATGATGGTATATTGTTAACACCAGGATTTGGAGAACGTGGTACGGAGGGAATGATTGCTTCAGCAAGATATGCAATTAAGAATAAGATTCCATTTCTAGGAATATGTTTTGGTGCACAACTACTCTTCATAGCTTTTGTAAGAGAATACTTAAAATTAGAAGAAGCTAACTCCACAGAGATAAATCCATACACACCTCATCCAGTTGTAGACTTGCTAGAAGAACAAAGAGGTCTTAAATCTAAAGGTGGAACGATGATGCTAGGTTCAATGAAAATTTTATTGAAGAAAAATACAAAGCTGTATGAAGCATATCGTTCAGAAATCATCTACGAGAGATTTAGACATAGATACAATATAAATCCAGAGTATGCTAGGAAATGTGAAGAACATGGACTTGTTATCTCAGCATATACGGAAGGAGGATACATTGCAGGAATAGAGTTGAGAGATGGGTGGATAGTTGGAGTACAATTCCATCCAGAATTCAAGAGTCGTCCAAATAAACCATCCCCAATTTACTTACAATATATAATGAATGCAATAAAATACTCTGAAGATAAGAAAACCGGAGAACATAAGTTAAGCACACATTAACGGCTTCTCGAGACACTAGTTTTTTCAGTACAAATGATGGGATGGATATATTATATTGTCGAATGTCTATAGTTTTCATGAGAGTGATGGTTTTAGATGATGCCTCCTTCTGAACTCATGGTTAAATATCTTCTTCCTAACATAAGAGGTCTGATATCTCATGAACTCTATTCAAAGGGGTTTAGTCAATTAAAAATTTCTTCTATACTTGGAATATCTCAGTCTGCTGTAAGCCAGATACTCTCTAAACCTCGAGATAAATATTTTACAACGCTTATAAAGATGGGTTTAAAACCCGATGAAGTAGATCTACTAGTGAAGCTCCTACTAAAAGATATTCAACAAGACCCAGTAAGATCTATTCTCACATTAGAATCTTTCTGGGCTGAAGTTTTATCTAGAGGGGTATTCTGCGAGCTTCATAGAAAACTCTATCCACAATTATCTTCATGTGAAATATGTCTTAAACCAATTCCTGAAGTTATCTCTACTGAGAAATTGAAAATCCTTGAAAGATTAAGTAGAGCGGTAAAAATAATAGAAGAATCATGGTATTTTGTTAATGTCATGCCTCAGATCGCTGTAAATATTGTTGAATCTATAAGAGAAGCTAAAACTATAGATGATGTAGCAGGTATTCCTGGAAGGATTGTCAGGATAAAAGATAGACCGAGAGCTGTTAGTAGACCAGAGTTCGGCGGATCTAGACATCTTGCAAGTGTACTCCTATCAGTCAAGAAGCATTCTCCAGAAATAAACTCTGTAGTAAACCTCAAGTTAGATGAACTAGTGAGAAAAGCTGTAATCTCTCTGGGATACAGTTGGGCTGAAACATCTAAACCAAACACATTCCCTGGAGAAGTAAACAACTTAGAAAACCTAGTAATAGAATCTATATCAGCTATCTTCAAAGAACGTCCTTATGTAGACGTAGTGTTTGATAGAGGAGGATATGGATTCGAACCGACTACATACGTATTTGGAAGAGACTCATTAGAAGTCGTTGATAAAGCTCTAAAGATTGCTAAGAAATACGTTGAGCTCACAGTAAGATCATAGAATATAGTTCACGTTATCTTTATCGAAATCTTTTATTATCTTCATATCTCTACCAATCTTTCCTGGACCCAGCATCTGTAACTCTGGATATATAGTGAAGATACTGGTTGAGGCTATTTCATAAGCTGGATGATCTTCACCTAGAGATTCTGCTACAATCTTTTTAACTAGGCTAGATACTTCTTCATCATCTATGTATCCGAGACTGTGTAAATACTCGTGGAGTAGAACTACGAATACGTAAGAGTTTACTTCAATTTTACTTTTAGCTAATTCTATAACTCCTTCTAAGAGTGTTTTGTTCATTATAATTGTGTTGCTTCCGACTTCATGTAGGCCTCCGATATTGTTTGGTAGATTCATTAAAACCAGTTCTAAACCAGCTCTATGAAGCCCTAGAGTATTCTTTACAGCTTTCTTAACTAAGTTAAAGATCTCCCCAAAAGTGCTGGCATCTGCAAGCTTCTTCCTAAACTGTTCCTTCATCCAATCTGTAAATTGTTAATCACATATATAGGGGTATCGAATTCAAAAAAGAATTGGTAGTAGTATTTGTTTGACATTCTTCATCAGCATGATCTACGCATCACCAATAAGTGGCCATCGAGAGGCCATAACACATCGAATGTAATACTTTAGAATTACATAGATCTTAAAGGAGTATTGTTAAGTACCTTTGTAGAGTTTTGGTAGGCGGCAATCTCTATTTTTTAGTCTTCTTATTTCATGGCCTAACAATCTACATTTTTCTACATATCTCACTGTTATCTTATTGTTCTGAGCCTTTCTGAGCTGTTTTCTCGAATTTTGTTGTACTAAGAATCTGGCTTGGTTTTAGTACAGAGATCCCTGTTACCCCTCCGATAACCTCTATCAAGACTATGTAATCTGGATTCTTAAGATCAACTCTTCTCTGAACCTTTTCTGCAGATGCTTTTATTATCTCTTGACTTGAGAGAGATGTATGTCTCTTCTCGACGGTTATTCTGAATGAAGCGTCTTCAGGAATCTTGCTTGCAAGCTTCTCCACAGATTCCGCTATATCTTCTATCCTAGATGGAACAACATCTTCTATAGGTATGAATCTGAGCAAGCTACCCACTCTCCAAGGTTCTGTTGAAAGAATTTCTCCAACCCTCTCAATAACATGGAATGGGTCTAGGGAAGTCTTAACTGTAAGTAAGCCGGAAACTTTTGTTATCTCTACTTCTGGACTGCTGTCCCCGAGATAGTTTAGTAAATCTCTAATCTCTGAAGAAGCAACAACCTCCTGTCCTCTGAAAGTTGTAACGAGAAGATTAAATTTCCTCAAAACTCTACCCTAATCAAAATTATTTACACACTAAGCTATTAATATATTTCACATATCTAAAAAGTATCCATAAAATATGGATCTAAACATGGTCTCCGATGAATCTCACTATCCAGAGTCTAAACTAATTATATATCCGCTCAGCTAAAGACATCTATAGAAATGAGGGTTGTGATGGAAGGTTTTAAGAAGCTTGTAAGTGTAGAGGAGGCTTTAAGATTACTGGAAAAACTGACACATAGTTTAACATCGAGAAGATTAGAAGAAGTTTCTCTACTAGATTCTCTCGGAAGGGTTTGTGGTGAAGACATACTTGCTCCAAATGATGTTCCACCATACGATAGAAGTGCTGTAGACGGTTATGCAGTAATAGCTGAAGATACTTTTGGAGCATCTCCAACGAACCCAGTGGAATTAAAAGTTCTCGGCTCAGTGAATCTAATAGATCTAGAGAATACTTTCCCAGAGGTTAAGAGGGGATGCTCAGTGGAAGTTATGACAGGAGCACCTATACCTCCAGGCGCAAACGCTGTCGTCATGGCTGAAGACGTAAGAAAGATTGAAGAAAACTTGATAGAAGTAGTTAAGCCTGTACATCCCTTCCAGAATATTTCTAGAAGAGGTGAAGATTTCAAGAAAGGTGAAGTAGTTGTAGAGAAAGGCACGTTGATAAAACCTTGGCATATAGGTGCACTAGCATCTCTAAACATAACTAAAGTGAAAGTTGTCGTGAAGCCTAGTGTAGGTGTACTCTCGACAGGCTCGGAGCTAATCGAGGTTGGAGAAGAAGCAGGTGAACGTTATGTAGTGAATAGTACTAAACCTATGCTTAAAGCTTTGATAAGATCTGTAGGTGGAGAGCCAGTAGACTTTGGGATAGTTGAAGACGACTTACAGGAGATTAAAGATAAAATAATTAAAGCATTGGAAATTTGTGATCTACTAATAATTACTGGTGGAACAAGCGTTGGGAGAAGAGACTTAGTACCAGAAGCTATTAGAGAACTTGGACAGATAGTAGTTCACGGTATAGCTATGAGACCTGGCAAACCAACAGGATTCGGATACGTGAATGGAAAAATAGTATTCATGTTTTCAGGATTCCCTGTAGCTTCGATAGTTGGGTTTAATCTACTCGCTAAACCTACGATAGAACGTATGCTTGGAGTAAAAACTCAACCCAAACCTACCGTAAAAGGTATTCTTGCTAGGAAGGTTGCATCACCTGGAGGTGTTAGATGCTTTGTTAGAGTAAAAGTTTCTTGGAATATCCGAGAGAATAAGTATATAGTAGAACCATTAATGCTTACAGGATCAGGTCTACTCTCTACATTAATTAAAGCTAATGGGCTACTAGTAATACCGGAAAACATGGAGGGCTATGATGAGGGAGAAGAAGTAGAAGTAGAACTCTTTGACCCACTGATAATAGAATCCTTAAGCGAAAATTATAATGAACATCGTTAATCAAATATTCTTCAGAGGAGACTAATACAAGTCTTATATGGATACGTATAGATTGTTTTAGGTCTGTGGAAGCTTTTGTCGCTGAGGTCGATTAGCGTAAGTGTGTGTCATCGTTGCTCTTAGGCCCCCAGGAGTTCACTGGTCTCAGACATCTCGGAATTTATTGAAGTCTTATCATAGACTTTTTCTCCCTGTCAGGGCCAGTCTACAACCTCTCCATCCAAAGTTATCTAAAAAATTGGAGGTTATAGCTTATCATGATAATAGTCCTCGGTTCTGCTAGATTTTTGAGATTCTTCGTTAGTTTTCTGAAGTTCTTTGGAGAATGTTGAAGCCCTCTTGACTTCATGCATATGTTTATGGCGGAGTTTAAATGTCTATTTATCTCTAGTCCACATCTGTTACACCTGTATGTCTATCCATTTATCTCATTGATCTTACCACATCTACTGCATTTTTTAACATGGTATCTGACTTATAGGATATCAGATTTATTATCATCTTCTAATTAGATTTGCTTATCATCCTATCATGTTTTCTTGAATTGTTTAGCATATCTTCTTTGACATCTCTGTATTAAGCTTGTAGCAATATACTTTGCATGTCTCTCCACATAGTATTATGTAAAGTGAGGAATTAAGGTATGCTAATAACGTATTAAATTGTATTCTCGTTAAATTCATCTTAGACATTGATGCCGTCAAGGAAGAATAATCGCTGACGAAGAAGTAGAAGAGATTAGGAAAAATGAAGAAATCGAGAAAGTACTTCTAGGCGGTGTATGTGCTTAACATGGAGGATCCACACTTAAGAATATCGAATACCTATATCTTGAGAGGAGTCTCCATAAGGTCGAAAGGATCGAGGTTGTAACTATCGTTAGAAAGAATAGAGCGGGCATGTCTACTATATTTAAATCGTCTATCGTAAAAATCTATAAATCTATTCTTCTTAATCATACACCATGGATAGAACAGGTATGAAAACAATAAAAAAGCTGAATATTCTATTAAATCTAGCTCTCGTAGTTACTTTATTATTGATTGTAATTTTGACTAACCCCTATCATGGTGACGAAATCGTTATAATTAATCTTGGTGAAAAGACTGCACATCCTTCTCTAAATATTTCCAGTAAAAAAGTTATTTATTTTGGTTTTGATCCAAGATTAGATCCCGATACTGAAATACGGATATATGCTCCGCTCATGAGTTATCTTTCTAATAAGACTGGGTATGAGTTTAGGTTGAAATACGAACCAACATACGAGCTTGTCCAGAATGATATAGGAATGAATGTCACCCAATTTGCTGCAGTAGGCCCTGTAAGTTATATTGTAACAGACTTAAGATACGGTAACGTCGTTCCTGTGGCCGTAGGTTTAGATGAGAATAAAAGCATGTTTTACAGAGCGGTTATCTTTACAAGAACTAATTTAAACATAACCTCTTTATCGGAACTAAAGGGTAAGAGTTTTGCTTTCGGGTCATACTATTCCACGCAGGGACATTTAATACCGTTAATCATGTTGGAAGAAGCCGGAGTATCTCTTAAAGACTTTAGAGAGTATGCCTTCTTAGGCTCCCATCAGCTATGCGCTGAAGCAGTTATCTCTGGAAGATTTGATGCTGGAGCTATGCAGGACTTGCTTGCATTTCGACTTGCCAGAGAAGGATTAATTAAGATAATAGCAATCTCTAAACCTTTCCCTAGAAGCCTAATAATTGCCAACAAAGCTGTGGACAAAAATTTGGTTGAGAATGTAAAGAAAGCGTTGATCGAACTTGAGCCTCTTGGTTCCCACTCTACTCTAACTCTATGGAGTATGACAGAGTTCCCCGGAGGATTCGCTGAGCCTATCATAGAGCATTATACGATCTATTATGAGCTAGTAGAAAAGTATCTGCTCTCAGGTGAGAGTAAATGAAGCTTAGAAAAAAGTTCACATTCATATTCGTACTTTATTTAATGATATTTGGATTAATAAATGCGTATATTCTGTATAACCAGATAAGTAAATCTCTCATAGAAGAACTAGTAGAGAGCACAGCACTGTATCTAGATAGAATCCAGATAGAAGTTCTGTCTTTGCTAGCTAAAGGTAATGTAATAACTCTCAATAATATGGTAAACGACTTCAAGGCCAGAAATCCAAACATAGCTTACATGTACATTGTAGACTTTGATGGAAACATAGTTGCAAGTACTTTCACAAACGGTTTTCCTAAAGCTTTAGTTGGATTTAACCCACCTGTAAATGGGGGTATGTCAGTAAAAAAATTCAAGGCAGATGGTAGCATTATCTACGATGTCTCTGTCCCAGTATACAGGGGTATTGGAGGAGAGATACACATCGGAATTACGAGCAAACAAATAGAAGAGAAAATGTTCAACATTATAGGTAAAATCTTTTTGTGGAGTTCACTGATAGTAGGAATAGGGACCGTATCCTTTTTCATGTCTCTAACGAGTTTAACGATGTCCATGAAAAACTTAGAAAATGCGATAAAGAAGATCATTAAAGGTGATTACAGATCTAGAGTCGAAGTAGACACTCAGGATGAAATTGGTATGATATCTACAGCCTTTAATAGAATGTTGGACAAGCTTGAAGAGGAGAGAGAGAAGATAAGAAACTATGTAGAAAGACTTAGACGATTAAAGAATAGATATAAGATGCTCGTCAACTCGATTCAGGACGGGATATTACTAATCTCTTCAGACGGTATTATATATTCTTGCAATAAAGCTTCTGAAAGAATCTTCAACTTGAGTAAATCTGATATTGTGAATAGAAAGCTTTCAGAGATCATAAGATTGGATTCGGTGTCAACTAAAGGAGAGGTTGAGCTATCCTATGATAGAGATGGAGAAACTGTCTACATTAAGTTGTTCTTTTTGGATCTCGATAAAGAAGGGAGAAGAAAAATTGTAATCGTTAGAGATATAACTAGTGATAAGGCTAGAGAAGAATTCTTTAAAATGATTAGACAGTATGAGAAAATTGCAATAATTCAGTATCTGATAGCTGGCATAATACATAAGATCAACACATTTTTAACTAGGATGATGCTAGGCTGCGAATTGATACTCTCAGAATCTAAGGAGGAATTAACGAAGAAGAGCCTAGAAAGAGTTGTATCAAATGTTATGGAAATTAAACATGCTATCGATGACTTATTAAGATATGGAAGAAGAATAAAGATAAATAAGAGAATTATTGACGTAGTCGAAATAGTTGAGAATTCTCTTAAAGCATATTCATTCAATAAGTATAACGTAAAAGTCATTAAGAAATATAACAAACCTTGTAAAGCTTATATAGATCCTCTAGCTATTGGATTGGTGATAGATAACTTGATAATGAATGCTATTCAAGCAATGCCTGGCGGTGGCACCTTAACCATAGAGGTACAACAGGACAATTCGAATATTCTTATCTCAATTAGAGATACTGGCGGCGGCATACCGAAAGAAGATCTCGATAAAATATTTGAACCATTTTACTCTAAGCATAAAGGTAAAGGTGGTCTAGGTCTCGGCTTGACTATCTCACAAGAGATAGTTAAAATGCATGGCGGGACGATCATTGTTGAAAGCGAATTAGGGAAAGGAAGCATTTTTACCATCAAATTGCCGAGAGGTGCCCCTTTTGACCAAGATACTTATAGTTGATGATGATGAAACAATATGCTCTATACTGAAGGAATTGCTCGAGAGATACAAATTTCAAGTTAAGTTAGCATATAATGCATGGAGTGCACTTGAAATACTTCAAGAAGAAAACTTTGATGTGGTTGTTGTCGATTTGCTGCTCACCGGTATGAATGGCATTGATTTATTAAGTACAATTAAGAGAACATCTCCGAACACTGTTGTCATAATTATCACGGCATACGGTAGTATTCCCAGTGCTGTAGAAGCAATAAAGAAAGGAGCGTCAGATTACATATGTAAACCCTTTAGAGTTGAAGACTTGGTAATCGCCATTAAGAGAGCTTTGGCCGAAGCTAAGAGCAAGAGTTTAAATGAACACATTTTCTCATGCTTATCTCATGAACTCCGGAGAAAAATACTAGTACTGCTTGCTGAAAAGCGTAGTCTCAAATTTTCAGAACTAGTTAAAATACTCCAAGTAGATGATCCTCCAAGACTTAGTTTCCACCTACGTGTACTAAAGAAGATGGGGTTGATAACACAGGATGAATCTAAAAGCTATAGAGTTACCGCTTTTGGAATTGAGGTAGTTAAACTACTGTGTTATAAAAGTTAAGATTAATCATATTAAAAAGCAAGTAAAAAATTGTTTAATTACAACCAAAACAATTGAAGGTTAATTTAAAAAAGTTTTAATAAAGTCTACGAAACTAGAACTAACGAAATATGTAAAAGTAAAGTGATGAAATATGTCTGAGTATTTAAAACTTCAAGAAGAATTACCCCATATAGTCGGTAGATACATTGACAAAAAGTCTATGAAACCTAAATGGGTCATGGTTATCGATTTGAATAAATGTGTAGGATGCTATGCATGCCAAGTATCATGTAAGATGGAAAACGGTACCCCATACGAATTCTTTAGGACTTGGGTAGAAGTAATAGAGCGAGGGAAGTATCCATACGTGAGAAGAGTTTTCTTACCTAGACTATGTAACCATTGTGATACGCCATCATGTGTTCCTGTCTGCCCTGTTGGAGCAACGTATAAGAGGGATGATGGAATAGTGGTAATTGATTACGATAGATGTATAGGATGTGGTTACTGTATACAAGCATGTCCATACGATGCTAGATTTAGGAACCCATATACGGGTACAGCTGATAAATGCGACTATTGTCTTCACAAGATAGAAGAGGGTGAAGTACCTTCATGCGTTATAAACTGTATGGGTGGTGCTAGAATCTTTGGAGACATAAACCATCCTGAAAGCATTGTCTCAAAGACACTTGCAGGAAAGTCTGTAAGCGTCATAAAACCTGAAACCGGAAACAGTCCGTCAGTCTACTACATAGGGTATGAAGAGGCTGTAAAAGCTGGTGCTCCTGTTATCGTTACAAATCCGAAGATTGGGGTGGTGAAAGAAATATGACAAATATAATCTGGGGACCGATGATAGTACTCTACTCTTTCATCACAGGCTTAGTGCTAGGCTCATATATTATATCAATTGCTCCAATACTCTTCAAGGTGAGAAATCTTGAAGGTATCTCGACTTTCTCAATGGTGACTGCATGGGGGTTCCTGCTAGCTTCGCCTATACCATTGGTCCTAGAGCTCGGCTCTCCATTAAGAGCTCCCAATATCTACCTCTATCCAATGCCGAGTTCAGTTATGGCCTTATTCGGATACATTTGGATGATCTTTGTAATTCTATTAACTACTCAAATAATCGTACATAGTAGATATAGGGAAGCGGTATGGTTCCAGAGAGCATCCACTGGAATCTCGGCGATAGGGTTAGTGATATCATTAATATTCGGCGGATACTTCGGATTTATAATTGGTGGCATGAAAGCTAGAGAAGTCTGGAGTAGCACCATAACCCCCATAACAGCCATACTTTCAGGGATAACGGCTGGAGCAGCTCTAGTAACTCTACTAGCAATCATAACTTTGGGAAGAGATGGATTACGAAAAGATACTCTGAATTCTTTAGGGAAGCTTACTCTCTACTTTCTAGTAATATATCTCGTCTTTACACTGATCGAGCTTTCAATAACTGCATATGCGGAAACATTAATATGGACTAAGCTTTCAATCTTGTTATTCGGCTACTTAGCACTAAGCTTCATAGGCGTGCAATACATTCTAGGAGGATTACTCCCGATCTTCATGTTGGTGACAGAAAAGGTGAGGACCTCGACAATCGGGTCGATAGCTACATCTATTCTAATTCTAGCTGGAGTCTACTCTTATAAGTGGAATCTTATAATCGGCGGACAGCAGATTGTAGAAGTCTCGCCACAACTTTACTCGCTCCTCAGTTTTATGCCAACACAGACAGAGATTTTAGCCACCGTTGGAGTAATATCATTATCTTTATTCTTGTATGTGCTTGGCTTAACTATCTTCCCCATCCCAGAGTTTAAGTATAAGAGGTGAGGGTACATGAGTAAGTTAAGTAGAAGAAAGTTTATAGAGTTAGGATCTCTGGCATCTCTGGCCGTAATTGCTGGTGCAACCCTAGGACCAGCAATCTATGAAAAAATGCATCTAGTTCAAATACCTGCTGAGAACCTTAGAGCGGTCAAGCAGAGGATAAAGAAGAGAGATGTACAAGTGAAATATACGGCATGTGTAATGTGTGCAGCCGAGTGCGCTCTTGAAGTGTGGGTCAAAGATGGTAGAGTGGTAAGAGTCTACGGTAACCCTCATTTAACCTACAATAGTAGAGGCGCAGCCTGCGCTAAAGCCATAGCTGGATTACAGCTAGTTTATAGTCCATATAGAATAAAGTATCCATTGAAGAGGGTGGGTGAACGTGGTGAAGGAAAATTCGTTAGGATCTCTTGGGAGCAGGCGATAGATGAGATAGCTCGGAAACTCGTTGAGATCAAGAAGAAATATGGTCCAGAGGCACTATTAACCGATACTGGAGATGTAACAGATAGAGACCAATACTGGAGGTTGACTTTTGCCTTCGGTTCACCAAACGCTGTAGAGCATGGAGCGATATGTGATACTCCCAGGAGACACGGGCCGAAGCTTATAGTAAATGGAAAGAGATGGGAGCCAGACATTCTGCGACCTGTACCTATAAGAATGCCTGACGGCAGTCTTAAATGGTATGATAAACACGATGCGAAACTGATAATATACGTTGGCTGGAACCCATTCACAGCTACTAGAATCGTTTGGGAGACTGTTGGAACCGTTAGAGCAAAGAAAGAAAATGGATGCAAAGTATTCGTTGTAGATCCAGGCTTCAGCAATACGGCATCACTAGCCGATGAATGGTTCCCGATTAGACCAGGGACGGATGGCGATTTGTTTGCTGCTATGCTCAGATACATCCTTGAACATAATAATCCAGCCGATCCTACAAGAAATTACATCGATTATAGTGTACTAAAATATGTTGAAGGATGGGAGGAATTCTTAGAGAACTTCAAGAGTTGGTGGGATAAAGTAGATCCTGTAAATGGTTTTAAGTATTTTACCTTGGAGTGGGCTGAAGCGAGAACAGGTCTTCCAAAAGAGAAGATTGAGTACCTAGCACATGTTTTCGGTATAACTAAGCCGGCCGCACTCATATGGGGTATGCAATCGCCAGGTCATCACTACAATGGATATGTAGCATCAATTCTCGGATGCGTATTAAACATAATCACGGGGAACTTCGAGGCACGTGGAGGAGTAATAGATACAGAAATCGTTAAGTCGAGTAAAGGAGGGACAGCGACTGGAAGATGGTTCAACACAAGAAAAGTAAAGAGGATTATAAACGGTGTCGAGGTGGAGGCAGAACAAGAGAAACTCCACTATGCTAGATATGGGGACTGGCCCGCTGCATGGGATGATGTAGTAGGAGACCTGCCGAGAATGATCATGGAGGGAATAGAGTTAAAGTATGGACCGTTCAAAGGGCACAAGTACCCACTGGCTGCATATATTCTGAGAACTGGTAATACGTTGATAACTGCTGGACCGGTATACAAGTTTATTGAGGCATTCACGGCAAAGAAACCCGATGGAGAATACAAACTTGAACTATACGTTTACATTGATACAATCCTACTAGAATCCGGGTTATATGCAGACTACATTCTGCCTGAAGCAAGCTACCTGGAGAGGATGAGCCTCTCAGACATATATCCGACCCATCCGATAATATTCCTACGAGACGCAGTAATAGAACCACTATTCGAGAGTAAAAAACCTACCGACATTATGAACATGCTCGCTAAGAAGATCTACGAATATGAAATGAAAGAATTTGGAAAGAGCGATATAATGCCAGAAGAATTTTGGGAGAAATATAAGACAGAAGAAGACTTCGTAAATGAGATGCTCCGAGTCGCTCCAGGCAGACCTAACGTTGGTAGACCTCTACCCTATCCTAACCTACCGGAGGGATACACCCTTATCGGTACACCTGAATCACTCGAAGAAGGACGAGTAAAGATAGACGATGAAAAGAAGACTGTAACAGGCGAGTATGTAACAGTTGAGTATCTGAGAAAACATTATGGCGGAGCATTCTGGCCTATGAGCTGGTATAGGTACAGAGAATGGGATGAAGAGAAGCAAGACTGGAAGCCGGGCGGAATTATTAAGACGAAAACGAAGAAGCTCGAGCTACACTTCTATACGTATGAAGGGATAAACAAGCTTGTAATAGAAAGCGGAGTAGTCCCACCAAGTTGGAGAAAACTAGGATGGAAAGAATTGCCTACCTCATTCTACTGGTTTGAGACTGTTTGGAACTACTATACGAATCCAGAGTACGTTAAGTATAGAGATGAATATCCATTCCAATTGATCTCTGCGAGGGTACATCATGCGATGAGCGGGACCCATATGTGTGAGTGGTTGGCACAAACACCCGCTGAAGGATTATGGATGCCGATGAATGAAAGCTTCTCACTAAAGATGGCTGAAACATCCCCAGGAGGAATGGAGATAATCCACGTAGAGAAAACTATACCAAAAAACCTGTGGTGTATAGGAACAGTCCAGATAAATTCTGCCGATGCAGAGAGATTAGGAATAAAGATGGGAGACCTAATAATCATAGAAAACCCGCTCGGAAGAAAAGTCTTATCAAAAGCCTACGTATGCGAGACTGTTAGACCTGGAGTAATAAGGATGGGGTTTGCAACTGGAGGAAGATTCTCTCCAGGACTTGGAGGAACATATGCCCATAGAACTTATACGCCAAATCATTCAGAATTATTAGACTACATCATGTCGCCTATCATGGGTCAACCAGTCTTCGCAGACATGATAGTAAAAGTGAGAAAAGCAACCCCAGAAGAGACGCGAGGGATTATAGCAGAATACTATAGAAGAGAGTGGAAAATAATATAGACCAAATCTCCTCATAATTTTTTATGTTTATGACCCTTTTTCTTGAAGAACCTTCTGAAAAATTCCTACACGACATTCTCAATAATGAAGTCCTAAGAACTTTATCTCAAAATTATCCAGAGAAGAATATCCGTGAACTCATCGCTGAACTCTTAAAAGAAGTAGAGAAGTTGAGTAGAGACAAAGATTACCCAACAGATGTCTGGGCTGAATATGTAAGACTTTTCATAGGTACTCCGGTACCACTAGTAACTCCTTATGAATCTGTGAATAGAGGTGAGAGAACCCTCAAAGGCAAAATGTGGCTTGAAGTTAGAGATTGGATGCTTGATGATGGAATAATACTTCAAAATAATAGTGTCTTAGAAGACCATATTGGAGTAGAACTGGAATACATGCTAGTGATGTGTATAATGTCTCTTGAAGCTCTGAGGAATGGGGATCTCAGAGAAGTAAAACGTTTGCTAACAAGACAGAGGAGATTCCTAGAGAATCATCTCTTAACATGGCTACCCAACGTATGCTGGAAGATAGAAAACAAGAGTGTTCAGCGTTTTTACAGAATTTTAGCGAGCTTAACAGACAACTACGTAAAAGAAGATTACGAATTAGTAATGGAGATTGAAGAATTCATTAAAGGAGAAGTGAAGAAGTGAAACCTTTCAATCTACTGCGAAGATTACTACAAGTCGCAACAGTCTTGCTATTCATGATGCAGCATCAACTCATCATATATAATATCCCAATAATAGTTGGATCACTAGTATCATCAAAAGTATTAAACATAATAGGGTTTGTGGATCCTACAGCAGCTATAGAGAAACTCCTAGCCTACAAACAGCCAATCGTTTTTCCAACAATAGCTTTTCTAACCACCCTAGTCCTGTATCTTGTTCTAGGTAGAGTTTTCTGTGGATGGATATGCCCACTGGATATCTTCTACTCATACTTTAGGAACCTAAGAAGATCTAGAAGTTCAAGCCACAGTAGAATCGTATACTTTTCTCTAAAATTCTATATACCAATGTTTGTTGTAATCTTTGGAATGAGCATTTTTGCGTACATTCCAATTTACACAAACTACCTAAACGTTATCACCATGTTCTCGGTAATCATAAACTTGCTCAGTCAAATATTCTCTCCAACTATCGCTATCCCCGCTAAGATAGAATATGCAATAATAGTAATACTCTTAACGTTCATTCTAGACATTATTGTATCTACGGTTTATCCAAGATTTTGGTGTAGACGGATATGCATAACCGGAATACTTTACGGAACATTTAACAAGCTTTCACTCTTAACACTAAAGATAAATGATAAACTATGCACATTCTGTGGGAGATGTGATGAAGTCTGCAGAACATCTATACCAATAATATCTAAATACATTAAGATGGGGAAAGACAGCATAAGGGACATAGACTGCATTAAGTGTTTTGAGTGTATCGAAGTCTGCCCAACAAATGCATTATCACTCTCCTTTACATCTCTGAGAACCTACAAAAAATTCTCCCTTAACCCTATAT
Source organism: Candidatus Geocrenenecus dongiae (assembly GCA_023267855.1). Taxonomy (GTDB): domain Archaea; phylum Thermoproteota; class Nitrososphaeria_A; order Caldarchaeales; family Wolframiiraptoraceae; genus Geocrenenecus; species Geocrenenecus dongiae. The sequence goes on along the minus strand of JALNLN010000013.1, from coordinate 28,626 downwards.
ATTCTGATGACTTCTTTTTTATCTATAGGTTCTTCAGGAGATCTTTACAGCTCAATAGTTAGTTCTTCATCTATATTATCCTAACTAAGTGATGCTTCCATAAAATGTTCTTAAAGCTTCTTTATTTGTATGCTCGAGAGTTGCAGTTACAATAAATGTTTTCAAAATGTTCTCCGAGGATGGATTCATTTAAAACTTATCTTTACGTTAGGATCTTTTTCCAGGAAAGCGAGTGTCTAAGAACTCGTAAAACAATGATATTGTATATTGTAATGGTCTCAGCTTTAGTGTCATCAATAATTCTCGGGATGCTTGCATTTATGCTGGGATCCGCTTTCATATTCGGCTACCCTGACGAAGGAACTAAGAATGCACTGCTGAGTATCGTCATCATATTAATCGGCTCTCTAACGGTTTTTATGATATCTTCCATCAAGTATAGGGAGGTGTCGAGAGTTGAAGTGCGGGAGGATGGGCTCCTACTAGATAAAAAGATAATTGAATGGGATAAGATAGACGATATGAAGTTCTCGACCGAGACCTATGTAGACCTTGAGGTAGGGGGTGGTCCAGTCGTAGGATATGGAATGTATGGGTATGCACTTTCAAGATCTATTACAAAACATGTGTATAGGTATGTAGACGTTCAGTTATTTCATAAAAATGGAGTAGATGAAATACAATTTACACCTAAAGAGTTCTGAAGGTTTGTAAAAGCGGTGTTCCAAACAATCGAAAATAAACACAAACTCTTAAAATATGGAGAGAATAGGGTATGTTTTTCCAGAATACCTAAAAGAAGTACTAGACAGAGAATTATAGGTATTAGATAGATAAATATATTAAAGAAGATGGTGACGAAAAAGGTGAAAGATCGTGGCATTAGTATTCCATAAAGTCGTCTCTATAGAAGAAGCATTAGAGATCTTAGAAGAGAAGCTTGGTGGCTTAAAACCAATAGGTGTTGAATATGTTTCCATTGATGAAGCATACGGTAGGATTCTCGCAGAAGATGTATACGCTGTAGTAGATTCTCCACCATTTGATCGGAGTACCGTTGATGGTTATGCTGTAATCGCTGAAGATACTTATATTGCGGATGAGGCAAACCCTGTTAAGCTAAAGCTAGCTGGAACCGTAAAGATAGGAGCAGTATCTGAGATAGAAGTAAAGAACGGCACATGTGTAGAAGTATCTACTGGTGCATGTATACCTAGAGGTGCTAATGCTGTAGTAATGGTGGAATACACAAAAAGAGAAGACGAACACGTTTTAATCTATAAGGCGGTTGCACCTGGAGAGAATATTGCTCAAACAGGATCAGATGCAGCTATAGGAGATCTAGTAATAAAGAAAGGTAGAAAAATAGGATTTAGAGAACTAGCAGCATTAGCAGCTGTAGGCGTAAACAAGGTTAAAGTTTACTCTAAGCCTAGTGTTGCTGTATTCTCTATTGGAGATGAACTCGCCGACTTGTCTCAACACCTACCCCCGGGAAAGATCTATGATGTCAATCGGTACTCGATAATATCTATGTTGAAAGCTCTTGGATTAAACCCAGATTTCATCAAGATCCTCCCAGATGATTACGATACAATTGAACGGGAGATAAGCGAGATACTGGAAAAATACAATATAATCATTACTTCTGGAAGTACTTCTGCAGGATTTGGAGATGTGGTTTACAGAGTTTTTGCAAAACTCGGTGAAGTCTTAGTACATGGATTAAGAGTTAAACCTGGTAAACCAACTGTAATAGCTGTAGGAAAAGATGGAAAGCTGTTTATAGGTCTACCAGGTTTCCCTCTCTCAACCATGATGATATTCCAAGTTCTCGTTAAACCTATAATATTGAAGATTATGGGATGTGAAGAACTAGTAGAAGATACTGTAAAAGCTAGACTAGGTTTCAGAATAGATACTGGAAAAGGTAAGAGACATCTAATACCTGTACATATAGTTCCATCGAAAACAGGTTTAATAGCGTATCCAGTAATTTCAGATTCTGGTGCTGCTACAACATTATCACTAGTAGATGGTTTCATAGATATAGAAGAAGAAAGACAGTATGTTGAAGAAGATGAGCAAGTAGAAGTCAAGCTCTTCGAAAAGATAAAATTCCCAGAACTAACTATAATTGGAAGCAATTGTCCAGCACTTGAACTCTTACTCAATCAAGCAGATATAAGAAACTTCAAGATAATTAATGTTGGATCACTAGCCGGGTGGAGAGCTTTAAAGAGAGGGGAGGCAGACGTAACTGGAACACATCTACTCGATCCAGAAACCATGACATACAATCTCCACATACCTAAAAAACTTGGACTAGAGAAAGAAGTAGAATTGTATAGAGGATACATTAGAACAATAGGCTTAATAGTTGAGAAAGGGAACCCCAAGAAAATAAGTAGTCTAGAAGATCTTCTTAGAGATGACGTCGTATTTGTAAATCGTGTAAAAGGATCTGGCATTAGAACATACATAGACACGATGTTAAGCAAGATGGGTGTAACTGAGCCTGAGAAGAAGATAAGAGGATATACGTATGAAGTAAAGACGCATAATGCTGTAGCAGTAGCTATAGCTCAGAAGAGAGCAGATGTAGGAGTAGCATTAGGATACGTAGCGAAAATCTATGGACTAGACTTCATACCACTAACAGAAGAAATATTCGATATAGCGGTAAGAAAAGATAGATTAGAAAAAGAATCAGTAAAGAAAATATTAAACACATTTAATTCACAGACTTTTAAAGAAAAACTTAGAGAACTACCTTTCTATAGACCCCACCCAGAAATGGGAAAGAAGATCTTCGGTTGAATGTATTACTAGGACATATACATTCTAGTAATACATATATCCCGGGGTAAATAATTTTTTGATGCTATGGTTAAAGCGGGAGGATATGCTAATTGTTTAGCTTGGGTTAACTTAACTGACAGAAAAGTAGAGTACCAGGAAGTTGATGAAGAAGAAGCAAGAAAGTTTATTGGTGGTAGAGGGCTTGGTGGAAGGATACTGCTTAAACATGCTGTGGGTAAGGATCCTCTATCACCTGAAAATATTCTCGCAATAATGGTCGGCCCTCTTACAGGCACACTTACACCTATGAGTGGTAGAATATGTGCTGTATCTAGATCACCTCTTACAGGAGCTTTTGGAGATAGCCATGCAGGTGGATGGGCTGGAGCAACATTAAAATGGGCTGGATTCGATGGAATAATCCTTACAGGTGCAAGCGATAAACCAGTATATCTTATCGTAAAGAATAAAACCGTAACCATAGAAGATGCTGAAACACTATGGGGAAAGACAACAGAAGAAGTATACAATATGATTAAGGAGAAGTATGGAGATGAAGCTCAATTCTATGGTATAGGTCCAGCCGGAGAAAATAAAGTTAGATTTGCATGTATAATGCATTACGGTAAACGTTCTATGGGTAGAGCTTCAGGAAGAGCTGGAATGGGAGCAGTGATGGGTTCTAAGAAAGTGAAAGGTTTAGTCATAATTGGTGAGGAGAAAGATATGCCTAAACCAGCAAATCCACAAGCATTCGAGAAAGCTAGACAAGAAGCATTAAAGAAGATTAGTGAGAGTCCTGTAACAGGTCCTAAGAAAGGTGGCTTATCAATTTACGGAACATCTGTACTCGTAAACATAGTGAATGAGATAGGTGCATGGCCTACACGTAACGCAAAAGACACAATGTTCGAGTTCGCATACTATATCTCTGGAGAGAATCTTAGAGGAACCATACTTAGAGATACACCTACATGTCATGCATGTCCAGTAGCATGTAAAAGAGAAGTCCAGGTCTTTGATGGAAAGTTTAAACATAAATCAGAAGGACCAGAATACGAATCAATATGGGCTCTAGGAGCAATGATAGGTGTAGGACATATAGAAGCAGTTTCATACCTAAACTATTTAGCGAATCTTTATGGATTAGATACAATCGAGCTTGGAAACACATTAGCAGTAGCAGCAGAAGCATCTGAAAGAGGATTAATAAAGGAGACTGTAAAATGGGGTGATATAGACAAGTTCATAGAACTTACAAGGAGGCTTTCATATAGAGAAGACGATCTAGGGAATACTTTAGCGGAAGGTGGGGCCAAAGCAGCACAGATCTTCGGGGACCCAGATATATCTATGTCTGTTAAAGGAATGAGTATACCTGCATATGATCCAAGAGGTTTGAAAGGATTCGTGATCGGCTACTCAGTCTCAAATAGAGGTGCATGTCATCTAAGAGCTTACACACCTGCATCGGAAATTCTAGGAATACCATACAAAACCGATCCACTAACATTAGAGAATAAAGTAGAATTAGTACACTTATTGGAGAGATTATTCGCATTCACCGACAGTCTAGATATGTGTAAGTTCAGCACTTTTGCTCTCGGACCTGAAGATTACGCAGCATTATTCTCAGCATATACTGGATGGGAAATAACATCAGACGATGTATTAAATATAGGTGAGAGAATATGGACGCAGGAAAGATACTTCAACCAACTTCATGGATTCACACGTAAAGATGATAGACTTCCAAAGAGGTTTATGACAGAACCATCACCAAGTGGACCATCGAAAGGACATGTAATAGATGAAGCAACCTTCAACAAACTTATAGATGAGTACTATAAGAAACATGGATGGAATATGGATGGAACAGTACCGCAAGAACGTCTCAAACAACTAGGAATAATCTAAAACGGAACTACATACATTTTCCTAAAATTTATTTTATTTCATTGTGGCTGAATTATAGGTTAGGGAGAAGAACATGTTTATTTGATCTTAGAACATGTGGGGCAGTTCGGAGACTTTTCTATTGGTATAGTATGGAATTCCAGATTTAATCCATCAAAAACCAGAAGCTTGTTCTTTAATGATTCTCCAATCTTTAAGATTACTTTTATGGCTTCTAGTGCTTCTAGAGATCCAATAACTCCTGGCGCTGGTCCTATGACTGGGACTATTTCATGTTCTGGTGGAGGTTCTGGGATCAGACATCTGAGACACGGGGTCTCGCCTGGTATTATAGTCATAAGCCTTCCTTCAAAACTATAGACGGCTCCATGAATAAACGGTATCCCAAGTTCTACACATTTATCATTTATAATAAACCTTGTCTTGAAGTTATCCATTCCATCTACAACCACGTCTACATCTCCTATGAGTCTACCAATATTATCTTCAGAGACATATTCGTTTACAGCTTCTATAGTTACATCAGAGTTTAGGGATTCAAGTTTTCTGGCTGCAACTTCTACTTTTAGTTTACCTACATCTTCTTCACTGTATAAAAGCTGACGATTAAGATTGCTCAACTCAACTCTACCGAAATCAATTATCTTTACGAAACCTACTCCAGCCGCAACTAGATACATTGAAGAGATACCGCCAAGTCCTCCAATACCAATAACCGCAACTCTAGAATTCTTAATTTTAAGCTGTCCATCAACACCGATCCCTTTAATCCTAATCTGCCTATCATATCTCTCCAATTCTTTCTCAGTCAAATTCACCATCAATCCAAAGATAACTATACATAGACAAGATATTTAACGTTAAATCTCTAACAATAATTACAGTTAAAAGTGTAGAAGAAGTTTCTCCAAGTATCTTTGAAGATCTGTGTTGAGTTTCTCTAGATTATCCTCCAGCTACCGGTGGAACAAAGACTACTATGTCACCATCTTTAAGTTTTGTTGAAACTCCGTTGAGGAAATCTATGTCTCTACCATTTACAAGTATCTTTACATTCTTCTTAACCATTCCATTTTCATCTAAGATTTCTTCTCGGAACCTTACTCCTAAATGTTCTACTAAGTATTCTATTAATGTTTTTATGTCTAGTTCTCTGGTAGGAGACTCTATATTTAGCTGTCCAGTTTGCCCTAGAATTTCTCTAAATGTTGCGAATGCTTTAACAGTTATCTTCACGACTAAACCCTCAGACCTATTCTTTACATACACCGCATTTCTTAGTATTTAAGATGGGTTCGACTGTTTTATGTAGATTACATAGAATCCCCTTCTTCCTAATGTATACTAGGAGTTCATTAAGCTTCTTAGTTATTTCTTCAGCTGGAACATTATTACATACCATCTCAACTATCTCTTCAATATACTTAGATATCTCTAGATTTCCTTCTAAGTCTATCTTAAAACCTCTAACACCTCTAAGATAATTACTTACAGCTGCTTGTGTCAATCCCATAGCTTTCGCAGCCTTTTCTTGAGTATATCCCTTCTCCAAGATAAGCTTCTTAGCAATATACGCTCTCAGAGATGGTAAGAGATATCTTGCTTCTATCTCTGAGGGTAGCTGCATCCTATAGCAAATATTAAGACCGAGTATATAAGAACTTCTCTCGTACAACGATTTTTACCCTACTCTTTTTAGACCCTCTATACTAAATCTTAATGATTTCCAAGTTTAAAGATTCTAACTGAGAAACTAGCTCTTTCCTATTATTAGATGTTATTCCCTTCCAATCTATCAAAGCTATCCTTGGTTTTTCGTATGTTCTCTCTACAGCTTGTTTTATTTGTTCTAACGTTATAGGTAGAGCGTACTTTGGACACATATGTCCAACTAGATAATCTCCTTCTAACACTATTTTCGTGAATGATGGAGCATAATGTCCTCCCCCGAACCCTATAGCCGTATTCTCGATTCTGTGTAATTCTATCTCTGCAGTTTTGAGAGAAGCAGCAGCTACAACTTCTATCTCTCTTCTAGAAACAATTTTCTCAAAACTTCCACCTACTTCAATGAATATTATTGGAACCGTTGTGTATGGGCCATGGTGAGTGACTTCTAGTCTAACATCTAGATCATCTATACCTAGTTTGTTTGATTCCTCCCAGAGTGTTTTTAATGATTCTCTAAGCATTAATGCGCTTGTGGCTGAGAGTTGTCTAGGTCTACCACCGTATGAAGAATCTTCCGTCCAGTTGCCTACAGGATGTGTGAGGAATGCTTGTACACCTTTCTCAGATCTATGTGATGAAGGAACAATAACTAGATCTGCTTTAAGCCTCTCCCCAATTTCTTCAGCAAAAATGTGTTTTTCATCGATATACACTAGCTCAACCTTCCCTCTCGAGAATCTTCCTTCCCCCGTTTCTCTAAAACCAAAAGATTCTACCAGAACATCTCCAACACTCATAGATACATCATCAACTCTAGAGATAATGATAACTCTCCTCATCTCTCAACGATACTAATAATCTGAAAACTGACTCTAATACCTATATAGATATTGTATAAAGTTAGGTTGTCGGATGAAGCTAGAAGAAAAATTATTCAAATATAGATGGAAAGGTAAACCTGTTCTCTGTTACCATATATTTTCTGAGTTAAGTAGAGCTTGGAAGATGGGTTTAAGAGAAGTTTCTATCTCTCTTGATCTAGGTTTTTCTCAAGAATACGTTAAACTCTCTGAAGAAGGTGTAGAGATTAGAGGAGAACTAGTTGATTGGAGTGAACTTGAAATAATCTCCAAGAAACCTAGAGATATATTCTTTATAGATGGTGGTAGAATCTTTTCTGCAAGTATTTCTAGAGAACATTTCTATAAGTTGGTCTTTGTGAAGTGGGGCAAACCACCAACATTAGAGATAGATGGAATACATATGCATCGTGTAAAAGATGTTACACCAGATATTGATACGAAGATGAAGATATCTCTACTCGGTAACTTGAAATGCTGTAGAGTTCTAGATACATGCACAGGTCTAGGGTACACGGCCATAGAAGCTTTAAAGAAAGGTGCATGTAGCATTATTTCATTTGAAGTAGATCAAAATGTTCTAGAACTTTCATGTCTAAATCCTTGGTCCAGAGAACTAGAGAACGATAAGATAAAAATATTTAACGTAGACGTATATGAAGGTCTAGAAGAATGTGGAGAAGAATATTTCGACGTAATTATACATGATCCACCTAGAATATCGTTAGCTGGAGAACTATACAGTCTAGAATTCTATAAAAAACTCTTCAAGGTATTAAGAAAAAACGGTAGAATAGTTCATTATATTGGTCAACCTGGAATACATTCAGGTAAGAAGATTTGGAGAGGAGTATTAGAAAGAATGAGGCAAGCAGGCTTCCACGTAAAACATGATCCACGATCAAGATGTGTTTATGGAGTAAAAAAGATACCATGACAATCAGCTGTCTTCATTACCTGGGCGTATTGTTAAATACAGAGAAGAACGTATTGTTGTTTAGAACGTAGGGTACAGGTGGGATGAAGAAGGAAAAACAAATTATAGGTCATGGGACTTGGCTTGACAAGGTCGCCTACGAACTTGTAGAAAGAGAGAAGAAGCTAGGTAGAAGTCTCGATTTAATTAGAACTGAGAGTGGTTTAGGAGCTTCAGGGATACCTCATATTGGAAGCATGGCGGATGCTATAAGAGCGTATGGGGTGACTCTAGCTTTAAGAGAACTTGGATATAGATCGGAGACAATAGCGTTCTGTGATGATATGGATGGTCTCAGAAAAGTTCCTTTAGGTTTTCCAGAAGAACTTAAAGAGTATCTGCTTATGCCTGTATCGAGTATACCTGACCCATTTGGATGCCATAAATCTTACTCAGATCATATGAGCGGTATGCTCAGAGATGCTTTAGATAGAGCAGGAGTAGAATACGTATTCAAATCTGGTAGAGAAACCTATAGGAGTGGTGTGATGCGTGATGCAATACATAAAATATTGTTAAATGCTAAAGTTGTTGGAAAGATAATAAAAGATGTTACAGGTCAAGAAAAGTATCTTAATATGTTGCCATACTTTGCTGTATGTAAGAATTGTGGTAGGATATACACAACACAATCATATAGATATGATCCGGAGAAGAATATAGTTCACTATCGGTGTACTGGTGTTGAGATTAGAGGAAACTGGATTAATGGATGTGGATATGAAGGCGTAGCAGATATATCTAGAGATGATGGAAAACTAGCATGGAAAACAGAGTTCGCTGCTAGATGGAGTACATTAGATATAAGATTTGAAGCTTACGGTAAGGACATAGCAGATTCAGTCAAAGTTAACGATATAATTTGTAGAGAGATACTTATGTTTGAGCCTCCATTCCATGTTAAATATGAACTATTCCTAGATAAATCTGGTAGGAAGATTTCTAAATCTGCTGGAAACGTCTTCACACCACAGGAATGGTATAAGTATGGCGTACCTGAAAGTCTCTTACTACTCTTCTTTAAACGGGTTACTGGGACTAGAACGATATCGTATGAGATTATACCGAAGATTATGGATGAGCTAGACTTTCTAGAAGATGTCTACTTTAATAAAGTGAAGATAGATAATGTAATGGAACGTGAAAAATTACGTGGACTCTATCTCTACGCACACCTCCTTAAACCTCCTGAAAAACCTTCAACCCACATACCCTATTCATTAATAGTTGAATTATCCCAAGTAGCTCCAGAAGATAAGAGAGAAGAATTCGTTATCAGTAGAATCCAACGTTATGGATACAAGATAGATGATAAAAGTTTGGTGAAAATAAAACTTGCATTAAACTATGCGAGAGATTTCGGAAAGATTGCGAGAGAGCCAGTACCACTGAATGATGCTGAGATAAAAGCTTTAAGAGAATTAATTTTAGAAATAAAGAATGCTTCATCACCAACAGATATCCAGAACATGATCTTCAATACAGCTAGAAAACACGGCATACCTCCACCAGAATTCTTTAAGAAACTCTACCAAATTCTTCTATCAAGAGACTATGGCCCAAGACTTGGCCCCTACATTTGGGACATCGGTTTAGATAAAGTTGTAAAGATTATTGGAGAAACGATTGAAAGTTCTCTGCGATCGAAATCATGCTGACAGAAGAATCATCAAAGTTAAGGTTTATGAATGACTATGACATGAGTTAAATGTTATGAAAATCTCAAACCCGTTTTACCCATTTATTATCTTACTCACAATTTTGATTACCCTAATCTACATCTATGGATATTTTGATAGATATTTCATACTAGTTGTAAGTAACATATTATTTCCTATTCTAGCTCTCCTATGTTCTCTCACAGCTTTACATCTTACTAGAAGATATGGATTAAAAAGTACGTTAGGTATATTGTTCTTCATATTTTTTACTGGATTATTTTTATGGTTTATCGGAGAGCTTGCATGGACTTTATACGTATTGTGGTTTAGTATAGAGATCCCATTTCCATCTATCGCTGATGTTTTCTATCTAGCTGGATACATACCATTATTCATGGGATTATTCATATATCTAAATATTTTTAAAATAGCATTAAGTAAAAGGATTGTATTATGCAGTTTCTTAGCCGGTTTTATAGTGGCTACAGTAGCTGGATTCTACATAATTCCCGAAGCATTCTTTTCTAGTGTAGATGTAATTACGGCATTTCTTTCTACAGCTTACCCACTGTTAGACACGATACTGATAGTGGTAGCTTTAATGACATTATCGGTTTTCATAGGTGGAAAACTACAAACATCTTGGTTAATGATCTCAATAGGATTCATATTTATCGGAATAGCTGAGTTAACATACTATCATGCTGATCTAATAGGGATTCTCTGGGAAGGACATCCACTAGAACTTTTATACCTATATTCTTACATCTACCTAACAATAGCTTTCTATGAACATGTTAAAACAATCTAACTGAAGATCAACAATCTTATAAACGATACTCTTTAGAAAATGAATACTTAAATAGTATTAGAAACATGATTAAGCAACTAAATGAGGAGTTAGAAAATGGTGGAAAACCTAGTTAAAATAAAAGATCTTACACCACGTTCCCGTGGTGTAAATATTATTGCAAAAGTTGTTAGTAAAAAGCCAGAAAGAGTTGTTTCATCTCAATATGATAGATCGGAACATAGATTGAGTGAAGCATTGATAGCAGATGAAACTGGAGCTATAAGTCTTGTTCTATGGGATGAGAGAGTAGATGAGATAAATGAAGGAGATACGGTGAAGATATCGAACGCATTCATAAAACTCTATAGAGGAAGAATGCAGTTAAATCTCGGTAGATTTGGTAAAGTAGAATCTTTAGAGTTAAATATCCCTGAAGTAAACGTAGAGAACAATCTTTCAGAAAGACAGGTAGGTCAAACTGGCGGAAGCTTCAGAAGAACAGGTAGTAAACCAAGATTCAAAAGAACAAGTAGAAGAGAAACCTAACTATAAAAAATAAAACTAAAACACATAAAATAGAGTTCTCAGAGATAGATTTACTACTAGTATTTTTCTTCTATATTTTTGGTATTTTTACGGAAAATATATGTATCGTACAGCACCATAACCTATATATCTGTCGGAGTATAATCATTTATCGAGTTCGATTGTGAGCGAAGCTGAAGAATCTCAGAAGAATATAATCCGTAATGATATTATGAAGGAATTTGAGGTAGTGATAGCTATACCTGAGAAAAAAGAAGAACTTGTGATAGGTCTACCTAGAGAGAAAATCCAGCAGTTGATAGAAATAATAGATTCTCTTAAGTGGGATAAGAAGACTCTTATCCGGTACATTAATTATGCTATACGTTTAAGGAAACTTGAGAAAGAGTATGGTAAGAGTTACCACTCACTTCTTAGAGAATATGAGAAATTAACCAAAGAAGAAGTTAAAACTAGATACATGATCCAGCAACTACAAGAGAAGCGAAAGAGGATTGAAGAAGATTTATCTATCTATATGTCTCAGTACAACTTAACTCTAGAAAGTGTTAAGAAGATATCTTCTTTACTAGAAGCTTTAAGAGAACATGGATTAAGATTAGAAGAACTAGAGAAGATTGTTAGAGTCCTCCAAGAATTTAGACAGAATAACTACGACGTAGATAAGATAATCTCAATAATCTCCAAATATGAAGATCTGTCAAAAAAGATGGATGAGTTAAACAGAGAAGTAAGCAAAGCTGAAGAAGAACTCAGAAGACTTCAATTAGAAAAGAACTCTCTACAAGAAATCGTTCAGAAGACATACGGACATATTAAAAATTTAGAAGAATTGGAGGAAGCCGTCAAGAGATTGTCTGAAGAAAGAAGCAACCTATTTCAAGAGATATCAAAGTATAGAGAAGATGTAGATAGTCTGAGAAGGGAGATTGAAGAACTTACGAAAATGAAGTTTGATATTTCTGAAGTTAACAAATTTCTTGAAAAAAAGAGATCAGAATTAAGTAGTATTGAAGCAGAGATAGGGGAATTAAAGAAGACTCTATCAAAGCTATTGCAGGTAAGTGAATCCATAGAAGAGATCATCGCTAAACATGAAGAGTTATCCCAGAACTTAAGGAAACTTCAGAACCAGATTGAAGAAAAAGAAAAGTATCTAGAACTGTTGGAGAATGAAATGGCTGCAGCCTATTCTATACTTAGACTCTTACAAGATCCTGAGGGAGGCACCGTAGAAGATCTAGAAACTCTCGCACAATACATTCAGAAATTGATAAAGATAAAACGTGGAGAAGCAATTGCTCAGAAATCTCTTGAACCATACTTTCTTGAGAAGACTAGACGTTTAATAGTAGATTTGATAATGCCTTACGTGAAGAAAGATTTTGTTCCTAAATGGGTTTTTGAGAGGATTGAAAGAGAATTGAAGAATTTGAATGAGAAGAGAGTAATGCTTGAAGAAGAGGTAGCTTCTCTGAGAAGAGTTCTTGAAGAGAAGAGTAGAGGTACAGGACCTACTCCAGCACCTAGTCTTGAAGTAAAGCCTAGTGAAACTCGAGTAGAACTCCAAGCTATAGCGTCAGATGGATCACTACGCGAATTAGAAACAATTGGGAAAGGCAGGAAGGCTAGAATAACGTGTATTCACTGCAAGCAATCTACAGTTGTGGCTCTTCCCTCAGAAGAAGAGTTAGAAAAACTTTCTTCTGGAAATTTCAAATTAAGGTTTAAGTGTAGTGGATGTAGTAAGACTTACGATGTATCTCCAGACTCTATTTTAAAGAGGATTAGAGGCGAGTAGACTATGAATAAGACTGATAACCCTATAATCAAGATGCTTCTATGGAGGGTTAGAAAACTCAAAACTGAAGAAGTTGTTCAAGTACTTTCAATCATAGCCTCTCTTCAAGATAGAGTATTCACATTAACAGATATTGTAGATGAACTTCCAAAAGAGATTTCTCAAAATCGGCAGAAGAGGAGGTGTGTAGGAACACTACTTAAAAATCTTTCAGAGATAGGATACTTGTCTAAACCGAGTGAGAGGAAATGGGTTAAGAATGCATCTAGCTTAAGCCATTTCTTAAATCAATTCATACTTGAACTCTCTTCTTTGGAGAAAACTTTTTATGCACGTCCACAGCAGGAGAAGAAGAAGGTTCTAGGCGTTTTAGAGAAGATTGATAAAACTTCACGATAATCGGACCATCCCAATCTTCAGGTACTTCTATAAATCTCCAACCTTTATTTAGAAATCTAACTGCTAAAATAGGTTTAGGCTTAATTTCTTTACCACATTCAGGACATCTAACTACGAATCTCCTACAGAATTCAGTTAATCTTTTAAGCTGATCTTTGTTAAGCATAACGTAATTCTTCCTACTCGACTTTACCTCTATTGCCAGAAGTTCACCATCATCAACAGCAATTATATCTGGTTTAACCATTTTCCCCGAACCACTTCCAGGAGTTCTAACAGCATAACATCTCTCTCCAGAAGTGAGGAATCTCTGTATCAGATAGTACTCTCCTTCATATCCTATCCTAGCTTTATATTTAGCAGAATTAGGAGCTTTCGGAGCTTTCGGCACAACCACCACCAACTACACTAAAGAATAAGAAAACTAGATATTAAGATTCAGTAAACATTTCTTAGAGATAATTCCTCCAACATATGTAGAGGGTACTCAAAGCATATCACAGATAAGTAATCTAAACCATTCTTTAGTAATCTTTCTTCTTCAATACGATTAAGTATTCCCTTCCAACTTTTATTTTCTCAATGATCTTATTCTTCTCCAATGCTTTAAGTATCTCACTAACTTTTGATTTAGAGAACCCTGTTTTTTCAACTATCTTCTTCTGGTATGCTGTACCTCCAAGTTCTTTAATTACATTCACAACTATTTCTGCATCTTTAACAGTAAACTTTTCTCTACTAGTCTTTTTCCTCAAGAAGATTAACGCTACCATTACCAGAAGGGTTGCGAAGAGAATTACGGTTATCGTTATGGGTAACATGTAAATTAAGCCGTGTATGGGTGATGTTAATATCGTTTCTCCACTTATAGTCATCATTCCATGCGTGGGTGATGTTAGAGTTGTTTGACTCCACGAAGTTTCTGTTTTCAATGTTGTCTCTTTACTTATAGTCATCGTTTCTTCTACCACGTATTTCTTCTTTGAAAGTATGAGGGCTGGGGTTCTATCTGGAAAAACTTTCTTCCCATACCATATCACATAGTTTTCTCCAGTTATATCTGGTGTTGGATAAACTTCTGAGATGGTATAATTAACCGGGACTGTTACTATTAAGAGATCACCATCGTATAGATAGAATCCTCCGATAAAGACATCTCCAACGATAATCTTATCATCAGCAGCATGTGCAAATCCAATCCACTTAAACTCATATCTAATGAGACCAAGCTTACCTGTAATCGATTCTAGAGTATCGGCAGATACTTCTATATTCTCTACTCTCATATCTCTACCAACCTGTAATGAAGTATCTTGGATTATCTTAGAAATACGTTTTGTAAAGTTTTCTAAAATTTCTCCACGATACTTATCGAAATTCTCCATATAGTTTAGGAAAGCTTCTAATTCTTCTTCAGAGTTCAAAGGTATCTTTGATTCTATGATCCATGTTGCAGTTCCGTTTTCATACAAGGTTATGGTATAGCTATTACTTTCAACATTAATAGAATTAACATGATTTATGAGGGGCAGAAACATTAAGATAGTAATCAGTATTAAAGTAAAATTATCTCTAGTTTTCGTTCTAAACATTCTACATAGATGACGTCTAAATCTAAAATAAAAAATTATTTATCTAAAAATAAAAATAGATTAAAAATACTAATTATGTAGAAGTTTTTGAAGAATGTTTATACAGTTTGGCTAGTTAATTGAGGGCATTTCTCATTAATCTTATCTATTAGCTTAGATATTATTTCAATCCTTTTATCAATTCCTTGAATCTCTATGTCGAGGAATTTGAGTTTCTTCTCTAGAAGTTGTTGTTTAAAGTAGTCTTTTACGACATCTTTACATTCTCCTCTACATTTATCCTTGAGTTCTTCCAACTTCTTATACAGTTCTAATCTTTCTCTAATCCTCTCTCTAATCTTCTCCATAAGCTGGTGTGTTTCATTCATAACTTTCATCATCTCTTTAAGATGATTTTCAATTCTCTCTCTTACCCTATTCATAGCTTCATGGCAAGCTTTCTTCTCTATGGAGAGATTATCTAAAAGTTTTGAAATTTCTTGAAGTCTTTCTCTAGCTTTGACACCTCCCTTCTCAAGCTGTCTCTTTTCTTCTTCAAGACCTTTTATCTTATCTTCTATATCTCCTCTTCTTTTCTCAAGTCCTGCTTCTTCTTCTTTAAGCTTCTTCAATGTTTCTTCAAATTTTTCAAGGTATCCTTTTTTATTACCTAAGGTCGTATTCATTTTTTGGATCTCTTTATCTAGAATGTCTAGTTTTGTGGTAAGGTTTGCTATTAGCTTCAAGCACTCTTCACAATTCTGTGATTTACTCTCTATACTCTCTTTTAGAGATTGAATCTGGTTTTGTATCTCTTCATACTTGTTTTGTAAGTTTTCTTTTAGAGTTGTTAATCGAGATTTCGCTTCATTCAGCTTCTCTAATATTAACTGTAGTTTTTCACAGTCCGTTAAATTTTCTATATCCATGAAGTACTTGCCTATCATCAGCTCTGTTTGTAAATGAATGTGGAGATTTTTCATCTCTTCCGAGAACAATCTATTCATTTCAACTATTTCTATAGATTTCTCTCTTAATTCTTGGGAAAGGTTTTTGCCGACTTCTCCAAGTTTCCATCCAAGCTTCTCAGCAAATCTTCCTAAACCATATATTTCTGTATTCAATCTTCTTATCTCTAGAGTAAATTCTTTAGGTGTTATATTTCCACTTCTAAGGCTTTCTACAAGTCTCAGTCTATCTTCGAGAAGTGATTCAAGCTTCTGCTTTAATTCTTCGTGATATGCGTTCAATATCTGGAAACGTTCTTCCTGAGATTTCTTTACAATTGTTCTTACATCTGCTATGTGCTGCATTACGTGATACCTATGCTGTAAAGTTAGTTCTCTGATTTGTGCAGACAATTCTAATCCTAGAGGTATATTTTCAGAGCTATCATTTTCTTGAGCTAATACATATGGTCTATTGACAGAGAATAATAATGCTAAGATCACTACGACTGTTATCATATTTTTCAGAACATTTCCACTTGACATCATACCTCCACCTTAAATAAACCTCACTTTTATAGAAAGATAAATTTTCAGTTCGAGAACGTTCCAACACATTTTCGAATATATTCGAGTTTCTTTTCAGCCATATTTCTATCTTTCCTCATCTTAAGAAGCATAGTATTTTAGAAACCTTAAACTTAATTTCAAAAAGATAGATATGAATGTAGTAGACATTCCAAAAGCTATTGTGAGAAGGAAGTATAAAGATGTCTTAAAGACTAGGGTTGGGAGAGGTTTCTCTCTAAATGAGTTAAAGAAAGTTGGTTTAAGTGTAAGAGAAGCTAGGAAGATTGGATTGTATGTTGATGAGAGGAGGAGAAGTGTTAGACAAGAGAATATAGAATTTCTGAGAATGTTTTTAGAGAAGATTGGAAAAAGTATAAGACCGCAATCTATCTCTTCTTAGAGGATAGAGAAAACAAGATTTATCAGACGATATTGGACACAGTATCATCTTTAAGAGCTACTCTTTAAAAATATTTTTATTGAGCATATAGGTGGAGTGATGGTATGACTGATGCGTGGAGTATTATAAGAGAGCATGAGAAATATCGTAGAACAACGTTAAACCTGATTCCGAGCGAGAATATTCTTAGTAGGAGGGTTCTGCAAGCATTATCAACAGATCTCGCAGGTAGGTATGCTGCTAGACCAGAGTTCTATGCTGGAACAAGATACTTCCATGAATTATGGAATTACTCAGAAGAACTTACACGTAAATTATTTAATGTAGAGTATGTGGTTCTTGAAGCATTGTCAGGTCATATTGCAGCTATACTTGTCTCCTATACTTTCGCTAAGAATAAAGTACTTGCAGCGGTTGAGCCTTCTTCAGGCGGATATCCAGGTTACTGTGAAGATAAGATACCTGATCTGATAGGAGCTAGATTAGTCAAACTCCCAACTTCTAGAGAATATCTAACGCCTCTCGTAGATGCTTCTATAGAAATTATTGAGAAAGAAAAACCGGAGTTGGTAGTTTTAGGTGGAAGCATGATTTTATTCCCACATCCTGTTAGAGAATTATCTGAAATAGTTCATGAGTATGGAGGGATTTTAGCTTACGATGCATCACACGTACTAGGTCTGATAGCTGGGAAGACGTTCCAAGACCCAATAAGAGAAGGTGCAGACATAGTTTACGCATCTACACACAAAACTTTTCCAGGACCTCAGGGAGCAGTTATAATGACAAACAATCCAGAAATCTACAAAATACTTTCATCAAACACCTTTCATAAACTCGTAGATAATATACATCTTAACAGGATTGCTGCTTATGCAGTTTCTCTTGAAGAAATGCTTAGGTGGGGGGAAAAATACGCTAGAAAGATGATTGAGAATGCTAAATCTCTAGGTGCTAGTCTCGATAAACTGGGAGTACCTGTTAAGGCTAGAGATAGAGGTTATACAGAATCCCATCAAATAATCTTGGATATTCCAGATGAGGAAGCTAGAATTAATGTTAGGAATAGGTTGGAGGAAGGTGGAATAATAGCAGATGCAGGTGTTAGGTTTGGCACAAATGAAGTTACGAGGAGAGGAATGGGCAAGAGAGAAATGGAAAAGATAGCGAAATTAATCTACAGGCTACTAGAAGGAGAGGATCCAGCGAAGATTAAGAAAGAAGTAAAGATTCTCACAAAGAAATTCCAAAATATAAAGTATTGTTGAAAATCTAGAAAAATGGTGATTTGCTAAGTTCTGTAAAGCTTCTTTGCAGCTTCTTCTAAACCTAGTTCTATTAGTTTCTCTTTTGTCGGCCACCCATTCTCATCCCATCCACGTTTTCTATAATACGTCTTCAACATTTCTATGAACTTCTCTCTTGAGAGAACTGAACCTTTAGTTGAGCCTTCTGGTACAGCGTCTACGAAATCACGTTCAGGAAGCATATCATCCTTCATACCAATATTCTTTCTGATTATCGCCATAACTCTATTCAGATTCCATACACGTTCACTCTTCTTCAATAATTCTTCTAATGTTACTTCTCTACCCGTTACGGCGGAATATGCTTCAGCATAAAAATTCGGATCTATGCCTAGTTCAACCCAGTATAGTCTACACACTCCAAGCATATCGAATAATGGTCTTATGTGTTGTAGGTATATGACTCTATCCACCTTGTCTTCTCCATAACTATATCGTCCGACCTGTAGATCGTATGTTATGGCCCATGAACGATTATGGTGTGCTCCTATATCACAAGTAGCGTAGCTTAAGGCCATTGCTGGGGCAGCTCTATGATCATAAGCACTTATCTCGAGTCCTTTCACATGCATAGCAAACCTCTCAGAACCTTTACCAATTTTTTCAGCAAGCTTCTTAACACCTTGAGCCATGTATTCTCCAAATCCTTCTCTCTTAGCTATCATCTCAATTAGCTTAGCAACAGCTTCTATATCTCCCCAATTCACCTTGAATCCTACGTCTCTCTCTGAAAGTATTCCTCTCTGGAAACACTCCATTACAAATGCTATTACAGATCCCGCTGTTATGGTATCTATTCCATAATCATCGCAAAGATAATTAGCATAAGCTATTTCTTCTAGGTTTCTGAGACCTATATTGGATCCAAGCATCGCAGCTGTTTCATACTCTACACCTATAGCCCCTTCTCTACCCATGATTCTGAAGGGTACTACGTGTTCACATGGAACTATACAGTTTGAACATGGGCGACTATAGATTTTAATCTTCTCTAAAGCATATCCACTTATATCATCTGCATACTCGTATCTAGTTTTCTGGAAATTGTAGACTGGAAGAGCTTCAGCATTATTTGACCATTCTATTGTAAGCATAGTTCCCTGCCTCCTCCAGAGATCGTAGGTGGGGCTTTCGAGAACTTGTTTCTGTAATTTTCTAGAAACTTCTCTAAGCCTATCTGGATCAGCTATCTTTACTTCTCCAGTGCCCTTGACAACTATAGCTTTAAGATTCTTAGAACCCATTACAGCACCCATGCCAGTCCTACCAGCTTGACCATGCCTATACTTTCTCAAATTCCAATCAACATTAATACATGCATAAGACACTAGCTTTTCTCCAGCAACCCCTATACTAGCAATAGAACATTCTTCACCATACTTTTCTCTAAGCTTTCCATCTACCTCACTCGACTTTAAACCCCATAATTCTGGAGCTTCTATAATCTCAACTCTCCCATCTTCAACGTAAAGATATGAAGGGACCTGCGCTCTCCCTCTAATTACCAAGCAGTCTATACCCGTCTTTCTTAAACGGTATCCTATGAACCCTCCTACATTACTATCACCGTAAATTCCTGTTTGAGGACTTAAAGCTCCGAAGGAAGTCTTACCACCACTTATGAATACTCCTGTTAGTGGACCTGCAGCAACCACCAAAACATTGCTTGGATCTAACGCATCTTTTATCTTGTCGAGTTCTTTGAAGATTATGTATGATGTCCACCCTCTTCCACCAATCCACTCATAAGCCATATAATCATCTATGTTTCTAATCTGAATACGATCTTCTGAGAGATCTATTTCCGCAATCTTACCATAACCATACATATGAAAAAAATAGAATTAGGTTATTAAAAATTTTTCTAAAGTACTTTAGTTCTCCTCTCGACCCATCGTTTTACTTTAATGCGTTTTCAAGTCTTCTATTTACTTCATCCCAGTTTACTATATTCCAGAACTTCTCTAGATACTCTCCTCTATTATTTTTGTAGTCAATATAGTATGCATGTTCAAAGACGTCTATGACGAATAATATTCTAAACATTGGGTAAACGTGTACGTTATGTTTCTCTATCTGCATAGGTATCAGCCTATTTGTTTGTCTGCAAAGTGTTAGAGCAGCCCATCCAGATCCTTCAACAGTTAAAGCAGTATCATTCATTTCTTTTCTAAATCTTTCAAAACTACCGAACTCTTTCTCAATCATATCTGCTAGTAATCCCCCAGGCTTACCACCGCCCTTTCCAGGAGGAGCCATGTTACCCCAATAGAGTGAGTGAAGCAAGTGACCTCCAATATTAAATGAAAGTGCTTTCAAAGTTGCTCTCATATCTATCTCCGAATTCTCTTTTCTAGCTTTATCAAGCTTTTCGAGGATCTGATTCGCAGCAGTTACATAAGCTTGATGGTGTTTTTGATGGTGTATCGTTAATTGTTGTTCTGATATGTATGGTTCTAAAGCATTATAAGCGTATGGTAGACTTGGGAGAGAATAGAACCTAGACTTCTCTTCAAGCATATTAAAATAATTATGCTCGAAGGTAATAACTCTTATTTTCTTACTCAAAATATTTTGTTCAGAGTTTCTATTTGAAGAAATTATTTTTGTGGACATCTACAAGGTTTCTGTCTACATTCTGGACAGTTAGAATCATATTTACTTATTACTGCTTCTTCTAGATCTATTCCGACTACGTTACAGAAACTTAGAAGCCATGCAAGTAGATCTGCAACTTCTTTTTTTAAATCTTCCATACTGTTTTTTAAGAATGCGTCCGCAACTTCACCTGCTTCGGAGAGCATCCATAACAATGTTTTTTCAGCTCCTCTTTTAAGATCTCTCTCAAGATATATCTCAGCCATAATCTTCTGCAATTCTCTTAGATCCATAGAAGATCACATAGTCTTCCAAAAAGATAACCATTTCTCTGATACCCCTTCAAAGAATTATAGGTAGATTTGAAGCTAATCGTATTATACAGCATGTCATGATGCCTACTGAAAATGTGTCTGTCCAATTAAATTGTCAAAGCTTAAATAGCTTTACTTGAGTATTCGCCATATGTCTAGGAAGATAAGTGGAGAAGTAGTGTTATTCTCTGTAATATCAATCGTTTCAGCAACTCTCGTAGATGCTGTCTTCTATCTCATAGGAGGTTTGCAAGAAGTTCTACATGTAATGGTGTGGGGGTTTCTGAGAATGTATACTCCAATGTTAGCTGTAATCATTGTTGGTGGTCTATCTACAGTTAGAAAGTACTTCCATTTTAGTGGTAAGGTTGTTTTAGTCTACTTTTTATCTCCACTGATCGTTTATACTGTAGTATCAATGTACGTAGCGGTATCAATGTTTTCTGGAGTATTCTTTCTTGATCAGTTAAAGAGTATGGCGGAGAATATTTCCCTAGACTTTTATACATTTATGATTCTAACGTTCATAAATTCTTACATTAATGGTTTAACGATTAATACTCTGTATGCTATAGGTGAAGAAGTTGGGTGGAGAGGTTTTCTACTTGATAAGCTGGAATCAATGGGTTTGAGTTTGTTTAAGAGTGTTATTGTAATTGGTGTAATCTGGGGGTTATGGCATTCTCCAGCAATCTTGCTACTTGGATACAATTATCCTGAGAATAGAGTTTTAGGAGTGTTTCTCTTTACATTATTCACGATTTCTTGTACGACCCCATATATTCTGGTCAGAAAGATGTCATCAAGCATTATACCTACTGCTTCTCTACATGGATCTATGAATGCTCTGTGGGGGATAACACTATTAATAACAAATGTGCCGAGAGAAATAGGTGGTCTAGGAATAATAGCTATCACTACATGGACAATATTCTCTATAGCGATGTACATGATATATAGGATCAGGATAAAGTATGCTTGATGGGAAAAAGCTGATGATGAAGATTGTTAGTAGATAGTTATTTAGATAAATGTTCTTAACAGTCACTATTATCTGCTAGACTCTTCTACCTCTTCTTCCACCCTTCTTTCTTACAGAATCATGTGGTATCGGTGTTACATCTTCTATTCTACCTATCATTACACCTGACCTCGCTATGGCTCTTATAGCTGATTGGGTACCAGGTCCAGGAGTTCTAGCTTTCACACCTCCCGGAGCTCTTACACGTATGTGTACGGCATTTATACCTTTAGCTTTAGCTATCTCCATAACATATGTTGCAGCTCTCGTAGCTGCATATGGTGTTGGTTCAAGTCTTCCCGCATCTACGAACATTCCTCCCGAAGCTCTAGCTATAGTTTCAGCACCAGTCAGGTCTGTTACGTGGACTATGATATTATTGTAGCTAGAGTATATGTGGACGATCCCCCACTTTAATGTTTTCTTAGAAGGTGTGGTAACCTGCTTAGCTACTTCTGTTGACTGTGTGGTAGCTTCTTCTCTTTCTCTATCACTCATCACGATAATCTCTTCCTATCTCTTATATTTAAATTATAAGCTATTCTTCCTTAAAACTAAGACAAACACTATTAGCAGAATGAATTACTGGAAAATCAGAGAAAAATGATTAAGAAAAATCTTAGCATCGTAGAGAAGTGAGGCATCAGAAAAATAAACTGTTTAGGCAAATACTTATAAACGATTATGTACAGACTCAGGTTTTGGGGATGAGGCCGCTGCCCCAGACTGACTTGATGATGGTGGAAGAGCCGAGCCGACCCCAATCCTCCCGCCGCAGTTCTCCCTGATTCCAGCTCCTTTTGCTAAAAGAGAGTATCTTCTTCGATTTCTTGCTCTATACTATGCTCGATCGATTGAAGGAATATTTTTGTTTACCGTCATCGCAGCGTATCGGTATATCGTGACATTCGGTTGGCCGATTTTCCCCTTCGAAGGAGTTTATTTGGCTTTGTTGAAGGAGAATAGTCCTGCCTGGAAGGTCTACCAGTTTCTCTGCGACGGCAAGCCTAAAAGCCTAAGACGGAGTATGAAATTAAGGAAGCAACAGTCTTAAGTGATACCGCATGTCTCGAAAATTCTCAGGATACCCAATTCCCGGAAAAATCGGAGAATTAGGTTCAGAATTTAAAAAGAGAATAGAATTGAAAGATATCGTTGTATAATAATTCTACACTATTAGTATAACTTTCACGGTCTTTGTAGCGTTAAAAATATCAGATTTTTAGTCGCTTCTTAACATTAAGACGTTATGCTACTTAGCGCATTCTTAATGGCATTAACTACTGCAGCTGAAGAGATCGTTGCACCACTGACAGCATCCACTTTTCCCTCAGGAGATAATCCAACCTCATCCACAGTTAGCCCTATGAATCTTTCCTCAAAGCTTGGTTCGATTATCATCTCATTATGCAACCTAGTTCCCGGCTCTATCTTATCTATGTCTATAGACTTTATCTTGTAATCTAGGTCAACTATTCCAATTATCTGAAGCCTATCTGTGGGAGCATAAGCTCTGGTGTAAAATCCGTAGGCTATTAGGTTTCCCATTGCATTATATATTTCATAGTAAGCGATCTTTCCTTCTTTTATAATTGGTACAAAGTCATACGCTTCGGGTACCAACTTCTTGAATCTTTCTGCGAGTTCAGGCGCAATAGGTGGAGGTGCCTCCGTTACCTCAATTGAAGTTGAGACACTATCTACAGTTATGACATGCTTGCCAATTTCCTTTAATTTTGCTTGGAACGATAGTAATTTGGTCTCACCATCTAACAATGTAATGCTCTTTTCGTCTACCAAGTTACCGTCGATGAAAAGTTGGACATTAAATGTTCCTTCCCTGTAACCTATGTTTGCTATCTCGGCGTGTACTGTAAACGGATCGCCTGACTTAACCTTTGAAGGTTCAACGTAAATATTTCTAATTATATATCTCGGTGGTTTCAACAATTCGTTTAATACGTAACCTAGAGCTACGGCCGGAATTACCGTAAGAAGTGTTTTCATAACTCTCCGTCTTCCGATCCAAACAACCTTTTCTTCTTCAAACGTTTTTGGATGATGTTTTCTCACCCATTCACTCGGCACTTTGCCCGTCAGGAACATGGACTTTAATGCAGGCCACTGGTCGCGCAGAACTAAGTTCAATATGAAATGGATTACTACAAAAACTGTAAGCAAGATGAAGAACACTCTATGTAGAAGTCTTAAGACTTCGTATTCAATAGGTAAGTAGTTCGTCCACATCATAATGCCGGTTAGTCCTAGAATCGGCAATGAGATAGCGGCGATCCAATAGAGTAGCTTTTCACCAGGCATGTGGAATCCGAGCTCAGGTTCAGGAGCCTTTAGGAACCTAAACTTGTAGTATAAGACAAGGTCCTTTAAGTCCTTATAAGTAAACAGTATATTGCTCTTCTTGCTTCTGAGACTGAAGCTCAGCGTGTGTATAACTATTGCAATCCCAATCAGTACCGTTACAACATATCTATGGAGTAAACGGCGGATACTTTCTCCACCTATCACATCGGTAATCCAACGGAAGTTATCTCCAAGATTGTATCCTAGAATTTCAAGTTGGAGTTCCGGAATACCAGACACCACTCCAATTACGACACCAAGCAATATTAGTAAATGCGTAAACCTATCAAGAATTGACCATCTTTTTACATATTCTACCTCTTTCATTCTAGATGTAGACTAACAACTTTGTTATATTTTAGTTTTTTGTTTTTTGTATATACTTACGTGACTTTTGTATATATTTGTATGACATTATAAATAATTGTTACAGAAATACATAAATAATCGTTACAAATATATAGTATATGTGAGTGCAGAAAAGAAAGTATCTAGAAGAACTGTTGCAGGAACAATTGCTGCCGGCATTATCGGTTTGATTGTAGGAGGTATTGTTGGAAGTCAGGCATTTCCGAGGGAGGTAATAAAAGAAGTAGAAAAGACGGTAACTACTACTAAGACTGAGACTAAGGTGGAAGAGGTAAAGCCGTGGTTGCCTGAGAAATGGGATGTAGAAGCTGACGTCGTGATAG
The DNA here is from genome assembly GCA_023267855.1 of Candidatus Geocrenenecus dongiae. Taxonomy (GTDB): domain Archaea; phylum Thermoproteota; class Nitrososphaeria_A; order Caldarchaeales; family Wolframiiraptoraceae; genus Geocrenenecus; species Geocrenenecus dongiae. The sequence goes on along the minus strand of JALNLN010000013.1, from coordinate 3,419 downwards.
TAGGTGGCGGTGGTGCGGGTCTTGCTGCCGCGATAACGGCCCATGACGAAGGTGCAAACGTGCTGATAATTGAAAAGATGCCACAACTTGGACTTTGTAACACTGCTGTTTCTGGCGGAATTATAAATGCATGGTCTTCGAAGCTTAAATTACAAGAAAAGCAAGGAATAAAGGATTCGTTTGAATTGCAGTATAACGATTTACTTAAATCCGGAGATTACATGGGTGACCCAGAGCTTATAAGGACTCTAGTCGAAAATGCGCCATCAGTTATTGATTTCTTGGTTGATATTGGTGTACCCTTTGCTGACACACTAACGATGTCCGGTGGACAGAGTGTCCCGAGAACGCATTCTGTAATAGGCGGAGGAGCGGCGTTACATGCTGCGCTAAGGAAACAAGTTGAGAAAAGAGGCATTAAAGTACTCTTAGAACACAAGGTTATTAAGATAATCAGAGAAGAAGCTAATAGCGGTAGGGTTCTTGGTGTAAAAGCTGAGACTGCTGATGGTAAGATCAAGTACATCAGGGCTAAGAAGGCTGTGATATTAGCCGCCGGTGGATTCTGCCAGAGTGAGTTACTAATAAGGAGACATGCTCCGAGGTTTGTCGGTTTCCCGTCCACAAACGTTCCGGGAACAACTACTGGTGAAGTATTAATAGCGGCGATGGATGTCGGTGCCGCTATAAGGGGCATGGATTATGTGCAGTTGTGGCCTATGTGTGATTACGAAACGGGCAGTCTAGTTACGATAGCAGCCGCAACAGAGCTCGGCATCGGGATCATGGTAAACACTGATGGTAAAAGATTTGTTGAAGAGCTGGAAAGGAGGGACGTAAGGAGAGATGCTGTCTTAGCACAACCTGGAGGTTTTGCTTTTGCAATCGTAGATGATAAACAATTAAAGAATTTTAAAGCATTTGGGGATCCTGAAACTATAATCGCTGATCAATTAAAAAGGGGCGTGGCCTTTAAGGCCGATACCATAAGAGAGCTTGCTGTGCTAGCAGGAATAAATCCAGATAACTTGGTAGAAACCGTAAACAATTGGAACAAATACGTTGACGAAGGACATGACCCAGAGTTCAAGAGAAGAGATTTGTCTATGAGAAAAGGTGACCCAATGCTGAAAATAGATACACCGCCCTTCTATGCCATAAAAGGAAGACCTTCGCTCCACCATACAATGGGCGGTCTTCATATAAACAGCAAGGCACAAGTACTAGATACAGAGGGTAAAGTCATACCGGGCCTCTATGCAGCCGGAGAAATTACTGGCGGCATCCACGGAACGAATAGGATCGGCGGAAACGCCTTACTCGACATAATAGCTTTCGGAAGAATAGCCGGTAGAAATGCCGTCCGCGAAGTTTCTATGTGAAGAAAAACCTTTATTATTTTTTACTTTTTGTAGTTTTTAAACGTCTACATAATGTTACATGATTGCACACCGATGCCGATTTTTCGAAAAGTGTAAATAAGTGCCACAAATATTTAATGCAATTAAGAAGTGGATGGTGTCGAGTTATTTGTCAAGGACATGCTAACTTTAAGACGTATCTGAACTATGTAGAGCTGGCTAAGAAAGTTGCGATAAAGTCTCGTGACGTTTTTGGATGGCTAATAGGTCTCGGCGTTGAGTTCCCGCCAAAACTAAAGATCAGGCTGGAGTTCATAGAGAGGAGCAGAATCATAGTAGGCAATACAATCGAAGAGTTAGCCATAAAGGCAGGCATGGATCCAGCAGGGCTTGCTGAAACCGTTAAAAGATATAACAGGTTCGTAGAAGAGGGGAAATATGAGGACTTTGGAGAGCCAAGATTATTAGCGAAGATTGAGAAGCCACCATTTTATGCAGCACCACAATGGCCTGCCGTACGTCATACCATGGGCGGTACAGGAATCAATATTAAGGCACAAGTACTAGATGACAGCAGTGTGCTCATACCGAAACTTTATGCTACTGGAAAAATAACTAGCGGTGTTCATGGGGCGTGTAGACCGGGTAGCTTCGCAGTAACAGACTCTAAGTATTCGGTAGGACAACTGGAAAGGAAGCTACTAAGGAACCATTAGATTAAGAATATTATTTTTAAACCTCTCATAATCTTTATTCTTTATGATGGTATCAGAAGAAAAACACCTTCTTGTAAAAAAGTCGAAGATTTTAATGGGAACCTCTGTTACGATTATGATCGTTTCCAGAGATATAGAGTATTCTGAGGAAGTAATGGATAACGCATTCAACGAAATCAAGAAAGTTGAGGCTATGATGAGCGTATTTAATGAAGAGAGTGAGGTTAGCAGACTTAACAGACAAGGCTATTTAGAGAATGCTTCCGAGGAATTGATATGGATTATCAAAGAAGCAGAGAAGATAAGCAAGTTAACGGATGGTATTTTCGACATAACGGTGGCTCCCTTAATAGAATACATTGATAAGAATTTTCTTAAAGATCGGACGTCATTTGAGGAGGGATTAAGAAGCATATTGGAGCTCGTTGATTATTCGTCTGTGAAGGTAGAAGGGAGACGTATAAGGTTCTTGAAAAAAGGTATGAAGATCGTTCTAAATGCTATAGCTAAAGGTTATGCGGCAGATTTGGCGGCAGAGACTTTAAAAAAGTGCGGAATTAGGAACGCACTAATCAATGCAGGTGGAGATATCAGGACTATTGGTGGGAAGACGGACAAAGAACCCTGGAGAATTGGAATAAGAGACCCGTTTCATAAAGAACAGAATATAACGATCATAAAGCTTCACGACGGTGCTGTTGCAACCAGTGGGAGCTATGAACGCAGAATAGCGCAAGGAATTTTGAGCCACATCGTCAACCCAAAGAGACCACTAGCATCTGAGCAAGTCATCAGTTCTACTGTAATATGCGAGAGGACACTAGTTGCTGATGCCCTTGCAACTAGCCTGTGTCTTATGGATCCAAAACAGGGCATAGATCTCGTGGAAAAATTAGATAATGCAGAGGCTATGCTCATCATGTCGGACAGGAAGATTCTGAGAACGAGTAAGTTTGCGGCTTATGAGTGCACAGGGTGTACATGATAAATGCGGCTAGAGGTAGAGGTTTCTACATGTCCCGAGCGTCGAGGAGATGACAATAGAGGGCTTTAAGGGGTCGTTTAAGAGGGCTTTATAGCTAAGCGGAGATGCGGGATAGAACCGATACTCGATAGCCCGCTAGATGTATTGGAACGCGCCAAGTTCTATGCAACAAAATACAGGAATGGAGCCTCGATTGGACCTCATATATTTAATAACATATATCCAGAGGCGGGCTCACCCGTCATCTAGAAAGACAGGGATCTTAAAATGAAACATAAACTACTTATGCGAGGGGTTCTTGAATACATTATCGCCCAGGAATTCCACGAGTTCTACGTCTGGGATAAGTCAAACATC
>JALNLN010000027.1 GCA_023267855.1 Candidatus Geocrenenecus dongiae | reverse complement strand
AATACTTCTTCTTTAGTCCATCGGAACATTTGTAAGTTCTGGACCCATTCTAGGTAGCTTACCGTTACCCCACCTGCATTAGCAAGTATATCTGGTATAACCTTAATCTTCTTTTCTTCCAGGATTTTATCAGCCTCTGGTGTTGTTGGACCATTTGCACCTTCAACGATTATCTTTGCTTTTATATTGTCTGCGTTGCCTTTATGTATCTGACCTTCTAGAGCTGCTGGGATCAGGAAATCACATTCAATCTCCAACAATTCTTCATTCGTTATGTTCTTTGCATCAGCAAAGTTTACTACGCTTCCAGTCTTCTTTTTATGCTCCATAACCTTGTAGGGGTTTAAGCCATCCTTAAGTAGTATTCCTCCTTTAGAATCGCTTACGGCTATTATTCGAGCTCCCCAGTCATGGAGTATCTCGGCAGCATATGATCCTACATTTCCATATCCTTGTATAGCTATTCTAGCATTTTTTAATGGTATGCCAAACTTCTTCGCAGACTCTCTAACACATACCGCAACACCATAGGAAGTTGCCTCAGCTCTGCCTTCTGACCCGCCGAGATTAATGGGTTTACCCGTAACTACAGCAGGTGTCAGCTCTCCCTTCAGCTGACTATACGTATCCATTATCCAGGCCATCGTCTGAGCGTCCGTATAGACGTCGGGTGCAGGTATATCTGTCAACGGTCCAATAATGTTGCTTATCATAGCGGTATATCTTCTAGTTAATCTTTCCAGCTCATTCTTCGACATCTCTTTAGGATTGCATCTAACCCCGCCTTTCGCCCCTCCGTAAGGTATGTCTACTACAGCAGTCTTCCAGGTCATAAGTATAGCTAAAGCGGTAACTTCTTCAACAGTAACTGAAGGATGATATCTTATGCCGCCTTTGTACGGGCCGCGCGCACTATTATGTTGTACTCTTACACCCATAAACGTTTTAATTGACCCATCATCCATCTTGACCGGGATTGAAACGATTAAAGTTCTTTCAGGAATTTTCAGGAACTCTCTTAGCCCTTCATCAAGCTTCAAGATATCTGCAGCTTCTTCAAACTGCTTAATTACCGAGTCTAGAAATTCTTTACCACTTACAGAACTTGTTGACAATATGCTCTCACATATTCTAGAATAATTAGCCTATATTTAACTTATATTTAACTTGAGAGATTTCATGATATTAAAAGCAATAACGTATTCAATAAAAGGATGTATTAGACATATATGATTATGATGAATTAAGTGGTAAGCTGAAAAAACCAAATTCATTAAACCATCTATCTCTAGGATGAGGCGAAGGCTAAATGATGTAGCTGAACGATCTATCATCCTAAGATAACTTTAAACACATTTTCACACCAGCCTTCGTAGTTAATTTTTCTTATTACATTTACGTTACAATGATAGTCTCTGTCTGTTGCTTTCTTTATAGATTAATGGAAGAAAAGAATAGATAAATATGGCTGTGGCACATAGTTTCATTTATGGGTCTAGATGATTTGAAGGTTCGTGAAGATTTGATGAAATTTCTTTTTTGTTGTGGATTGGTTGAAGATTATGTTTCTAGAGCTTATAGATCATTGGCTTCTAGATTAGATGATGGGCTCGTTAAGGTTATGCTTGATTATATTGCAGATGATTCGATGAAGCATTCGAAGATTCTTATCGGGATCTCTAAGTATTTTGGAGTAAGCGAGATTAGTTTAAATGAATGTGAGAAGACGATCGGGTCTACCGCTACAGATATCATAAAAGATGCTGAAAGGGCTTCGGCCGAGACAGATAAGATTTCATTAAAAAAGCTTATTTCAGAATTTGATAAACTCATTGATTTAGAGAAATACTTTGGAGAAGAATATTTTATGATGATTCAGTTAAAATCATTTACTGTTCTCTCAGAGTACGAGAAACTTGACATAGGATTTATAAAAGAAATTCTAGAATATATTTCTGAAGATGAAAGAAGACATGTGAAGATACTTGAATTCATCAAGACACTTGCTTCACAATAGTAAGTTACTAACTTCATAACGAGTTTCAATTTCGGATGATAAATAACTAACTAAAATTATAACATACCTCTATTTCAGCACATTAATTCACGTGCAATAGATATCTTACAATGAGACATTTCTCCACTCACTACATTGATGACATACAATATTAAAAAGTTATAAAATAGTGTTTACATACTATTCTAGGTGTACTAGTATGTCTTGGGAGAGGTGGTGGAGAAGGAGGTCTCCATTCAGTAGGATATTTGAAGAAATGGAGCAAATGATGAGAGAGTTGGATGAAATGTTTTCAAGATCAATTGAAGAATTTGAGAAAGAATTTCCAAGAGAACTTATCCGTGAGAAGAAGCTTAAAGATGGAAGTACAATAAGAGAATTTGGACCAATCATTTATGGATACTCTATAAAGATTGGACCAGACGGTAAACCAGAGATAAGAGAGTTTGGGAACATTAGACCTAGAGGTAGACCAGAGATAGTTGAGTTAACAGAGACGCGTGAGCCACTTGTAGACGTTTTCGAAGAAGATGATACAGTTAAGGTTGTTGCAGAAGTTCCTGGAGTAGAGAAAGAAGACATAAACCTTAACGCTACAGAAGACATGTTGATAATATCTGTCAAGACGCCTCAAAGAAAATACTATAAAGAAGTAGAGCTACCGGCAAAAGTCGATCCAAATAGTGCTAAAGCATCTTACAAGAATGGAGTATTAGAAGTAACGTTAAAGAAGAAAGAAGGAGTAAAAGAAGAGAAAGGCGTAAAGATCAAGGTAGAGTAACCAGTAACCTATATAATGCTCTTTTCTTTTTATACTAGACTATAAGTATATTCCCCGCTTATCTTATATGCTCTTTAAGAGACTCCAATATTAGTTACAACATCTTCTATAGTATTGAGAAGAGTAACTCTAAAGATATTTGTTTAGGTGGTGGTAGATATCAAGTAGTATGGTTGAGACAGTTATTTTAAAAGTTGCTGAAGCTGCTGGTAGAGATGTTGGTAGGGGTATAGCTAGGATAGATCCTGAGATAGCTTCTAAGCTAGGGTTAAAGGCTGGAGATGTAGTTGAGATTATAGGTAAGAAGACTACTTACGCAATTTACTGGCCTGCTTATCCTCAGGATAGAGGTAGAGAGATAATTAGGCTAGATTCTCAGACTAGATATAATGTTGGTGTAGGGATAGATGATAAAGTTAAGGTTAGGAAGGCAGAAGCGAAAACAGCTAAGACAGTTACACTTGCATCAACCGAGCCTATATTTATACTAGGTTTAGAGCAGTATCTTGAGCAAGTACTCTTCGGTAAAGTTGTAACGGTTGGAGATACCATCTCGCTAAGTATTCTAGGTAGGAAGATAGAGTTTAAGATTATTTCAACAAACCCTGTTGGCCCCGTCATTATAGGTGAGGGAACAGAGATAAAGATCTCGGAAGAACCTGTTAAAACACTTCCACCAGCTATACCTAGAGTGACCTATGAAGATATTGGAGATCTAAAAGAAGCTATACAGAAGATTAGAGAAATGGTTGAGCTACCATTAAAGTATCCAGAATTATTTGAGAGGCTAGGCATAGAAGCACCTAAAGGCGTACTTCTATATGGTCCACCAGGAACAGGGAAAACTTTACTAGCTAAAGCTGTTGCAAACGAGGTTAATGCAAACTTCTACGCTATTAATGGTCCAGAGATTATGAGCAAGTTTTATGGTGAGAGTGAAGAGAGGCTTAGAGAAGTCTTCCAGCAAGCACAAGCTAATGCTCCAAGCATAATCTTTATCGATGAACTGGATGCTATAGCTCCTAAGAGAGAAGAAGTTACAGGTGAGGTTGAGAAGAGGGTTGTCGCCCAGCTCCTCACATTGATGGATGGACTTGAAGCTAGGGGTAAAGTAGTAGTTATAGGAGCAACAAACAGACCTCACGCTATAGATCCAGCATTAAGGAGACCTGGAAGATTTGATAGAGAGATAGAGATAGGTGTGCCTAACACAGAGGCTAGATACGAAATACTGCAAGTCCATGTTAGAGGTGTACCTCTAGCTGAAGATGTAGATTTAAAGAAGATAGCAGAGATGACTCATGGATTTGTTGGAGCGGATCTCGCAGCATTAGTAAAGGAGGCGGCTATGCGTGCTCTTAGAAGAGTTTTACCAAAAATAGATTTATCGGCAGAGAAAATACCTGCAGAAATACTTAATGAGCTAAAAGTTACTATGAAAGATTTTCTAGATGCTTTAAATGATGTGCAGCCAAGCGTTATGAGGGAGATTACTGTAGAAGTTCCAGAAGTACACTGGGAGGATATAGGAGATCTAGAAGAAGTGAAACAAGAATTGAAGGAAGCTGTTATATGGCCTCTAAAATACAAAGAACTCTTTAGACATATGAATGCGAAACCTCTGAAAGGAATACTCTTGTACGGTCCGCCTGGAACTGGTAAGACTCTTCTAGCTAAAGCCGTGGCAACAGAATCTGAAGCAAACTTCATCAGTGTTAAGGGGCCAGAGATATTGAGTAAATGGGTTGGAGAATCTGAAAAAGCTATTAGAGAAATATTCAGGAAAGCTAGACAGGCGGCACCCTGCGTAGTGTTCTTCGATGAATTTGATGCTATAGCTCCTACACGCAGTTCAGGTATAGGAGATTCAAGAGTAACAGAGAGAATAATCAGCCAACTCCTCACAGAAATGGATGGATTAGAAGAATTGAGAGATGTGGTTGTTATAGCTGCTACAAATAGACCAGACATAATAGACCCTGCACTACTTAGACCTGGAAGATTCGATAAACTAATCTACGTACCTCCACCTGATAAGAATGCTAGAAAAGAGATATTCAAGATACATCTTAGAAATACGCCTCTATCTGAAGATGTTGATTTAGAGAAACTTGCGGAAATGACTGAAGGATACACTGGAGCTGACATAGCGGGCGTATGTGGTACAGCTAAGATGTTAGCTATAAGAGAACATGTAGAGATGTATGGTGATACAGAAGCAAAGAAGAATCTAGATAAGCTTAAAGTAAAGATGAGCCATCTAGTTGAAGCTCTGAAGAAAGTTAAGCCTCTTTCAACACGTGAAATGGAGTTCTATAAAGAGGTAGCGGAAAGATTCAGTAGACTTAGATAAGAATTTTTCTACATCTCTTCCACCAACGGTATTCCTAAAATCTTTAAAACATTTCCGAGAGTTATCTTGAAAGCCATCACCTCAGCTAACCTAAACCTCTTCAAACTCTCCTCTTCTGTATGGAGTACTGGAACTTCTTCATAGAATTTACTAAAATCAGATGCTAGGTTAAATGCATAGTTTGCAAGAGTCTTTATTAGCAATGTTTCTCCAACTTCTTCTAGGAGAGTTGGAAAATATGCTAATCTTCTAAGAAGTTTTTTCTCTTCTTCCATTAATTTAGGTGGAGGGTTTGTAGAAGCATCTACATCTGCTTTTTCTAGTATTCTACATGCTCTCGCATAAGAATACTGTAGATATGGTCCAGTATCTCCCTCAAGTTTAAGTATCTCTTCTGTATCAACTATTATCATCTTATCTACATCGGGTTTGATTAGACAGTATCTCAATGCACCTACAGCTACTTTCTCAGAAACATCTGAAATCTTTTCTCTACTCCAATCTGGATGTCTCTCTAATACTTCTTGTGAGACTTTTTCTTTTAGCATGTCTAGAAGCGTATCCACTTTTACGTACAGTCCTCTCCTTCCACTCATATGTACAAATTCTTGTTTTGGTTCTGGAGTGTAACCCATCTTTACAGCATCTCTTACACTCATTGCTACAACCTCGTATCCATAGTGGATATATCGGTTGGAAGGTAGACCAAGCAAACCCAGAGCATATCTAATTATTTCTTGGGGTCTCTTCTGTCTAACATCTATAACGTTTAGAACGTATTCAGGTACACCTATATTTTTCTCAATCTCACCATTCACATCTGTAATCAATACTTCTCTACCCCATGGATCTATAGTTAGGATTCTATACTTGAAGTCTTTTGAAGTGCCTCTAAGCTTCCATACAGCGTACGCTATATCTCTAGCAACATATGTTGTTGAGCCATCACTCTTAACTAGTACTTCATCTCCTTCCTTAGATAAGACTGGATGTTTAGATAAGTCGAGTAGCCAGCATCCAGCTTTTGGGCCAGATTCAGCTTTATAGACAGCTCCAATCTCTACCAGTTTCTGGAATACTTCTCTCCAGATATCGTAGCTTATTATATCGCTCTCCATGTTAAGTATATCGTAGCTTGCTCCAAGCCTCCAGCATGTTTTCAATTGATCTCCTAAAACTTTTAACACCAATTCACGGTTGAGGTGGTAGTATTTCTCATCTCTTTCTTCTATCATTCTCGCTATCTGCCGTCTCTTCTCTTCTAGCTGCTTATCTTCTTCTATACGTTTAGAAACTTCTACATAGACTACATCTCCAAAATATTCATCATGTCTTACACCGTTCGGTGGCTCGGCACTGTATCCAAGCTCCGTTATACCCAGTATCACGTCAGCCATCTGCGTACCACTATCATCAATATAGTTGAGTGCTAGAACATCATACCCCAGAAATCTAAATAATCTCACGAGAGTGTCTCCTATACAAACATTCCTAGCATGACCTATGTGTAGAGCTTTGTTAGGATTGACGGAAGTATGTTCAACAATCACTTTTTTACCAATGCCTATGCTGCTTGAACCATACACTTCTCTCTCAGAGAGGATAGTTTTCAAGATTTCTTCAGCATAAGCCCTCCAATCTACTTTAAAATTTATGTATCCTGATAAAGCTTCAACAGATTCTATTATCCTCCCTCTTCCTCCACATATCTTTTCAACTATCTTTTCAGCAACCTCGACTGGATTTAGATTTTCTCTTTTAGCTATATCGAATGCAATAGGAGAGGTAGCTTCACCATAATTTGGATTCTTTGATAATACTATCTTTCCATTACTTACTCCAGCTCTCTCAAGAAGTTTCTTAGCTTCTTCTACAAGTTTTCTGAAAGTCATACCACTGATAAAATTGTAAAGAAGTTAATTCTTAAACTTTATAAATAGAAGGCGACTTTTCCGAAAACCTAGATGGAGATTTAGAATAGAGTTTACTGGGTATTCTAAATTTTCACGAGATTTGTAAAAGGAGTTATTTTTAAGAATGGGGAGAGAAGTAATTGGTAAGGATATTTATGGATGTAGGGAAGATTTTGGTGGTTGGTTTAGGAGAAGTTGGAAGACCAGTTTACGAGATATTGTCTGAAAGCTTTTCCAATGTCTATGGTTACGATACTGATACACGTAGAACAATGTGCAGACTTGAAGAAATAGGAGAGAAAGTTGATATTCTCCACATTACGTTCCCTTTCAGAGAAGTAGAGAGCTTCATAGAAAACGTAGTGAACTATATCAGTATGTTTAATCCAAAGATAATCTTCATCCATTCTACAGTTGCACCTGGAACCACTAGAAAAATTCAATCTAAGACTTCCTCTCTAGTTGTTTATTCTCCTGTTAGGGGTAAACACCCAGCCCTCAGGAAACACCTGAGATTTTGGACAAAGTGGATTGCAGCAGTAAGAGAAGATGCACTAGAAGCTGGGAAGAAACATTTAGAAGAAGCAGGCTTTACTGTTAAGATTGCGGATACACCTGAATCTTTAGAGATAGCGAAGCTTTGGGAAACAATTTACAGAGCAGCTATGATAGCGTGCTGGCAGGAGATCCATAGAATTGCTAGAAGATTTAATGCGAGCATAGATGTTATCGCCGACTTCATATCAGAAGTCCATGAAGTATTAAAAGATAGACCAGTATTCTATCCAGATAAAATTGGAGGCCACTGCTTAATCCCAAACACAGAGATTCTATCAAAAATCGTAAAATCAAAATTACTAGAATTCATACTAGAATCTAATCAACTTAGAATCAGCGAGATTTCTGATCCAGAGATTGTAGCCGAGATTGAGAAAGTTAAATCAATATGGTTGAAACATATTCCGAGAGACTACTATATGCTTGACAAAGACAAACCTGAATAACATTATGCAATATGAAAATTTCGTTAAAGCAAAGCTTGCACACCATTATTCACAATATATAATGGTACTGTAAATAACGCATCTCTTTTCATAGTGATAGTTTAAACCTAACCTTGTAGAGATTCTTTATTGGTAGAGAGATGCCGACGAATCTCCCCCATGAAGCCCAGAAAGCTTTAGCCAAGTACCAGCTCGCTAAGACTATTCCTGAAAAGATAAAGGCTCTTGAAGAAGCTCTTAGTCTGATTCCCGATCACAAAGGTACGGAGAAGCTTAGAGGTCGTATAAAACGTAGAATCGCAGAGCTTAAAAGAGAGGCAGAGAGAAGAGCATCTTTAAAGACTGGTAGGAGAGATTACTTTACGGTAAGTAAGGAAGGAGCTGCACAAGTAGCTATAATAGGTTCTACGAATTCAGGTAAATCCAGCCTGCTTAGAGTTTTAACAAATGCTAAGCCTGTTGTTGCACCATACCCATTCTCTACAGATAAACCTATACCAGGCATGATGATTTATGAAGATGTTGAGATACAGCTTGTCGAGCTTCCAGCTATACTTACAGAAGATCTTGAAGAAACACAGTATACAACAAGATCGCTTGGATTCGCCAAGAACGCTGACAGTATAATCATACTCCTAGATGGAATCAACAATCCCTTAAAGCAATTAGAGAAGATTTTAGAACTTCTAGAAGAAACAGGAATAACGATTAGACCTAGACGTGGTGAAATAGTTCTAGAGAAGAAAGATAGTGGCGGTATAAGAATAGTCTCGTTTGGAAAATTTGATGGAAGCTACAGAGAGGTGGAAGAATTATTAAAAAATGTTGGAATAAAGAATGCTGTAGTGAAGATTTATGGTGATGCGTCTATGGAAGATCTAGAAGAAACAATACTCCGAGAATCAATATACAAAAAAACACTGATAGTATTAAATAAAGTAGATCTCGTAGACTATGAGACTGTTAGAGAAGTTGGAAAAGCTGTTAGAGATCTAGATGTACCGTTTCTCCATATCTCTGTTGAGAAGAAGATAAACATAGAAATTCTTAAGAGTAAGATCTTCCAAACACTTGACTTAATTAGAGTTTATACGCAGAAAGATGGTGTAGTTTCACCTAGACCAGTTATCTTAAAAGTAAATTCAACTGTTAGAGATCTCGCTGAGAAGATTCATAAAGAGATTGCTGAAAAACTTAGGTATGCTAGAGTTTGGGGTAGATCGGTGAAGATTCAAGGTCAGCAGGTTGGACCTGGACATGTGCTCCAAGATGGAGATGTAATTGAGCTTTACTCAGATTAGTTTGAGAGAATATTTTTATGGTGGGTTAGATGATTAAGCTATTGATGAGTTTAGAAATAGTAGAAGCAAGTCTTCTCGTAATGCTAGTGATATTCTCCATAATCGCTGTTGAGTCTGAGAATCTAGTTAGATCTGTACTTGCCCTACTGGGCTTCATAATTTCTCTAAGCATAATCTTCATACTACTCTACGCTCTACACGTCGGTCTCATACTTCTATTAATCTATGCTGGAGGAGCTGTTGCACTCCTAATGATAGTGATAATGATGACTAAGGGGAGGGAGGAATAGTGAAACCATACCAAGCATTTGGATCAGTAATAGCTGTAATCTTCGCTATGATACTCTTCTTTACACTTGCCAGTAATCCACCTATACATGTAGGATGGTTGAGAGGTACAGAAGACCTAATACCTCAAAATCTCAATCTTATAGGTAGAGCTATCTCTACATATCTCTGGGAGAATCTCTATCTAGCATTCCTAGGACTCGTCCTAGTTGTCATAGTGCTAGCTCTATCTATAGTAGTTCTACTGAGGAGGGAGTGAAGATATGGTGTTACCATTATATTACTATTCTATCACGGCCGCCCTCATCTTTACGATCGGAGTTTACTGTCTCGCAACTAAGAAGAATATAGTTAAACAGATAATCGCTATAGAGATTATGGTTAATGCAGCCCACTTAAACTTTATTGCATTTGCATTCACATCTCTAGGAGTTGATCCATACGCACATGGTTTCGTAGTACTCTCACTTGGGGTTGGAGGAGCAATTGTATCGGTAGCAATACTACTAGCTGTCCAGATATATAAAACATATGGAGCGCTCGACGTAACACTTCTCAGAAAACTTAGAAAGTAGAGCATGTTTAGAAAACCCTTAGATAGTAAAAAATATGTCTATCAACATAATTTTTCCCTATAGATTATGGAAGAATACATATGGTTTGCAACTACTGTTACAGGTTTAGAAGATGTAGCTACAAAAGAGATAGAAGAATTAACAAATGTTGAGGCAGAGCCAGATGTTGGTAAAGTCTTCTTCAAGGGATCTCTTGAAGACGCAGCTATAGTAAACTATTCTTCTAGAATTGTTAATAGAGTGTTCTTACTCTTAGCTAGAGGACCAGTTTCTACTCTAGATGATGTTTACAAGATAGCTAGAAGCATCGATTACAGAGAATACGTTAACCCAACTCAAAGCTTCGCTGTTAAAGCTGAGAGGCAATCTAAACAATTACCATTTACTAGTATGGATGCAGCTGCAAAAGTAGGTAGTGCTGTTATAGAAAGCTTTAGAGAGAAGACAAGTGTAAGACTTAAAGTTAATCTAGATAATCCAGATGTAGAGTTTTACTGTCTCTTGAGAGATTCAGAGATG
>JALNLN010000026.1 GCA_023267855.1 Candidatus Geocrenenecus dongiae | reverse complement strand
TTGTTGACATCCCTCCAAATGACATATACATGTTCGGGACAATGTAGATGCTATTTACAAGTCTTGGATCGAAAAGGGGTTTGTCTAATGTTAATCCTAGCAATCCTGTGGTACCGTACATTATCATGGTATCTCCTAAAGAAGAAATTCCAACACTGTAGGCAGAGAATTGGTAGTCAGGTCCGCCGGCAATTACTTTAGTCCCTTCATTTAATCCTGTTTCTTTAGAGGCTTCTGCTGTTACTTCACCTATTATCTCGATAGGTGAAGCTATATCTGGGAGTTTCTCCGCTTCAAAATTTAATTCGTTTAATATCTCTTTATCCCATTCTCTGTTAAGAAGGTTAAAAAATGGTGCAAAGAGGGGGCCTGTCGAACTATCTAGAACATCTTTTTCCGTAAGTTTGAATACGACGTATTTTGATCCATCTAGGATCCTCCATGTTTTCTTATAGTTTTCAGGTTCATTGAACTTGAACCAGAGACACTTATATCCTGCGAAGTATGGGTCAATTGCATTTCCAGACCTCATATATATTTTCTCATGACCTATTCTCTCCTTAACCCATTCTGCTTCTCGAACCGCTCTTCTATCCATATATATTATACAGTTTCTTATCGGCTTGCCGAACTCATCTATGGGAACAACGTCAGGTACTAAACCACTGATCCCGACGCCGACTATGTTTGAGGGATTAATTTTTGAATCATTTATTAAGAGTTTCGTTAAAGTTTTGAAATCGTTCCAGAATACTTCTGGGTCTTGCTCTACCCATCCAGGTCTAAGAACTTTGATATCATGTTCAATAAATTTCTGCGCGATTACCTCCGCGTCCGCGTTTATTATAACTCCTTTCGATCCCAGTGTTCCTATGTCGATACCTAGAAGATACTCTTTCACCATATCCATCTCAGAAGATTCAGAAAACCCGTTGTTTATATATTTTCAATCTAGGAGTCAAATTTATACATTGATCTTTACTAGGAGACGTGCAGAGCTAACTTATTGTTGGATTATAGATTTAGTAGATGGATGGATCTCCTTTTACGCATAAGAATATTAGTGGCTCTACTCCATTATTGAAGAATTGGTGTATCTCATTAGATTCTACAAGTATTGCATCGCCTTCTTTGATTGTAACTTCATTTTTTATGTTCTCCTTAATCGTTATTAGTTTTCCTGTTCCCTTCATAACATAGACTTCATGCTCATAAATATGCTGGTCAAAACTCGTATTCCCACCAGGCATTACCATAAATACTCTCATATGGAATTTCTTAGCTCCTTCTTTATCTGTGATTAAGTACTTTCCTAATACACCTTTTGCATCTCCTTTATCCAATCTTCTCCATTCAACATCTCTTTCATTAATTAGAAACATCACTCAACAAATTTTACATGTCAAATATATGTTTTGAGAAATAATCCATCATAGAATACTTACAAGCTTTGGTCGAGTACGCAGTTCCTACATGTCAATGAAAATATCTTTATATTACAGAGCTCGGGAACTCAGTTTTGTGTCTAATGCTGAAAACATTCTTAGAAAGAAGCTTGTCTATGTTGCGAGGAAAGCATATGAGCATAGGTTGATGATTGGAACATGGGGGAACCTCAGTGTCAGGATGAACAAAAATAAAATTTTAATAACGCCTAGCGGTTTCGAAAAAGATCTACTAAAGCCAAGCGATCTATTGATAGCGGATCTAGATGGGCAGATAATAAAAGGGAAGTGGAGACCTTCAATAGAGATGCCCATGCACACGTATATTTATCGGAGAAGAGAAGATGTAAACGCCATTATCCACACTCATTCACATTATGCTATGATTTTCGCTGTTAAGGGAGAAGTCATACCGCCTCTCACAATAGAATTTGCTTCAGTTGTAGGACATTCTATACCCGTTACTAGGTACGTCAGAGCAGGCACCATGGAGGCAGCAGAAGAAGTAGTTAACGTTTTGGATAAAGGGAAAGCAATCTTGATAAAGAATCATGGAGTTGTAGCTGTTGGTGAATCTATCGAAGAAGCATATCATGTAGCCCTACTAGTAGAGGAAGAAGCTCGAATATACTTCTTCCTCAAACTCTTAAGTGAATCTATCGAGAAACTTGATGATAAAGAGGTGGGCATGCTTCACGAATTTTATATTCACTCATACGGACAGAAGGGGAAGAAGATACTCTTAAAAAGTTAACAGTTCTCCTTCTTTTCTAAACCTTATTATTTTCTAAGTACTAATCCACTTACTAATACTTTTAACTCATCTAAAAATACTAATATTCTCTTAGACGCCAATATATTCGCTAGGTGAAAAGGGTGAAAGCGGTCTTCGTAAAAAGAGAGGGGGGAGGCGTGGAACTTAGAGACGTCGAGGTTCCAACTATTCATGAAGGTGAGATACTGGTTCGGATGAAGGCATGCGGTATAGACGGTACTGATATAGAGAAAGCTTATGGGAAACCCATTACACCTCCAATGCTTGGACATGAAGTTGTGGGAGAGGTTGTCGAGTCAAAATCGCCTGAATATGAAGTTGGTGATAGGGTATTTGTACATCATCACGTTTTCTGCGGTAAATGCTATTATTGTCTTCACGATTCCTACACCATGTGTCCACTATTCTTGAAGACGACAATAGAACCATGTGGTTTAGCCGAATTCTTCAGAGTGCCAAAGATCAATATAGATAGAGGAGCCGCGCTAAAACTTTCACCAAATTTGTCTTGGGAAGACGCAGTCTTCATAGAGCCCGCTGCATGCGTACTCAAAGCATTAAGAAGAGTTGATTTTAAAGCGGGGGATACAGTGTCTCTAGTAGGGGTCGGACCGACAGGGTCTTTATTCATAAAGTTGTTAAAGTTTCTCGGGGCGGCATTAGTTTCCGTAGCTGACCTATCAGAATTTCGTCTCAAGATGGCTAAAAAACTCGGAGCTGACATTGTTATCAACCCTATTCAAACCGATTTTGGAGAGATATGTAGAAGAGCTACAGATGGAATAGGCGTTGATATAGGAATACTTGGGACGCCGACCGCTAAACCTATCCAAACATTACTACAGACAATTAGAAGAGGAGGTAAGATATGCATATTTGGAGCGCCTGAAAAAGGTGAAAAAGTAGAATTGGATTTCTCATGGTTTTTCATCAATGAGGTAAGCATCATAACGAGCTATTCTACGAGCGAGGTGGAAACCACGCTCATCCATAGACTTATAGAGAATGGGAAGATATTCTTCAATGATCTGATAACACACAGATTTAGGTTATCGCAGGCTGAAGAAGCCTTCGAAGTGGCCAAAGACGCTTCAAAGAGTTTGAAAGTGATAGTAGAAAACGAGTGATGTTAGAAAAATAAAGCAACTTTCACTTCTTTACCTTCTTTCAGCCTCTCGAATACGTCTACGATATTATCGATTTTAGATCTGCTCGTTATCAGATTCTTTAGAGGCAGTTTACCGGACCTTATAATCTTGAAAGCTCTTAATACATCTTCAGGGGTAAAATGGAAAGAGCCTAAGATTCTTACTTCTTCGTAATGTATCCGATAAGTATCTAACATGATAGTGGTTCCTCTCGGCGGGCCTCCAAATAATAATACTCTTCCACCTTTTCGAGCTAACTTTACAGCATTTTCCCACGTATCTGTTTTACCTACAGCTTCTATTACGATATCTGAACCTATTCCGTTAGTCTCGCCTTTAATTCTTTCCAAAGGATCTTCTTCGTTTGCGTTGATTATCACATCTGCTCCAAGTTTTTCAGCAAACTTTAATCTATCCCAGCTTACATCGATTATTATAGTCTTTTCAGTGTTTGAACGTTTAGCGAGCATCAAGTGCATTAAACCTATCGGACCTGCGCCAATTATTGTAACGATTTCTCCAGCGTCGGCTTGGACTATTCTATGACCCCTAACAACGCATGAGAATGGCTCGAGTAATGCAGCCACTTCATGTTCTAGATTATCCGGGATACGGTATAGATTGTGCTTTACAATTCTTGAGGGAATATTGACATATTCAGCGTAGGCGCCATTCACCGAAAACCCGATTATAGATTCGCTTAGATTCTCGCATAGATTGAATCTTCCAAGCTTGCAGTAGACACATTGCCCACATGGTGCAGAATTCGTAGAAGCCACCCGATCTCCAACTTTAACGGAAGTTACGTCTTCTCCTACCTCTTCAACAATACCTGAAAACTCATGTCCAATTATTATCGGTGGTTTTACATATGGATGCCCTCTGAGATACATTTTTAGATCCGTTCCGCAAGTTAACGCGACTACATTTCTCACAACAACCTCGCCAGGACCAGCAATAGGCTTATCAACATCCTGAACTCTGACATCTCTAACACCATAATAAACTGCTGCTTTCATAAAATTTCTCAAAAGCTACTTTATCTTTTCCAGCATATATAGGTATTTGCATAAATGCTTAAACCAGCGACTCCAGAAATGGTTATCATCTTATCTTCCTAGTCCATAGCTTGAGTGAAAACTGATATCGGTCTTGAAACGTCCGCAGGTCTAGGGTGTCATGGTAACTTTTATTGCTCCGTTTCGTCTTTCTTTCGCAGTTATTATCGCAGTCTTCCAATCTTTTAATGGAAAATTATGTGTTACTATCTTATCATATCTCACATATCCCTTCTGTAAGAATCTTATGGCAGCTGGGTAAACATATGGGGCTAGATGACCTCCGATGACCTCGAGCTCTTTAATGTCACTAACAATGCTGAAGTCTAATCCTCCTTTTTCAGCATATACTCCGAAAACCACTAATCTACCTCTCTTACGTAATATTTGAGCCGCCTCCTCTATTGCTTTAGGTGTCCCTGCCGCTTCCAAAACGACATCTACTCCAATATTGTTTGTCTCTCTTCTGACTACCTCAACTATATCTTCTCTTTTAGAATTCACCGTGATGTCTGCTCCGAGATCTTTCGCTACTTTCAATCTCTCATCATGATGGTCAGACACAATTATCATTTTTGGATTTTTCAATTTTGCTGCTTCCAGCATTAGTAATCCTATAGGCCCTGCTCCTATTATTGCAACTGTATCTTCGAAGTGTATATGAGCTCTCTCAACTGCGTGGATCGCACAAGCAAAAGGCTCTATTAGGACTGCGGCTTCCCACGGCATATCTCTCGGAACTTTATGCACTAGAGCATTCCGGGGATATACCATATATTCTGCCCATCCACCATTTAATCCATTAATTCCCGGGACTAGATGTATTTCACAAAGATTGTAGAGACCTCTTTTGCAGTAGTAGCATTCTCCACAGGGTACTATGTTTTCCATTATTGCTTTATCACCGACTTCTAGACTCCATTTTTCGGAGGCGACACGATCTAATTCGACTACCTCACCTACGAACTCATGTCCAGCTATTATGGGAGCATTTCTATATGCTACTGAGCTAAAGTATGCTGTACCACTATATATCTTAGGATCCGCTGCACATATACCACACCTACCTATTTTGACTAGTAATTCTCCTTCACTAAGTTTGGGAATTGCTACTTCTTCATATCTAAAATCTTCCTTACCGTATATCACTACTGCAAACATTTTATCCTTCATATTCTCGAAAGTATCTAAAACCCTCGAAATATAACTCTTCCGTTACAACATAAATAGAGAGTTCTCAATAACGTGAATTCAAGTAGGTTTGATAATGCAAGTCTTTTTCAACATGTATAACCGTTCCCTTAATGTTTATTGATAAATCTCTTGAATCAAAATTATGTACTTTTTCTCAATTGAGTAGTTCCCAGCTTTTTGAGAGAAATATGATTCCGGCATCACTAAGATGATAGGACCATTTAGAGACGTTAATATGGGTTTCTGTTAAGTAACTTCTACGGATAAACTACTACCTTTAATCCTTTCTTGCTCCTAACAGTCTCAAAAGCCTCCGCTAAGTTATCTAGTTTAAAAGTATGCGATATCAATGGGTCTAGCAATATCTTGCGTTCGATTATTAGTCGCATAGCTATTCTATAATCTTCTCCGATATGGTCGGATGCTCCTGTCAAGATTATTTCACCGTAGTGTATGAGGTTAGGATCTATGCTTATGTTGGTTGGAGGAGCAGTCCCTCCAAACAGTATTACTGTTCCTTTCCTCCGAACAAATTTTATATGCTGCTCTATTGCTACGCGATTGCCTATAGTTATTATAACTTTATCAGCACCTATACCTTCTGTTAATTCTTTCACTTCCCTGGATAAGTCATCTTCAACAGTATTGACCGCGATATCTGCACCAACCTGCTTGGCCATGTTTACCCGGTCTTTGATGACTTCAGAAACTATGACCGTGGCCCCTGATAACTTTGCTAACTGTGTATGTAGAAGACCCATTGGTCCAGCCCCTACAATTAAAATTACATCTTCAGGCTTTATGTCCGCTATCCTAATAGAATTCACTACACATGATAGCGGCTCTGCGAAGCATGCTTCTTCGAATTTTATATTCTTTGGGAACTTATACGCATTCGGACCATAAGCAATTGCATACTCTGCGAATCCTCGAAGGTAAAATTTCTTGTTTTTACACAAATTTGTTAAACCCATTCGGCAGTACCTACAGTTATTGCATGGAACCAGCGAGTCTGGAGCGACATAGTCTCCTATCTCTACATTCTCTACCTCTGATCCCACTTCTATTACTTCTCCACTCCATTCATGTCCAAGCAGTCCGTAACTATCCTCTCCATAAGGTACCTCTTTGTGTATTCCTTCACCGGTGTAATATCTGACATCGCTGGGACAGATGCCTATAGCTCGGACTTTAACCAGTACCTCATCCTTGTCAGGTTTCGGAATCCTGACGTTCTCTTTTATTTCTAATTTGAAAGGTTCATAAATGAATGCTGCTTTCATTGTTTTACCACTATCCCTCTCGTAGTGTTTGTCTTTTTCTATTATTAAACATAAATCATATTGCTGGAAAAGTAATGAATATTCTTTAGATCATAAACTTATATAAAACATGGCGCGTATATATTGAGCTAAGATGACAAATGATTACGACGTCGTACTAATTCATCCTCCTAGTTTTCATGATTTTAGAAGAAAACCAGTCATCCCAGGACCGGTGGATAGGACTGTTCCTATCTACACCTTTCTTTTTATCATGTTTCCCATTGGAATGATGAGTATAGCATCGTTCTTGGATAATAGAGGAGTAAAAGTAAAAATATTTAATTTGGCTGAGAAGATCTTAACTGAAAAATCATTTAAATGTGAAGACATTTTACGCAAGCTTAAATCAAAAATCTACGCAATAGGCCTACACTGGAGTGTTCACACGAATGGAGCAGTGGAAATCGCAAAAATGTGTAAGATGCTCCATCCAGATTCTATAGTAATTCTAGGTGGATTAACTGCTACGTGTTTTGCTGAGGAACTCGTAGGCAACCTACCTTTTGTAGACGGAGTTATAAGAGGAGAGGCTGAACTACCATTATACACCTTGTCCAGGAATCTAGAGAAATATGATAAGACACATGCATTTAAGAAGACCCCGAGCCTCACATTTCGAACTCCTGAAGGTGAAATCTTTTCCACAAACATGTGCGATGTCACCAATACATTAGATGAACTAGATTTCACGCGTTTTGATCTAGTAGAGCCCCTTGAAAGAACTATAACTTCTCCTGTCACAGGCGCAAAATTGTGGAATATCCCATTCTGCAGGGGATGTCTTCTAAACTGTGCTACATGTGGAGGCTCTAGATATAGTTACAGAAAACTATTAAACAGAGAGTATCCTGCTTTTAGAAGCCCCCGTAGAATATTTGAAGATTTTATTACACTCGATGAACTAGGAATCAAATCGATCTTCTTATTTCAAGACCCACGAATGGCTGGTGAAAAATATGTGGATGAACTGGTAAAAACATTTAGGGGCGCGAAATGGACGAATATAAAAAACGTTGGGATTGAATTATTCTGGCCTGCATCTAAAACATATTTGGAGAAATTAAGAAGTAGTGATCTAGCGGAGAATATTGGTCTATCTATATCGCCTGAATCTGGTAATGATAATGTTAGAATAGCGCATGGGAGACATTACTTTACAGAAGACGTTATAAAGACAGTAGACAACTGTATAGATTTCGGAATTCCGATTGGTGTGTTCTTTATGATCGCTCTTGGACACGAAAATTATCAAACATTAAGTGAGATGTGGACATTATGGGAAAAATTACTCTCAAGAAATACTCGTGGCCTTCGACCGGCAAGAGTATCGGTAGATTTTGGACCGATGATACTTCTCGATCCGGGTTCTCCCGCTTTTTTCAATGCAGAAAAATATGGATATAGATTAGTCTTTAAGAACTTTCTGGACTACTATCGTGGGCTTAATTCACCTCATTGGAAGTATTGGATCAGCTATGAAACTATGAGCATAGATAGAGTCAGTATCGGGAAAGCTATTCTCGACTCATGGGAGACACTTTCAACTATTAAATGGAAACTTGGACTCCTTACGGAAAGAGAATACGAGCTTGAATCAATAAGAGTACTCTTCGAAAAAACCGTATATAATAAGATCGATAAAATAATTTTAGAAAAACCAGAAGAAGTTGATGAAATATGTAAAGAGCTTGTTGAGATATCTAAAGACCCGCTGCTCTCTTGGAACTACGTTCTTACAAATGATATGGAGATATAAGTTTACCTGAAAACGTTCCTTAATATCGCAACAATTTCAGTAGCATTCTCTGACTTAATGCAATGTTCGAAATTTTCGAATCCCACTTTATCTATTAACTCACTCATTAACTCGATATTCTCAATAGATCTTTCACATGCTTCCCTCACGTTTTCTCTGTAAGGGTATATATCTAGAGAGAGCCACCCCTCATAATTTATTCTTCTCAACCAGTAGATGGCCTCAAGAGTATCCCAAAAGTTTACGCTTCCC
The DNA here is from genome assembly GCA_023267855.1 of Candidatus Geocrenenecus dongiae. GTDB lineage: Archaea > Thermoproteota > Nitrososphaeria_A > Caldarchaeales > Wolframiiraptoraceae > Geocrenenecus > Geocrenenecus dongiae. Next base: position 1,994 of record JALNLN010000026.1, on the reverse strand, counting down.
ACTATCATATCATGATCCCAGTCTCGATAATTATCATTGAAATGTACATGGAAGAGTTTTCCATACCTATGAAGTAGAGATATAGATTCTGCCGGGCTCTCGTAAGAATAGAATGCATGTCCGATGTCGAACGTGACTCCAACGTTCTTGAGGTCGACATCATTCACCAACAATAATGCTTTTGCCGCTGTCCCGACGAAGATATGAGTTCTCGGTTCTTTTAGTTTGTATTCTATCGCTATCTTTATGTTGCTTTTATGACTCGCAACTTCTCTTATTCCCTCTACAAGCATATCCCACTTCTCATTATAATCTACTTGGAAAGGATAATCATAACCATCGTGTCCTAACCATAAAGTTACAATTTTAGAATCCAATCTTTCCGCTACCTCAATACTTTGAATTGATGTTTCTAAAGCTTCTTTTCTAATCTTCTCATCTTTAGCAGTAAATGAACCATAAATCCATTTAGGATTTGCAAATAGATCTACCAGTATTCCTGAAACCTGCAACTTATATCCTCTTAGAAGATTTTTGACTTCATCTACCTTCTCATAAGTGAATTCTGCGGGATACATTATTTCCACACCCCGCGAAGACTTTATCTTAGCAGCCTCAGAGAATTTTTCTTCTAAATTTCTTGAAGGATGGTATGTAGTAAACCTATCAGATAATTCACCAAAGAGCCAGAGGCCTACACTATACCTGAAACTCATGCATTAGAACTGATCATGATGATTTATATTCTTTCTCTGATATATCATCCCCAAGTGTATTCAACTAACAAAATTAATGTAGTGGTAATCTTCATATAAGAAATTAATTTCCTAAACAAGCCTTCAAAATTATTAGTGTTAGTAAAGGTCTTATCACCCTAGGCTTCTAGGTCAAAATACCCCAATAAAACTAGTTAATTATGAAAATCCTCAAACGAGTTGACAGATCTCTTCTATTCCCTGTACAAGATAGTGGCTCCTAAATGTTGGTCTTGATACTGTTTTAACAATGTATAGTATCGTAGATATATAGTTTTATTATTTTATGAGTATGTAAACAGTTAAGAATTAGCGTAGGTCAATATATTTTCATGCAGGATATAGGATACCTAATTGGTGTAGATATTGGAACACTTGGTTCAAAAGGCATATTAATAGATAATGAAGGAAAAATAGTTAACTCGTATTTCATAGAACATTGTTTACATATTCCACGTCCAGGCTGGGCAGAGCAAGACGCTGAAAACGTTTACTGGAAAGATTTTAAAAATATAGTGAGAAATCTAATAACGAAAAGTGATGTAAATCCTGAAAAGATAATTGCTATCGGAATAAGCAGTTTATCACCTGACGCGTGCCCCATAGATGAATCGGGAAAACCGGTCAGACCCACTCTAATATATATGGACAGAAGAGCAGTAGATGAATGCAATCTCGTAAGACAAAGATTTGGAGAAGATCTCATATTCTCGATCACCGGTAACGCTATCGATCCATACTTCGCCGGCTACAAGATGTTATGGATTATGAGAAAAGAACCTGAAAATTATAAGAAAACATGGAAGTTTTTGAATGCGTGTAAATATGTTGTATATAAACTCACAGAGGTACCTTCCGTAGACATATCGAATGCAGTGTTGAATGCACCGTTCTTCGATAAGAATCATAGAGTGTGGACAGATAGAATATGCTCAGAACTCAACTTCGATAAAGAAAAGCTTCCACAAGTATTCGATCTCGGAAAAATTATCGGTACTGTAACAAAGAAAGCATCAATTGAAACTATGATACCTGAAGGGGTCCCAGTAGTCTCATGTGCCCCTGATGCATTAATGTCATATTATAGCGTTGGAGGTATAGAAAATGGGGACTCCGTTTTCATGTATGGAACGACTGGATGTTGGGGAATAATTACAGACAAACCTTTATGGAGCCGATATTTCGTAAATACTTTCTATGTGGGAGGAAAACTTGTTTTCACAGCAGGTTTACTGGCTG
>JALNLN010000012.1 GCA_023267855.1 Candidatus Geocrenenecus dongiae | reverse complement strand
ATGCGGCGGTACCCTAGCCCGGCAGGGGGGTGGCCTGCTAAGCCACTGGCCCATTGGGCCGCGCGGGTTCAAATCCCGCCCGCCGCGTACTCTTTCATTTAATGAATGAAAGTTGTTAGAGTTTTTGTTTATTTCTATTTTTAGTTTCTTTAGAGATGTTTGATATTATTGGATGGGTTCTGGTGGAGGGTTGTTTTTCCTTATTTGTTTAATGATGTTTTATTTGGTTAGACGTATTTGCTACAGTTGTAGCAGTACCATCTTTTGTATTGTTCTATGTATGTAAGAGGTTTACCACATGTTGGACATATAGTTTTCTCTTCTCTCTTAAATATGCTTGTTATTGCTCCTATTCCTCTTCCTTTCTTCTCTTCTCTTACTGAAGGAGTAATCGGTTGTGGAATTACTGGAGTTGTAGATTCGGGAAGTTTAATCTCAATCTTTTCTTTCAGTAGTATTATATCTCCTACAGCTTGTATCTTACTCCAGGGAATTGTTTCTGTTGTTTGTGCTTTGGTTATTATCATTATGCCCATTTCTCCTCCACCTAATGGTAGAGCGATGTCCTGTACTGTTCCAACAAAAGTTCCATCTGGATTATATACCTGCATTCCAATCAATTTACCTCGAGGAATTAAAGACAAGATCTTACCAGCACCTCTGAATTCTGTTATTCCTTCATTCTAGAACCTAATAAGTTTTCACAGTATACCGCTAGTTGCATTATCTCTAAAATAACTAAGCATTTTTATAGAATTCTCATGTAAAGTTTTATGAAGCACTATCTTCATTATTTAAAGTAGATAGTAGATGTCTAGAAAGTTTGAGAAGAAGAAAGAAGATTTCAGGTGCAGGTTTTGTGGTAAGTCTTTTAGGAGTGGGGAAGGGTTAAAGATGCATTTGAAAAATGATCATCCTGGCAGATATTATTCTCCCAGGATAATTCTAGCACTGGTTATAATAATAGCTGTAGTATCATTTGTTTTCATGATTCTTCCTCTTTCTGGAGGGAGTGTACAGACTCCTACAGTTACAACCCCAACAGTTACATCGGGAAAAACTACGTATAAGAAGGCATCAGAATTCACATTACCGATTTATAACTCTGATAAATCTGTAAGTCTATCTGATATAGCAGGTAAGCCTGTTTTCTTAGAATTCTTTAGCCCTACATGTCCCCACTGTATTAATATGATGCCGGTTGTAGAAGAATTGAGTAAGAAGTATGGTGATCGAGTTGTCTTCATCTTAGTTTCAACACCACAAGAAGATAAGCTTGTAGAATTGATGGAAGAACATGATGTGAAAGCGATAGTGTTGATAGACAAGGATCTAAGCGTGTTTAATGCTTATGGTGTTAGAGGTGTACCAGCATTCTTCATACTAGATAGATCACACAACATTCTATACATGTTTGAAGGAGAGAAACCTAAAACTGTCTTAGAAAACGCTATTCTTAACATACTATGAGGTGAGTGAAGATAATCTGGACGGCCATCCTGCTATGCCTATCTATCATAGGTATTGCAACTTCAAGTTATCTTGAATATTTAGGTGGAGTTGGAGTATGTCCAGTAGGATTTAGTGGATGTGAAGTGGTCTTACACAGTCCTTACTCAAAAATCTTCGGAGTTTCCCTCTCATTACTTGGATTAATCTGGTTTACAGGATTACTCCTCCTTACAATTCTCAGCTTGTATCAGAGAAGAATACTCAACATACTGCTTTCTTATTCATTGGTAAGTGTGCCATCAGTTATAATATTGGTCTGGATTGAGGTTGCCTTAGTGAGATCTATATGTATCTACTGTACGATAGCTCATTTAGTAGGATTAACTTCAATACTACCTTCCTACAAATTGTGGAAAACCTTTCAGAAGACTGAAAACTAAAGTTCTATTGATAAAGAGATCCAGCTGTTTTAAACTACTTGAGATTTTAAAGCAAAACTTTAAAATCTAATCTTATCTTTCTACATTCGGAATCTTGATATCGTGTTGAGAGATGTGGCCACCATGTCAATTACAGATAGAGAAAGGATAGAATTGATGAGACAGGGGATTATTAGAGGATATATAATACCGACACTTGAAGAACGTGGGTATATGGTTAGCTTATGGAAGAGACCTATCTCTTACGAAGACATGTATCTAAGAGATGATGGTTGGATACCACTCTACACACAATTCACTACATGGGAGACATATAGAAAAGATTATCCTCTCTACCTCTTCTTCAACACCTTCTACGGAGATGTTTATGAGAAAGCGTATAGAAACTGTTTTGTTGAATATATCCTAAACATCCCGAATTTTAATCTCACTACATCGCTTATCGGCGTATTTACAAGGTTAAACGTTAAGAATGCATATTTTTGGAAGCATAGAATACCGATAGATTTATCATTTCCAGATATATGTGTAAAGATAATAGATGCAACGTATGATGAGCTTATAATGATGCTTGCGAAAGAGGGAGCGTTAGATGAACTAGAAAAATACGATACAGAACATTGTAAATATGATAATGATACTTATCTGAGAAAAAAGAAGTGAATTCTTTAAATCTTCTAGCAGTTATGTAGTGAGAATGATTTCATGGTGGTTGCCACAACTTCACCTAGAATCATCTGTCCTCTCAAACATCCTGGATCTGGAGCAAGATAGTTTCCAAAATATCCATAGGCTCTAGCTCTACATCCTCCACAAACATATCTGTACGGACATTCTCCACAAGGTTTCTCCAACAAATCTCTATTCCTCAACTTTCTCAGAACAATACTATTATTCCATATTTCCTGGAAGTTTTCTTTTCTTAAATCTCCAATTATTATTGGTAGAAAGACGCATGGAGATATTTTTCCATCCGGTTGTATGGCCGCATATATTCTTCCAGCTCCACATCCACCTATAAATTCTGCTAAGGCTTTCAGAGACTGGCTTTTAGGAGGAGTGAAATGGGTTGGTATACACTGCATGCCACTGCTCATCTGCCATGAAACTCTAGCAAGCTGTGGAGAAGTTGAAGCTACTTGAATCCTACTCTTACATGATAGCTCGTAAACCTTTTGTAAAAATTCTTCTCTCTCTCTAGGAGATAGATCTAACTCCGTTATTTCTTTTCCCCTACCAGTTGGAATAAAATTGAAGAATACGACTCTCTTTACATTTAATTCTTCTCCAAGTTTAACCATTTCTTCCACCTCCTTAAAATTAAGTTTAGTTACGGTCATGGCTATTCCAACTGAAGCATTCTTCTTCACTAAATTGGTTATACCTTTAACTGTTCTCTCCCACGCCCCCTTCATACCTCTAATCTCATCATGGATCTCAGAATTAACAGAATCTAAGCTAACTTCAACATATCTTAAACCTGCTTTAAGAGCTTTCTCAGCGAAGTCTTCATCCGAAAATTTTATCCCATTTGTTGCAACAGCCATATATATGCCTCTTCTAGCACCTTCCTTAACAATCTTTAAGAAGTCTGGATGTATCGTTGGTTCACCTCCACTCAAAGCTATCAATGGTACGCCAGCTCTATCTAATTGATCAATGACGTCCAGCTTCTCGCTTAACGTTAATTCAGATGGAAGAGGTTTAGAAGCATTTTGATAGCAATGTTTACATCTTAAGTTACACATATTCGTGAAATTCCAAACTATCAAGAAAGGAGCACATAACTTCTGGGGGACAGTTACGCCGTAAATTATCAAGCTCCTGAACACCACTTCCATCCCCCTCCTAATACATGGATCTTTAATAGCTTCTACGAATTCATCCCAATCAATTCTCAAAACCCTCGTTGCAAATTTTATGAATCTATAGAAGAGTAAGTAGTTAACCATACATTTAAGAGAGATGCTTCTTAAGTATTCTTCTCCAGCCATCAATGTTAAAACATGATCAAGTTCAGAACGGTACCCTTCAAGGTCTTCCCGAATAATGTTCTTCAAAACAATCCTGATGAACTGGCTACCGAGAAACTTCCTAGCAAGATTAATCACATCCACTTCGAGAACCATTCCACATTACTAAAATATCCATGAAAAATTAAACCTTTCCTACATAACTCTACATCATTGAGCTAAGATTTATGCAAAAAATTATGTATAAAATTTGTAGTTTTAAGGTTGTTTAATGACCAAATTCCTTGAAATTTTATTTTTATCTTTTATATTTTGGAGCTACTTATTAATAGCCTTGTAGTAGATAAGATGATATAGTAGTTGAATTACTATTCTAGAAGAATAGTGTTCAGAGATGCTTGTGAGTTGATGGAATATGGTTGAAGTAAAGTTTGAGCAGATATCTCCAGCAGACTTCTTCTACAGAAATAGAGATATAGCTGGATTCAGTAATCCATCTAGATCTCTCTATACAAGTGTAAGAGAACTTGTAGAGAACTCTCTAGATGCAGCAGAAATAGGGAGAATACTTCCAAATATCATAGTTGAACTTACTGCGGAAAGTGAAGTAGAAGGTGAAGGTACATCAATATACAAACTTAGAGTTGAAGATAATGGTATAGGTGTTGATCCCAACTATATTCCTAGAGCTTTTGCAACAGTCTTATTTGGGAGCAAGTATGGATATAAGCAGAATAGAGGAACTTTCGGATTAGGAGGGACGATGGCATTACTGTATGGTCAAATAACAACTAATAGACCTGCAACCGTGATCTCGAGTAAAGGTGGTAAAGAGATACATAAGTTTGTCTTAATGATTGATATAATGAAGAATGAGCCTAGGGTTCTGAAACATGAAGTATACAAGAATGAGAGGAAATGGAGAGGAACGATAATAGAATTTTATCTAGAAGCAGATTACACTGGAAGTAAAGCTAAGATTATAGAATATTTCAAACAGACAGCGATCTCGAATCCTCATGCATCAATACTCTTTATAGACGTTAAGGGTAGAATGTACTTTTTCCCGAGGGCGACAGATATTGTTCCAGAACCACCTAAAGAAACAAGGCCACATCCAGTAGGTGTAGATGTAGAATTAATGAATAGACTTATAGCCAATTCTAAAGAAAAAACGTTACTCTCATTCTTGGTTTCAAATTTTCAGAGAGTTGGAGAGAAGACAGCTAGAGAGATCTTAGAGATTGCGAATCTACCTATTGATAAAGATCCGAAGAAACTTACTCATGAAGAGATAACGAATCTAGTTGAGAGTATGAAGAATTATGGTAAGTTTAGAGCACCAGACCCATCTAGTGTAAGCCCCATCGGGGAAGAATTACTCAGAATAGGTATACAGAATATGCTGAAACCTGATTTTATCTACGTAGTTCAACGACCACCATCATCATATTCTGGTTACCCCTTCGTCGTAGAAGTTGGATTAGCATACGGTGGACAAATACCTCCAATAGAAGGAGTGCACCTATACAGATTTGCAAACAAGATACCGCTACTGTATGATGAACGTGCAGACGTTGTATGGAAAGTAGTTACAGAAAAGATTGACTGGTCATACTATAAAGTTCCGAAGATTGCGCCAATAGCTTTGGTAACACATATATGTTCACCTAAGATACCTTACAAAAGTGTAGGTAAAGAAGCTGTTGCAGATAGACCTGAAATAGAGAGAGAACTTGTAATCGCTATAAGAGAAGCTGCACGTCAACTCAAACTATATCTTTCAAAGATTGAGAAGAAGAAGATGACTATAAAGAGGTTGAATGTTTATGCTAAGTATTTACCGATAATTGTGAAATGTTCAGCTGAACTTACTGGAAAGAAGATTCCAGATATTTCAAAACTACTTGCACAAATTGGGATAGATGAAAAAACATTACGAGAAACCCATGAAAAGATAATGAAAGAAGTAGAAGAGAAGTACATTATATCTGAGTAACATTATGATTTTGTATTCAAATTTATATAGATGCCTAAAAATCTTTAATTTTCATAAGGTATATTTAAGTAATTTTTTTATCCTGCTTTTAACCTTGATTAAACCATGAAAGTAGCGTTAGCTTATTCAGGTGGACTAGATACAACAGTTTCAATAAAATGGTTAAAAGAAAAGTATAATGCTGAAGTTATAACTATTACTGTAGACGTAGGGCAAGAAGAAAATTTTGAAGAAATCCAGGAGAGGTCTTTAAAAAGTGGAGCATTAGAACACTATTTTGTAGATGCAAAGAAGAAGTTTGCAGAAGAATATGTGTCTAGATGTATTAAAGCTAACGGTTTGTATGAAGGAGCTTACCCACTTTCATCAGCATTAAGTAGACCGCTGATTGCAGAAGAAGTAGTAAAGATAGCTCTTAGAGAAGGTTGTGATACAGTAGCACATGGATGTACAGGTAAAGGTAATGATCAACTAAGATTCGATATAACGTTCTCCGCACTTGCACCAAACTTAAAGATAATTGCACCAGTAAGAGAGTGGAACATGAGTAGAGACCAGGAAATAGAGTATGCTCTAAAACATGGTCTACCAATAAATCCAAAGAAAAGTAGATTTAGCATAGATGAAAATCTTTGGGGTAGAAGTATAGAAGCAGGCGAACTCGAAGATCCATGGATTGAGCCTCCCTGGGAAGCATTCAAATACCTAAAACCACTCGAGGAAACTCCGGAAACTCCTAAAGAAATAGTCATAAGATTTGAGAAAGGTGTTCCAGTAGCATTAGATGGAGTAAAAATGCCTCTTGAAGAATTGGTAATGGAGTTAAATAAGATTGGGGGGATGCATGGTTACGGGTACATAGACCACATAGAAGATAGAGTAGTAGGATTAAAGTCAAGAGAAGTATATGAAGCTCCAGCAGCACTGATCTTGATAAATGCACACATAGATCTGGAGAAGATGGTGTTAGGTAGAAGAACGCTAGAATTCAAAAAAATTATAGAAGAAAAATGGGCGAATATGGTTTACTCTGGTTTATGGGTTGATCCATTAATGAATGCATTAAATGCGTTTATAGATGAAACACAGAAAGAAGTTTCAGGAGAAGTTAGAGTTAAACTGTATAAGGGGTCTGCTAGAATTGTTGGGAGAAGAGCTGAGAAACCACTCTACCATGAAGAATTTATAACCTATACTTCTAAGAGCTTATTTGATCAGAGAGCTGGAGAATACTTCTCGAAGTTATGGGGATTGGAGACCCACTTATGGTATATGAGGAGAGGAAGCAGGAGATAGTATTCAAAATTAAGCTGAATCATTATAAACACCGAATACTCTGAGATCATGGTGGATTGAAGATGGAAGTATTTAAGAGCGCTAAGATTGAGAAAGAACTAGATCTAGATACTGCGGAATACATCTCCTCCATAAATTTTGATTATGAAATACTTAATGCTGTCGTCTGGGTTAATGCTGTACATCTAAGAATACTTTACGAGAAAGATCTAGTAAAGAAAAACTCTCTTGAAAAAGCTTTAGAAATTTTGAAAAATATTTCTGAGAATCCTCCGAGAGACCTTGATCCGAGAATTGAAGATATACATGCCTATATCGAGAAAGCTCTATCTGAGTTTTCTGAAGAAGTTGCAGGAATGTTATCTTACGGTAAGAGTAGGAATGATGCTGTTGCTACAGCTATCAGGATAAGAGCTAGAGAATACTTATTAGAAACAATGCATTCTGAACTAATACTTGCACAAGAACTCTTAAGAAAAGCTGGAGAACATGTGAGAACATTATTCCCCGTGTATACTCATCTCCAGAGAGCTGCGCCTGCAACACTGGGATTCATACTACATTCTTACGCAAGTAAGATACTTAGAAATGTTTCTAGCTTGCCTAACATATATTCTAGAGTAAATCTTTCACCTCTAGGAGCTGGGGCAGCTGTAGGATCATCTACAGAAATAGATAGGCTTAGAGAAGCACAATTACTCGGTTTTGAAGATGTTATTGAGAATTCTCTAGATGCAACTACATCTAGAGATTTCATAATTACTTTAATCTCCTATCTCTTAAACTCTGGGCTTACATATTCGTGTCTAGCAGAAGAGCTAGTTATCTACTCATCTCAAGAATTTAATCTAATTATTCTTCCGGATGGATATGTATCTACCAGTAGCATTATGCCTCACAAGAGAAATCCCGTCGTAGCTGAGATAGCTAGAACAAAGATACACGAAGTTCTAGGAGAGCTAGTTAAAATCGTCGGAATACTTTCCCGTCAACCTAGCGGCTACAATCTAGATTATCAACAATCCACCCCAAAACTGTGGAGCGCATTTAGAGAGATAAAGAAGACTGCAAAAATACTTACAAGACTAATCCAAAATATACAAGTAAACACTTCTAGAGCTTTGGAACTATGTGGGGGTTCAATATTATTAACAGAGATAGCAAACAAGCTTGTAAAAAACTTCAAGGTAACTTATAGGAAAGCATATCAATTATGTAGTGAAATTTCTAAATATTTAGATGAAGGATCTCTTGATGAAGAAAAGTTTAGGAGTATTGTAGAGAAGTATGGATTGAGTGAGCTAGATTACAGAGAGTTTAAGAACTGGATGGATCCAGGATCTATCGTAGAATCTTATAGAACGCTCGGTTCTCCAAACCCTGAAATAGTTGAAAAGATGATAGAAATAGATTCTAGGAGAGTTGAAGCATTGATAGAGTGGTGTGAAAATACTTTAGAAAAGAATAAGAAACTCTTCAGTAAATGTTTCTCCATACAATAATAGCTAAACCTAGATGTAGAGGGTAGGTTAATAGATATAAGGTGGTTGTACAGAAATATTTTGTCTTGAGCTATAGGAAAATTGAGCGTCCAAAGATAGTTGATCATAGACATTGTAAAATATGTGCTAGAGCTATACCTCCAGATGAAGAATTCTGTTCAGAAAAATGTAAACAAGTATTTGAAGACTATAGAAGAAGGGAGAAACGTAGTAGATATTTGTTCTTCATCATATATGGCGTATTGATGATGCTTCTCATGTTCTTATTCTTCCTTAGACCTGTAGCTTCAGGCTAAAACTCAGTATGGCTTATCTTTCAATTTAATTAGATATGCAAACATGTTAGTGGTTATGTGTAGAATGAATGTTATTAGTAAGAGTATGAGGAAAACATCTATGCTAAGCCATTCAGGTACTCCGTAAATAGAAATAGAGAATAGGAGAGAGAATATTAGGAATCCTAGTTGATCTAGAATAGGTAGAGGTTTTCCTCTTTCCATACCAAGCCTCCTTTTTACAAATGACCCAAATATGTCTCCACCCATGGCTCCCACACTGAGTAGAAGAGGTTCAGATAGTCCACGAAATACGTTAAGTGGTGCTAGATAGTATATCAAGATCCCTATTATCGTTCCAGCAAATATTCCTGACAATAATCCTTCTACTGTTTTTCCATCTCCAAATAATCTTCTACCATCCCAAGCATGTAGTCCTCTATCTATAGGTGTAGACCTACCAATAATCTTAACAGCAACAACTGGAGTAGCGTTTGCAACATATGAAGGAAGAACATAGACCATAACTTTAAGCAGATTCTCGTAGAATCCAGACAACTTCTCAAAAGAATATCTAGAATCTTAAATATAGTTTTTACTTTCTAGTAGTGAAACACTAGCTGAAGAGATTTGTATAGTGAGCAGTGGGATTCTTTACGTAGTTTTTAGGAGATTTCTCTAGGAATAACGTTTAGTCTAGATGGAGGTAAGATTTATTCTATAGGTATTTATGCAGTTTAGTAAGATGTGGTTCTTTAAGAAGAGGAAGGAGAAGGTAGAGGTTGTACAACCTTTATCAAAAAAGATTGATGAATCTATAGGGAAACTTGAAGTTATTAGAGCTAGACTTGAAAATAGAGTAAAGATGCTTGAAGCTAGAAATAGAGAACTCTTTGAAGCAATTGTAAAAGCCCAATTAGAAAGAGATAGAGATAGAGCAGTTGTTTATGCAAATGAGCTAGCAGAACTGAGGAAAATGTTGAGGAAAGCAATTCATAGTGAGCTTTCTCTAGAAGGTGTTATACATAGACTACAAACAGCTAAAGATCTAGATGAACTATCGAACGTGCTCGCACCCTTAAAAGAAGTCTTACTAGAGGTTGGTAGAGATGTTAAAGGGATAGCTCCAGAACTTTCAGAAAACATTTCAGGAGTAATAGATACTTTTGATGAAGTCTCAATACAGCTTGGAACATTTTACGAATCATCAATTCTAGAACCATCGTTAAGTGAAGAAGCAGAAAAGATACTGACGGAAGCTAGTACAATAGCTGCTGAAAGAGCTAAATCAAAGTTAAGTAAGATTGAAGTCTAGGAACGATGACACTGCATAATGCTGCGAACATATCTATCAACAATCTTTAATGGTTCAGGATAACGATTCTCCATAAATCTCATAAAGTTTAAGACGTCTTCTATGCTTAAACCGTATCCAGGGCTGACGTAAAATTTCCCACCATCTCTGAACCAGTATCCAAGTACTTCACCATCTACGAGAACATAACCAAAACCCTCTCCTCCAGCTTCTTCACCAACCAGAAGACGTTTAGCTACACCTATCGTCGGAACATCTAATATGAATCCTACTACAGTAGCTAATCCAGCTCTTCTAGGATGAAGTACTCCATGACCATCAACTAAAAGCAGATCCCATTCTAGATTAATGTCTTCCAGTATCTTCAATATCGCTGGTCCTTCTCTCAAATACAGTAAACCTGGAGTATACGGGTAAGTAGGCTTACATTCTATATAGCTTCTCCACAACACTTCCCTCTTCTCTAAACTCCAGACGATAGCGCCTGTAACCATGAGCTCGTCGTTCTTGTACGCTGAGTCAACAGCAACAACATTTTTTATTTTAGATAAATCAAGAGTGCTCTTCAATACAACAGTTCTAGAAATTGCTAACTGGATTTTCTCAAAAAAATTTTTAAATAAAATATCACGTTCTACGAATTTTTCCATTGGCAACTCTAGCCTAAAGATATATTGGAACTTATTCTTAAGTTGTAAGATGATCTACTTTTTAAGTAAGTTTTTATGAAGACATGTGGGGGAGATGTACAAGCTAGAGCTAGAAGAACTTAGAAGATGGATTGCAAAGAACAATATTAGAAAGGTTTTAGTACAAGCACCATTCGGGCTACGTTCCCTAATACCGGAAATATCGAAATATCTAGAAGAGATGAATGTAGAGATGGTTGTCTCGACATCTAATACCTGGGGCGGATGTGATCTCGCAGTAAACGAAGTATTAAAACTTGGTCTAGACGGACTCATACATATGGGTCACTCAGCAATGTTACAGACATATGAGGTACCGGTATTTCATCTAGAATGTAGATTTTCAGATGGAATACCTATGGAAGATATAGTAGAGAGATTGGCTAAACTTATAGATAGAGGAAAGAGGATAGGGCTAGCTGCAACAATTCAGTATCTCGATTATCTCAACATACTCATAGAAGAATTTAAGAAGATAGGTTTAACACCGATTACTGGTAGTGGGGGGGCTAAGACAAGGTATAGAGGACAGATAACTGGATGTGATTATACTTCAATATGGAGAATTATAGATAAAGTTGACAATATACTTGTAGTTGGAAGCATGTTTCATGGAATTGGTGCCGCTATGACTGTAGATAAACCTGTCTATGTCTTCGACCCAGAGTTAAATAGAATTAGAGAAACAGGCATCGAGGTAAGAGAGATACTTAAGCGTAGATATGCTTGGATAGAAGTATTCAAGAATCTTAAGAAGCTTGGTGTTATCGTTGGCACGAAGATTGGGCAGAGAAAAATAGGTTTAGCTAAGATGATAAAGAACATCTTGAAAGAACATGGAAAAGAAGCACATCTTGTAACGATAGACGATCTAACTGAAGAATGTTTAAGCAATATGCCTTATGAAGGATACGTTAATACTGCTTGCCCAAGACTCTCTATAGAAGATCAGATAAGATTTAAAGTCCCTCTACTACTACCTTCAGAAACATTAATTGCGGTGGGAAAAGTAAAATGGGAGGATATAATCTACTCTCCTAGATATCTGCTGGTATAGAGGTTTGGAAGAATGGTATTTGCTGAGAATGGGTCTCTCGTAGTTCCCGGACAACCACTATGCATGATAGAAGAATTCCTACCAGGAGTAAATGTAAAACAGCTTAAAGATGGTGTAATAGTTTCTATGAAGATAGGGATAGTCAGGTATGATTTTTCTCAGAGAATAGTAAAAGTTCACTCATTAAAAACTATTGAAGAGATAAGAGTTGGAGATGAAGTCTTGGTAGAAGTGAAAGATGTACAGGAAAAGATAGCTGTATCTGAAATTCTTGCTGTAAATGGACGACCAATAAAGTATAAGAGAGTAGCTATAATTCTCCCGAATCCTAAAATTAAACAAGAGATGAACAAGTTTGTTGGAGTAGGAGATCTCGTACTAGCTGAAGTCGTAACAGTTTTTGCAGGAGTCATAGGAGTAAGCATATGGAAGCCTAGGCTGGGAGCCATATACTCTATCTGTAACAGTTGTGGTAATTTCTTGAAGAGAACAGAGAAGACACTTGTATGTACAGTATGTGGAAATAAAGAGAAACGTAAAATTGTTCCAATCTATGGTAATTTAGCGAAGATAGGTAACATGATAGGTGGAGGTAAATGGAGTTAAAGATAACCGTTTTAAGAGATGAATTCATAGAAATAGAAGTACTTAAAGAAGACCCAGCTATACTAGATTCTCTTGCAGAAATCCTTCAAAACATTGAAGGAGTAGAATATGCAGGATATATGATCGAACATCCATTAACTATGAAACTCATACTCAGAGTAAAAACAAATCCAGCTAAGATAACTGCAAGAGAAGCATTACAGAAAGCTTTAAACGAACTATTAAACATATCAAATGTATTGTTAGAGAAAGTTTATCAGATTTAACTTATTAACCGTCAAATTAATTAACCAGTAAGATTAGATACTATCTGACGGTTGGCAGTCATGGAGTTCTGTCCTAAATGCGGTAAAGTAATGTTAATGAAGAAGAAGTCTAGTAACGTAGTTTTAGTGTGCTCGAAATGTGGCTATGAGAAGAAGTTAGAAGAAGAAGTAATAGTTACGACAGATATTGCTCTTAGAAAGAAATTTAAACCAGAAGTAGTAATGATAGAAACTACTGAAGAAGAGAAGATCCTTCCAACGACAACAGATGTTGTATGTCCTAAATGTGGTAATCGTGAAGCATATTGGTGGTCTGTACAGACAAGAGCTGCCGATGAACCCATGACAATATTCTTTAGATGTACTAAGTGTAATCATACATGGAGAGAATACGGTTAATCTTCAGAAATTATATAATACTTCCTGCAATTACTCTTTAAATTTAATCTTGAAAATTCTTCAAGAGAACCTACAACAGAGAAAAAACCAACAATCTCTGAATTCTTCTTCTCGATTATCTGTGCCAGCTTATTAAAGAGCCTAGCTTCAGGTGTTTTAGATGAAATAATGAGTATGCTTTCTCTCTTCTTAACATTCTTAAAGTAGAGCCAGTAACATAATGGCCAAACACCTTTTGAATCTTCTAAGATTAATGTATACATATCGCTATTCTTTATTGGTAGCGGCTCTCTTGAGACTATGCTGAAGGGTCTCATAGTAATTGCAGAGAGATAGGTAGTTAGAGGAATGCTGAGATTATCTAAAGCTAGTAGAGAAGTAATTCTCATACCTGCAAATTCGTTTAAAACATGTGCAGCAATTATCTTTATCATATTTGGGTTAAACATGACTTCGTAGAGATCTAGGCTTCCATCACCATCAGTAAAATGGGATAGTAGAGAAGATATATTGAGATTCATTATCAAGTTTTTGATGAGTTTACGGGCTTTAACACCTCTAGGCATAGTTTTCCCCGTTAAGTATCTAGTAAGAGTAGAAACCGGGATACCAGTAATATTAGAAAGTTTCCTATAATTATAACTAGACTTCAAAACTTTAAGTAAATCTACAGCAATCAAACTTAAACTATTATTCGGTAAAAAAATAGATTTTTCTTCTAGATTTCTAACAACCATATTCACTTTATTATAGTGAAGATGTCAGTAGATAAACATTACATTTCGAAAATACTAAAAATCATACCAGAAATTATTTCGAGAAACACCATAACTTAAGAATACTCCGATACGTATTATAATTTCAACAATATACAATTGTTCTATCTCTCCACGTTCTTTTTGAATACTTTGCTACGGGCCCGGGGGGACTTGAACCCCCGACCTTCGGCTTTCTCCATTTTTACCGAAGGCCGACGCTCTATCCATGCTGAGCTACGGGCCCATTCCACGTTTTCTCTTAATGTTAATTATCTTAAGCTTTTATAAATGAATTTTACATAAATGCAGTATTCAATTTCAGTTAATGTACTTATATTTCTGATCTTCACTGTTCTTTAGGCAGAGTATTATGAGTGATGTTTTGAAGATTGATTTTGAGGAGACTGTGAGGGAAGTTGTTTCTTTTATTAGGAATATCGTCGGAGATAGAGTTGTAGTTATTGGTTTAAGTGGAGGTGTAGATAGTAGTGTAGTTGTTACATTACTTGTTAAAGCTCTTCCTCCAGAAAAAATATATGGATTAATCATGCCTACATCATTTACACCAAGTAGAGATGTAGATGACGCTATACTACTCGCAGAGAATTTTAAGATAAACTACGAAATTATCCCGATAGACTCCATCGTAGATAGTTATGCTAAAGTCTTAAGAAGAGATTTGGAAGATCCTAGATATAGAATGGTTTATGGAAACCTGAGAGCTAGGATTAGAATGTGTATACTGTATTTCTATGCTAATATGTTGGATGGGCTTGTAGCTGGAACTGGTGATAAAAGTGAGATACTTATAGGCTACTATACAAAGTACGGCGATGGAGGTGTAGATTTTCTTCCAGTAGCCCATCTTTATAAAACCCAGCTGCGTAGACTTGGAGCCTATCTAGGCCTCCCAGAACATATCTACTCTAAGCCATCCGCTCCACTACTCTATCCAAACCATAAAGCATTAGACGAGATACCCGTAGACTACAGTGCTCTAGATCCACTACTGTACTATATTTTCGATAAAGGATTAAGCATACGTGAAGCATCAGAGAAAGCAGGTCTACCTATAGATATAGCATTATGGGTTTGTAGAAGATTTCACTCAACTAATCATAAGAGGAAAACACCGCCTTCTCTTCTAACTATAAAACATATTCCTCCAGAAGTTTAATTAAAGATCTTAGATTTGTGTTCTACGTTTTCTCTAATTCTTTCAATTTCCTAGCTTCTATGAGTGTATTGTAATCTTCTTCAGATATCCTGATTATACTTCCTCTAAAAATTATCTTAACTCTACCTTTAAGGTACGGCATTTTATCTTTAACCTCTTCGATACTTATTGGTTTACCCCATATTTCTGCTTCCGAAAATTCAACTGTATAATCGAAGGCTTCTGAAGGCATGCCTATAATATGGAATCTCTGTTCATCTGTAATTGGATGTGGTTCTCCCGCTAATATGCCTCTCCCCATGAACCCTCTCTCAATCTTGCTAGCTACATAGAAAACTACGTGATCTCCTTGTCCAAGCTTTCTAACATATCTTGCACGAGAATTTAAAGACCAAAACTTATTCTTCACTCTATTTATTAAAACTTCTCTCGCAGGGATAATTCTACCTAAATGTTGATGATCTTTAACTATGAAAATCCAGTACTGGCTCATATTCTACATTATATTTTAACATATCTATAAATCTTTAGTACATGGGCTTACAGTAACAAACTTGGGATGAATCAACAGAAGGTTTATTTAAGCGATGAGCTAAGAGAATACCTAGTAAAACTACCCGATATAGATATAGATCAGCTAGTAGATGTATGGAGCCAACCACTTCCAGAAAGCTTTAGAGTCAATACACTAAAACTTCCAGAAAAACATATTCTAGAGAGACTCAGAAATAAAAATATACGTTTTAAGAAGATTCCATGGACTAGGTATGGATACATTTTAGAGGAAAACTATGAAATTGGGGTAAGCTTAGAACATATGCTTGGATTGATCTATATTCAGGGTCCAGTCTCTATGGCTCCTGTAGAAGTTTTAGATCCAAAACCAGGAGAAATTGTTTTAGATATGTGTGCAGCACCTGGAAGTAAGAGTACTCAGATAGCTCAGCTAATGGAGGGTAGAGGAGTACTAGTAGCGAATGACCCATCTATTGAGAGGTGTAAAGCACTTTCATCAAATCTCCAGAAGTTCGGTGTATTGAATGTGGTCGTAACAACACTTGATGGGAGAGCATTCCCGAAAATGGTTGGAGAATTCTTTGATAAAGTTCTTGTAGATGCACCATGTAGTTCACTTGGAATAATTAGTAAAGATTGGAGTGTTGGTAAGAATTGGACTTTAAAACATGCAAAAAGATTATCAAGATTGCAAAATCAATTGCTGAAAGCTGCTTTTGATGTTCTTAAACCAGGAGGTGTTCTCGTATACTCAACATGCACTCTGACTGTTGAAGAAAATGAGATGGTTGTAAATAACTTAATTGAGAGTAGAGAGGATGCGGTTGTAGAAAAGATTTATCTAGATGGTTTAAGATATCGAGAAGGTATTATAGATTATGATGGATTAAAGATGAGAGAAGAAATCAAGAATACTGTTAGGATATATCCGTATCATAATAATGCTGAAGGATTCTATATAGCGAAGATCGTGAAAAAGGTGTGAACATGGAGATCATGTCAGATTCAGAGAGAAAATTCTTTGAAAATATTCTCAGAGAACAACATGGAGTTGAGAAAGCATTCAGAGAATATATACTAATCAAAACAGGTGAAGATAGAATTAGAGCAACAACACATGAAACAATAGAAGTAGCAATGAAGCTTAGAAAAATCCTACAAATAGGATTGTATATCGCTAAGTTCAGGAAGAGTAGAAACGAGGTCTTTTTAACTATTGAAGGAAGCCAACTCCTAAATGATCAGATAACCAAGAACGTGGTAGATTTAGATGAAGAATCAGCCCTTCGGTGGATGAAGGGTGCTCCAATTCAGCTACCTAGAAATTATCTCAGCCTTTACATTGTAGGTAGACTTAATGGACTCTATTTAGGATCTGCACGTATCTCGAGAGATGGGAAAGCCTACCCACAGATATCTACGTGGAGAAGAATACCTGAAGGAGAATAAACATTTATTTCTTCTTCTGGAAAGTGTTCTATGAACTTTTTTAGTGAACTCTAAGATGTTGATAATTAAGAACCTTTATAAGAACCAGTAGATGGAAGGTAGTGATCGAAGAAGTTTTAGATATCGTGGGTTGAGAGAATAATGTTGTTTGTCAGTCTTATGTTGGAAGTCTGAATGTAGATAGTGTACCGAGCTTCTCTCTCACTCTACATCTTCTTGTATGAAAGATTGTATGAAAGAGATTTTGTATGGAACATATCTGCTGGTATAGTATATGGCGTACCCTGTTCTTAAGCCGGAGCTGTATAATTCTTCAGCTTCAACGTTAAGTTGCGATGCAGGGGTGATCCATCCATCTACGAAATCTAGAACATGTAAGCTAAATAATAATCTCTTCTTATCATTTTTATCCAAACTATCTAGAAGTGTGGTTATATAGTTCTTATAGTCTGTTAATGTAACGTTGTCCGTTCTAACATAGTATACTGTGTATACCCATGGAGCGGTTTTTAAGACAACGTAGTCTGCTAGGGAAAGTAATGTTAATACGTGTTCCACATCATTCGTTACTGGAAGACTTTCAATAAATATCTCTTTATCGATTTCTTTTCTTAAATCTTGGAGGAGTGGTATTATGTAGTCTATATTTCTTATTCTCCAGCTACCCCAATTCATTAAATATACTCCATCAAAATTCATCTCATACACAATCTTCGCTAACTTCTTCGAAAAATATTCTGAGTAATTGATATAGTAAGTGTTATTTATTCTTAGAGTATTGTTGAAGAGAAGTACTTTATCAAATCCAATAACTTC
Source organism: Candidatus Geocrenenecus dongiae (assembly GCA_023267855.1). Classification (GTDB taxonomy): domain Archaea; phylum Thermoproteota; class Nitrososphaeria_A; order Caldarchaeales; family Wolframiiraptoraceae; genus Geocrenenecus; species Geocrenenecus dongiae. The sequence goes on along the minus strand of JALNLN010000012.1, from coordinate 32,209 downwards.
TGGATGTTTCTTTATCCAATCTACTGAGTATCCCTGTATACCGTAGTGGGGTTTAATATCTTCAACATTTAGGTAGACTCCAAGCAAGACATTGATATTACGTGAATGCAGTTCTTCAATTAACCATTTCACATCTTTGATTGCCCACTTGTTTGAACCCATTCTAAATCTAGCGTATTGTGAAATATCTCTATCTTCATCAATCATATCATAACAATTTATGAAGTCAGGAGACCATGCAAGTACTACATAGTTTACATCATAATGTTTTAGGAAACTTTCAATACTAACCGTGCTTCTCGGTATAAATGCTGAGTCTACACTCTCAGGAATAGCTATTCTTATCTCTAGCTTCGGGAGACCTATACCTACAGGTGTAGGCTGTAAAGTGAAGATCATTATGAAAGATATTATTATTGCTAGTACGCCCCACATCTTATTGATTAATTTATCTACAGTTTTACCTAACCCTAAAGCTTCGAAACTCAATCTGAATATTAATACTCCACCTGCAACAGCAGATACTACTAACAACACTTCCCACAAACCGTACTCGTGTGTCTCAGGAGCGTATATCCTGCCAATCCAATCAATACTATAACCTTTAAGAACAAATATCGACGAGATAATCCAGCAGATACTAACCAAGATAAAAGATACGAAGTAACTTGAAAATCTTCGATCCTCCCAGAAATTTTTAAGAAGTAGGATAAGTGGTATGAATATGAGTGTATGTTGTATGTTTACCTTAGGAGAAGTTGCGAGGAATAAGAGAATGGATCCAGCGGTAATCTTTACGTATTCTGTAAAACCACCTTTAAATTTATGGTAAAGGATTAGTAATGCTACTGAGTATATTATCATTGGGATTGGCCAGAATATCGATATATTTATGATAGTAGATAATGCAACCCAGTAAGTGAAAGACCCAATACTTTCTGTATGTTGTAGAATATGTTTAAGGTACTGGATAGGAGTCCCGAGAAATGGAAGAGAAATTACTGAGAAAACTACTGCAGGTATCAGTACGAGGTTCTTAATAATCTCTCTAATGTTGCATTTCTTGTCTTTTATTAGGAAGATTATTGTTGGTGGGATTAGTAGTGCTGGAAGGATTTTAATAGATGCTCCAGCCCCTATGTAGAAACCAGCTCTTCCATATCGTCCATCTATAATATTGAGTAAACCGAGAAGCATGAATAGAGTAGCCATAGAATCGAACATACCCCATATAGATGAAATGAAGAACACGGTCGGGTTGAATAGCCACAACATGCATACCAGTAGAGCTGTACGTTCATGGAAACCCAACTTTAAAGCAATCCTATACAATAGAATACCTACAGATATATCAGATAATATGATCGGTAATTTCGTAATAAAGATCGTGAGATAGATATTTTCTGAAAACATGTTTACAAGCGCTGAGATAATCAACCAATATAACCATGCAGGTGGATAAGCATAGAAACCCCATGGATAATCTGCTGGATTCTCTAGAGTGTATATGTTGATATTTCTTAAAGCTATTTCTCCAGATTTGATCCAGACATACATGTCCCAGGGATGACCGAAGAATGACGATAACAATAGTCTACAGGATAATGCTACCGTAGATACTATCAGTAGTTTCTTCGAGCTCGTCAATTCTTGATCTTATATCTAATCTTCTCCAGATATAACTTTAAATCTCCTATATACGTGATGTTTTGTATGTCTAGAGATTTTCTTGAACTCTATCTTAAACGGGTGCCAACTTTCTTTGGGGCTGGAGATAATTATGAAGATTCGGAGTACGTTGTCTTCGGTGTACCATTTGATTCAACTGTAAGTTTTATTCCTGGATGTAGATTTGGGCCGCTAGCGATCAGGATCTTTTCTGAGCAAATCTCTATACCTGAATTGAATGAGAATTCTCTTAAAATCGCTGACATGGGTGATGTTTTACAGACACTTAAAGTTAGTGTTATGTTGAAGAGGGTTAAACGGATTGTTGAGAAAATTTTTTCTGATGGTAAGAAGCCGATAATACTTGGTGGAGAACATACATTAACACTTTCATCTCTCGAAGCTTTATCAAAATTTACAAAACCCGCAATAGTAATCTTTGATTCACATCTCGATCTGCTGGACGAGTATCTAGATTCAAGAATAAATCATGCTACATGGCTTAGAAGATATCTAGAAAAGAAGAAGGGAGTTGTGGCGACTATTGGTTATAGAGATTTCACTAAAGAAGAACTAGAATATGGGAAAGATAAAATTGATTTAATGATAAGTTCTGAAGAAATTCTAGATAATCCTAGAAACGCTGTAGAAAAGATGAGAGACTTTGTGGAGAATGTAGGTAGTGTGTACGTAAGTGTAGATGTAGATGTACTTGGCGCTATAGGTGTCTCTAACCCCACTTTAACTGGAACAACATACAAACAGATAATAAACATATTAAATATTCTTAAACATAAAATCATCGGTATCGATGTAGTTGAAGTCAACCCTCTCTTAGATCATGGTCTCACCGCAGTTTATGCATGCTATATAATTGGACACGTACTCAGTAGAAATTAGAGGAAATGGGAACTATAGAAATGCATCAGCAGTATTTCTAGATACCTGTTTAGTTATTCTTAGATCTTTTTAAATGTGATAGTATTTCTTCTGAGATCTGTATTGGGATTTTATCTCTATTCTCTTGTGTTAAGATGAATAATTTTCTTCCAGCCAGCTTTTTCACAGAGTTAACTAGAGGATGCCTAGCTTGGAAGTGGACTGTAAGTATAGATGGCTTACTGGATTGTAAGAGTTTTTCAACGCTTACTACGAATTTATTACTGTAGAGCTCCATGGGGCCGACTTCATCTACAACTATGACTTCTGCTTTCTCTAATCCCTCGATTATAGCTTTAACTCCTATTTCTTCAAGCACATTTATTTTAACACCATACTTTCCAACTCTTGTTTTTTCTTTAAACTCTACATGAGCCATTACTCCATATTCTCCACTAGATATTCTAGTAACCTTGAAACCCACCCGCTTACCAGAAATTCTAATCTCTTCTGTATACATTCCATCGATAACTACGTTTCTTTCTGAAAGGTATTTTACGATCTTGAGTATAGCTGTCGTTTTTCCACATCCAGGTGGGCCTGTTAAAGCATATATGAAATCCAAACATTTACACCTCATGATCTTCAAGTCTACTCTGAGCTAGATTGTTAATAGTCCTCCAACTCCATCTAACATGCTCTCTAGCTTCAGAATTTGTTTTAAAAATCTTTTTTAAAAATTCTCTCGTTCTTGGATCGTGAGGATAGCCTGATCCGAAATCTCCAAACTTTTCTCTTAGTTTTCTTACTTCTTCATCTCTATGAACTTTAGCGATTATGGATGCAGCAGCTGTTACAGGATACTTTTTATCTGCTTCATGTTCAAGTATAAGCACGCAGCTGTGTGTTAGATTCATGGTTAATTTTTCTCTAAACTTCTCTACGTTAATTGATGGTAGATCTATGTATGCTATGTCGGGCTTTAGGTTATTAAGTATCTCTGCAAAGATTTTTGCTTCTAGATTTGTTATTCCTTCTCCTCCACTCCGCCTAGTTTCAGAATCTATTTCTTTAGCAGAGACTAGTACAAGTTTCCAGGAGCAAGCTAGTTCTAAGATTTTCTCTAGGAGCATCTTTCTTGAATGTGGTTTTAACTCTTTTGAATCCCGTACATTTATTTCTACGAGCTTTTCTATATCTTCTTCTTTAAAGACTGTTCCAGCAATAACCATAGGTCCTATTACTGAGCCTCTACCAGCTTCATCTATACCAGCGATAAGCTTCATGACTAAGAATATTTAGTAAAAACTCTCACTTCAACTTTACCTATCTTCATAATCTTAGATACCATACCTATATGCGTGGTTATCAAAAAATAAGATTTTGAGATTTGCTTTTTATCTTAACATGAGTTCTTCGTATCTTCTTAGTTCTTCTACACTTCTCTTTATATCTGAGAATAGTTTTTTAGCTTCTTCTACATCTTCTGGTTGTATTACATCTCTGTTCCTTGATTTCGCTATCTCCATGCTTGGGCTGAGAAGTTGAACAGCGTATCTTAAAGTTGATTCTATACCTATTTCTGTAAGTTTCTCTAATGCTTCTTGAGATAGTTTTACACGTTCTTCAGCGGCTCTTATCTCAATTATCTTCTTAACCTCTTCTCTAGTATATGGTCTTGTACTGATTATGAGCAGTCTATCTAGGAGGTCTAGAGGGATGCCGTGCGGGGATTCTATATCTGTTCCTCTGACTTTTGTTATACCTCTATTAGTTGCGAATATCATTATTGGTGCTAGCTCACTTTCCATTGCAGCATTAAGAAATGAGAATGCTTCTACATCTAGTAAATGTACTTCATCTATGAATAATACTCCTGGAATTATCTCTGCTGTTCCTTCTTCAAGCCTCTTCTTCACCATTTCATCTACATCTCTTCTAATTTCTGAGTCTATCTCTCTTGATGATGGTCCGCCGAAGAGTAGGCTAAACAATCCACCTCCACGTTGCTGTGCAGATATCTGGTCTAGATCATGGAGTGTGAGAACATAGATGAATTCCTTATCTTTTTCTACTGGTCCACTTGGTCTAGGTATAGGCTTCTCATCCCATGTAGCTATTTCGTATTTCTCTGCAGCTTCTTCAGATCTCCCTATCTTCGTAACTTTACCGGTTTCAGCATCTATCATTATTATGTCACCTATTGTTACACCCTGCTGTATTAAGTGGACTGCTATTGTCTGACCTGCTCTGAAAACTCTCCTATCGTCTTTAGTTGCTAGACCTATTACTACATGGTCTGGTATTTCTTGGTAAGGATTGTATGGATGTTTCCTAGTTTTTATCTCAAGTTGTACAACTTCTCCTTCATATACATGTCTCTTTTCCTTCAACCTAACACCTATAGCTTTCCTCATAGCTTGCATCAAGACCTCAGTTTTCTTCATCTCTGAAGAATATATCTCTGAACCACTTATAGCTACGAATGGGACATCTTTACCGAGTTCTTTAGCTATTGCGTAAGCTATAGCTGTCTTCCCAGTTCCAGGTGGACCAGCAAATAAAACAGCTCTACCGGCCATCTTACCTTCTTTAATCATTCTTACAATTATTCCAGCTGCTTCACGTGCTTCTATTTGTCCTACTAATCCATCTGCTATGAATTTTGCTTTAAGTCCATCTAGACCGAGACCTTTTATGTGGGAGTGCGCGCCAACTCTAGTAATCCTTCTAGCTGCTACCTCAGTAATATCTTCGAGAGGCATAGATACCCATTTAGTAAAATGTGATAACCAAGATAAAACTATAACTTCTAGAAATTTTTCTTAGAAATTTTTCTCATGAAGAAGTTTAAATCCAGCTTCAATATTTTGTTTATTTATGGTTAAAGTTCAGTGGCTTGGTCATGCATCATTTAGAATAGATTTTGCTGGTAAAACCGTTCTAATAGATCCATTCATCACAGGAAATCCGCTTTCCCCAGTGAAGAGTATAGATGAGCTAGAGAAAGTAGATGTTATTGTGGTTACACATGATCATCCAGACCATTTTGGAGATTCTGTAGAGATAGCTAAGAAGTTTAATTCAAAGATAGTTGCAGTTTTTGAGACTGCGAATAAGGCTAGAGAAGCAGGTGCGCCAGAATGTATTGGAATGAATATTGGTGGAACAGCTAGGATAGATAATCTCTTGATCACACTTACACCTGCATTCCATTCTATGTCTTCTAATCCTAGCGGAGTAATAGTTTCAGATGGAGAGACAAACATCTACCATACTGGAGACACAAGCTTATTTAGTGATATGAAGCTTATAGGAAAACTCTACAAACCAACCATAGCGCTACTACCGATAGGAGGCTTTTACACTATGGGGCCGAGAGAAGCAGCTATAGCAACATCGCTTATCAAACCTAAGATTGTTATACCTATGCATTACAATACATGGGATCTGATAAGACAAGAGCCAGAACAATTTAAACGTGAATTAAGGAGAGTTAAGGTTGGTAGAATTAAGGTTGTGATATTGAAGCCTGGAGAAGTCTTCGAAATCTAGAGATCAAACATCAGGATCAGTGTACTGGTATAAGTACTGGTAGTAGTTGCTTCAACTTAACTTTACTTCTAATTTCTTCTGTTAATTCTCTTATTTCTGGTAAGCGTCCACGTACAGTTATTATCTGGAGACAATCTTCTCTAGTTAAGTGTATGTGGAGTGTGGATAGAATTAGATGAAGGTGTCCATGTTGTATATCTGTTAATTCTTCTTCTAGACCTTTAACTTCATGGGAATAATGTATGAGAATAACTCCAACAAGTTCTTCACCTTCTTCAAGTTTCCAAGAATTAACAGAGATGAATGTTCTAATAGCTTCCTGCAATCCTTGAGATCTAGAACCTATACCTAGTTCTCTCAAAATTTTATCAAAATCTTCAAGAAGCTCTCTAGGGAAAGATACACCAGTCTTCACTGTTCTCCTAATCTTCTTCATACATAGTAACTATTGTAATCTCTATTAGTAAATCTTCACTTATAGTGGTTGCCTGGGGTGTTAGCTACATTTCCTCCAAACTACTTTCTTAGGATCTTTTACTAGTAAGATTATCTCCCAGATTATCAGTAAGGAGACTAACAATACAATTCCAAGTATGATTGATTCAGCCGATAAGTCTATAAATTCTTCTCCCTCTACAGCATATCCAATTAGATGATCTATGAAGATCATTATTGAAGCTCCCCAAAATAGTAGACTTAGAAGTTTCAGCATGTATTTATCATCTTCAGCTTTAGAATACCAAAGCGCTGTTGAAAAAACTGATGCAAAGAGGATTATTATGAGCCACATTTCTAGAAAAGTTTATTAGTAACACCAATATTTATTCTTAGTGTTACCGGGGTGAAAAGTAATGGCGTGTTTTATAACACCTTTCATCATAGCTGTAATAACTACAGCTATCTGGAGAACTTCAAAAAAGATAGCTGAGAAATTAAAGTTAGGTATTCTGAATTCTCTTCTATGGGGTGGAGTAATACTGCTTGCTATTGAACATGTATGGCATGGAGAGGTTGTTCCATGGCCACCTTTCTTAACAGCTATGACTTCTCCATCTCAGATACCGGTAATGCTTAATGAAATGATATTTACAGGTGGACTTATGTCTATAGCTGTTTTCACAACATGGGGTCTAGTAATCACGGTACCAAAGATACTCACAAGAATCCACAAGCAAGAAGAAGTAGAATTATCTAAACCTTTTACAGTTATCGAGAAAGCTTAACATACATTCTAGCTAACTACACAATAATTCTTTTATCTTCTCCCTAGTTTTTGAGATGATCTCGTCTAGCTTTGTTTTAAGTTCTTCTGAGATTTCTTCTGAAAATGTATGTGCATCGATTACGTTGATCCCGATTACGTAGAGTTTTCTAGGAATATTGACGTTCAGTTCTTTCATTATATCTAGTGTTTCTGGAAGACCGATGTAGTGGGGGCTTCTAACCACTGTTTTCTCCAAGCTGAAAATGTCCATTACACTTATCTCTCCTATGTCTCTACCCTCCATTTCGAAACTATCTACTACTATCACTGTATCTCTATCTTCAAGAAGATCTATTAATTGTAAACCTACCTCACTGATAATCTCAACATCTACGCCATCTCTTTCTAAATCTTCTCTAATCTTCTCTCCTACTATCAACGCTATCTTATCATCTTTAAAGATCGGGTTACCGATAAAGATTATGAGAGGGGGTTTAGAAGTTCTATCTGAAAGCATTTAGAATCTTTCAATTGTTTTTATTAGCTGACCTTCTGTATTGTAGATGTAGATCTTTATTGGGAGATTTCCTGGTAATGTGTGGGTCCCACATGCATGGCATGGATCGTAGGCTCTGAAAGCCATCTCAACCATATTAAGTAAGCCTTCATCTATAACCCCACCTTTAATTAAGCTTCTAGCAGCCTTGTCTACTGAGAGAGCTATACGGGCAGCGTTATGTTGAGTTGCTACTAGAAGATTTGCTTTCTTTATCACTCCACGTTCATCTGTTTCATAATGGTGGATCAGTGTCCCTCTAGGTGCTTCTACGACACCTACACCTACGTCAGGTATGGCTGTTGGAATCTTTCTAACATCTCTACTCTCTATATCTGGATCATATGCAAGTTCTCTAAATCTCTCTGCAGCATATATAATCTCTATAACTCTGGCCCAATGGTTTGCAAGTGTATGGTGTACAGGTTTCCCTCCAAGCATGCTGTACATTTCTTCGTATGCTTCCTGAGCTCTAGGTGTAGCCATGCCTTCAGCGGCATTTAATCTAGCTAGTGGAGCAACACTCATGATACCACTATCTTCACCGTCTATGAATCCTCTCCATCCAACCTTCTTCAGGTATGGGAACTTGATGTATGTCCAAGGTTCTACGTGTTCAGCTATGTAGTCTAGGTATTGGTGGACATCGAACTTAGCATACTCTAGACCTCTCGGAGAGACTACACGTATTTTTCCATCATAGAAGTTTACTCTATTCTTATCATCTACAAGCCCCATGTAGTATGTTCTATGAGTGTATGCTTCACTAGTAATCAGGTTCACGTATTCCTCATTCTTAAGTACTATGTCTTTGAAGATCTTGTACGTGAATTCTGCGAACTCTATAGCTTCGTCTGAAATCTTCCTAGCTTCTTCTACAACCTCTTTACTCAAAGGTCTAGAGATGCCTCCAGGTAGACCGAAGACAGGATGTATAACTTTTCCAGCTATAGTTTCATTAAGTTTTCTAAGCTTCTTCCTCATACCTATTATCTTTAATGCTACTTCATTTCCAACCTTCTTTATAACACCTATTACGTTCCTCTCAGTTTTAGGTGCTTTCGGTCCTACTATGAAGTCTGGACCTGCGAGTATATAGAAGTGGAGTGCATGGTCTTCGAGCATAAATATGTTGTAAACCATTTCTCTAATCTTCTTAGCTGGTTCAGGTGGATCAACTTTGTACAAATCGTCTAGTGTTTTTGTAGAGGCCATATGGTGGGCCATGGGACAAACTCCACAGATTCGAGGAGTTATCTGAGGCATATCTTCAGCATGTCTACCTACAGCGAATTTCTCAAACCCTCTAAGTTCAGGTACCTGTAAGTACGCTTTAATACAGTTCCCTGCATCATCTAAAACTACTACTATTTTTCCATGTCCCTCTAATCTCGTTATAGGGTTTATGATTACTTCTCTCATATCAATTCACCTCATAGTTGTTTTTATCTTCCCTCTAAGTCTTGAAGCTGGTAGCGTGTATCTATAGAAGACGCCCATCGGGTCTGGCAGCCTGTCTAATATTCTCTCAACATCTTCTTCTGTATAGTAGTCTAGTATGCTTGCGAAGTAGGAGACTGCTTTCCCACCATAATCTATGACCTCGTCGAGAGAACCGAAACATCCAGTACAGGGCATAGCTGCTTTAATACAAAGTGCACCACATCCTCCACGTGTTACTGGGCCGAGACAGATAAGCTCCTGTGTTAGTAAACACTTCTCGGGATCAACTATTACTTGATGAGGTCTCTTGATATCTTTTAGAAGTATCTTATCAGGCTTGGTATTGTTTAGTGGGCATTCATAGCATAATGCTCTGTCTGATGCGCCTAGCACCGAGCCTTTAGGTGGAAGATTCCCTGATAACAGTATTTCTAAAGCTTTCCACGTTACTTCAGGTGTAGGTGGGCATCCAGGTATATAGTAGTCTACATCGATTACGACATCTAGAGGTAGGAGGCGGGGGAGAAATGACGGTAACTCCAACTCAACTTCTTCAACATGTTTCTCTCTAGGTCGTACCCCTCCAGGATTGTCAACGGAAGGAGCATCACCATAAACATATTTTAAGATCTCTTCTTTATCGTATAGATTTGCCAGTCCTGGAATTCCTCCCCAAGAAGAACATGCACCGTATGCTACAACTATCTTAGATTTTCTTCTAAGTAGTTTTACTACATGTTCATGTTCACTTAACCTAACTCCACCATTTATTAGGCTGGCGACTATAGATCCATCTGGAAGTTTCTCTACATCATCTATTTTAAAATCTACCGCTACAGGCCAGAAAACTATATCTACGAGATTTATAACGTCTAGTATTTTTTCAGCAAGATCTACTACTGCTTCTTCACATCCACCACAACTAGCACACCAGTAGAGAGCCATCTTAGGCTTCTCCATCACCCTACACCTCTTCTATTCTTAATGGGCCGAGAGCCTTAATTTTTTCATACATTTCATTTGCAACTCTAACAAACTTTTCAGCTTCAGAAGCAGATATCCATTCAAGTCTAAACCTTTCTTCTTCGATACCAAATTCTCTGAGCATTCTTTTTAGGAGCGTCATTCTTCTAAGAGTTTTATAGTTTCCTTCAATGTAGTGGCAGTCTCCTGGATGGCATCCAGCAACCATGACGCCGTCCGCCCCTCTCCTAAATGCTTCTAAAATGAATTGGGGATCAACTCTACCAGAACACATTACTTTAATTACTAAGAAGTTTGGAGGATACTTCATCCTACTTGTACCAGCGAGATCTAATGCTGCATAAGAACACCAATTACAAGCAAATACTATTATTCTTGGTTCAAATCCATTAGCCGTAATCCCACCACCTCTATCTCTTATATGTAGCGGCCAGTATCTGAGCTTTAAGTTGTATGTCCTTGTATTTTAGTTGTTGGGCGGCTCCAGAGGGGCATGAAGCTGCACATACCCCACAACCTTTACATAGAGCTGGCTCTACCTTAGCAGACCTTGTATTTTCTTTGATCTGTATTATTATAGCACCATATGGGCATACGCTTACACATATACCACAACCACTACAAAGCTCTTCTCTTATACTTGCTATTGTAGGCTCGATTCTAACTTTTTCTCTACAAAGTAGACCTACGGCTTTAGAAGCTGCTGCAGATCCAGATGTGATAGATTCTACTACATTCTTTGGACCCGTTACTGCTCCGGCAAGATATACACCATCTGTTACTGCTTCTACGGGTCTAAGTTTTAGATGTGCTTCTTTGAGGAAGCCTTCTGGACCACATCCAACCTTAAGTATTGTTCTAATTTTTTCTACGTCTTTAGGTGGTTTCATTCCTACTGCTAAGACTACGAGATCAACTGGAATCGAGATTTCTTCGCCGAGAGTTTCTTCAAAGAAGGTGACCTCTAGACTTTCTCCCGTAACTGATACCTTTGGGGCTTCTCTAAATCTTGCAAATTTTACAAACTTCTCACATGCTGTTAGGTATAGTTGCTCATCTCTACCATATGTCCTCATATCTTTATAGATTACGTATACATCTATGTTAGGATATTTCTCCTTAAGTAAAAGTATATCTTTCAGTGTTGATGAACAACACATTCTAGAACAGTATGGGTAGGAGTTGGGAGTAGTGTTGAGTGAGCCTACACACATTATGAAAGCTATGCTTCTAGGAACGAATCCATCAATCTTCAATTCTCCATTTGTAGGTCCTTCTGGATCTAGAAGTCTATTCAGCTGAAATAATGTTATGACCTTGTTAGATAGACCGTAACCATATTCTCCTACTGAAGGTTCGTATGGATCGTAACCACATGCAGCAATTACTGCTCCTACATATATTTCTATTCTCTCACTCTCCTCTTCTAAGTTTATAGCATTTACTGGACAGATTTTTACGCATTCTCCACACTTCGTACAATTCTCTCCATCTATCACGTATGTGGATGCATAGGAGGCTGGAGATGGTAGGTATATTGCTTTCCTCTTAGTCAATCCAAACTCATATTCATTCGGCACTTCAACTGGACACACCTTTACGCATTCTCCACATTTCGTACATTTTTCATTAACGTATGTAGGCTTCTTCAGTAATGTTACCTTGAAGTTTCCTACAGACCCATCTACACTTACTAGCTCAGTATTTGTAAGTGTTGTTATCATGCCGTTACGTTTAACATATTCTATCATGCTTCCAGCTACATCCACACCCCTCATATCAGTACCTGCTAATCTTCCAAGTCTCGCAGTATTTCCTCCGAGAATTGGCTTCTTCTCAACGAGATATACTCTAAACCCTCTTCTTGCAGAATCTAGTGCTGCTGTCATTCCAGCAACACCACCACCGACTATCAGAAGATTCTCATTAACCTTAAACTCTATTTCTTCAAGAGGTTCTAGTGTTGAGGCTTTAGCTACAGCTATTTCTACGAGTTTCTTAGCTTTCTCAGTTGCAGCAACTTTATCTGTATGAACCCAGGAACAGTGTTCACGTATATTCGCCATCTCCAATAAATACGGGTTGAGACCAGCTTCAGCTAACACAGTTCTAAAAGTATGTTCATGCATAGTGGGAGAACATGCAGCTACGACAACTCTATTCAACTGACATTTCTTTATATCTTCTCTTATAATTTCTTGTCCAGGAGCAGAACACATGAATACATAATCTTTAGCTTCAACAACATTCGGCAGATTCTTTGCGTACTCTACAACTTCTCTAACGTTTACTGTACCTGCAATATTCACACCGCAATGACATATGTATACACCTATTCTAGGTTGTTCCATCATCCACCACCCCACGCGAGTATAGATGCTTTTACAGCAGCTGCGCCAGCTTGGGTAACAGAATCAGGTATATCTTTGGCTCCGGCAGCGACCCCTATAATATATACGCCTTCAATAGATGTTGATACCGGGTCTAGGTAAGGATTCCTCAACTTAACCCAGCCGTCTTCATTCTTCTCTAAGGAGATTGCTTCTGGATAGACTGGCTTGACGCCAACTGCTAGCACAACCATATCAACTTCGAGAACTCTCTTAACACCTGTGACCTGTTCTTCATATGTTATTAAGAGGTTCTTTGTTTCAGGTTTCTCTTCTATCTTCGCAGGCTTAGCTTTAATAAATTTTATATTAAATTCTTCCATAGCTCTTTTATAGAATTCCTGGTAGCCTTTCCCGAACGCTCTTAGATCCATATAGAATATCGTACAATCAACATCTCCAAGATGTTCTTTTGCTAGTATCGCTTCTTTCACAGAAGCCATACAACAGAATGCTGAACAGTTTGGATTAATCTTCACATCTCTCGAACATACACATTGTATGAAAGCTATGCTCTTTGGATGTTTTCCATCAGATCTTCTAATAATCTCTCCATTAGTGGGGCCTGTAGAAGATACGAGCCTCTCAAATTCTAGAGATGTGTAAACGTTTTGATACTTTCCGTATCCGTAGAGTGGTGCTAGCGATGGGTCTATGAGGTCGTATCCAGTAGCGATTATTATGGCCGCTACATTGAGTTCTATGGTCTTAGGTTGTTGTTCAAAGTTTATTGCTTTTGTTGGACAGAATCTTTCACACACTCTACACACACCTTTAGTAAAGAATAGGCAGTGTTCTTTATCGATCGTTGCTTTTAATGGTACAGCTTGTGGGAAGGGGAAGTATATTGCCTTCCTATTACTCATCTTGAGATTAAATTCATCTGGAACTCTTGATGGACACTTGGCGACACATTCTCCACAACCAATACAATTCTCTTCCTCAACATATCTAGGCTTCTTCAAAATCTTAACATTGAAGTCTCCAGCTCTTCCACTTACCTCTATTACCTCTGAGTATGTTAAGAGTTTAATGTTATTGTGTCTTGCAACTGAAACCATCTTTGGTGTAAGTATGCATGATGCACAGTCGAGTGTTGGGAATGTTTTGTCTAGCTGCGCCATCCTACCACCTATACTAGGAGACTTTTCTACTAGATACACCTGTATTCCTTGATCTGCAAGATCTAATGCAGCTTGAATACCAGCAATCCCTCCACCGATAACCAGTACAGGTTTAGACATACATCACACCCCGAGAAGCTAGAAATCTTTCTTTCAGACCTGCGAAATATATTGCAAATGGTCTATAAGCTAAGTGGGACCACTTGGCGAAGGGTACTTCGAGTATAAGGAAGGGCGCGACGATCATTAAATGTATCGAGTATGTTATGTATGTCGCTAGCGGCAATCCTATGAGTCTGAAGATCCCGACTAGAATACCTGTAACAACCGTAACTAATAGTAAGAGTATGAACATCCAGTCTGTTGAATGGGAATACCTCCACATGGGCTGAGACTTCTTAACTCTTCCATGGATAGCTACAGAAGCACCGTAAATTAATGCTATCGTAGAAAGTATGCCTAAAATGCTTAGAGGATTGACAAGTAGAAATGGTTCATTTGTTTGAGTAAATCTAAGTAGTGGGACGAAGAGTATGAATGCTGCTGCATAACCGTAGACAATAATCAAATGGTTTATCCAGTTCCATACCTTACAGAGTCTAAACTTCATTTGTGTGAAGAAGTGTAGTGGAACTGTTTTTATGAAATCCGTTATCAGGAATTTTAGAGGAATCTTTATTCTCCTACCTTGATCATCCCTCATAACATACCGATACATTCTATAAATGTTTGTTATGAGTAATGTAGCAAGTATAAAGAAGACTGCTAATCCAGCTGTATCAACTATGTGTATTGGTGCAAAAGTTTCTAGCTCAACTCTATCCAACACTATGGGGCCATGTAAGAAGTATATTAGCAACCCCACTATCGCTGCGAGGATCATTATAGCTATTACTTCTACTTTCTTAGAGAAGTAGAGTAATCTCGATAAGCCAGTCCAATCATATTTCGTTGTGAGGTATCTTCTAAGAGCCATCATAAAACTTCCAGGCTCAGCATCTCTAGGACAATAATCGCTACATTCACCACAGTAGTAACATAACCAGGGCTCAGCACTAGACAATATCCTATCTTCTAAACCTAGAAGACTATACCGAATAAGCTTCCTAGGATAGGAAACTTTACCTTCAGTAAGAGGGCAGATAGCTGTACAATTTCCACAATTAAAACATCTATAAAACTTAGTCGCACCTAGCTCAATTAACTTTGATGGTAATTCTGGAGATACCCTTAAAACCTTGTGGGATACTTCCGGCTGCTTAAGAATCACCTCGCTCTTCATATTCTAAGAAAGTAAAGAGATAGGGGGTATTTAGGACTTTTTACCATATATACAGTATATACTTTAATCTAGACACCGTTATATATACATTTACTTAAAAGTGTTCCTTCTCTTTAATTTTTCTCAATTTAAAGATATTGAATGTGTATTCCTTGGGTTAGCATATTCTTGGGACTATTTCTCCTACTGGTGGTTCTATTATTCTGTATCCTCCTATGCTCGTCTTCATTACTACGAGACTTAATTCTTTTCTTTCTTTTTCTCTCACTTCTCCTATTATCTGGGCTTCAGTATATCCTAGAGAATGCACGTCTTCTAGAATTTCATCGGCTTTCTCTCCTTCTACTCCTAGTACTGCTACTCCTTCTGATGCGAGAGTAAGCGGGTCGAGTCCGAGAATTTCACAATAGCTTGCAACAGATTCTCTTATAGGTATTTTTTCCTCTTCTATAATTATGAGGGTGTTTGAAGATTTGGCCCAGTGGTTTAATGTCATGGACAATCCTCCTCTCGTGGGATCGCTTGCAGAATGTATTGAGTCACCATATTTCTCGATTAAAGGTATCATTAAATCTACTAGTGGTTTTACATCACTTCTGAGTTCTGAGAATTCTGGTGTTAAACCTCTCTGAGCAGCATATATAGATGCACCATGTTCTGCTATGTATCCTGAGACAATTATCTTATCTCCCGGTCTCAGATTCTTATCTACGATCAGCTTCTCCGCTACACCTATACCCATAGTACTTATAAGTATCTTGTCTAGTTGACCTCTAGGCATAACTTTAAAATCTCCACCAATAAGTTTAACACCACATTTAGAGAAAGTATTAAACATTGAATCTAAGATTTTGCGTAGCGTTTCTATCTCGAATCCTTCTTCAACTATAACTGTGTCTAGAGCAGCTATAGGTATCCCTCCAAGCATTAGTACATCGTTTACTGTACCTGAAGCTGCCAGTATTCCTATGTCTCCTCCTGGGAAGAATATTGGGTTAACAGTATATGCGTCTACTGTTACAACTATGTATTTTCCATCACTTGTAGGTATTGCTGCAGCATCATCTGGAAAATCTATTCCTAGTCCTCCCTCAACTTTCTTCATAAATGTGGGTAGCTTCTTGAAGATCAACTCTTCTAATAGATTATTCATCTCTCTACCGCCAGCACCGTGAGCCAACGTTATCTTCTCCAAGATCTCCACCACCTCATTCTTCAAGCCACTTAGAGATAATTCTATTCATTTCTTCAAGCTCTTCTCTAGATAATTCTCCATCTTCAACAAGTTTCTCAGCAATTTCACGTATGTATTTAAAACTTTCGAGAAATTCTTCTCTACTAAGTTTAGAGATTATTAGTCCTGCGTGGACGACTACGTAATCTCCTGGAGATATGTCATCTAGACTAGACAAGACTTCTCTAACCACTCCACCAAAATCAACTTTAACATACTTTTCTGAGACCTCTAAGACTTTTCCATAAACCCCCCAGCACATCCAACTCCAACATCTACATATCACGTCCTCAATATAAATAAGAGTAAACTTAATACAGAATCTCCTGCTTCCTAATATTCTCACCTACAGCGGTTCTGTTTCTTATTGATGGTTGCTATTTTCTATCCATTTTATTTTTCTTATCTCATCTATGTTGTTAACGTTGGTGTGGAGTGCGTGTATGCGGCATGTTCCTTCAGATGAAACCATGCATGGTCCGTATGGTGAGTCTGGTGTACACTTCTTCATGAATAGTGAGCATTCTGAGGGTTTGATCTTGCCTATGATTACTTCTCCACATCTACATCCAGGTAGGAGATCGTAGCACCATTCATCTCTAGTAGGTTCTCTAAACCCATATCTATCAAAAGCATCAAATCTCCTGTATTCTTCTCTTAATTTGTAGCCACTTTTCGGTATGATCCCGATACCTCTCCAAGCTGCATCATGCACTTCAAATACTTCATTTATAGCTTTCTTAGCATTAACATTACCACTCCAAGTAACCGCTCTAGCATACTCAATTACTACTCTTGCTTCTCCTCTACTTTTCTGTTTGAGAATTTCAGCTATAGATAAGAGTACGTCAATAGGCTCGAATCCTGAGACAACTGTGGGTATACTATATTTTTCAGCTAAGTTTATCCATACTTCTCCACCTGTGATGGTAGAGACATGTCCTGGAGCGATGACGCCGTCAACTCCTCCTACTCTTTCTACAGCATATTCGGCGGCAGGAGGGGTAAGCCTGCCCGCTACTATGTAACTAAGATTTTCTGGGGTTTCTTCTTTAAGTATAGCTAGAGCGTATGCTGGATACGTGGTCTCGAACCCTATCGCTAAGAATGTGGATTCTACTCTATTTTTTACAACGTCTCTAATAGCGTCGAGGAGGCTGTAAACTACTACTACATCTCCTCCAGATGCTTTTGCTTCATCCAGGCTCTTCACACCGTTTATCTTTTTTACAGATGGGAGCTTGTATGCGTCACCGTAAGTGTAGACTCTTACACCTTCTAATGAGAGCTTTATGGCTGCTTCAACGTAGTGTGAGGGGGTGATGCAGACGGGACAGCCTGGACCTGCTAGAAGTTCTATACCTTCTGGGAGTAAGCTTCTTAAACCGTAACGTGTAGTAGTCCATTCATGTGTACCACAGAAATTCATTATTCTTAAATGCTCGTATCCAGATTTCTTGAGCTGAGCCCATGTTAGCTCGATTATCTTGAGTATCTTTAAAGCTAGTTCACGATTGCTCCTGAAAAGTATGTTGGTCGCCCTCCTTAGATCTATGCTCTCCAATCCCTTCACTACCTTCTCCAAGAAAAATAAAACATCTATACTAGATATTTATGTTAGCCTTCTGGAAAGTTTTCCCAACATCTTCTCCACCAACCTCTCTATCTCAAACATGAATCTAGGTGTTTTCTCAAGTTTATCTTTTATTGTTTTGTATTGTTCTACTTCTGGATGGTAAGTTATGGAGCCTATGACTTCTATCCCCAATTCTCTGGAAACTTGTTCTGGCTCATACTTACCAAACAGGTTAGACATGTTTACGACGGCTCCTATGATGCCTATTTTCTGCACTTTTAGATAGTTTACAACTCTCTTCACAGTCGTTAAACTCATCTGAGAATTCAGCGTAACTACTACCGCCGACAACTTCTCTCTAAACATTCTCTGTAAAAATATTGTTTCTTCACCCATTCCTGGAGGTAGATCTACTATGAGAAAATCAAGTTCACCGAAATCTAATATTGAGAAGAAGTCGAGAAGTACTTCCATTCTATCTACCCCACTTAGTGGGAGAGGATTATCTTTAACCATGTATCCTATAGATGCGACTTTGACTTTACCGGAGAGAGCAGTCTTCAACCCGCTCTTACCACCTTCCATTAACTTATCTAGATGGAATAGATTCTGCCCAGATGGACCATGGAAATCTAGATCTAAATAGACTGTTTCATACCCTCTCTCCGATAGTATGTAAGATACGGCTGAAGAAAGTAGGCTCTTACCTACACCGCCTTTACCACTAACAAATAAAACTATATTCTCTATTCTTGAAGTTCTAGCTTTCATCATTTCTATTCTAGGATCTATCATCTTCCACCACCACTCTGGTTATCTCAAGTTCTCTACCAGAATCTATGGCTATATCCATCATACCGCATGAAGGACATTTCTGGAGACCTATGATTAGGCTAGGTATGAAGTGTAGTGGAAGTTCTGATCCACTTTCTTCAATAATTACACTTTCTGCTCCAATTGTTTCTTCAACCATCTCTAAAGCTTTCTCCAACCCCCACTCTTCACCACAGTTTAAACATTTGAATCTAGCTTTAGATACATGGAGATTGAATTTCAGACCTTTGAGACTTCTTGATTCAGAGAGTATGTTTAGAGCCGATCTCAGTACATCTAGATCTAGATCTCTAAGCTCCCCAATCTTAATATCTACTTCTCTCAACTTCTTATCCTTAAACATTTCGAGAAGAACATCAACTATACCTTCAGCTATACTCCACTCATGCAATCCTAACTCATAAAAAATAACCTAAAGTAGCATTTAAGAATTAAGAAAATAGTTGATAACAAAAATTTCAATAAACGTTTAAATGATTTTGTTTTAGGAAAAGATTCTATAAAGAGGTGTCTGTTGTCTATTATGTGAAAGCTGCGAAGATCATAGTTACAGGGATTGTTCAAGGTGTTGGTTTCAGACCTTTCATATATAGGTTGGCTGTTAAGATTGGTTTGAGAGGTTATGTTAAGAATATTGGTGGGAGTTCTGTAGAGATACATGTAGAAGGAGTAGATGAAGAGATAAGAGAATTTACTAGAAAAATTATTGAGGAGAAGCCTGATGTTGCAGAAATAGAAGATGTAACAGTTATGGAGACTGAGCCTGTAGGATACGCTGACTTCAAGATACTTGAGAGTGACCCACACTCCTACAGAAGTTCTATAATTCCACCGGACATTTCTATTTGCGATGATTGTTTAAAAGAAGTACTTAACCCGTATAGTAGATTCTACCTATACCCATTCCATTCATGTGCATATTGTGGTCCAAGATACTCTATGATAGAAGAAATACCGTATGATAGAGAAAAGACATCTATGAAAGAATTCCAGCTATGTGATGAATGTAAAAGAGAATATCTAGACCCAGAGAATAAGAAGAGATTCCACGCTCAGGGGATAAGTTGTCCTCTATGCGGCCCGGTGGTAAAACTTTACAATAAAGATTTTGAATACATTACTGAAGGTTACGATGCAATTGTAGAAGTAGGAAAATTGATAAATGAAGGGTTTATAGTAGCTGTTAAAGGTGTTGGTGGATTCCACATAGCTCTTTCTGCAACTAATGATGAACCAATAATGAGATTGAGGAAATTAAAAAATAGACCAACAAAACCTTTCGCTGTAATGGTTTTAGATACTACTACAGCCTCTAGAATAGTGTATATAGACGAGAAAGCCGTAAGTGTACTGAAATCCAGAGAGAGACCAATACTACTACTAGACAAAAGAGAAGATGCAAATGTTTCAAGTTTAGTTGCACCTGGACTGAAACAGCTTGGAATATTTCTTCCATACACATCTCTACACTACCTACTACTAATGAATACAGATGATAGGTTTGCTATAATGACGAGCGGGAACCCTCGTGGAGAACCGATGTGTATCGATGAAGAATGTGCTAAGAAAAAACTCTCAGAATTTGTTGACTACTTCCTCATCCATAACAGGAGGATAGTGAATAGAGTTGATGATAGTGTTGTGAGATTTACACGTGGAAGGAAGATGTTGTTAAGGAGAGGTAGAGGATACGCACCTACATGGAGTAGATTACCGTTCAAGTTGATGAAACCTGTAGTAGCCTTCGGAGCAATGTTGCAAAATGCTGGAGCACTCGCATTCGATGATAAAGTAATTTTAACACAATACATTGGAGACATAGACGACTACTACTGTTTTAGAGATCTCGAGAGATACATAATGTTCTTGATAAGAAACTATAAGATCGATTTGAAGTCAACGGTAATGGCGGCCGACATGAATCCAACATATCCTTCAACGATGATCGCTGAAGAATGGTCATCAACATATAATGTAGAATTACATAAGGTCCAGCATCACTGGGCTCATGTACTCTCAGTAGCTACTGAATACCAGATAAAAGAAGAATTCATTGGAATAGCTGTAGATGGAGCTGGATATGGTTTAGATAAAACTGTATGGGGTGGAGAAGTCTTAAGAGCAAGTTATGAAGGTTTTGAGAGAGTTGGTCATTTAAAAACCCAGCCTATGCCTAGCGGAGATCTAGCAGTTAGGTATCCTGCAAGAATGCTCGCAGGAATACTTTCAACAAAACTAGACACACGAGAAATAATTGAGATTTTTAAGAAGCTAGACATACTTCCAAAAAGTTTCAGGAGAGGTGAATTAGAGATCGAGATACTGTTAAACAGTATTGAAGATGCTCCAAAAACTTCCAGCACTGGTAGAGTTCTGGATGCAGCCTCCGTCATGCTTGGAGTATGTTATGAGATGACGTATGAAGGAGAACCTGCAATAAGATTAGAAGCATTCTCTAAGCCAAGTAAAGATAAAACCATAGAGATATATCCAAAGATTATTCTACATAACGATATGTATGTTGTAGATACAACACAGATAATTCTAGACGCACTCAACCTAATGATTAACAATAATCTAGAGAAGCCGGTGATAGGATACATGGTTCAGAAAGCCATCGGATATGGCTTAGGATTAATAACTTTAAAGACCGCGAGAAGAAGACATAGATACCTCATACTCTCTGGAGGTGCAGCAGTAAACGAGTATATAGTTGAAGGAGTTGAAGAAGCTGTAGGCAATTCAGATCTAAAACTTCTCCTACCTTCTATATATCCAGCTAATGATGGAGGTATATCTTTAGGTCAAGTAGCTGCAGTTGGATGGAGGTATAGAATTGAAGAGTAGTTTGAGATTCTAGCTTACCAAACCTTCTCCGTAAAGTTTCTTTAACTCAACTTCTCCAGCTACCTTCTCCATAAACTTATTTGGAGATCTAAGAATCTTCTCTACAGTAACTTCAGCTATTCTAGAAGCGATATCAGCTATTCTAATTAGACCAAATACTATAACGCCTATCATCGGTCCACATGGTCCGCATCTAATATACTCTAATAGTTTATAGATTATGTCCGGATATCTATTGTAGAATGTTTCTTTATATTGTTCAATTGCTTTATTAGCTTCTTCTATATCTTTTGTGAAGATTGCACTTACAGCTTTAAAACAGATATCGTTCACTATATTGCTCATCTCTGTTAAATAGCTTAATGCCTCATTCCCGATATAATTCTTATTTGGTTCAAGATACTCGATATTTTTCGCCATTATCTCTATCCAATCAGATATTCTTTCAAGACGTTCTGAAACAAGCTTATAGAGGAATATATCGTAAACATTATCAATACCCATTATAGGTCTTATTTCTCTAATGGAGAGAGAGGTGTTAAGTAGTCTCTGTATCAGTAAATGCATTTTATCTGTTTCAGGTTCTCTTAGAATAATCTGTCTAGCTAATTCTGCATTCAAGTCTCCTAAAGCCTCCGTTAATTCTTTCAACATAGTTGAGACGATAATATACAATCTTCTTACAAGTACTTGTATCGGGAAAGATTCAGGATTAACCATACACTGTATGACAACCTGTAATGGAGATTCTTCAACTATCGCAGTCCCAATCATCTTATTCACTATCTTCTTTATTACT
Source organism: Candidatus Geocrenenecus dongiae (assembly GCA_023267855.1). GTDB lineage: Archaea > Thermoproteota > Nitrososphaeria_A > Caldarchaeales > Wolframiiraptoraceae > Geocrenenecus > Geocrenenecus dongiae. Next base: position 9,834 of record JALNLN010000012.1, on the reverse strand, counting down.
TCAAGATTCCTACCTCTTATAGAAGTAGATGAAACAATTCTTATAATATTGTAACCAAGGACATAGCTACTTACAATTAATCTTTCAAGTAGAGAAGGCTCATTACACTGATCTGCATATATAATACATTCACTTGCCTCTTGTTCTTTAGTTACAGTAGAACTAGGTTTAATCTTTAAAGATCCGTCTTCTTCAATAGTAAATACTATTGTGTCTCCCTTATTGAGGTTCATATTTTTAACCCACTTACTAGGCAAAGTAACAGACAAAGTATTCCTACCAACTTTCTGAAGTCTTCTAACAATCATTTCCACAAAAATAAGTATATATCAATTATATAAAGTTATTTCCATGTAAGAAGATTGTTTTCTAGGTATTTATTTTATTCTCTGAAAAAATAAATATATTTTTTATTGAAAAAACCATACATTTATCGATAAGAAGTATTTCTGGAATATACAGATGGAAAAAAGTGTGTATAGTATGTCTCTACAAAAACTGATAGGAAGTATTGAAAATAGATGGAGGCTTCTAGTAGATTTAATAGTAGATCTGAGAGAGAGGAATATCCATATTCCGGAGAAGTTTATTACTTCTGTTACTTGTTGTAGATCTTTGATAAACAGTTTTAAGTATAGTTTTAATAAAGGTAGCTATAATGCTCAGTATTCTACCCTTCTTTCTCAAACGATAAAAGAACTTCTAGAAGTTGAGAGTGGCTTGATAGTCTTTGTTGCAAATGTTGTGGGAGAGGACTATGCATTAGAATGGAGTAAGAAACTTAATGGGGTGCCGTTAATCCAGGGAGGTGTAGTGTTTGAGTGAAGTTATAACTTTACGTTTGTTGGAAGATTCATCTATACATACAGCTATAAAGAAGTGTATCCAGTGTGGTACTTGTTCTGCATCATGCCCCCTCAGCCACTATATGGATTATACTCCTAGAAAGATCGTAAATATGCTTAGAAATGGTATGTACAATGAAGTTTTGAAGAGTAAGACCATATGGTTGTGTTCAACATGTTATTTATGTGCTGTAAGATGCCCTGCGAAGATTAATTTAGGCGAATTCATGATCTCTCTCAGAAGACATGCTCTCTCAAATGGTTATAATAATGCACAAGAATATCTGAAACTAATAAAGACATACGCTGAGTTTATCGAGAAATATGGAAGAATATCTGAAGCTATGCTTATGATAAATTATTCGCTAAAAACGAATCCAGTTAAAGCTATTAAGATGATACCATTTGCGTTGAATTTAATGAAAAATGGATTACTATCATTAAGAGTGGAGAAAGTAAACGATTTCCAGGTAGTTAAGACGAAGACTTAATAGTTGAAGTGATTAAAAGTGATGGGTATGAATAATAGTATTGGATATTATCCAGGATGTTCATGCTCGAAGAATGGTTTAGCTAAATACTATGGTGAATCTACTGTAAAAATTCTAGAACATCTTGGATTAAAGGTTTCAGAGATAGAGGATTGGAATTGCTGTGGATCAAGTTTGTATAGAGTTATTGATGAAAAGAAAGCTTATCTATTGGCAGGCAGAAACCTAGTGCTTGCAAAGAAGAAAAGTGTTGAGAAGATAGTTGTTCCATGTCCTGCGTGTTGTATATCTTTAACGAAAACTCTCCAGAAAATTCGAGAAGATAAAGAGTTAGAGAAGAAGTTTGTAGAAGTCTACAATACTGGAAAAGAAGATTTATCAAGAATAGTTGTGAAACATGTAGTTGATTTCATATTAAATGATGTTGGTTTAGATAAGATAGAAGAGAACGTTAAGAATAAATTTGAAGATTTAAAGGTTGGGGTGTACTATGGATGTCAGATAACTAGGCCTTACGCTAGCTTCGATGATCCAGAGTTTCCGAGTTCTCTGGAAAGAATTCTTTCAACTACTGGTGTAGCTACTATAGAATCAGCTATGAAGACTAAGTGTTGTGGGGGTTTACTTATGCTAACCAATGAGGAAGAAGTTCTCAAAATAATAGAGAAAATTATGAATTCTTACATAGATCGTGGAGCACAGTGCATTGTTACTGCATGTCCGCTATGCCACCTAAACCTAGAACTAGCTAAAAACATTTTAATGAAGAAGTATGATGTGAGATACGATATACCCATACTCTACTTTACCCAAATACTTGGTCTCTCACTCGGCTTAGAGTCTAGAGATCTAGGTGTATCTAGAGAAGATTTTGAGAAAATTTCTAGAAAAATTGTTCTTACTGCTAGGAGGTGATCTTGAGTGGATCCTAGGATAGGAGTTTACATATGTCATTGTGGTTTGAATATTGCTCAAACAGTTGATGTTAAGAAGGTGGGCGAATATGTTAAGAATTTGAAGAATGTCGTCGTCGTAAGAGATTATCCATACATGTGTTCTGACCCTGGACAAGAATTGATAAAGAATGATATCAAAGAATATAGTTTAACGAATGTTATTGTAGCTGCATGTTCTCCCACAATGCATGAGCAGACTTTTAGAAGAGCTTGTAGTACGGCAGGTCTAAACCCATACTTAATGCAGATGGTGAATATACGTGAACACTGTTCGTGGGTTACAGATGATGTTGAGAAAGCTACAGAGAAAGCAAAGCTACTAATTTCAGCTGCGGTGAATAGGGTTGTATACCATGAACCTTTAGAGAAGTTACAAATCCCAATAGAACAATCTGCTCTAATTATTGGTGGTGGGATAGCTGGGATAGAAGCAGCTCTCAAGATAGCTAATTCTGGTAAGAAAGTCTACCTTGTAGAAAAGTCTCCTAGTATAGGTGGTAGGATGGCACAACTTGAAAAAACATTCCCAACGCTCGACTGCGCATCATGCATACTTACACCAAAGATGGTTGAAGTCGCATCTAACCCAAACATAATACTACTAACTTACAGTGAAGTGAAAGAAGTTTCAGGTTTTCCTGGAAACTATACAGTAAAGATCGTAAAGAAGCCGAGATACATAGATGAGAATAAGTGTATAGGATGTGGAATATGTGCTACTAAATGTCCAGTAAAAGTTCCAGACGAATTTAACCTGGGATTAGATTATAGGAAAGCAGTATACATACCATTTCCACAAGCAGTTCCAAGAAAGTATACTATAGATAGAGAGCACTGTCTATTCTTTACCAAAGGTGTCTGTAGAGTGTGTGAAAGATTCTGTCCATCGAAAGCAGTAAACTTTGAACAACAACCTGAAGAGATAGTAATCAAGGTCGGTGTAGTGATACTTGCAACAGGATACGATATCTTCGATCCATCTGTTATAAAGAGTTACGGGTATGGTAGGTACAAGAATGTGTATACTGGTCTCGAAGTTGAGAGAATTCTAAGTGCATCTGGTCCAACGAAAGGTAAACCAGTGCTTAGAGATGGTAGGGTGCCTAAGACTATAGCTATAGTACACTGTGTTGGATCACGTGATGAGAGATACAACAGCTACTGTTCTAAGATCTGTTGTATGTATGCTATGAAGCTTGCACATCTCCTTAAAGAGAGAATACCTGACTCAACTATCTATGAATTCTATATTGATATTAGAGCAGCAGGGAAAGGTTACGAAGAATTCTATAGAAGAGTACAGGAGGAAGGTGTCATATTTATTAGAGGTAAAGTTTCAGAGATATATGAAAAAGAGGATGGCAAACTTCTTGTAACTTTTGAAGATACTCTACTTGGAGTAGTTCAGACAATAGAAGTTGACATGGTTATTCTAGCTACAGGGATAGTGCCGAGAAGTGATGCAAAAGACCTGGTCAGAAAATTTGGAATATGTTCTTCTGCAGACGGCTTCTTCATGGAGAAACATCCAAAACTAGCACCTGTATCAACTGTTAATAGAGGTGTATTTATTGCAGGGGCATGTCAAGGACCTAAAGACATACCTGAGTCTGTCGCACAGGCTGCTGCAGCAGCTTCTGAAGCTATGGTTTTATTAAGTCAGAGCACGCTAGAAGTTGAGCCAATAATAGCTGAAGTTCAACAAGAGAAATGTTCTGGATGTAGAATCTGTGTATCTGTATGTCCATACGGTGCAACAATATATGATTCAGAGAAGAATGCAACTAGAGTTGAGAAAGCATTATGTCAAGGATGTGGAACATGTGTAGCTGCCTGCCCATCAGGTGCGAGAGTAATGAAACAGAATGGATTCACAGATAGACAGATACTAGCAGAACTTGAAGGAATTCTAATCCCGCTGAAACCTAGAATCAAGATCGAAGTCACATCTACAGGGTAACACGAATCTTCCAACACCTTCTATCCTTAATAATACGTAAACTTAGCGCAAAGGTTTATCTTAATCATTATAATCAATATGTCTTGATCTAGATGTTGGAGATTAACGGTTTTGTCACGGGAGCATATCCTAGAAGTGAAGAATTGATAAAAGCTTTTAGAAAATACTTTAAGAAAGAGATTAGTAGAGAAGAACTGAAGAAGAAGATTCTAGATGAAGTAAAGGAGATTGTTGAGGTACAGTCTACAGCTGGACTTAAATATATTGTTGATGGCATGTTTGAATGGCATGATCTTCTCAGACCTGTAGCTGAGAATCTTTCTGGCGTGGAGATAAATGGTCTCGCAAGATGGTTCGATAACAATACGTTCTATAAGAAACCTATCATAACTAGAAATATATCTTCTAAAGACAGCATACTGAAAGATTATATATATCCAGAAATTATACCTCCTGGAAAATGGAAACTCATCCTACCAGATCCATACACCTTCATCTCCCTCTCAGAGAATAGAAGTGGATTAAAGCTAGATCAACTATTATTTAGATACGCTGAGCTACTTAATGAAGAATTAGTGGAGCTTGAAATAGAGTATGGTATAGGTCAAGTACAGCTTAGTGCTCCTTCTCTAGTTTGGAGTAAACTTGATGAAGATACTCTTTACCTTGTTGGAGATGCTGTAGAAGAGATGTTAAAAAATGTTAAAGCTGAAAAAATGATACATTTCTTCTTTGGAGATGGTCTTAACGTTCTCCCACATGTTCTAGAATATAAGGTAGATGTACTTGGATTCGATCTTACCAGAACAAACCTTATGAAGCTAGCTGAATACGATATAGAATCAATAGCATTAGGAATTATAGATGGAAGAAATAGTCTAATCGAAGATGTTGAGGTTGTTTTAAAGAAAGTGGAGAAATATCTCAATAAAAAAGAACCTAGACTGCTATACATCACACCTAGCTGTGATCTAGAATTCCTAACACCTGAGATAGCGAGAGAAAAAACAATACTGATAAAGAGAATAGTTAATGCTCTGAGGGAAATCTTCTAAAGATTAGAATCTGTGAAAAAGTAATAAATGGATTCAATAGATTTTTCTCTAGTAATTTGGTGGTGAGATTTGAAGCTATTCCCTACGCAGGAAGTTGGAAGTCTTTCAAGAGCCCCATTCTTAAAGAAGATTACTCTGAAAACTATTGAAGAGACTAAAGCCTGGGGTGAGAAGCTGGGTGTAGAAGATCTAGATAGGCTACTCTCAATACTAGAGAAAGAGAAATTGACTGAAGAAGATACTAAGATTCTGTATGATTATGCGTCTCTCTTCGGTATAAGGTTCTTTGAATCAGCTGGGCTAGATGTTGTTTGGGATGGTGAACAGAAACGTATAGAAATGTATGAACATCCTCTGAGATACGTAAAAGGCTTCAAATTCCATGGAGTGGTAAAGGTTTGGGATGCAGAATTCTATAGAAAGGGAGCATTCATAGATAGACCAGAACTTATTAAACCATACCATCTCGAAGAATTTCTCTTCGTTAAATCTAAAGCTAGGAGAGAAGTTAAGATACCATTAACAGGAGCATACACACTGGCAGAATGGTCTTTCGATGAATACTATATCAAGAAGTATAGTGATCTAGACGATCCAGTAGAAGCGAGATTAAGAGCGAAGGAAGATATGACGATAGATATTGCTGAAAAGATAATTAGACCGAATATAATTAGCTTGGTTGAAGCTGGTGCGAAGAGAATACAGATAGATGAGCCAGCCGTAACAAGTAAGCCTTGGGAAGTCCCGATAATGATAGATGCATTGAATAGATCAGTGAAAGGGATAAACGCTAAGATAACACTCCACATATGTTATAGTGATTATACTAAGCTATTCCCCCACATAGCTGAAGCAAAAATACATCAAGTATCTATAGAATGTGCGAATAGAGATACTAGGGAACTAGGAGTAAATGATGAGAAGAGACCAGGATACGCAATACTAGACTACTTTAGAGAATATACACCTTGGATAGAAGTAGCTACAGGCGTTATAGATGTTCACACAGATTTTATTGAGCCGCCTGAACTAGTTAGAGATAGATTACTGTATGCTGCTAAGAAGCATGGAGATCCTAGTAAGATAATTGCATGTAATGATTGTGGTTTAAGAACTAGAAGTTGGGAGGTAGCTTATAGGAAAGAAGAAAACTTGGTTAGAGGAGCTGAGCTAGCTAGAAAGATAATGTCTTAGACTCTTCTCCTTGAAACACCTACAGCTGTTCCAACTCTCCCCGTCGTTCTTGTTCTCTGACCCCTAACCTTCAACCCCAATGAATGTCTAGTTCCACGCCATGACTTAATCATCATCTCTCTCCTAATATCTTCTCTTATAACGTAAACTAGGTCTGAACCGTAAACATGTAAATCCTTACCAGTTACTGGATCTCTCCTCCTATTCAACATCCAAGAAGGTATACCATACTTTAAAGGATCTTTAGCAACTTCTTCAAGCTTCTGTATTTCATGTTCTGTTAAGAAGCCTATCCTCTTCTCTGTATCTATTCCAGCAGCTCTAGCTATAGCGTAACCTAACATTACACCTATACCCTTCACTCTCGCTAATGCGTAAGGTATCTTGAGAGACCCATCTAGATCCGTTCCAAGAAATCTTACTATGTGTTTAAACTCTTTCGATGACATCTACCGAGATAAGCTAGTTTAGAACTAGTATTTAAGATATTACATCTCTTAACTACTTTAATCATTAACTGGCTCTCTTTCCATCTTGAACTGTTCTGGGTGAATGTGTACGGTTATGCGAAAAGTAGAATAAGTGCTGGATAATATTAATTGTAGGAGTCGGAGCTGACAACTATAGAGATAGTAATCATAATTCTGTTATTGCTTATACTTTTCTATCCAAAGGTTATCGTAGATTTTGCACGGGGGCTAGGTGAGATTACCAGAGAATTCAAGAAGAATGAGAAAGGTAGTAGAAAAGATGAAGAACCTGTTCTCAGGCTTGCTAGAGAGCTCGGTATAGATGTTCGTGGAAAAACTTATAGTGAGATCTTAGAAGAAATAAGAAGAAAGATGAAGAATCATTTAGATCGTCAACATATTGAATATGTGGGTTAGCGAATTATAGAGCCCATGTATCGTGATCGCAGAAGATAAACTTCCATATCTTACTAATGCATAGCCTGCTACTAAGCCAATTAAAAATGGTTGGATAAAATTCCAGGGATCTAGATGTGAGATAGAAAAGATAAGAGAGGATAAAAGTAGGCTCGTCCATCTTCTAAGTTTATTAATGAAGGATTTGAGTAGAATCCATCTGAATAAGATTTCTTCTATAGGTGCTACGAAAACCCATGTTACAATCAATGCTAAAGAGAGCTCCTGGATATTGGTTGGTATTGTTTTTGTTATTCTCTCAAGATACCATTCAGGAGGTGGGTAAAACTGATACTCTAAATGTGTCACCAATAGGGACGTAGACCAAGCAATTAAACAGAGGACCATAGATTCTTTAAACTTGAATGTTTTGAAAGATTTCAATAGATCTTTAATTAGATTTTTCTTGAATATTAAGAGTATTGTTGGAGGTATGGCTAAAAGTAGTTCATTAATTATTGTTGATTGAATGTATCCTTCGACTCTGTAGAGAATAGAAGAAGTCAGCAGGATCATTGAGAATGACCATACAGTCAGTGCTTCAGAAATCTTAATCTCACTCATATCCGATTATACATCAACGTTTTTTCCTAAATCGGAATTTTCAATTCCAGGTTCTATTATCTCCAGCGATCTCATTTTGTGGATTTTTCTAAAGAGAGATTTTATGGTACCACTTACTCCAAGAACTCTTAAATGTACATCTACACCTTCTATCTGATATATAGATGATAATGTGAAAACAAGTTTGTGTACATCTTTATAGAAACATTCCAATATGTATCGCTTATCCAGCTTCTTTACAATTCTAATTCCAGCTTCAACATACCCAAATTCTCCAAAAAGTTTTACGTAAGTTTTCTCAACAATATTTTTTAAAATCTCAAGTTGAATATCTGTACTCGCTTCAATAAGCAAGTATCTTTTCTTTCTCTTCTTAACCAATCTTCACTACACCTCTCGCAATATAGTTTGGAGAGAGCTTGATCAAATTTTCTTCTATGATCTTGGAAGGTATTTCTGAGACGGCGTCTAAAGCTGTTTTCTTATCAATTGAGTAGATTTGTAGTAGTGAAGACATCTCGTATGGTCCACGCAGTTCCATTGGCTTAGATGCAGAAGATGATACTATTATGTTTGTTCTCCGAGATAGATGTAAGATTATTTCTGAAACTGTTTTCAAAAACATTCTTCTAGATTTTTCATCTAAGATCCATTTAAACGGTATCTCAACAGCATTCTTGATAGTTGATGCTACGCCCTTATCTATTCTATAATTTTTGTCTGGAGGAATTATGATAGAATCTATTCTTCCATCTCTTACTGCTACCAGAGCTACCTCTAGATTTCTACAGATTACTGTGACTACTTCGTAGCTTCCTCTACATTTCCTCAGTTCTTTGAGTAGGGATGATCTATCCTGAGGTTCTAGAATTATTTTTCGATAGATTTCTAGATTTATTCTTTCTCCAATCTCTCTAGCTTTCTCATATAGACTTTCATCACTATAGGATACTACTATTGATCTATATCCAAGCTGGAGTGCTCTAGACATTAATTCTTTGATTATATTCTCTTCTCTGAGTTCTACCCAGAAATCTATATACTTCCTACCCATTCTATCCTATTACCTCTTTCAGAAATTTCTCTATGTTTCCTCTTATGTCTACTTGTATTCTTATAGCGTCTTTATCTGAAAGTCTTAAGAAACCTCTATAAGCTGCTTGCTTATCTAAACGTATGTACAATTTTCCTCCATGTTTTCCTTTCTCCAATCCTTCATCTATAAGTATTTTCCTTTCATATTCAGAAATGTTTGCGAGAATATTTTTTACGATTTTTATAGCGGTCTCCGAATCTTCTAACTCAAGTTTTATCATCGTTATTGGATCGCTATAGTATCCTTTTAGCTGCTGGCTTGAGATACTCATTTTAAACATATTCTCATCTCCAACAACATTTTCTACAGCTTTCATAACTTTTTCTTCATCTTCTGTAGCATGGCAGAGAACTTGTAGAAGCAATCTCTCTATACGCATCTCCAGAAATAAATAGTTAAGTAGTCTTGTATATACGTTATCTTCTAGTATGTTCTTTAAACAAACAATCTCTACTATACTATTGGTATCAATCTAGGAATGGGGTCTTCTTCTACAGTCTTAGTTCCGTAGAGCGGTGTTCTAGGCTTAATACCATACATAAATATACATCCATGTTTTCTGAAAATCTTAAAGTGTACATCAGCTAATGGAGCAATACTTTCTATCAACCAGGGTTTAACAGGTTTAGTTATCCACATAACTAGTCCACCTCTACTTTTAACTTCATCTGGTACAATGTATAGTAGATTAGATATTCTTTCTCCATAGTAATGGATCAACCTATCTATTCCAAATAATCTTATCGG
>JALNLN010000011.1 GCA_023267855.1 Candidatus Geocrenenecus dongiae | reverse complement strand
GAATCTCAAAAAGAGAATTGAAAGTGTAATTGTCCTCAGCAGTATAGAGCTCAGCCTCTTTTTTCGAATCTCAAAAAGAGAAGTGAAAGCACTTGAATCCTTTCTGCTTTCACTTCTACATAATAATGAATCTCAAAAAGAGAATTGAAAGTCATCGTCCACGTGGACTTCTAGGCTTTCGGTTTCAGGATATATTGAATCTCAAAAAGGGATGTATCGTTAGGTTTTTTAGTTTGTTCTAACTTCTGAGTTTGTATGAAAATTCTTCATGTTAGTGATATTCACGGTAGGATTGATGTTGTAGAGAAGATTGTTGAGAAAGCTTCTTTAGAAGATTTCGATCTTATAGTTGTTACTGGGGATCTAACCCACTTCGGTGAAGTAGAAGATGCTGAGATGATTCTCGATAGACTTGTAGAATCTGGTAGACAGGTATTCTTCGTACCTGGAAACTGTGATCCTAGAGCATTATTGAAATGGTCTCCAAGCAACCCCAAGATAAAAAATCTACATCTATCTCTCGTAGAGTTTGGTGGAAGCATATTCATGGGAGTTGGAGGAGCCGTAGGAAGATATGGAACACTTACAGAATTTACAGAAGAAGAAATGAGAAAAATGCTCAGTAAAATCAAGCCTCCAGAAAATTTTATAATGGTTAGCCATTCACCACCCTACGGATTAGACCTAGACTACACAGGTGTAAAACATATCGGTAGCAAGATTATCAAAGAATTCGTAGAACTCCACAAACCGAGACTCCTCATGTGTGGACATGCACATGAAGGTAGAGGTATAACAAAACTCGGAACAACATTAATAGTAAATTCTGGCCCAGCTAGAGACGGCTACTGTGCAGTAATAGATTTTGGAGAAGAAGTTAGAGCAGAACTCTCCAACCTCTAATCTACTGGAACATCGTTCTATCATACATCTCTAGATACACTACACGTTCCACATCCGAAATATTCTCTATGATATCTCTGGCCAAAACTCTCTTAGAAGCTTGTATAGCCGGCAAGAGGTATGCTTCTCTAGGTACCGTTATCTTAACCTCGCCTCCATCAAACTGTAGAGAAAACTTCTCAACATCTACATCAGGTATCCTAGTATGTATCAAGGCTTTTATCTTCTCAAGCTTATCTCCTATTATCTTGACTATCTTAACAGAACATTCAAGAGTTTTTCCAGCAAGATATGGATTAAAATCTACCTGAACTCTACCAGACTCTATACTTCTAACTATACCTTCTCTACCATCTACAACTATTCTTGAACCAACCGTTATAGGTCCTTCTACATCTTTAAGTCTTCTGAGAGGTATTATCTTCACTTTACCTGGATCTCTCTGTCCAAAAGCTTTCTCAGGAGGTATCTCGAATAACTTCTCTTGACCAGTCTCCATCCCAATCAATTCTTCTTCAATAGCTTTCAGAAGAAAACCTTTCCCTGGAATTACAAGTTTAGGTTCATACGTCTTCCCAGCTTCAAAAACTCCTTTCCCAACTTCTTCTATCGTTGTATCCACTATCTCTCCAGTCTCCTTTATCTTTATAATATAATCTACTAGAACGAATGATCCAGCTTCTACTTTAACTGGAGTCTTCACTTCTTCTAAAACTGCTTCTTTAACAACTTCTCCACTAGCTTCTCTAGACTCTACTTTCTCTTCAGTAGTTTTCATCTCTTCAACCGTCTCAGCCTTCTTCCTCTTAGCTCTCGTAGTCCTACTCTTACCAACATCTTCAGCAGACATATCTTTTTCAAGACACGCATACATAAATCCCCTATTAAAGATTTTGTAGAACCTACGATAAGATTAGAGACTGGAATTCTAGCCTCTTTTAACTAGGTTTTGGAAAAACCCATACTATTATTCTCTAACATTTACTCAATAGTACTCTAAAACTAAAGATTTTTATCATACCATCAGATAATATTTTTGGGGTTTAAGAGACCTAGACTCTCTCTTTAAAATTAAGTATGTGGAAGGTGTTGTTGGGAGACATGTATTCTAGAAGTCTTAACCATAGGTATATGAGTACTGGTACAACAACAGTAGGACTAGTTGTTAAAGACGGCGTAGTCCTGGCTACAGATACAAGAGTAACTTCAGGATTCTTCGTAGCTCATAGAAAAGGTAAGAAGCTCTTTCCCCTCTCAGAATACTCTGCCATAACGATAGCTGGAAGAGTTGCAGACGCCCAAACAATCATAGATTTACTGAAGGCGAACATAAGATACTACCACATGTCACGTGGAATGCCGATGGATATAATCTCAATAGCTAGACTAGCATCAAACTTCATGTTCAACTATAGATGGTTCCCATATGTAGCTCAATTAATAATAGCTGGAGTAGATAAAAGTGGACCACACATGTTCAACGTAGATTTAACTGGAACAATGACCGAGGAACTCGTTATAGCGACTGGATCTGGATCTCCAGTAGCCTATGGAATACTTGAAAGTGAATATAATCAATACATGAATGTAGAAGAAGCGGTTAAACTAGCTTTCAAAGCTGTTGCAGCAGCTATCCAGAGAGACATAGGATCTGGAGATAGCATAGATGTAGCCTACATTAAAGTTGGGGGAAGATACGTAGAACTCACTCAAGATGAAAAGAAACCTCTATACTCCCAATTCATTAAACAACCATATTAGGTAACTGGTAGTTCACGATTATGGCTCAGCAACTCTTCACCTTAAATAAGCTTAGACAAGACATAGTTAGATACTTCTCCATAGTCAACCCGATGGAGTCAGGGATAACGAAGATCGAATTTGAAGGACCTAGAATAGCAATATACACAAGGAATCGTGAATTATTCGTAAACCAAGATCAAGTAGCTAGAGATCTAGTTAGCTTAATAAAGAAACGTGTCGTTATAAGATCCGATGAATCTATAAGAATGCCGAAAGAAGAAGTAGAAGAAAAGATCAAGAAAACAATAAAAAACAATATAAAGAACATGATCTTCAACGACTTTTTCGGAGAAGTTATAGTAGAAGTCGATGCAAGTAGCCCTATACCGTTAGAAGAAGAATTGAAGAAGCTTAGCTGGGAAACTATGTGGATTATAAGATCGGAGAGAGAACCGGCTATGCAGACCAAGACCATAGAGAAAGTTAAGAAACTAATGTATGGAGATCTACAGACTAGAGTCCAGGTACTGAGGAATATAGGAGAGAAGGTTTTCAGAGATCAGATATTCGAGATAGGAGAAGTAGTAGTAACCATACTAGGATCAGGTCAACAAGTCGGTAGATCAGCAATACTTCTACAGACAACTGAAAGTAAGATACTGTTAGATTGTGGATACTCACCAAGCGGTATAAGAAATCTAGAGATATTCCCAAGATTTGATGTTGTAGATAATTTGGTGGAAGAGTTAGATGCAGTAGTAGTTACTCACGCACACTTAGACCACATGGGGCTAGTACCATACTTATTCAAATATGGATATAGGGGGCCAGTATATTGCACTGAACCAACGCTACCATTAATGTTAATGCAGCAACTGGATTTCATAAGTGTTGCTGAGAAAGAAGGAGTTTTTCCACCTTACAGTGAAGTTGATGTTAGACTCGCCGTGCAACATACTGTTACTTTAAATTATGGTGTGGTAACAAATATAACACCAGACATTAGGATAACGTTTTACAATGCTGGGCACATACTTGGATCGGCAGTAGTACACGTACATATTGGGGAAGGATTTCACAACATCGTTTACACAAGCGATTTTAAATTTGAGGATAGTAGAACTCTTGAAGCATGCATATCGAAATTCCCGAGGGTTGAAACATTAATAATGGAGGGAACTTATGGTGCAACTCAAACAATGTTCACACGGGAAGAGAGTGAACAAATACTCGCAGAATACATAAACAAAACCGTTCAACGTGGAGGAAAGATACTAATACCTGTTCCAGCGGTTGGGAGAGCACAGGAAATAATGCTAGTATTGAATCACTTATTTGAGCAGAAGCTTATACCTGAGATCCCCGTATTTCTAGATGGACTTGTAATAGAAGCTACGGGGATACATGTCGCCTACCCACAATACATGAATAAAGAAATAGCAGAAGAATTAGAAAAAGGTAGAAACGTATTCTTAACAGAGTACTTCACACCTGTAAAAAGCCATCAACAGAGAGAAGAAGTATTAGAAATGCCTGGACCAATGATAATAATCGCTACATCTGGTATGCTTGAAGGAGGGCCGATCTTAACATACTTAAGAGAGAATGCTGGAGATGAGAAGAATATATTGATCTTTGTCAGCTACCAGGTTGAGGGAACACTTGGAAGAAGATTACTAAAGAATATTAGAGATATACAGTTGATAAATGAGGAGGGTAAACCAGAAGTAATAAATGTGAAGATGGAGATTACTAAGATAGATGGTTTTTCAGGACATTCAAATAGACAAGAACTATTAAACTATGTTAAAAATATTAAACCTAAGCCTAAGAATATAGTGTTAGTTCATGGAGAACCTGAAGCTCTCTCAAACCTTTCGAAGAGTATTTCAAAGATTCTCCCAACAGCTAAGATATATGTACCGAGAAATCTGGATTCCATAACTCTTGAGTCTAAGTCTTAGACTTGCGTAACTAGTACTGCATTTGAAGGCAATATCAGAAGCACGGGTCTATTGATGAAGTACATTTTCCCAAGATTCTTTTCTACTTCTTCTTTAACTTCAGATATGGCCACTTTAATGATACTATCTTCTAAACTGGAAAGAGATGTTATCACTACTTCACCTTTCCTAATAGCTTCAATGATCTCGGAATAATCTCTCATTAAACTACAGTACCTAACTTTAATTGTTCCTGTAAGCATTCTAGAAACTTTTTCTTCTACTTCTTCACTAGACCTGACAAGCCTAGATATCTCTTCCTCAATATCTTCAAGTATTCTACTTTCTCTCTCCCCGATCATCTCGATAACCATGAGTTCCCCCTCAAGAAAAAGATATACCTATTAGAAAATCAGGACTAAATATCCACATAACACTCATGTAATATCTGAGAAAACACCATTCTACGAACATAGAACTTGTAAAATTGAGAAAACATAAATCTATATTGAATCTAAATTCTTCAGAAAGAAGCTTTAATATCAGGTAGAGGATTGTTGATAAGAGAGATACGGTGAGGAAGATATGTCCACAGATATCTCCTTGAGAATACTTTCGGAGAGTCTTGGAGAAAAAGTTCTTGTAAAATTGAGGAATGGAAAGATGCTTAGAGGTGTACTGCAAGGATACGATCAACACATGAATCTTATACTAGATCAGGCAGAAGAAATGCATGATGATAGTACATCGAGACAACTAGGTGTAATAGTGGTTAGAGGCGATAACATCATAATGGTTTCACCAACTGTTAAAGAAAAGAAGTGAAGTAATCACTTAGAACTACCTAGATAAAGAAAGAGTAGGAGAGTCTTTGGCAGGATTAGGTAAACTTAAATGAAGATTATGTTTAAAATATCTTAGATAATTGTGGTGGTGTTTAGATGACTAAAGGTACACCTTCATTCGGTAAGAGAAATAAAATAGTACACGTGAGATGTAGAAGATGCGGTCACCATTCATATCATTTATCAAAACGTAGATGTAGCCACTGCGGATACCCAGACCCTAAATGGAGAAAATACAATTGGCTAAAACCAAAGAAATTACTAAAATAAATAACTAATCTTATGTAAACAGTTCTCCAATAGTGTGGATTTTCCGAGAACTAGTTTATCCATAGTAGAAACATTCACAGAAAGGAGAAGTTTATGAAGAAGTCTAATAATATTAGCAGATCCATCATCAGCCTAGATGATAGTTTTCATGATTAATGATATCTTCATTTTCTAGGAGAACATATTAATATTTAATATATAAGTGGGAAGACTACCATTTTCCATGATAGTTTTATATATTGTGTCTAGTGTCGAATAGATTAAGATTTATAATCAACTTTAGAATTCTTATGTAAGATAGATCGGGGGGAGTTGAATCGATTACATTGAGATTCTTGATACAACTCTTAGAGACGGTGCCCAAACTACTGGTTTATCTTTCACCTTAGAGGAGAAGTTAAAGATTGCTGAGAAACTTGATGAACTCGGTGTAGATTATATTGAGGGTGGTTGGCCAGCCTCAAACCCTAAAGACTACGAGTTCTTTAGAAAAATTAAAGATCTTGCTCTCACCCATTCAGAGATAGCGGCTTTTGGAAGTACTGCAAAAATAGGTACACCCGTTAAGCATGATATTTCTTTAAATTCCATACTTGATGCAGACGTATCTGTAGCTGTACTCTTCGGTAAATCTTGGACTTTACATGTTAAGAGGGTTTTGAAATGTAGTTTAGAAGAAAACTTAGAAACAATTTATAATAGTATAGATTATTTGAAGAAGCATGGATTGAAGGTTATCTTTGATGCTGAACACTTTTTCGATGGATATCTAGATGATCCTAGCTATGCTATCGAGGTACTTAAAACAGCTGAGCAGGCTGGAGCAGAAGTAATCGTACTTGCAGATACTAATGGTGGTAATCTACCTTCAACGATAGCTAGAATAGTAAGTAATGTTAAGACTGTAATTAAAAAGAAGATTGGAATACATACGCATAATGATTCTGGTCTAGCAGTGGCCAATAGCTTAGTATCTGTAGAAGCTGGTGTACGTCATATCCAGGGAACTATTAATGGTTTAGGTGAAAGATGTGGAAACGCAGACCTGGTTCAGATACTTCCACCACTAATCTTTAAGATGGGGTATAATGTTCTTAGAACAAATCTACCTAGAGAAGAGAAATTAAAGAAACTTAGAGAAATCTCTACATATGTTTCAGAAGCTTCTTCTATACCCTTATCTCCATACCATCCATACGTTGGAGAATATGCTTTTAGTCATAAAGGTGGTGTTCACATAGATGCTGTTTTAAAAGAGAAGAAAGCATATGAACATATAGATCCAGCTTTAGTTGGAAACTATACAAGACTCGTCGTGTCAGATCAGGCTGGTAGGTCTGCCATAATACAAGAAGCATCCTACATAGGATTGAAATTATCTAAGGATCACCCAGCAGTAGAGAAAGCTTTACAAGAAATAAAAGAAAGAGAAGCAAAAGGATACCGATTTGATAACGCCACTGGAAGTATACGTTTAACTATACTTAAAGCGTTAGGATATAATATTGATAGGTTGAAGGTAATATCTTGGAGAACATTTGTAGAGAAGGGACCAACAGATAGAGTTGAAGCTGTAATAACGCTTCAAGTTGATGGGGATATTGTTCACGGTATAGGACATGGTGTTGGCCCGGTACATGCACTTGATCTAGCTCTAAGAGATGCAGTACTAAGAAGAATACCATATCTAGAAAGTGTTAGATTGATAAATTATAAGGTCTCGGTGGTAGATGCTGGTGAAGGAACAGGAGCAGCTGTAAGAGTCTTCATAGAATTTACGGATGGTAAGAGTAGGTGGGCATGTACAGCATACTCTAGAAACATACTTGAAGCAAGCTTAACAGCACTTATAGAAGGCTACACATACAAGATACTAATCCACGAAATACAAACGATATAAATCCTGCTCTATTACTCTAAGCTAGAAACCACCTTAATAGATCTATATACTGAGTCTATGAATCTTAAGAAAGAGTTCAATGCAGCTCTTAACGCTACTAAATCCTGAGCTTCAATACTCAATACTAGTTCTTCTCCTCTACTCTGTAAGGAAACGTGCGTTCTTTTAGATGGAATATCTCTAGTTTCAAGTATGATGGATTTTAAGATAAGTTCTCTCTCAGGGATAGGTATTCTAATAGATACCTCAACTCTAAATTTATTCTTTTGGTGATGGAACCCATGCTCCTCCAGCAAACTTAAACCCGCACCCTCTACATATCCATATACCTATAGCATATCTTCTTACTTTTGGTTTACCACAGCTTGGACAATAATGTAAAGCTCTCTGTACACGTTCTATTTCTGCAACTTTCTTTCTTAACGTAGATCCATATTTAGCCATAAACCTTTTTGCAGGATTTCCCTGAACTCTTTCGACCCTCATTTCTAAAATCATGATCTAAAAACTACTACAAAAATATTAATTTTTAGTTTGAAACCTCTACACAGATCTAATTAACAATAATTCTTTACTTTTTTCTTCTTTTTTATTCGTTATCCTGAACTAGCTCGCGAATCTTAGTGTTCTTGTTATGGTTAAGATTATGCTAGAAGAAAATTAACGTAGCTTTCTGCTAGATTGGTTAGTCGAGAGATATGTTTAGTTTTTCACAGAATATCTTTCTAATCTCTCTTGCTTTTTCTATAGCTATTTCTATCATTTTTGTTAGTAGGTGTTCTGGTATTAGACCAGGTGAATTTTTCTGGATTGAGACTATGTTATCTTTCTCATCTACGCCTATTATTATAGAGACGTCAAGCACGGATTCTTCTTCTAAATGTGGATCAACTATAAGCTTATCTTTTATCAAACCGAATGTTACTGTAAAAGGTAGAGATTGAAGTTTAGGTGTAAAGTATGCTCCAGTTTTCTGAATCTTTCCATCAACTACTTTGTATTCAGGGATCCTCGCAGTAGCTATGGCAGCTAATGCTGCTATTAGAGATGGATCGTAGTAGTTTCCATCGTAATCGAGAACATATATGTCTATAAACAATATGTATGCTTTTTCACCTTCAATTAAGCATAGTTTCTTTAAATCAAGAACCTTGCTCTCTCTAATACTTCTATCAACTACTCTCGCTAATTCTACTCCTCTCTCGTCAGGTGGGCCTGGCTCAAAAGATATGGATGCCAGCGGTAGTAGTTCAGCGTTAATAGTGAAAGATCCTTCATCTGGTCTATCTAGGTATGGTGCCCCGATTTCTGTTTTTATTCCTGCAAGTATTTTCGTTCCTCCAAGTGTAACGAGTGCTGATCCATCTGCTTTCTCTATAAGATTGGTTGTAATAGTTATAGATCTCATATCGTATAATCCTCTACCATCGAGCCTCTTAGATTGCTGTAGTAGACTATATATCTTGTCTTGAACTATTCTTGCAGTTATATTCTTCTTAGGCTGAATTGCTGTAGACATGCTTCTCAAACCTCTTCTGCAGAGATCCCACTATACTTTCTCCTCAACGCTTCTCTTTGTTGTTGATATATTTCCATGATTCCCTTCTTAGCTAATTCTAGAGCATTCTTAAATTCTTCTCCAGTCAGCCTACCATTTAATTGTAGGAGAACTATGGAGTTTAATCTAGGCGCCATAGCTACAGGCATATCTGCTTCACCATACTTATCTTCGATATCAGAAATATCTAATACGAGGTGACCATTTATCTTACCTACAGCAACTCCTGCTACCAAATCTATCATCGGTATTCCTGCTTCAGCTAAAGCTAGAGAACCTGCCGTTATTCCAGCAGTTCTCGTACCACCATCTGCCTGTATAACCTCTATGTATACATCTATACATGTTCTTGGAAATTCTTCTAGAAATACAACACTTTCTAAAGCTTCTCTTATAACTTTCGATAATTCTATCTCTCTTCTAGTCATTCCTAGAGGTTTCCTTTCATCAACACTGAATGAAGCCATATGGTATCTACAATTTAGTATAGCTCTATCAGCTAATGCTAAGTGTTTAGGATGAACTTCTCTCGGACCGAAGACCGCTGCATAGACTTTCGTCTTACCTAGCTCTACATAAGCTGAGCCGTCACATTTTTCTAAAACCCCTACTTCTATTTTTAGAGGTCGTAGTTCGTCGAATGCTCTTCCATCAAGCCTCCTACCATCTTCTCTAATCAATTTGACTTCATTCGATTTCAAGACACAGCACCCTGCATTATCTTCTTAATAAGTTTCCCAACTCTTTCTGTTAATCCTTGAGAGTGAGCTTCTCTTTCAATCAACTTTATTGCTGAGAGTGCAGCGAATTCTCCAAGTGGATTATCTCCTCTAATGACGATGTACCCATTCTTTCCTATTATCAATTCGCATCCAGTTTCCTTCTTCAACATGTTTATCATAGATCCACGTCTACCAATTAATCTAGGGATCTTAGAAGGATGTATCATGATCAGTAAGCCTGAAGTAATCTTCTTCAACTTATCCCCAGTTTCAAGAAAGACTCCTCTCAAACCACTCTCCTTAACAACTCCGTAAATTACATCACCTATCTTGAAATTCATTGCTTGAACCTCTCTCTTATCAGGTATCTTTACGGTAGCGAAGAGATGTTTCCCTAGACTTACTTCATAACCATTCGGTTTAACTTCAGCTATTATCCCTATCACCTTATCTCCAACCTGTGGATTATATACGCCTTTAAGAGGAATTACGCAAACTTTCTCATTCTTTATCGTAGCTAAGCCTATCACGGCTGCATATACTTTACCATCGAGAACATATGTTCCTTCACCACTCCTCCTCCCATTATCTGAAAGTAGCTGTCCAGGAAGAACAATTTCTTTCTCAGAAAAGTATAGAGGCATGTTCTCACCCTTCTAAGATTACTGTTTCTATTCTACCACTTGAAATCTTGGAAAGCTTATCTACTAAATCATAATGTAGTCCAGTTGGAATTTCTATTACCCCAACCCAGCTCCCATCCTTCCTCCACTCTTCTTTAACAATCTTCCCCATATTTCTTATTAAACCATAAGACTTACCAATAACATCTCCCGGAAGTCTGATCTGTAATTTTATAATCCCTATCTTTAAAGGTAGAATAGTTCTAAGCTTCTCTATAATTTTTATTGCTTGTTCTTTAGCGTCTTGGAATGGGTCTATTGTTGCACCTACTTCTTCTAGAGCTAATTCAATTCTCTGAGGTGGGTGTGGAAGATTGGTTCTAGGATCTATAGCGTTCTTCGAGATATAGTCTATTATCTGCTTCTTCTTATCTTCTATCAGCTTCCTCCTTTGTTCAGCAGTTATCTGTACAGTTCCTTCTCTTAATATTATTTCAGCTATCTTTAAGAATTCCGTTGTCCCGAACGCTTTCTTAAGTTCTTCTTCACTTGCTCTACTCCCTTTCTTCGAATCCTTATAGACTTCTTCGTAAATAACTATCTTTGAGATTGGTATATTTTCACCTAGCTTATATTTTAAAGCTTTATCTGGATCTACTAGTATCTCGAAATTAGCTCCCCGTTTCTCGATTCTTGCTATGGTGTAACTTTTAGACAAACTTCAACTATCCTCCAGACACATTATCCGATAAGACTCTCTTAAAAATTTGTTTTAGTAGTTAATTAAGGTTCTCTTTTAGATTTCTTTTCTTGGAGTAGGGGTTCCAGTTTCTTCATCAATTCATTGAAAGGCATAAGAACGTACTTTCTAGTCTCAACAGGTATTATTGCAAGTCTAGCCGTCCATCCTTCCTCAATCTTATCTACAGAGTAGACGAGTGCGTTTAAAGCCATATTTACAGCTTCTTCTAGAGTTACTTCCTTCTTATAATTGTTTTCTAAGTATTCTTTTACTTTCTCAGATCCTCTTCCAATTGCCCATGCATCATACTCTAAGACTAGACCACTTGGTTCTGTGTAGAATAATCTTGGTCCTGTTTTATCTACTCCTCCAAAGAGTATAGCTGTACCGAAAGGTCTCACACCAGCATGTTGCGTATACAGTTGCATTATATCACCGATTCTCTTAGCTATAGCTTCTACTGTTGGTTCTTCATCATAAGATAATCTGATTACCTGAGCATATACTCTCGCATTATCTACTAGTACACGTGCATCTGAATTTAATCCAGCAGCTGCAGCACCTATATGATCATCTATCTGGAAGAGTTTCCATGAAAAGTTAGGGTTCTGTAATCTCGTATGTAATCTTTCTTCTACAGTTAAAACGACCCCTCCTTTACATGTTATCGCTATAGCTGTTGATCCAGATCTAACAGTCTCAAGAGCGTACTCTACTTGATACAGCCTCCCCTGTGGAGAGAATACCGTAATTGCTCTATCATATGCTCCAGCTATTCCAAGCGCAGCCAATTCACTAATTCACCTAATCCATATCCTTACTTCTTCCTTAATAAAATTTAGGTAGTTAGTAAAGATAGAGTAAGAGAAATCTTAAGAAAAGATAAGATCTAAATATACGGATGCGAATATCTGGTTAGATGGCCAACATCTTCTTCATAACCATAGGCTTAATATTCATACTCCTCGGCATACTTTTACTAATGCTCTCTCTACAAGCTAAGTCTAGAAATAAGGTAAAGAGCTACAGCTTTGGTTTTATACTACTTGGCCCCTTCCCAATATTCTTCAGTGGTAGAAGACTGTTAACAATAGTATTGATGGTAACTCTAATCTTCATGATATTCTTAATTATAGTGTTCATGGGTGAGATATAAAATGTCTGAGAACAATATTCTCAGAGATCTACAATCCCCCATAATCTTGATAATCGCAATTACTTTGATATTCTTTGGATTAACCTTCATTTTTATGGGTTTAGCATCACATCAGAATGTTGAAGGAGGAGGATTAATAATAATAGGACCAATACCCTTCTTCTTCTATACAAACGAACTCCCAACACCTCTACTATTATTCCTCCCCATAATCTTCATAATAATTGTCTTCGTAACGTTCATACTCCTATTTACAGGAAGAAAGTACATAGATGTTCGTAGAACCGATTAAGAAAACTATTCAGCTTTTCAAAATCATTCCATAAAGTTTTCTTAATCAAGTATCTTCAAGAATATTCTTAAATATTAAGGGTGTCGGTATTTCTGTGAGTGGGTAGGTTGCGGTTTTGTAGAGAATGTGGATCGAAGTTAATATATGATAGAGAATCTAGAGAGTATGTTTGTAGAGTGTGTGGTTTGACATATACAATCCAAGAACTAGTAGTATATTCTGAGAAAGATTTAGAAGAAAGATTTAAGAAAGATGAGAAAAAGAAGTTAAGAGAAGAATATTTACAGTGGTGGTTGTCAAAGAAGGGGTGAAAACATGGAGATAATACTATTCGTAGAGAAAGCTAAATCAAGAGAACTAGAAGAGAAGCTATTGAAGGATGACCTTGTATCTAGAGCGAATGTTCTTTTTAGAGATTCAAAACCATTTAGAGAAGAAGGCTTCTATGTAAGAATACTGGGATCAGAAGAACAATGTGAAAAAGCAAGAGAACTTGCTAAAGAAATAGCTGAAGAAATTGTAGGTGAAGAAAAAGAGAAAATACTAAAAACCATTAAGGAAGAAGATGAAAGAATGCTTTCAGGATTTTCTGGAATCTTCCAGTAAAGAAGTTAAGAATATGGAAGAGTCATCACATCAAAGATATACTACTTTTAAGAGAATAATCTATATTTGAAATTTTTAATGAAATAAATAAATAGTATCGTATAGATACTATTGAAAGAAGTCTGGATAGGTGGATAAACAAAAATGTATACGATCTTCATAACTGGGACTGCAGGGTCGGGGAAGTCAACGCTCACAGGTGCTTTCAGTGATTGGTTAAGAAGTCAAGAGCAGTCCACTTTAATTGTAAATCTTGATCCAGCAGCCATCTCCACACCTTACGAAGCAGATATAGATATCAGAGAAATGGTAGATTATGAAAGAATAATGACTACGAGGAAGCTTGGTCCTAATGCTGCTTTAATAGCTTCCATTAGAGAAGTTGTTAGACATGTAGAAGAACTTGTAGAAGAAATAGATTCCCATGAAGTTGATTACGTTCTCGTAGATACTCCGGGACAACTTGAATTATTTGCTTTTAGGAAAGAAGGTAGAATACTAGCAAAGTCTATTGGAAAATATGGTAAGAAGTTAATGTTCTTCTTACTGGATCCAATGTTCTGTACAGTTACTAGGAACTTTGTTGCAAGCATGTTTCTAGCCAGCTCCATATACCTTACATTCCAGCTTCCAATGATACAGGTCGTCAATAAAATAGATGCAGTTCCAAGAAAACGTATAGAGAACTTGGAAAGTTGGAGTGAATCTATAGATTCACTAATAGTAGAGATAGAGAATAGATCTAAAGGTATGTTGATGCATTTTTCAAAAGAGATGGCTCAAGCAGTACATGATATAGTATCATCAATACCAATGGCTTTAGTCTCCTCGGTAACTATGGAGGGGTTCCCAGAACTTCATGCAATGATTACACGTGTAGTAGGAGAAGGAGAGATAGAGTTGAGGTGAAGAAAATGAGCATACAGGAGATTGGAGAAAAACTTGAAGAACTAAGAGAAGAACTTAGAAGAATAAACATAGACATAGAAAATAAAACTTCAGAAGCAAACGAATATGCTTCAAATAGAGATAAGATACATTTAGAGATGAAGAAGTTCTCAGAAGAATTAAAAAGATTAAAAGAAGAAAGCAAGACTTACAAAGAGACCCTCAAAGAATTAAGAGTGAAGCTGAATGAGAAGAGGGAAGAACTAGAGAAGTTGAGAGAAGAGCATAGAGAAGTTAAAGAAGAGTTGAGAAAACTTAGAAACGTTAAAGATAATGGTGAAGAGATAGAGAATAAGCTACAGCAACTAGATTGGATGCTTCAAGTTAATCCTCTCCCTAAGGAGGAAGAGAAGAAGATAAGCATGCTTCTCGAACGACTTCAGACAGAATTATCCTTAGTTAAGAAGAAGATTGAGTATAGAGATAGGGCCTGTCAACTAATTGAACAGATAAAAACCGTTAAAGAAGAAATAGGAAAAATCAAAGAAGAAGTAAAGAACATTAGAGAAAAGATAGAACCTTTACTAGAGAAGCAGACAAAGCTTAGAGAGAAAATTCAAGAACTTAAAAGTAAAGCAGATCAGTGGCATCAAAAATATATTGAAGTAAAGAATATTCTACAGCAGCTAGAAGCAAAGAAGATACTAGTATCTTCACAGATAATAGAATTGCAGAATATTTTGAAGAAACATAGAGAAGTTGAAGAAGCAAAGAAGTTTATGGAGATTAGGGAAAAGCTTAAAAATGAAGCTAAGGCCAAACTCATTTCAGGGAAGAAGCTGACTTTCGAAGAATTCAAAATTCTACTAGAAGACGGAGAACTGGCAGGCTCCTCCTAAGAACATTAAGACGATATACTTATCTTTTAGATAACGTTAGATGTTCTTGGATAAAGACGGATGTCTTTAGAGCCGAAGAAGCTGTTGGTATTAGTCGTAGATAGAGATAACGATATTAAGAGAAAGACAGGTATTTCTACCCCCATAGTAGGATTTGAAGAGAACCTTAAGGCTGCCCAATCTTTTGCTTTAAACGATCCAGAAGAAGCAGATGTAAATGCCATGTTTGGAGCACTTAAAATTTACAAAGAACTAGTTGAGAGATTCGGGGAGGAGAATGTAGAAATAGCGACGCTTGCGGGAGAAGAAAAGGAAAGTATTGAAGCAGATGTAAAGATAATGCATGAGCTAGAAAGTGTTTTAAAGAAGTTTCCAGCAGACGGTGTAGTTTTTGTGAGTGATGGTGTAACAGATGAGTTCGTATTACCGATTGTAAGTTCACGTGTACCTGTAATCTCTGTTAAGAGGCTTGTGGTTAGGCAGAGCGAATCTGTAGAAAGGACATGGCTACTTCTTGGAAGATATCTTAAACTAGCTTTTACAGAACCTAAGTATAGTAGAATGTTTCTAGGGATACCTGGAGTACTCTTAACACTTACAGGTCTACTCTACCTACTAAACCTAATATCACCGCCATTAATCTTAACAGTTGTCGGCATAGTTCTAATTTTTAGAGGTTTCAACATAGATCAAAAAATAATGGCTCTCTATAACTGGTTCATGAACTTCTTCAAAATGCCGGCTTACCGTCAACTTACAGCTTTCGCAAATCTTGTAGCAGTGATACTGATATTCTTAGGATTTTACATAGGGTATACTTCTTCCATAAGTACTTTGATATCTATTTACCCTAACCCTCCTGATCCATCTACCTATACATGGTGGTGGATAGATAAAATACCATTAATTTTAGGTGCATTTTTAACTGCCGGTATAGATATTATAGCTACAGCAATGATAATTTCTATAGCATCTATCATAGTCTACCGTGTACTTGTAAGAGATTCAAGATTCTGGAGTGCAGTTAGGTCTACAGTATTGATAATATGGATATGGGCTCTTCTAAAGAGGACAGGTATCCTAATCCTCTCAACTACGATCGGACCATTTGAAGAAACGCAAATCCCGACCCTTATATTAATCTCCGTACTGGGAGTAGTAACGATGACGATAACCTTGATAATAACGAGAATACTGAGTAGAATGTATTCAGACTACTTTAAACCTAGGAAAGAAAAACTTAAAGAAAAATTCTAAGATTTTAGAAGAAGTTATAGATATATTTTGGTAAGGATAATGCTTATCTGTATATGAGTTTATTTGAGAGAATTTTAAAGATCTTCGGAGTATACAAACTATATGAAAAATGGTTAAGCAGAGTTATAAGAGATGGTAAGATACCTACACACATAGCTTTGATACTTGATGGTAATCGTAGATGGGCGAAGGAACGTGGATTGAATCCTTGGGATGGACATCGTTTAGGAGCTGACAGAGTTAACGATCTACTAAATTGGTGTCTAGAACTTGGAGTTAAGATAGTTACACTCTACGTATTCTCCACTGAGAACTTTAAACGTCCGAGGGAGGAAGTAGAGAAGATTTTCGAACTGCTTAAAGAGAGAGCTCAAAACTTCTTGAATGATGAAAGAATTCATAAGCATAAAGTCAGGATTAAGGTTATTGGAAGAAGAGAGCTTATTCCAATAGATGTAGAAGAAGTTTTACGTAAACTTGAAGATGCAACAAAAACCTATGATAATCTTTTCATAAATATTGCTGTAGCTTATGGTGGAAGAGCTGAGATAGTTGATGCAACAAAGTCTATAGCTAAGAAGGTCTTAGAAGGAAAGTTAAGTATAGATGAGATAGATGAATCAGTTATAGAGCAACATCTCTATACTGCAGATCTACCGAAGAATGATCCAGACTTGATAATCAGGACTTCTGGAGAAGAAAGGATAAGCAATTTCCTTTTATGGCAATCTGCGTATAGCGAACTTGTCTTTCTTGATGTCTATTGGCCTGAATTTAGGAAGATAGATCTCATGAGGGCTATCAGGACGTATCAGAGGAGACAGAGAAGAATGGGAGCTTAGTATAATGTAAAATCGTATGGAGAAGATGTGAGTTTTATTAAGCTATCTCTCTCAACCATAAATGTATCTTCTATTCTTACGCCAAATCTTCTGGGCAAGTATATTCCAGGCTCTATCGTTATTACGTAGTTTTCTTGAAGCATTTCTTGACTTACAGGGTTTATTCTTGGAGGTTCATGTATCTCTATACCGATACCGTGACCTAGACCATGAGTAAAATAATCGCCATAACCTTGAGAAGCAATTTTAGATCTAGCAACTTCATCTATGGAAGATGCTAGAAGCCATGATTTAGCACCTTCTTCCACCAAGCTCTTAGCTTCATAAACTAACTGGTAAACTTTCTGAATTTCTTCAGGAGGGTTAGAGCCTACATAGTATGTTCTAGTCATATCTGCGCAGTATCCTTCATACACTGCAGAAATATCTACAACAACTACATCACCCTTCTGAAATTGTCTATCACCTGGACCACCATGTGGTAAAGCAGATTTAGGTCCAGAAGCAATTATAGGTGGTGCAGCAGGACCCCATGAACCCAGCTCCATCATCTCTTCCAGAATCTCAGCCTTTACTTCTGATTCTTTAACTCCTTCATCTATAATCTCTGAAGCCAGCTCCATACATCTTGATGTTATCTCAGCCGCCTTCTTTATGCGTTCTATTTCTTCGCCTTCTTTAATCATTCTTAACTTCCATGTGAGTTCTGAAGATGGTTTAAGTTCTTCTACATACTCTTTTGCTCTCAGATACTGTTCTACTTCAAGTTTATCGAAGCCAACTCTTCTTCTATAGTTTTCTGCAATACTTCTTAGTACATCCACTATCCCAGATGTAAGCCTCAATTTTACAATCTCTATATCTTTAACATTACAATAGGTTTCTGCAACATTATAATCTAGAGGGTAGACGTACAGTTGGATTTTCCCATCTACTGGAATGTATAGAAAACCTGGACCCATGTATCCAGTAAAATAAAATATGTTTGCTGGAGATGTAATTATCATAGAAGAAAGGTTGACTTCATCTATCAGTTCTATTAGCTTATTTATCCGACTCATCTCCTGAAAATTAGAGAAGTCTTCGATTTATTTAAGCTATGATCTAAAGAGAACCTACACTCCTTAACAGTTCTAGATTATGTTCTCTACGAGATCGACATGATTCTAGAAGAGTATTTTCTTAAAGTTTCCTCTAGTATTATGAAGAACCTGTTGTTTAAGATATGTTAATTAACTTTCATGAAGTAGATATCTTCCAGCATCTGGGATGGTTTATATTAAGAAGTTGACGATACAGGGTTTCAAGTCCTTCGAATCGAAGAAGACCACTATAGAGTTAGAGAGGGGTCTTGTGGTTATAACCGGACCTAATGGTGGTGGGAAATCAAATATTCTAGATGCTATAAGATTTGCGTTAGGAGAGCTTAGCTCACATAATCTAAGGGTTGGTAGAATGTCTGAACTCATAAATGATAAAAATTCTACGTCAGGCGCTAGAGTGTCTCTAACACTAGATAACTCGGACAGGGTTCTGCCAGTAGACTCTGATGAAGTAACGATAACTAGGAGGCTTGATAAGACAGGTGAAAGCCAGTATTTACTAAATGGGAGAGAAGTTTCCAGAACAGAACTGTTAACAATACTTTCTATGGCGAATATTCGACCTTCAGGTTTCAATATAGTTGCTCAAGGCTCTGTTACATCTATCGCTGAGATGAGTCCAGTAGAGTTGAGGAAGATGCTTGAGGAGATAGCAGGAATAGGAGAATATGAAAGGAAGAAAGAGGAAGCGGAAGAACAACTCCAGATAGCTGAGAAGAATATCGCTATAGCTAAAGCAGGGACATCTGAAGTGAAGCTGAGAGTATACCAACTGCAACTTGAAAGAAACCAAGCATACAGGAGAAGAAACATCGAGACACTGCTCTCATCAATAAAACAACTCAAACTCCAGAAAACATTCAATACAATAACCTCCGAACTTAGAGAAGTAGAAGAAGAACTATCTAAGATCGAGTTAGAACTCTCCAAGATACAGAACAATAGAGAAGAATACTTGAGGTTACAGAACAGTTGTAGTGAAGAATGGAATGAGACGTCAATAATTGCAGCTAGTCTTGAAGAGAAATTAAAGAATCTGGAAAGAGTACTTGAAGAATTAAGGAGAAAAGAATTAACATTAACTTCTGAGAAATCAAGCCTAAGTGAGAGGTTAAGGTATATACATATGGAGATCCAGAGTATTGAAGAAAATCTAAGAAAACTGGATGAAGATTCAAAAGAAATCTCTAGGAAACTAGATGAAGAAAGATCACGTCTATCTTCTCTAGAAGAATTATTGAGAGATGTTTATGAGAAAAGAGAAGAAGTTAGGAAACGTTTAGAAAAATTGAAGAATATTCTTAAAGTAAAGGAATCGAATGTTGAGGAAACTGTGAGAAGAGAAACTTCATTGAAGAAAGAAATAGAACTAATAAAGATGAGGCTTGAGGAACTTCAATCAAATCTATCGAAGATAGAAAACGAGATAAATGTTAGTGTGAATGAAATCTCAAGAAACTTGAAAAGAACGTTGATGAAAAGAAAGATAATTAAAGATAATGCAGAGATTCTACAAAAACTTTCAGAAGAACTATCTAGAAAACAAGAAGAATATACAAAGATATCTGAAAGGTTTTCTAAGCTTATTGAGCTTCAGGAAGCTTTTGGTAATATAATTTCAAAAATCAACTCAACAAACTTTTTTGGAAAAGTTAGAAGAGAAGAAAGGATAGAAGAGATTCTAAAAGATGTGAAAGGTGTATATGGTTTTCTAGATTCATGGCTGGAAGTGGATGATATTGAGGTTTGGGGAAAGTTGGAAGCTGGAACATGTGGATGGATACATTCACTTGTAGTTGATAGCTGGAAGACGGCCATACATCTTGCAGAAATCTTCTCAAACGTAGGAATTGAATTAAAGATATTACCATTAGAAATAGTTGAAAAAAGAAAAGAGAGGTTGGAGATTAATGGTGTAAAGTTTAAAGCTGAGTGGGTTGGAGATGTTCTTTCATTCCTACTCGGAAAAACGTATTTCAGTAAAAAACCACATCTCCCGAAAAACAATATTTCAAAAATAGTGTATGGTAAAGGAGTAACTATACTCAAAGATGGGAGGATCGAGATATACCCCATATCCTCCAGATCCAAGTACATTCTCATAAAACACGAGTATGAAGAATCTTTGAGGATTTTAGATAAATTGAAGAAGAAGGTAGACGAACTCAGCAATCTATCAGAATATCTTAAATCAGAGATTCAGAGGATCAGCAACGAAATCTTAAAAGTTAGATATGAGATTGAGTCTGAAGAAAAACTTTCAGAAGAATTGCTGAATAATGTTTCAAAAAACTTTGTGAAACTCGTAGGTTTAGAAATTGAGAAACTTATCACGTTGAAGCATATATCGAAGCAGGAGAAGATTTTGGAAGAACTTTTAGAACAATCTAGAAACATTAATCTTAGTGACATGAATGAAATTCAGGAGATTAGAGAGGAGATAGGATTGCTTGAAGAAGAGTACATAAAAAGTTCTACGGAGATCGCTAGATTAGAGATGGAAAAGAAGAGAATTAATTCCACGCTTAACCAACTTACTCAGAAACTTGTAGAAAACAATACTCGCCATGAAACTCTTTCTAAACAATTATCTAATAAGAAAGCTGAAGCAGAGTACATAGAGAAAAAACTATCAGAATTATCTGAGACTAGTGAAGAATTGAAAAGCAGGTTTGAGGAATGTAGACGAGAGATTGAGGCTACAAATGTAGAGCTAGAAAATAAGAAACGTAAACTTGAAGAAATATCAAAGATGAAGTATGAATTCGAGAACGAGCTGAGAAAGATCGAGCAAGAATACTATGATCTATCTAGCAAGAGAATAAACCTTGTGGTTAAGAGAAGTCAGCTCGAAGTAGAGTTGAAAAAGATTTTAGAAGAGATTGATGGAAAACAGTTACAAGATCTTCCAGAAATACCTCACCAACTACTCCAAAAACTTGAAGAAGAATTATTGAATGAGCTTAAAGAACTGGATAAGGTGAATCAGCTAGCCCCTCAACAGTATGAAGAACTAGTAGAGAACTATAAAGTTAGATCTGCTAGAATTAGAGAACTTGAAGAAGAAAGAGCCGAGATTATCAGATTCATGAAATGGTTAGAAGGAGAGAAGAAGAGAGTCTTCCTACAAACATTTAATAAAGTTTCTGAGAAGTTTGAACATTATTTCTCAATACTTACGGGTGGACAAGCATGGCTCAAGCTTGAAGATGAAGAAAACATATTTGAGAAAGGTGTTGAGATTATAGTTAGATTTCCAGGCAAATCTCCTAGATCTGCACGTGGAGCGAGTGGTGGAGAGAAGTCTGTTACAGCTGTAGCCCTCCTACTCGCACTTCAAGGACTCACGCCAGCAGACTTCTACATCTTCGATGAAGTTGACGCACACATGGATATCCAGTACAGTGCTAGGCTTGCAGAACTATTTGAAGAAATGTCGAAGAAAACTCAGATAATCGTTATAACTTTGAAAGATGTTATTGCTGAGAAAGCTGATCAACTTATAGGTGTCTATATGAGAGACGGGGCTTCTAGGATCGTGAAGACGAAGATTGAAGAGGTGCTGTCTAATGGCTGAGAAAACCGTAGCTATATGGAGTGATCATAGATGGAGAGTATTATTCGACGTAGCGAGACTAGATAGACTTAAAGTTTGGGAGATCAGGTTAGTAGAAATCTTGAGAACACTCATTAAAGAATTGGAGAAACTTGGAGTAATAGATCTGAACCCATGTGGAGTTGCATTATACTCTGCCTCAATAATACATAGAATGAAATCTGAAAGATTGCTTAAAGCAGATCTACCAAGCCAGCCTAGAGAAAAGATCACTATGCCCCCCCTACCCCCAATAGATATACCTATACAGCCTGAAGTAGTATTATTCACACTACAGGATGTTCTAAAATCTCTAAGCAGAATTCTGTATGAAGAAAATGTGAAAACATCTTTCGTAGAACATCCGCAAGAAAACTTCATGTTAAATATTGAAGAATATTTAGTTAAGCTTGAGGAAAAAGTTGAAGAATTTGTTAAAACTCTTCAAGACTTATTCCACCAGAAGAAGAATGATGAGATAGATTTTAGAGAATTGGTATCATGTGTGGATAGACTTGAAGCTGTACGTAGATTCATACTACTGCTTCTTGCAGCTGCTAGAGGTTATGTAGAGATTCTGCAAGACGAGGAAACTGGAGAGATCAAGGTGAAGTGGATTGGCGGGAAAGAGCTTAGCGGAGATAGTTCGTAGAATTGAGGCACTACTCTTCGCAGCTTCCAGACCGGTGCAACTAAAAGAATTAATGAGTATATGCCGTTTAAGGAAAAGAGATAAGATAATATCAGCGATCTCAGAATTGAAGAAGAAGTATAACGTAGAAGATAGTGCTATTGAGCTTGTTGAACTTCAGGGGGATAGAGTATTCTTAAGATTAAAGAAAGAATACCATGAATTAGTGAAGAGGTATGTGAGGAAGCCTTTGTTTAGCAGGGGGGTTATGAAGACTCTTTCATTTATAGCTTACTACCAACCAGTAGAGCAGAGTAAGGTGGCTATTGCTAGGGGTGGATCTGCGTACAGACATATCAAGCTGCTTATTGAAAAAGGATTTGTAGAAGCAGAGAAAAAAGGTAAGACAAAAATTCTTAGAACAACAGAATTACTCGCAGATTTTCTCGGAGTTCCAAACAACCCAGTAATGATAAGAAGAGCACTCGAATCAAGGTTACTTCAACAACAAGCTAGAGAACACGCAAAAACAACTAAAAGAGAAGATGCAACTGAAACAAAACAAAACCTATAGACTAAAAACACCTAGCAGGGGAATACTATTTAGCTTACTCTTTTTTCCTTAAAGGTGATCTTAAATACGAGTTACAGAGAAGATTTAGGAGAGATATGGTTCAATGGCATTGGGATCTCCATAAAAGGAAGCCTACAGGTGGGAAGAAAAGACCCTATAGGAAGAAGAGGAGATATGAGAGAGGTGGAGAACCAGCTTTAACAATTATAGGGGAGAGGAAGCTTAGAGTTAAGAGGTGTAGGGGTGGAGGAATAAAGCTTAGTCTTGCTTCAGACATGTATGCGAATGTTTATGATCCAAAATCTGCTAAATCTCAAAAAGTAAAGGTACTTAGATTAATCTCGAATAAAGCTAATAGAGATTATGAGAGAAGAGGTGTAATAACGAAAGGCGCAGTAATAGAGACGGAGATTGGGAAAGCTGTAGTAACATCTAGACCTGGACAGAATGGTGTAATAAACGCTGTACTATTAGAAGAAGAAAAAAGCTAGAAATGATAAAGAAAGATGGATACATAGTCTGGCCCATATACTTTGATAAAAACGTACCTAGATCTAGATGTAGAAAAGTCCCACTCTCTCTAGCAGTAAAAAATCCTACAGTTGAGAAGATAGCTGAAGTAGCTAGAAGATTAGGGTGGAGAGTAGAGATAGAATCCGCAAGCCACCCATCTACATGGTGGATTAAATCAGGCAAACTAATAATTAAACCAGATAAACCTATGAATAAGAACACTCTAATTAAAATTCTCGGTAAAGCTCTCTCAACGTACGACAAATCTCTTCTAAGATAGTTTGAGTAGTCAGCGTAAGACATAGATCCATCTAACAAGAGTACTGAAGACGATCTCCTGGACAATCTTTAAGAATACTAAAACCATACTTTTCTACGTGGCCCCAAAGATAACAGTATCTAGAATAGGAATTCTATGGAGGATCGTAAATAATAATCTTGTAATAAAGTGCGAGAAGGTTCCTAAGCTTGGAGAAATAGTTTATGATATGAAGTTGAAAGAAGTAGGCATAGTGAGGAATGTTTTTGGACCTGTTTCACAACCCTTCATAGAAGTTAAGCCAAATACTAATGTACAGTATAGTTTAGGAGAAGTTTTCTACATTGTTGAGAGGGCTGGCAGATGATAGAATCTGAACGATGTCCACTATGTGGTTGTGAGTTAAAGATCGAAGATAAAGAGATAGGGGAAATAACCTGCTATGGATGTGGATATGTATTCGCATCGAGACTGGTCGATAGGAAAACAGAGCGTAGATACTACAATCCATTAAAAGAAGGGGAGGAAAGAGTTGGAGCACCATTGACATACCTGATACATGATCTAGGTCTCTCAACAATAACTGGGGAAGAAGATGAAGAGCTCTCTAAACTTATCAAAAGAGAAATAGTAGAAAGTGGAGACAAAGTGTTGATAAAAACCTTATCTATTGTTTTCAATTTATCTACTAAACTTGCTCTACCGGATGTAGTAAAAGAGAATGCTGCTTTAATAGTTAGACGTGCTTGGAAGAATGGATTGAAAATAGGTAGATCGTGGAAAGGCATAGCTGCTGCATCAATATATCTCTCATGCCAGATATTTTCAATACCGAAAACAATTAAAGATTTATCATATCAAAGTGGCATCTCAAAGAAAACAATCTGGAACTGCTATAGGAGAATAATCGAGAAGATCAAGCATAGAAAAACGGAGACCATGAGTAAAACACAACTCATAGTATCAAAGCTTGTAAACAACTTAAGGTTAAAAGGAGAAGTAGAAGAACAAGCTCTAAAAATAATTGAAGATTTCAGGAAAGAATTAAAGATGTATGGAAGGAAGCCTGAAGTAGTAGCAGCCGTAGCAGTATACTTAGCCTGTAGGAAACTCAATCAGAAGATAAGTCAACGTAGAATAGCTCAAACATTATCAATCTCTAGATCGACACTCATAAAAATATTGAAAGAAATATCTGAAAACAAAAAAGATGATGTTGTAGGAATCTAGGAGCATCTTACACGTTTCGCTGCAACCCATTCTAACGAATAATTTATACCTAATCTTTCAAGAGAATAGTTCTCTTAGAATCTATAATATTACACATAGAATAGGATTATTGGAAATGCTTATAATATAGACTTTAAGATGATTGGTTGAAGGAAAGTATGAAGATGAGTAAGCTTGAGAAGAGAGCGATAAAACTTCTCCTTAAATATGAGGATAAGGGTTTACTTCAATCTGAACTTTGGCATAAACTTGGTGTAACGAGTAGAGAAGGGTCTAGAATAGCTATAAAACTTGAGAAAAAAGGTATAGTTAAGAGAGTTAAAGAATTTGCAAAAGATAGGTGGACTAGGAGGCTTGTTCCTCTAATAAGACAGGTAACGTTAGATCCTATAAAAGGTGCTCCGTGTCCATCATGTATGTATAATAGTGTTTGTGGTAGGAGAGGCACAGTCTCACCAACAAAATGCATATGGTTAGAAGAGTGGGTTCTATCAGCATATAAGAGTCCATCTGAAACTCAGAAAATAAAAGTACAAGAAGAGGGTCTTCAAGAAAACTAATCACAATATGTTAATGCATCTCTCTTAACAATTCCAATTACTTTCTCTAAATCTTCAGGGGTGTCTATGTCTATCACTGTGTAAGGACTTAACTCTACTTCAACTATCTCTTCTAGGTTTTTCTCAACAACTTCCTTCAAACCTCTCTTTTCTTCTGTTATCATCATTATATCTTTAAAGAGTTTCTTAGAGAATAGTATTGGATGACCGTGTTTACCCTTATGTGATGCAACCACTATATCCTTCTTAGTTATCTTGAATGTTTCTATTAGACTGTCAATATCCTCAGGTTTAATAAACGATACGTCGGCGGGGAGAATCATAACTGCATCAACAAATTCAGCAACTTCTTTTAAGCCTTTCTTTACAGAAGAACTTTGACCTAACTCATAATCTAAGTTGTAAACTATCTTAACACGGTTATCTTTAATCTTCTCGATTATCTCTCTTAACTTTTCTGCTTCATGTCCAAGAACAACTACAATCACGTCTACGCTAGATCTTAAAGTCGTTCTTAGAATTCTCTCAATCAAACTCATGCCACATACATTAGCTAGAAGCTTATTCCCTGGAAACCTGGTAGATTTTCCAGCAGCCAAAAGTATCAAGGCAATTCTTTCTTCCATACTAGATCCTACCAAAAGTTTTCTCGAATAATGATTTAAGTGTTATCTAAATCTAAAATATTCTAGGATATTGGGAGAATGTCAGTGGCATGCTAGATTTTCCCACGCCCTATGAGGTATAGTTCAGAACTTGTTTTCCTGGTAGCAGAGGGGATGAACCTAGTAACGATGTTAAAGTTTTTCTTTAACTCTCTTTCAAGAATTCTTAATTCATTTGATTCAAAACTTTTCAACATTACTGAGCCCCCAGTTTTGACTAGGCTTAGAGAGATTTCGAGAGCCCTCTCCGTAAGTTCTAGTTGTCTCTGTATATCTAATTCTCTTATCCCAGTAAATGTTGGAGAAGCATCTGAAATCAGTAACTCTACGCCTTTACCTTTGGTAATCTTAAAGATATCTTCAACTATATCGTCTCTAAGAATGTCTGCTTTTAAAGTGATTATGTTTGGTTCTTGAAACTTCTTAAACTCTCTAACATCAACAGCTATTACAAGACCTTCAGGACCGACGAGCTGCGCAGCTACTTGAGCCATACCACCCGGCCAAGCACCAAGCTCAACAACAATATCTCCCCTCTTTATTAAACGGAATTTCTTATCTGCTTCTATTAACTTGTATGCAGCTCTAGATCTATATCCTTCAAGTTTAGCTCTTCTACGGTAAGGATCTCTCTGAGCTTCAAGACCCCAATTTCTAACCATACAATATACCCTTAACTAAAAATATGTACCAGGAACCATAAAGATTTCGTTAATGAATCTTATCTTAGTTATCCCTCGATATTCATACAGGTGAGCATGTATACTCTCTACCTAACTGCCTCCAGATACTATCAAGTTTCTTCTGCCAATCTTCTAATTTTTCTTTACCTAGTACTGATGCTGCTCTAACTGTTATGAGATCCTGTGCTGTCTTTAATTCACAAGTTATTCTTGCTACTATATCCGCTCCACAACATCCTACGCAAAACCCTTGTATACTATCTAGCATGGAGGGAGTTATATCAAACGCAAGTCTTGAATGATGTTTACATAGATTTATCAATATTTTTGCACCATCTAAGGCAACTCTTAAAGCATTCGGGATTTCGACATTCCTATTAATCAATTCTCTCAACATCTCAGATAATTCACGCCATATAGAATCTAGAATTTCACAAACTTTGTTCCCATGCTCTTCACGTTCAGACATGAGACCCAATATAGAAATTCCGTAGCTATAATTTAAGCATAACGGAGAAATTCTTCTCACATTATTATCGAAAACTCTATCATAAGTGTTTTAAAGAACAGTTCTCTTCTATCTTTTTGATAATAATTTAAAGATGTCTTTGATTATATTGATCGGGGCTTCTGTCTTCACGGCTGAAGAATCCATATGTACGTGTGTAGCTCTATATCCCATCTTTCTAAGTTCTTCTATAAGATGTGTAGGTTTAACAGGATTTACAGAGAGTTTAGATGCTAGATAATTTACTGGATAGTAGCCGATCATTGATGAATCTTCATCTACTAGGTATTGGAGAAGTTTAGATATATCTCCATAGAGTTGCTTATTCTCTAATGCTTCTTGTAGCATCTTACTTACTAGTTCACGGTTAGTGAGCTCCCCGATCCATACTAGACCTACTGTAAGCATATCAGCATTACAGAAAACACATTTTAGTTGAGGTGGGTCAGGAATACTAGAAGTCTGTATATTTCCACACACTTTACAGTAAGAAATCCAGCCGAGATTCTTTAAAACTTTCTTTGCTCTTTCTATTCCATAACGTATCTTAACAAATACACGTGCGTAATGGTCTTTAATGAATGAGAGTACAGGCTCAGCGGATAAACCTAAACGTGCAGCAGTCTTCACCATGAAACCTGCCAAAATTCTTAACGCTATTTCTTTAGAGAAAGGTGTTTTAATACTGTAAACCCCGTACTTCCTGAAACAAGATGTAGGTTTAGAACCTGTGAGTGCGGATAGATCTGTTGAAGTAGCTGCAAGTACAGAATCCTTCTTGAAACATGATCTAAACCCATTTTCTAAGAAGGTTGCTGGAGAGCCAGCTGGATCTATATCTACGTATGTAAATCTCCTACGTAGACTCGTAAGTAGTTCATTTGCATCTCTATTCTTTATCTCTACATTACTTTCTATATTGTTTAACTTGAAATTTATCTTCATTAACTCGTAAGCATTTCTAGAAATATCATTCACTACAGAATTTTCAATTATTCCTGTTTCTAAGAACATCCTTATAGTTCTAATACCTATACCTGCAAGTGGCTCGCATACAGAAATCTTCCTATCTTGGAAGAATGCTTTTAAGAAGAGTATAGTCATATCTCTGTTAGACTTTGATTTAGGATTGTAGAATGCCGGTAGGGAAGTTGGTGCATAATTTTTCGAGGAAGGAAGCTTGGGGGCTAAAAACCTAGCTAATCCTTCTTCTCTATACTCTACTCCAAACCCAAGCACTTTACTATAATCTTCCAACAATCTATCCTAACCTAAACATAGAAGACGGGAAATAAAGATATATCATCTTTTTAGAGATCTTACACATTCTTTCCCGTTTATATATCTCAATCCTTCTTTCTGAATAGTGTTACAAAGAAACCGTTGCATAGATCTCTATGAGGATAGAGTCTTCTAGATTCTTCAAGTCCTCTTAAACCTCTAGACCCGACCTCTATCTCTATATCTACTAAGCTAAATTCTGGATTCATCTTTAAGAAATCTTCTACAACATATTCATTCTCCTCGATTGTTATGCTACATGTAGAGTAGAGTAGTAATCCTCCATCCTTAACATACTTAGATGATGTGTTCAAGATTTCTGATTGGAGTTTTGCAAATGCTCTAATATGTCTAGGTTTTATAAACCATCTATAGAATGGCTCTCTCCAGATTAGTCCAGTAGAACTACATGGAGGATCTACAATAACCTTATCAAACTTCTCTTGAATAGGTAGAGGATATCTAGCGTCTGCTTGAATCTCATATGCTATCTCCACACCGAGAAACTTCATCCTCTTCTTCTGTCCTTTTATTCTAGTCCATGAAGAATCTATAGAAACTATAAGACCTCTATTCTTCATATTCAAAGTCATTAGGAAAGTTTTTGTACCTGGAGCTGAACACACGTCTAGAATCTTTTCTTGTGGTTTCGGATCCAAGATTCTAACAGCATAATAACTCGAGAAGTCCTGTATCGTTATCAAACCAGCATCTAGTAGTTTCTTTAATCTTCTAGTATCTTCTGCTTCTAGAATGTATATTCCTGGAAGTCTTTTATCTATTCTGAGATGTACATTATTCTCTTCAGCGATCTTTATGA
The DNA here is from genome assembly GCA_023267855.1 of Candidatus Geocrenenecus dongiae. Lineage (GTDB taxonomy): Archaea > Thermoproteota > Nitrososphaeria_A > Caldarchaeales > Wolframiiraptoraceae > Geocrenenecus > Geocrenenecus dongiae. The sequence continues at coordinate 22,018 of JALNLN010000011.1, read as the reverse complement.
TTTCTTCTTCATTTTTCTTCAGCTTATTCAGTACAGCGTAGATGGGTGGATTAACATTATCTTGGAAACCGAGGTAACGTCTTGCCTCCACTCTACCTAAAAGTTCTTCAACATACTTCACGAACCACTCTTGATAGTTTTCTACAACATGTTCTTTGAAGAGAATTGATCTATCTATTTTATCGAGAAATCTAATAAGACCTATATGTTTCTCTAATTCTTTTGGCCAATCCTTCCCTAGAGTTCTTCTTAAATCCAATACAAGTTTTTCAATATCTCTAAATCTTAAACCGTATAAGATAGATGTAGATAAGAGTTCTAGTATCTTTTTTGCTTCCCAGCTTAGATCTAAGGTGTCCATGATATTTGTTAGTATGTTATTTATGGTTTTTCTGTATATAGAGTATAGATGGAGTATTTTACGGGCCATTCTCAGCTCACTAGTACCATACTTGCCTTTCCTATACGCTATGTATAAGCTAGAGCTTGGAGAAATTTTTTCCCTACGTGTTATTTTAAGAGCTTCTAAGCAGAGTATTAATGCTTTAGCTTCCACAAGCACCCTAAGATCTGTCTTACATCTAGATAATATGTATTTTACAGAGAGCCCGTAAAGAAAATAAGTAACGTTTCACTCTTCTTGTTCAGAGATGGGGCAGACGGTTCTCGACCAGCATCTTAATGTTAAAACATATTTTCTTCTTGGATGTGCTTATGATGGGAAAGAAGGGAAAGCTTATCTTAAAATGCTTGATCCAGAAGATAACCATGTAGAAGTTTTTTACGATCAAACAAACCATAAACCATACTGCTACGTGAAGGAGACTATAGAAGAGGTAGAAAAACTTAAGCTACCAGGCGTCCTCAAACTTGAAAGTGAAGAGAAGTATGATCTACTACGTGATACCAGGATTAATGTTACGAAGATAGTTGCAAACGACCCATTAGCAATAGGTGGAACAACAAATTCTATTAGAGAGAAGATTAAAGCTTGGGAAGCAGACATACCATATCACTTATGCTATATGTATGATATGGGTCTTGTCCCTAGCATATCTTACTATGTAGATAAGGGTAGAGTCTACGCAGTAGAGATAGACTTAGAGAAGATTAAGAAGATGATCTCACTCTACTTTCCAGATTTTTCTAGTGAAGAAAAGAAAGCTATAGCGGAATGGCTAGCTCTAATGGAGGCTGATAGACCTAAACTCAAGTATCTCTCAGTAGATATAGAAGTTCTCTCACCAATAGCTACGAGAGTCCCAACTCCAGATAAAGCTAGAGATAAAGTTGTAGCAGTTTCATTTGTTGGAAGTGATGGAAGGAGAGAAGTATATCTACTCAAAACACAGAATTTTACAGAAGTTGAGGGGACAGAAGAATTCAATGTAATTATTTTTGAAGATGAAGTAGAGATGTTAAAAAAAGTTTACGAAGTTCTTGACTCCTACCCAATAATCGCTACATTCAACGGAGATGATTTCGATTTACCTTACCTTAGAAGAAGAGGAGAACAGTTAAGAATTCCTAAAGAAAAGATACCTATAGTTTTGGGTAAAGAAGGAGCATCTCTTAGAAGAGGTATCCATATAGATTTGTACAGATTGTTCAATAATAAGAGCATACAAGTTTACGCATTCGATAATAAGTATAGAGAGCATACTCTAGAAGCTATTGCACAAGCATTGATCGGAAAAGGAAAGATAGTTATAGATAAACCTATTAGCCAGCTTACTAGTAGTGAGCTTGCGAGATATAGTTTCTATGATGCTCTACTCGTATACGAATTGCTTTCCTTCGATGATGAACTTCTTCTAAAACTACTCATAGTCATATCTAGGATTAGTAGGATGCCTATAGAAGATGTTTGTAGACATGGTGTATCGGGATGGATTAAAAGCCTCCTATATTATGAGCATAGGAAGAGAGGATACCTAATACCTAGACCAGATGAGTTGATTATAGAGAAAGGTGTCATCTCAACAAAACCTGTAATTGAGGGGAAGAAGTATAGAGGGGCCATAGTGGTTGAACCTATTCCAGGAGTGCACTTTAATGTAATAGTAGTTGACTTTGCATCTCTCTATCCATCTGTGCTTAAAGAATGGAATCTGAGCTACGAAACAGTTAGATGCGTTCATGAAGAATGCCGTGTAAATCTTGTTCCAGAAACATCTCACTGGATATGCAGAAAAAGAAGAGGTATACAAAGCGAGTTAATAGGTTTTCTAAGAGATATAAGAGTTAGAGTGTACAAACCTCTCAGTAGTGATAAGTCTCTCCCAGAAGTTCAGAGAAGATGGTATGGAGTGGTCCAGAAAGCTCTAAAGGTCTTCCTAAATGCTGCTTACGGTGTTTTCGGTTTCGAAGAATTTCCACTTTACTGTCCCCCAGTTGCTGAAAGTACAACAGCAATTGCACGTGATGCCTTCCTAAAGACTATTGAGAAAGCGAGATCATTAGGCATAAAAGTGATTTACGGGGATACAGATTCACTATTCTTGAAAGCTGAAAAAGAAGAATTAATTAATGAGTTAATCAATTGGGCAAAGAAAACTCTTAGACTAGATTTAGAAGTTGATAAAAGATACGAATACGTAGTATTATCGATGCGGAAGAAGAATTATCTTGGATTAACAGATAAAGGAGTAGTAGATATCAAAGGACTAACAGCTAAGAAGAAACATATCCCAAGATTCATCAAAGACGCTTTTGAAGATATGATTAAAACTCTTAAAGAAGTTAGAGATGAAGAAACCTTAGAGCAGGCAAAAGAAAAGATAAAGGAGATAGTTAGAACTTGGTATGAGAAATTGAAGAATGGAGAATACGAATTACAAGACTTGTCCTTCAAGGTCATGTTGTCTAAGAGTGTTGATAAGTATGTCAAGACGACGCCTCCACATGTTAAGGCTGCTAGAAAACTTATACAGAGAGGTATTCAGGTAGTTTCTGGAGATATTATAGAATATGTTAAGACGAAAGATAAGGATGGTGTAGCACCTTTAGAGTTTGCGAGAAAAGACCAGATAGATGTAGATAAGTATGTAGAATACTTGATGTCAGCTTTTGAACAAGTCTTTGATGCTTTAGATATAGATTTTGATCAGATAATTGGCGTCACGAGTTTAGAGAAATTCTTCTAGCAAAATGTATTTCAGAGTAAGTTAGTCATCTTAAAATTAAGGCGTGGGTATTCCTATAAGGTGATGATGAGATGCTGATGATGGATGTCGTAGAAGTAGGATTACTTATGAGTAACTCTTATGTTGTATTTGATCCAGATCTTAGAGAGGCCATAATTATAGACGCTGGAGATGAAGCAGATAAGATTTTGAGAATGATTGAAAAGAACGATGTGAAAGTTAAAGCAATATATGCTACACATGGCCACTTTGACCACGTATTAGCTGTAAGAGAAGTAAAAGAGCAGCTTGGATGCAAATTCTACATTCATAGAGAAGATCTCCCATTACTTGAGAGAGCTTCTGAAAGCTATATGAAATTGTTTGGTGAAGAACGTTTAGGCCCTCCAGCTCCAGATGGATATGTATCTGAAGGAGATATAATAAAGATAGGAGATTATGAAATGAAAGTAATTCATACACCTGGACATACATCTGGAAGTGTATGCTATGTTATTGAAGGCGCTGTTTTTACAGGAGATACGTTGTTTGCAGGTTCTATTGGAAGAACAGATCTACCGGGGGGGAATCTACAGATGCTCATAGATTCTCTAACTAGAAAACTCTTATCATTACCAGAAGATTATAGTGTATTTCCAGGGCACGGTCCTTCTACAACCATCGGTATAGAGAAACTATACAACCCGTTTATCGGTATCGGAGGATTGTATAGAGAGAAACATTTATGATCTATGAGAAAGTTAATCCACAAATATAAGATTAAGCCATTTCTATAATTGTTGAGTATGCAGAGATTTGTTGAACGGTATAGATTTGCTACTATTATGATAGTGTTCATAGTATCCATATTTCTAGGTTTTGGACTGGCTTCAAATTTACAGGTAGTCTTAGATTTTATAACTATCTTAGTAGCGTGTATAATAACGTTACTACTTATACTATTGATATCTTTAAAAGAAAGTTCGTGAAGGTGTGATGATGTTTGATGAAAGATTACTAAAACTTAGGTTGTATTTATCTAGCTTCATAATCGGTGCAACCTTATCTTCTTCAACCTACTTTATACCTATATTCTTGATGGAGATGGGAGCCAGCTACACTTTCATAGGATTGACCGGTAGCTTGAGAGGTATCCCATACTCGATACTACCTTTCTTCGTAGGATTTCTAACAACTAGATATGATCTAAGAACTCTATACATGTTATCTCCAATCTCTCTATCCATAGGTTTAGCTTCTCTATACTTTTCAAGAAACTATCTTGACGTGATCGTGGGAAATATATTGGTGGGAATCTCGATGGTTTTCTATTGGCCGGTAGCTGAATCCATAATAGCGGAATTCGTAAGTGAAGAATCTAAATGGAAAATATTCTCAGGTTTTTCTACTTCATGGTCTACGGCATACTTCATAGGACCTATCTTTGGAGGATTTATCTCTCAGTTAATAGGTGTGGAGGGTTTATTCCTTCTTTGTACTCTACTATCAATTACTGGTTTACCTATCATCTACAGTATGGGTAAATTACAGATTCGTAAAATTAACGTAAAAGATAAGCAGAGAATTGATATTGTGAAGAGTTCTAAGAGTATATGGTCTATGTATGTTAGTGTTTTCTTATTCACTTTTGGCATGTCGTGCATTATTGCATTAGCTCCTTCATACTTTTATGAGATTGGTTGGAGTAATGTAGAAATAGGATTAATATTCACATTATTTGGACTTGCAAGAACTATCGCATATATGCTTACCAATAAATTAAACATCTTCAATCCAGCTTTGATGATGATCTTTTCAACAATCTTTATGTCGCTTTCAATAATTTTTCTAGCTAGAATAGATTTCACGTTAATCATTATATCTCTACTGATCGCTGGCTTCGTAAACGGTATATTCTTCATTTCATCTTTCATATTAATTAATATTAAGATAGATGCAGGCTATAGAAGTACATCGATAGGGTTGATGGAGGGGGTTCTTGGATTAGGGTTCATAATATCTCCTGGATTGATAGGATTTTTGATAGATATTCTCGGAGCTGGAAATGGCTTCTTAATAACTTCACTAATTGTAATCCTCGCTCTACCCTTCCTCCTACTTCTCAAGCTACGTTAATCGTACCTGGAGTCAACTTCTACCTCACATATAGGGGTGCTCTCTCTAACAAACTTGTTAAATATTACTTCTGCTATAATTTTACATTCAACAGCTATGTATGACAGTGCCCAGGAAACAAATCTTGCATGTGCCATAACTCTCGGATCCCCCCTCAATAGCATCTCTGGAACCTTCTCTCTGATTTGTTCGTTAACTATCTGTATAACTTCTTCCGCAAGCTGTATATCTAAACTGAAAAAAGCTTTCATGCATTTCTCAAATAATTCTTGTATAGTTCTAATGATGTTTTGTAGTTCTGTAACTGTATGTTTATCAAACCATAACCCTCTTCTCTTCATTCTAAGAATTTCTAAAGATATTTCAGAAGCATAATCTGAGATTTCTTCAAGAGATTTTGCAACCAGTCTAGCACCTACTACATATGCTGGACTATCTATTCCCAGGACTTTCCCTAATTCTTTTCTTCTAAGATATGTAAAGAGTAATCTTACCATGAGAAAGTATAGTTCATCAACTCTATCTTCCTGTCTCTCTATGTTCTTGGCGATACTTTCATCACCCACAGTTACCAGATCTTCAAGTTGATTAAGAATTGAAGAAACTATAACTTGCAACCGTTTCATCAATACTTCTATAGTAAATCTTCTAGGATCTATAAAGCTATGTATAACAATTTTCTGGGATGTTTGTTCTACGATTTCGAGTCCAGGTAGTTCATCTATGGTTTTCATAATCTCTGTTATCTGTTCTTCAGTAAACCCCTTCATAGAAACAATCTTTATGGTATCGTAACCATGTATATAGCATCCTCTTATCAAACGTGTAAGCTGAGATATAGATACAGCTAGTTCTGCATTAATTGTTACACTAAATTCTCTAGGAGATTTTATTGGAGGCATTATTCTTAATGAACCATCATCTTCTTCTGTAATGAGTAGTAAATCCCCTCTCTTCAATCCCTTCTCTATAACCCAATTTTTAGGTAAGGTTATACTGAAAGTCCCCTCACCTACTTGCTGAATCTTCCTATATTGTTCAGACAACTCCATTTCCGTACCCCTATATACACCTATTTACACCTCTACACACATATTATTAAAAGCTTTCTAGTAACAAGGCTTAAAATCTGAAAAACGAAAAACTTAAATAAAGCTGTCTACAGAAACTTGTAAATAGTGTTTCTATGCTGAGAAAACTTCTATATATGTCTATATAGTTTCTACAGATAAACCTTAAGATATTCAAGAGACGAGTTATCTGCGGGGTTGAGTTATGAACGTGCTACTTGAACAACCTAAAATGTCTTTGAGAAGAAGCTACGCCAACGGATATAAATACTGTTCTAGATGTAGAGTCTACTATTTAACAGAAAGCGTAAGATGCCCATACTGTGGAATACTCTTAAGAAATTCACCAAGAAAAAAGAAGACTATGAGGAATACTAAAGCCATAAAGGTTCCAGAAGAATTAGAGAAAGAACTAGTTAAGATAGAACTTTCTACCAATGCAAACAAATAAACCAATAATTGAAATACTTATAAACAATTTTTCTTAAATAATTTTATTTGAGATTCTTGATAGATATTGGAAAATATGTTTTAGAGATTGCGAAATCTCTTATCAGGATTAATACTGAGAATCCCCCCGGTAGAGAATTTGAAGCTGCTAGCTATCTAGCCGATGAATTAGTGAAGCTTGGGTTAAAAACAAGGATTGATAGATTTGAAGATAATAGAGCTAACGTGGTAAGTGTTGTCGGAGATTCTAGACCCTCTCTAATTTTTAATAGTCATCTCGATACTGTTCCTGCTGGAGAAAGAGAAAGATGGCTTCACCCCCCATTCTCAGGAGAAATTGTAAACGGTAAACTGTATGGAAGAGGAGCTGTAGATGCTAAAGGTGTAATAGCTTCCATGATGGGTGCGTTAAAGATACTCTCAGAAGAAGATTGGCCTATACATGGTTCATTATTCTTTACGGCTGTAGCAGATGAAGAAGTTGAAGGTAAGGGTACGAAAAAACTTCTAAAAAGTGGGTTAAGAGCAGATTTTACAATCGTAGGTGAACCTACCTCACTTAATCTATACATAGCACATAAAGGTAGACTGGTTTTAGAACTAGACTTCATAGGAAGATCTACACATGCAAGCATGTCTAAGAAAGGTAGGAATGCAATTATATATGCATCAAATTTCCTAAATACTCTACATAAGATTTCTGTCAGAGAGAAAATCAGTATTACACCTACAATCATACATGGTGGTGTGAAAGACAATATAGTACCAGATAAATGTACCGTAACACTTGACGTTAGAACTATTCCACCAATAGATATTGACCATGTAATTAAGTTATTGAAGGAAATTGTGAAGAAAAGTACTGTTAGTAAAAAATGTAGTATAAGGGTGGTTAGATATATTCCTCCAGCTGAAGTAAGTAGAGATAGTTTTATAGTAAAGGTGGTCGCCAACTCTATAAGAGAGGTAGTAGGCAAGAAAACTAGACTAGGAATTTTTCCAGCAACATGTGATATGAGTTTTTTCGTAAATCAAGCAAATATTCCAACAGTAATCTTTGGGCCGGGAGATTTGGAGAGAGCCCACACAGTAAACGAGTTCATAGAAGTGGAAGAAATGATTAAAGCTTCATATGTTTATGTAGATGTGGTTAAGAAGATCCTAGGAAAGGAGAAAGTCAAATCAACTTAACTTCTTCATGAGACTAATAACTTTTAGGAAGTTTTTAACTCTAGCTTCAACTCCATAACGTTCTTCTCTAAATCTCATGTGTAGATATATTTTGATTAGGAGAAGCCAGTCAATTATACTGAGGTTCTTCTTCTCCAGTCTTTTCTTAATGAATTTGAAGACTGTTGTGTATGGTTTAAACTTCTCCACAACTTTCTCTTCATACCTATCTAGATTTTCTATATTCTGGAAAAGGATTTCAGCTGATTGTATGCTTGGTATTATTCCTTCTCCTAGTGCTGGGTAAACAGTACCTATAGACTCACCTACACCTACAATTCTTCCACTACGGATAGGTTTGCAGTATTCTGGAGGGGTTATTCTAACAGGTTTACCAGCCTTCATTAAAATTTCTCCACGATTTTTTTCTACGAATTTTTTAACTACATCAACATGTCTCCTAAAGTAATCTCCTGCACCTACATGGTAAACATTATCTCCTAGAGGAAAATACCAAAGATATCCACAGAGATCTCTAAATGGTTTAATATAGAAGTCGTCGAACGGGGGCTCTCTAAACTTTACTCTATACTGTATCGTGTGTATATAGTATTGGTTATCTGTTTTAGGTAGTAAGGATCTGTTGAAACCTGTTGCATCTATTATGAGATCGTATCCGTCTGGAGGTGAGAGAACATTAACACCGAATTTTACAGGAGAACTTCCTATGAGATCGTTCACAAACCTCAACTTATCAAATGTGCAAAGCCCTCTCAACTTCATAGGATAAAGTTCTTTACCTAAATCAACTATCAGCTCTCTTCCAACATGTAGTACATAGTCTTCAAAGTTTAAGCCAACATTCTTACAGAGTTTACTCATTTCATTCCTACTCGTAGCCCACGCACAAACTGGAAAATACTTTGATTTATCAAATCTCTCGAATCCCACCACTTGATGTTCTCCAGACAGCCTAGCGAGTAGATATGAGCCGGCAACACCGACTCCAATAATAGCTATCTTCAAGTCTAAAAAATCTTCACAAAAAATCATAATTTAAACATTCAAAACAATAAATTCATAGATAAAATCTATAACATTACCTAGAAACAATCTTCACCTTCATCTATAAGAAAGAACTGAAAACATGGATTTGAAATATAGAAGAACAACATAAAATAAAAATACTCCCACAATTATATGTTAGAGTGAAGAGATAAGAGGAGCCACCAATAATAATTGATATGAGGGGCCCGTAGCTCAGCCTGGTAGAGCAGCGGGCTCATAACCCGTTGGTCGTGGGTTCGAATCCCACCGGGCCCAAAAAGTTCAAACATTTTAATAACTCAATAAGTTTTCATATGTTTCTTTAATTAAATTGCACTTCTTCTTTAAAAGTTATTTATAAAGCTCTTAGAACAATTCCCTCATTTTTCTTGTAGATTTGTTTTCCGTGTTTCTGGTAGAGAGAATGATTATTATTTTTGTTTGCAGTTTTTTCTTTGATGTTGGATGAGAAGGATCTTATTATTTTGAGTGAGCTTCGTGAAGATGCTAGTAGGAGTGTTAGGGAGATTGCTAGTAAGCTCGGTCTTCCTAGGACTACTGTTCAGGAGAGGATTAATAAGATGAAGAAGGAGGGCGTGATAAAGAGGTTTACTGTAGAAGTAGATCATTCCAAGCTTGGTAAACCTACGACAGCATTCATACTAGTATCTTTTATGCCTGGTTGCCATCTCTCTCAGAAAGAGCTTGCTAGAAATATTTCCAATCTCCCAGATGTTGAAGAAGTACATGTGATTACAGGTGAATGGGATATAATAGTAAAAGTTAGAGGTTCATCTATACAGGAGATTGGAGATCTAGTTGTAGAGAAGATTAGGATGATGGAAGGTGTTGCGAGAACAGTAACTTGCGCAACCCTCTACACAGCTAAAGAATAATCAAACCTACCAGAAGATTACTAAGGGGACATCTACATTAGGCTTGTAGTTTTAACGATACATCTCATTTTTTGAGTAAGATCTTACCCTTAACCCTTAATAATGTAGGAAACTTCCTATAAAGATGTTTTCTAACAATATAACTATGTTGTTGAGGTTGAGTGTCTTACTTCTAAACTCACTTCTTAGCATCTTCAATCAATGTATTTCATCCCCTCTTCTTTCAATATCTCTAATTCTTCTATTCTATCTAATGCCATCATTTCTCCGATAACTATCATTGATAGTATGAAGTTCTTCGAATTTACCCTAGTATTCTTCCCATTCTTCAAATTCCTCAAAATATAGGGGTGAGCGAGACCACTAAAGATATATTACTAGATAGAGAAATGTTCTAGAGAATAATTTATAGAAACTATAAGATACTCGATAAAAAGTATTTAGGTATATAGGTAGATGATGAATTCTAAATCCTTTTATTTTCATAAGCTATGTATCTTTTCTTTTAGAATGGAGAAGTATGGGGAGGGATGTAAATGTATCTTGGGTTGATTCTACACTGAACTTAGTCTAGGGTTGTAGTAAGCTTACTGTGGAGTGCTAGAATTATTACATGTTTAGATTTTCTAGAAGACTTGACTTAAACCCAAACAAACTTAAGTTCTTAAGCTTATAGACAACATACTTTAGGAAGCTGGGTAACTATCTAGCCAGCCACACGAGTCTCTCATTATAAATGTAGGCAATATCTAGGTATTAGGGTTAATGGAGGATAAACTTGAGATTTTTAACTAAGATTTCTAAAGATTTCTAACGATCTAAGAGATGAGAGAGCTCGAGAGGCTTGCAGCTGAAAGAGCGAAAGAAGCTGTGAAATATGATAAACTAGGTATGAAAGCTGAGGCAGTAGCAAACTATAGAGAAGCAATTAAACTTCTATTGAAATTGATAAAATTTACAGAAGACCCTATTTTAAGAAGAGTCTACGAAGAGAAGATCATAGAATATAAGGAGAGGATGGATGCTTTGCTTGGTGGTGAAGTAGAAACATTTCAACCACAATCTAAGACTCAGGGGAAGGAGAGCTACTTGATAACAGATCCACCCCCAGTCAAGTGGGAGGATATAGTTGGATTAGATGAAGCTAAAAAAGCAATTAGAGAATGTATTGTTTATCCATCTCTTAGACCTGAATTCTTCCCTCTTGGATGGCCACGTGGAATACTCTTCTTCGGCCCACCTGGATGTGGGAAGACCATGCTAGCTGCGGCTGCTGCAAATGAGATAGACGCTGTATTCATGCAGGTTGATGCTTCTACTGTTATGTCTAAGTGGCTTGGAGAATCTGAGAAGAATATTGCAGCGTTATTTGATGAAGCGAGGAGATATGAGAGGGAAGGTAGACCTGTGATAATATTGATAGATGAAGTAGATTCTCTCACAACTTATAGAGAGAATGAAGTAGGTGGAGAAGCACGTGCTAGAAACCAGCTCCTCAAAGAGATGGATGGGCTACAAGATAAAGGTAGAACTCCGAGAATATACGTTATAGCTGCTACCAATAAACCATGGCTTCTAGATGAACCATTTATCCGTAGATTCCAGAAGAGAATCTATATCCCACTCCCATCTTATGAGAATAGATTAAAGATGTTTAAACATTATACCAGGAGGTTGGAGCTAGATAATGATGTAGATTTCGAAGAACTTGCCAAGATAACTGAAGGATATAGTGGTGCAGACATATACCAGATATGCATGGAAGCACAGTTGAAGGTAGTAAGTGAATTCTTCGAGAAATACCAGGGGGAGAAACCACGTAAGATAACCATGGAAGATTTTAGAGAAATCTTAAGAAGAGTGAAACCAAGTATAAGTCCAGAATCTCTCAAGAAGCTAGAAGAATGGGCTAGAAAATTCAGCTCTAACTAAACATCTCAACATATTCGAAACCTACATATAACTTTATGTTAAAATATTTACTAAAGGAACAAACACATCCATAACACCAATTAGGTTTAAGATTGTATGGAATTTCACTAATACTCGTGGAATTTTAAGTAAAATCATTTCTAGGATTGGAGTTGCTAAAAGATTTTTCTCTTTTCATGCACCTCTATCTTTATATCATAACTAATTCAAGATATTTACAGTTATGGTACGTGGTCGTATAATCTGGGTTGCAGGTCCAGCTGTCCGAGCAGAAGGAATGCTTGGAGCAAAAATGTATGAAACAGTTTATGTTGGAGAAGAGAGGCTTATAGGAGAGATAATAAAACTTACTGGAGATATAGCGTTCATCCAAGTATATGAGAATACAAGTGGTTTGAGACCAGGAGAGCCAGTATACGGTACTGGGCAACCTTTAACAGTTACTCTAGGTCCAGGGCTCATTGGAAGTATTTATGATGGTGTTCAGAGACCTCTTACAAGTATAGCTAGTGTGGTAGGCTCTTTCATAAAGAGAGGTGTACACGTACCATCTATACCCTTAGATAAGAAGTGGAAGTTTACGCCAACTGTAAAGAAAGGTGATAGAGTCGAGCCTGGAGATATTGTCGGAGTTGTTGAAGAAACACCTCTAATCCAACATAAGATAATGGTTCCACCAAATATTAGAGGTGGGGAAATAGTTGAGATCGTTGATGAAGGAGAATATACGATCGAAGAAGAAATCGCGATAATTAGGACGAACTCAGGTGAAGAAGTATTAAAGATGTATCATAAGTGGCCTGTACGCCAGCCTAGACCATTCCGAGAAAGACTAGACCCAGTAATCCCATTAATAACAGGGCAGAGGGTTCTAGACACATTATTCCCAATGGCCAAAGGAGGGACTGGATGTATACCGGGAGCGTTTGGAACAGGGAAGACCGTGACACTTCACCAACTTGCTAAATGGAGTGATGCGAGAGTAATACTTCATATAGGTTGTGGTGAGAGAGGTAACGAGGAATCTGAAGTTCTCACAAAGTTTCCTGAGATGACTGATCCATACACTGGTAGACCCTTAATGGAGAGAACTATACTAATAGCCAATACCAGCAACATGCCTGTAGCTGCTAGAGAAGCCAGTATCTATACTGGCGTAACTATGGCGGAGTATTATAGGGATATGGGTTACGATGTTTTACTGGTTGCAGATTCTACTAGTAGGTGGGCTGAGGCTTTGAGAGAGATAAGTGGTAGACTCGAAGAACTACCTGCTGAAGAAGGTTATCCAAGTTATCTTAGTTCTAGGCTGGCTGAGTTCTATGAACGAGCTGGTAGAGTGAAGACTTTAGGCTCTCCTGAGAGAACTGGGTCTGTTACGATAGTTGGAGCTGTCTCCCCACCTGGAGGAGATTTCACAGAACCAGTCACCACACATACACTTAGATTCGTTAGAGTTTTCTGGGCTCTTGATCCAGCTCTAGCATACTCTAGACACTACCCGGCCATAAACTGGATACAGTCATACAGTGCATACACCGAGACCGTTGCGAGATGGTGGGAGGAGAACGTAGATAGAGAGTGGAGTAAGCTTAGACACGAATTCTACCAGATACTTAGACGAGAAGATGAACTTCTAGAACTTGTAAGACTACTCGGACCAGAGGCACTTCCAGACTACGAGAAACTCATACTCGATGTTGGTAGAATGATTAGAGAAGGATTTCTACAACAATCAGCATACGATGAAGTAGACTCTTTCTGTAAACCTGAGAAACAAGTAAAGATGCTTAGACTCTACGTAAAATTCTATAGACTTGCATCTCAAGCACTTGAGAGAGGTGTACCGCTAAAGAATATTCGTGCAATGAAGATAATCGCAGACATTATTAGAGCTAAATCCATGATACCTAACGATCAGATAGAGAAGTTCGATGAATTAGAGAAGAGGATTGAGGAAGAGTTTAGAGAAATGATTCTAGCTGTAAGTACCCAGATTGTATCGAGGTGAAGAAAATGTCTAGAGCTTCTGGAGTAGAATACGCTACTATAAGAGAGATAAGAGGGCCTCTAATGATAGTAGATAATGTTAGTGGTGTAGCATACGATGAGCTTGTAGAGATAGAGACTGGAACAGGTGAGAGAAGACTTGGAAGAGTAATAGAAGTAGGTGGAGGGAGAGCGGTAGTACAAGTGTTTGAGGGGACTCAGGGACTCTCGATAACAGAAACACGAGCAAGATTTCTCGGGAAGACCATGATGTTAGGTGTTTCAGAAGATATGTTGGGAAGAGTATTCGATGGTCTTGGTAGACCTATAGATGGTTTACCCGAACCTGTTGCAGAAGAATATAGAGATATTAATGGTGATCCAATAAACCCGAATGAGAGAGATTATCCAAGCGACTTCATCCAGACAGGAATCTCAGCTATAGATGGAATGAATAGTCTAGTTAGAGGACAGAAGTTACCGATATTTAGTGGCGCAGGTCTACCACACAACATGCTTGCAGCACAGATAGCTAGGCAAGCTACAGTTCCAGGGAAGGAAGAAGAATTTGCAGTAATCTTCGCAGCCATAGGTGTACAAAATGATGAAGCGAGATTCTTTAGGAGGAGCTTGGAGGAAAGTGGAGCGATATCACGTAGCGCATTATTCCTAAACCTAGCAGACGACCCAGCCGTAGAAAGAGTGATAACACCTAGAGTAGCATTAACATTCGCAGAATATCTTGCATTCGAGAAAGACTACCACGTTCTAGTCATCCTCACAGACATGACGAATTACTGTGAATCTCTAAGAGAAATTAGTGCTGCAAGAGAAGAAGTTCCTGGAAGAAAAGGTTACCCTGGCTACATGTATACAGATCTGGCCTCAATATATGAAAGAGCTGGAAGAATTAAGGGACGTAAAGGTTCACTTACACAGATGCCTATACTAACCATGCCTAGTGATGATATAACACACCCTGTACCAGACCTAACAGGATACATAACTGAAGGACAGATAGTTTTAGGTAGAGATCTGTATAGGAAGGGTGTGTACCCGCCGATAAATGTTTTGATGAGTTTATCGAGACTTATGGGGCCCGGCATAATAGCTGAGAAGAAGACTAGACCTGATCATGGTGAAATTAGCAATCAGCTATATGCAAGTTATGCGAGAGCAGTTCAGCTTAGAGCACTTTCAGAAATAGTTGGTAGATCTGGTCTAAGCGAGGTAGACCTCAGATACCTAGAATTCGGAGACCTCTTTGAACAAAGATTCCTTAAACAAAGATACGATGAAAATAGAACTCTTGATGAAACGCTTGAGATAGCTTGGGACATACTATCAACACTACCAGAAACAGAACTAACAAAGATCAAAGAAGAAACTTTAAGAAAACATTATAGAAAGAAGACTACATAGATCAGAGAGACAGTCCATACTACTTCTTCTTTTTCTTCTTACTCTCACTCTCTTCTTTACTCTCACTACTACCTGTAGGTAGGTATGGATTCACCTGCCTCCCACCCATATCCATCCCCCCTAAATAAATCAATAAACGTATATTTTAACTTCTAGTCAAAACTAGTATTATGAAGAATATTAAAAATATTATGTATATTTGTGTTTAATGTGGTTGATGTTAGATTAAATATATTGTTGTACGGATGCTAGTGCTTTCTCTACTTCTCGTTTAGAATTCCTTTTCCAAGTAACCATTATTGCATCGCCCCAGACTTCTATGATCTTGTAATTCTTCTTTGAAGTGAAAAAGCTTCTATATCTTGATACTTTACTGTATGGGCCAAGCCATACCAACGCTACATGTTTATACATTCTCGAGATCTTTGACAGATTCTTTATGAATGTTTTTATGAGTTTCTCTGGAGGGTCGGCTACCAATAGATCGTAACATCCATCTCTAAATGTGAGTGCATCAGCTCTAACTACACGTATATTACTTATCTTCCCAATATTCTTGACAGCCGACTCAGTATACATATCTACAGCTACTATTTCTCTAACACCTCTAAGATATGCTAGTTTCGATAAAGCACCACTACCACAGAATAGATCAAGCATACTGTCGAACTCCATGCATGTTAAGAATACGTCAAGGGTTTCAGTTATTCCAGGTGTAGGCCCATAAATACATCCATTTACATATGGTAGCCACTTAACTCCAAGCCTACAACATGTTAAGTATATTGGAGAGAATGGAGAAAGCTTTCCAGATCTTACAAGTTCATCTACTTTAACAGTATTTTTAACCATCTATTAAATAGTAAAACATACATGTGTATAAATCTTCAACAATTATTCATGGATTAGAATAGATTTATCTTATGGCTTTCTACCTATATTTACTGAGCTTATGTCTGTAAGTTTTGGTAAGGGCTACCTACCGACAAAACTTGAACTGATAAGGATTAGAAGATCTCTAGCAGTAGCGAGGAATGTTCACAGAATACTTGAAGATAAGAGAGATGTCTTGATAAATAAGTTGAATGAAGTAATAGAGAGAGCTGAAGAGACTAGAGAGAAGCTTATCACCCCTCTAATGGAATCTTACTCAAACCTCGTTAAAGCCTACATGAATCTAGGAACATCTACGATGGATTCAATAACATCAACAATACCAGAAACAATAACTGTAGACATACATCTAAAAACAATTATAGGTGTAAAGGTCCCGACGATAAAAGCAAACATCGTTGAACCACCATTAACATATGGATTTAAAGATACAAACATCTATGTAGATGAAGCATCTAGAAAATTTAGAGAACTCATACCCAAGATATGTGAGGCAGCAGAAATAGAGAATACCATATTCAGACTTGCAGAAGAATTAAAGAAAACCCAGAGACTCCTCAACGCTTTAGAATACGTCGTAATACCAAGATACGAACAAGCAATAAAATTCATCTCAATGACTATAGAAGAAAGAGAAAGAGAAGAATTCGTAAAACTAAAACACATAAAGAGATCTCTTGAAAAAAGAAAACTAGAAGAACTGAAACGTGAAATTAAAGCATAAATACACAACCTAAAAATAAACCTAGAAACATATTTAACCTCGAATCTAAAATAAAGAATCTAGGAAGAATGGAAGAATAGTGAGGGGCCGTGGTCTAGCTTGGTTATGATACGCGGCTTGGGCCCGCGTGGTCCTGGGTTCAAATCCCAGCGGCCCCACACCAAAAACCACAAACAGTACTTCTAGCTCTTCTATTATAAGTGACGGATAATTATTGTTCTTCAGAGTTCTGCTGGAGACTAAATGTAACGTTAAAGTTGTTGGAGAATGTTGTAGGTTGATTATGGTTTTAGGATTATATTTTTGTAGTGGATTTCTTTGATTATTTTAGGTGTTTGTAGATGCCTCAGAGGTTATGTAATATTGACATGAATCTTAATAATTGCAGTTGTACTTATGAGCCGTGTCCTAGAAAAGGTGTATGTTGTGAGTGTCTACGTTATCACTGGAGTCACCGTGAGCTTCCAGCATGCTTCTTCCCACCTGAGATAGAGAAGACGTATGATAGATCTCTAAAAACATTCATAAACTATTGGAGTAAGAAGATTAGGTAGTATTGGCCAGCTCTTCTTATAAGACTTATAATCTTCTAGACAAGCCGGGTTAGACTCTAGTTTACTCCATCTAACCAACCTATCTTTATGAAACCATTTCCTTAACCAATCGTTTAACTCGTTCAATAAATCTTTCTTTTTTAAGATCTTTCCAGATTCATAGATTTATGCCGTTTATCATTATAGATCATTCAGCAAGTATCGGAGAGTATATTTTTGCTCAAGATTTCGTTTAGGTATATTGCTAATGTATGGAAATGTTTGTACGATAAATCTGTAGTAGTTATTTTTGTATATTCTGTGTGCTGTGTTCTTCATGCGAATTTAAGTGTTGATAGTATTCTATTGGAGAGAGTTCTAAGTATTCTTTTGATTGTGTTGCAATACATCTTCTTATGTCTAGACATAGATCGCATTTAGATATGTATCCATCTTCTCTTTCTTTATAATTGAATTCTCTTACAGCGTAATTGTAGAGTTCTTCTAGATTTCTGTTTATCAGTATGTCTAGTATGGGTTTCTCATCTAGATCTATCCCTTCTTCAAGAAGGCTGTCTAGTTTTCTAGCATCTCCTAGAGATATTCCTCCACAGTATCCTGTTATATAGTTTCCATAATTATCTATATGTGTATGCCATTCTCTAAGTAAGCTGTCTACACAGTTTTCTTTAAAGAATATTTTTGCAGGATACTTGTAGAATAGTTCTCTAAGTTTGTAGCATGCTCTACCCATAGGTATGAGTTCAACATATCTTAAACCTTCAAATCCGAGAGTATTCATGTATTCTTCAAATTTGAGCCGCCCCTTGAGATTAATCTTCTTAAATTGTTTATAGAACTCGTATTGGTAGATTAATGTATTGCGACCATAGATTTTCAAACTCTTTTCTACACACCTCTCAATTCTCTCGAATGGAATGTATTCCACGATAAATGGATTAACACTTACAAGTATACCGTTTAGTCCTGCTTGCTTCAACTCAACAAGTTTCTCTTCTGTCTCTAAGTCATCTATACACCAGAAAGAATTTGTCTCAACGAATATTGATGGTATAGAGCAATGTTTAGCAAGTTTCACAGCTTCGAGTAAAAGATCGTACTTGAGGAATGGTTCACCTCCGCTAAGATGTAGACCATAGTTTAAGCTTACGTCGAATACACCTTTAGGAGATGGAAGAATCATGTCTGAGAGTTGTGAAAAAATTTTCTTCAAGTCTTCTACAGATATCCAGTCATCACTCCAATCTGGAGAACAAGCATACATACAGTGCCTACACCTAGAATTACATCTATAAGATAAGAAGACACCACAAGATACAGGTTTAGGAGGTTTAATCCTGCGAACCATCCAATTCTAAGAAATTAAGTAGGAAAGTAATCAACGTTATCATGTAGAATACTGAACATAAACTTATAGAACATTTATATTCCTTCTAAGACTAGGTCATCTGTATGGAGTATACTAGTTTAGGTAGGACTGGTGTTAAGATTTCTAGGATAGGTCTTGGAGTTTGGCAGTTTAGTGAAGAATGGGGGTTAACGGATTACCAGAAAGCTAAGAATATTATCGCTAAAGCTATTGAAGTTGGTTTAAACTTCTTCGATACAGCCATGGTTTATGGAGATGGTTTAAGTGAGAATATGCTTGGCAAAGCTCTTAGAGAACTTGGAGTTAAGAGAGATGAAATCATAGTTTCTACAAAGATTCCAGGAGATTTCCTAAGCCCCCACGATATACAGAAATCTGTAGAGAAGTCTTTGGAGATACTTGGACTCAACTATATTGACGTTCTACTTGTACACTGGCCTCCCTGCTGGCATAACGTTCCAACATACGTTTATGCTAGAGCTTTAGAGAAACTTGTAAAGATAGGTCTCGTAAAATACCTGGGATTAAGCAATTTCCCAATTGAGCTTGTTGAGAGTTTTAGAGGAAACCTAGCTTCAGTAGATGTAGAAGTCTTCCAGTATAGGTACAACTTAATTGAGAGATGGATTGAAGATGAGTTGCTACCATATGCTGAAGCATCTAAGATAACTATACAAGCGTGGAGCCCTATAGCTAAGGGGGCGTTAACAGGAAAATACACTTTAGAGAATCTTCCCAAGTTTAGAGATGTTAGAGCCGTTGAACCAATATTTCATCCAGAAAACTTTTCTAGAATATGGCCCCTAATACTTAAGTTGAGAGAGATAAGTGAAAAGTATAGTAAGAAACCTGTACAGATAGCTTTAAACTGGCTTATAATGTCTAGCCCAGTAGTTGTACCCATACCTGGAGCTAAAGACCCACTACAAGTAGAAGAATTCGCTGAAGCAGTTGGATGGAGGATGGATGCTAGAAGCTGGCTGGAGCTTGAAGAAATGAGCAACAACATACGGATACAGTATTCAGTAGACTATCTAAGCTACAAACCAATTTAAACAATAAAGGATAAACTCAACAATTAATCTATATTTTTTATTAAATCAAGCTATCCCCATCCTATCATCATCTTCTATTATTGTTTCTAATGTTTTGTTGATTTGAGGAGCATATAGGATCTGAAAGATAATGGGTCTCCTATACGTAGGTGCAACCCTTTCCATATCTTTAACCAAAAACCAAAAACGTTCCTAGATTTAACTTACAAGAACATCTACTAGTGCTACGCATATTCTAGATGCATACTAGTCTAGAGATAATGATGTAGAGATAACTCTTATTAACTTTCTACAAGTTCTTCATCTTGATGGTTTCGATAGGTATTATTGCATGTGAAAAGATGATGGATAAGATATGTCCTGGATGCTTAAAATGTTTTAAAGCTGTGTGGGAGGGAGCCGGCATGTTCACTGAATACGATCCAGCTGAACTCAATATAACTTACATAACTAGTTGTGGAGGGTGCCCAGGCTTTATAGTAAATAAAGTTGGTATGATGCGGGGTTATGGGAAATTTTATGAAAGAGATGTAGATGTAATCCATATAGGAACATGTATTCAAAGTGTTGCAACTATAGGTAGATGCCCGATAGATTTAGAACAAGTTAAGAAGAAGCTAGAAGAAAAATTTGGAAAGAAAGTAGTAATAGGAACCCACCCATATCCACCCTGATAAGTTGAAAACTACTATAGACATTTCTCTCCACTTTCCATAAATTTTTAAGAACTCTTAGGAAATCATGCAGAGAGATCTGGGATACTGGAAGAACTCGTTAATCTATGTGACCGCTACTATGAGGGCTGAGGTATTATTGAAAGTATAATGCACCATAGTTTGACCCTTCCTAGAAGTATCTAGAAATAAGAGAGAATAGTTATATCTAGGATCATCATCTTGATCCACTAGATAGTCTCAAGTATTCATGGTTTAAGGTGTTTTGTGTTGGATGCTCTTAAAATCGCTGTTGTCGGTACTGGTGCTTGGGGTAAAAACCACGTTAGAGTATTCTCAGAAATGTTAAACGTAGAAATTGTAGCTGTCTGTGATCTAGATTTAGAGAGAGCACGTTCAACAGCTTCCAGATATGGTGTAAAGAATTATTACAGAGATGTAGAAGAAGTTCTTAGAAAACATGACCTAGACGCTGTATCAATATGTACACCATCTATAAGCCACGCAGAGATAGCTAGGAAATGTCTTGAAGCAGGTCTACACGTTTTTGTAGAGAAACCATTAGCATCAACTCTAGATGAGTGTTTAACCATAATCGAGACAGCTAAATCTCAGGGTAAATGGGTTATGACAGGATTTATAGAAAGATTCAACCCTGCTACGCGAAAAGCAAAGAACATGTTGGAATGTGGAGAGATAGGAGAGGCTATAATGGGTCACGGTAGGAGGATTGGATGGTGGCCTGAGAGGATTGGAGACGTAGGTGTAGTGAAGGATACAGCTATACATGATATAGACCTGGCAAGATATTTCTTTAACTCAGACCCAGATACAGTCTATGCTAAAGGTGGAAGATATAGACATAAAGCAGCTGAAGACCATGTACAAGCAATCCTCTCATTTAATGATAAAACAGTATTCATAGAAGCAAACTGGCTTACGCCTAGAAAGAAGAGAGAACTATACATAACTGGATCAGACGGTGTCATGAGCATATATTTCTTGACGCAACAGATAATTCTAGAGAAATCTGATATTATAGTAGAACCAATCATGAAGTATGAAGAACCTCTAAAAAACGAGTTATCATACTTCGTTGAATCTATACTTGAGAAGAGAAAACCATACCCAGATGAAATTGATGGAGCAAAAGCAATCGCAATAGCAGAAGCAATAATAGAATCAATGGAGAAAAATAAAGTAGTTGAACCAAAAACAAATGAAATCCATTAACAGAAAACCACCTCTTACAACTTCAACAAACCACTCTCCAAATCAACACAAACAACCTACCTAAGAAAATATAAAGAAATACCAGACAGTAAATAAGGAAAAGAAGACAATCAGTTTACAGTTTTATAGAGGTAGGAGTATTGTAAATAGTGAAGCCCGGTCGTCTAGCGGCCAAACTATGCTGGTCAGATACTGTATAGGGTCAGGGATCCCGGGCTCTGGATCTTAGGATAGAGGAGAACCCCGGGGACGCCGGTTCGAATCCGGCCCGGGCTATA
>JALNLN010000025.1 GCA_023267855.1 Candidatus Geocrenenecus dongiae | reverse complement strand
TAATATCCAAGATGTCTAGATATGGTAATGGTTTGGGATACTGTGTTAAATGCGGTCTCTCATATCCAGTAGTATATGATAGGTGTCCAGTACATGGAACTAAGCTGAAGAGTAAGCCTAGAAAATAACCAGAAAGCCGCTTCACAGTATTCTTTTTCTGTTTTAGTCTTTGATATATTGTTGAGTTGTTTTGTTTATGTTGGTTTTGCGAGTTTTACGATGTGGCTGTCTTTCGGTGTTTTTAGATGTTCTGCTACGACTTTGCATTTCGCTTTTAGTATGTAGGTTATCGGCTTATTTATGATGTATTCTATCTCTGTTATGGATTCATAGTTTCCCTGCCCTTTAGCTATGATTAGATCTACTTCTTTAAGTTTTTGCAGAAATTCTTTTGAACATTCTTCTAGCACTATTCCTACTGAGTCGCTTCCTGTTGTAATTATTTCTGCAACTTCGCTGAGTTTAACTTGTTCTACATCTTCGAGTGTAGCATCATTTAAGACAGGGCCAGACTTTACGGCGGCATAGATCTTGACTGGATATCTTTCTGTAATTATCTCCATGAAGAATTTATCAAATACTATTTCACCAGAGTTATCAAGAAGATATAGTATCTTCTCTATTTTTGGAAGTAGGTCGAGAAGCTTATCTGTATCATCTATGTTTAGTGAACTTCTTGATAAACATGTTTTTAGCTGAGAGGCGAGATTATCTAAGGTTACTTCATACCCTTCAACTTCGAAGTCTATAGCGTTCCCACATATAGTAGCTAGAACTATGAATCTAAAACCTTCAGTAGATTCTCTTTTCTCAAATTCTTCTCTTAGAATTGGTGTTAAGTTTAATGCAAGTTTATTCGATTCTCTTTTCAACGTCCTGAATGGGTCTCTGTTTCCAGTTACTCTAGTAACTATTCTAAAAGCATTTGTATGGAGAAGGTTTGGTGTTAGGTTTGAGTTGGATTGGTTTCTGCTCAACCATTCTAGTACTTCTCCTAATGCTTTTTCTCTCAACTCGATTTTATCGGTTGCTCTAACAGCTATATCGTATGCTGCTCTAACAGTACAAGGTATGCAAAGTGTATCCCTCTTCATCAAGATTGATATTTCTCCCCCACTCTATAAACTTGGAGTAATGGCTGAGGCTTAGATACTCATAATAGTGGTTTATTGGATGAGAAGAGTAGGCTGCTTTGAATATGTTTTAGAAAAACAGTTATTAACTATCTAGTTATATCGTACCATAGATGAGTAGAAGTCTTAAGGGTAGGAAGAGTAGTTCATCACGTTTACCTATAGAGGATATTGAGTATGTTGAAGATTTCGGTAGGCTTATTCGTGATGCTAGAGAGAAGATGGGTTTAACTCAAGAAGAGCTTGCAAACCAGTTGAATGAAAGAGTTACGATAATAAAGAAGATAGAAGCAGGAGAGTTTAAGCCAAGCATAGAGCTGGCTAGAAGAATCGAGAAGCTGCTCAAAATCAAAATAATTGTTCCATCAATAGAAGAAGACTTGACTGAAATATCTAAGTATTTAGAAAAGAAGAAGGCTGGGGGAGTAACTCTCGGCGAACTATTAGGAGAAGATAAAGAAAAGAGTAAACGTTAACCATTTTTACATAGAGAGTTTTTATGTTAGCATGCACCACTATTGATAAGGGAAGAAGATAGTTGAAAGTAGCCATAGTTCACAGAGTTAATCCAGGAGAAGAAGATAATTTAGAAGAGCTTGCAGAGCTTTGCCGTACAGCTGGTTACGAAGTAGTATACAAGCTTAAGCAGGTTAGACTACCTCATCCCGAATACAATATCGGTCCAGGGAAGGTTGAAGAATTGAGAGAAGCTGTAAGAAAGCTGACAGTTGATAAAGTTGTCTTTGAAAATGAGTTGAAGCCTGTCCAAGAATATAATCTCGCTAAAAAGCTTGGTGTACAAGTCATAACTAGAACCCAGCTCATACTAGAGATATTCTCTATGCATGCTCACAGTCTTGAAGCTAAGTTGCAGATAAAACTGGCAGAATTGAAGTATGAGCTTTCGAGAGCTAAGGAGAAAGTTAGACTCGCTAAGAAAGGTGAGCAACCTGGTTTCCACGGTCTCGGTGCGTATGAAGCAGACGTCTACTATGATGAAATACATAGAAGGATAGTCTCCATAACTAAGAAGCTTGAAGCAGTAAAGAAGCATATGGATTTGATTAGATTGGAGAGGAAGAAGATAGGTTTACCGATAATCTCGCTAACAGGATACACGAATGCAGGTAAATCTACGTTATTTAATCTACTAGCGAGAGAAAGCGTTGAGGTAGATTCTAAACTATTCACAACACTTACACCTACTACTAGAATTGTTAGACTTGGAGGTAAGCCTGTCTTTCTCTCAGATACAGTAGGGTTCATAAAGAATCTTCCAACACAGCTGGTTGAAGCTTTCTACGCTACTCTCAGAGAGATCGCTCTCTCAGACCTAATATTCTTAGTGGTAGATATTTCAGAACCTCTCGAGGTTGTTAGAAGAAAGCTTGACACCTCTCTCGAAACGTTAAATAATATTGGAGCCTTCAATGTTCCAAAAATAATAGTCTTTAACAAGATAGATCTAGCAGATTCTATAGATCTAAACTCAAAGATAGATTCTCTAAAGATTAGCATGCCCTGGGTTGCTGTATCTGCTAGGTATGGTTGGAATATTGAGAAGCTGGAGAAGGCTGTCTCAAGTATGTTAAGAGATTTTGTCAGGATTAATGTAAACATACCGTATAGTGAATCTCTAAGTAAGCTTCTAAAAGAATTATATGATAAATCTAAAGTGATAAATATTGAATATGGGGAAGAATATGTCTCGATAGATGCTGAGACGACATTAGAGCTGGCTGAAAAACTTAGGAAAACATCTCTACAATACAAATTCAAATACATGTAACATACACTAGAAAAATTAACACTCATTTTAAAGAGAATATTAATTTAGAGCTATTGTAGGTTTATTTATCTGGATAATGTTCTTAGAGGATTTAGAAGCTCTACGCATTGTTAGGAAGATAGCTGATTACCAGTTTGGTAGAGGTGTAGGTGAGAAACTATTCCCAGAAGGATGTGTTGTCGTGAGATCCAAGAAGACTGGTAGACCTAAATACATTTACTTAGATGGGAAGATCTTAGCAACAGTCAGGAGTAGTGATGGATTCATGGCTCTAACTATTCATGGTGGTTTAAGATTGTCTGAAATCTTGGATTACCCTAAATTTAGAATAGTGGTTTACGAGAAATATGTAGAGAGAATTTTGGAGATGGAGATAGTTAGGTCGAGGTGGGTTAAGATTATAGATAGTGAGATAGTACCTAACGATGAAGTAATGGTATGTTGTGAAGAAGGTGAACTTGTCGGTGTTGGGAAAGCTATAGTTTCTGCCCAGACAATCTCATCTTCCAATAATATTGTGGTAGCTAAGATTAGACATAAGGTAGAGAAAGAACATACCCATAAGAAAACTGTTTAGATAGTAACTTCCAACATGTTTTAAATATGCTCAGTAAATGTTTTATCTAAGTTCTTATGATTGTAACAGTTGATGAAGAAGATTCCTCCCAGAGTTTTAAGAAGAATGCAAGCAAGAATGCTTGGAAATCTTGGTTTAGATTTAAAAGAAGTACAGGGTGTAGAAGAAGTAGTTATAAAAATGCAGGATAAGGATATCAAGATAAAGAGTCCAGCCGTATTAATGATGAAGCTTGAAGGTGAAGTGATATACCAGATTGTTGGTGGAGAAGTTAGTGAAGAACAAAGAATCGTAGAGGAGGTTGTGGAGGAAGGCTATACTCCTTCAGATGAAGATGTATTTCTAGTGTCTAGTCAAGCAGGTGTTTCTGAAGATGAAGCTAGGAGAGCACTAATAGAAGCTGGTGGAGATCTAGCTAAAGCAATACTACTATTAAAATCTAGGAAAACTTAACTTCGTTCATCGAGGACTAGTATATATGGGTTTCCAATTTTCTCTAGATAGCTCATTATAATGTTGGCGTCTTCAATAATCTTCTTCTTTCTACCTCTCAGCATTACTACATGTCCTCCATCTACATTTGACAATATCCTAGATTCTAGGTATGCTCTATCTTCAATTTTCTTAAATTTCTCATCTGGCGGTATGGCCATGTAGCTATATTTATCTTGATTTCTCTCTTTACCAATATTGAACCTCCTATTCGTGGCGAGCATCATTCTATATGCTGAGCTTTTTGGAGATCTAGATGAAACATAGATCCTACATCCTTCTTCTGAATAATCTTTAATAGTATTCTTTATTAATGCGAATAATCTATCAATGAATACATGTAACTCTTTAGATATATTTAGTATTTGGTTGTATCCGAACATGGTTTTAAGAGTTTCCATTAGACTGCAGACTGAAACTATGTAGATAACGTTTCCATCACCCTCTTCTTTTCGAATCTTCTTAGACAGACTTGTCTTTTTCACTAGAACAGTTAAGCAGCGTGTTAGGATGTTAACCAGATTATTGTAGAAGACGTCTAGATCTTTCCCTGACTCTAACGCTAGTGCTAGTAAGTTTATCGTCAGTACTATGTGGAGGCTTGTACTTGATTTCTCTACAGGCATCTTAAAACCATAGAATGTAGAATCTATTAAATTAGTTACATTATATCGTAAATTAATCTCTTTCGAGATATCCTCTAGCTGAATCAGGTTTCTATAGTATGGTTTATCCACCTGTATAACCATCCTAAATCTATCGATCTTCTCAGAATTCTTCACCATCCACGAAAGATCTCTACAACTATTCAGTAGATCATCCATATTTACGGTTACACTTACTATACGATTCTTCATCAAAGCTTTCTTACATAGATTTAAAGCGATCTTGAAAGCATTCTTTAAAGATCCCTCTCTAGCAGCTTTCATATTAATTTCATGTTTAATGTTGAGCATATTTGACGCTATCTCTATCTGCAGTTCTTCATTCTCTTCTTCTGTAAGCGGTGTTAGATAACTTCGAGAAACAACTCCAGTAAACCACGTACTTATTGGATAAAAGTCTACTATACCTGTAACATGCATTGTAGCTATATCTCTAGGCAAAACATCTATCATAACGTATTCTCTCATTATGGCTTCAGTTGCTTTCTCCATAAATTCTCTCATATCCCCGTTCTTGAAAGATTCTTCTAGTTGCTTCGAGACATCATATACTGGTAGGCCTACTCTAGAAAGTCTATACCTATACTTCTCCATACCCATATCCAGAAGAACAGTGTTTACTAATTCTCTGATAAGTGAGGATGTAAGATACTCTATTTTAAGGGTTTGAAGTTTTTCTTCAGCTATCGTTGCAACTTCTTTTGCAAGTCTGGGCGGTATTCCAGCTTCTCTTACCAGAGAATCCACAATCTTCCTCTTATCAAATGGTTCGATGACCCCATCACTTCTCCAAACCATCATTACATTCTTTAATCCAAGATTCTTCTCAAGCTTCTCCAAAAAATCTAAAACAACCAACCCCTCTCTTGAAATCACATATTTTCCAGAATCTTTGTCTAATTCTATTAAACCAGATGTCTGTAGCTTCTTTAAGTGGTATGAGAATTTACCTGCATCTCTATTTTTATCTAATCCCAGATTTTCCATAAGCTCTATGTATCCAAGCTTTTTCTTACTTAGTAGTTTAAGAATTTCTAAACGTATTGGAGAAGCTAGACACTCTAGAACGCTGTCAAGGTTTCTATGTTCTTCTACAACCATTTACAATTATCTAGAAAACAAATTAATCTAAAAACATTGGTAGAATCTATCTCGAAAGTATTATCTAGATATTCTAAACCTAGCTACTCTGAGACGATATCTTTTTAGGTATAGATGAACCAATAGTCTTTCAGAACATGGATACAGAATCTCAGGATCTTCTAAAATCAATCATTGAAGATAGGGAACATGGATCTACACAGATAGCTTTAAACTTGCTTAACTATATTTCAGAGAAACTTCATAATGTAGAGATTCCCTATCTTGTAGGCTTCCTTGAAGATCTTGAGAGAAAAGTTATGGAGCGTAGATCGCTTATACTCCCATCAAACATTTTACATATATTTAAAGAGAATGTTAAGGCTCTGAGTAAACTAGGCATAGAGATCGGTATTGAAAAGATAGTGTCCATGATAAGAGAATCCTATATCAATGCTTTAAACACTGCTGTAAAGAATGCTGTAGATCTCCTAGAAGATTTCAAGAAGATATTCACTTTAAGCTATAGCTCACAAGTCTTTAAGATTCTTGTAAATCTTAGAGAAGTGGATGTATACATTGTTCCTGGATGGCCTGTTATGGACGGATTAAAGATGTATAGAGAACTAGCTTTAAAAAATATCAATGTAAAGCTTTATCCAGATCTATCTATTGGTGAAGCAGTTACTAAATGTGATCTAGTTTTACTTGGATCCGATGCCGTGTTATCAGATTCTTCTCTAGTTAATAGAACTGGGTCTAGAGTTGCAGCTATGATTGCTAAAGAGAATGAACTCGACGTGTATTCTGTGACAGATAGTTTGAAACTAGATTTTAGAAGTCTTTGGATTCCTGAGACATGGGTTATCGAAGATAATGTTAAACTTGAATTCGAGATATTTGAAGTTGTTGAAGATAAGTTTGTAGATGGTTATATTTCGGAGATGGGTTTAGATCATCCTGAGATGTTTGTAGAGAAATCGTTAGAGAAGCTTAAAGATTTCTGGCTAAGAATATATGAGAAAATCTAGGTAATCTTCAACCGCGTTCATCTACTTCTTTAATTCTTTCTCTGTATCTCTCCGTTTAACAGCTTTATCAAATACCAGCCAGTTTCTATACCATTCTTCATTTTCTTTTTTGAGGAGTTCTAGAATCCATGCTGTAAGATCTTTCGCATTGACTTTCTCCAGCTTCTTCTCCAGTATCCTCGCTTCAACTATCTTAGCAATATTTCTAGCAATTTCTGGTGTTGCCCCAGCCTTAAGACAGCTAACGACAATTTTCTCAACAATAAATTCTTCTTCACTTCCATCTCTCTTAACAACCTTAACCATTAGACACCATATCTACTATAATTTTAAGAATATATAAGATTTCTCACTAATCCTAAGTAAATACTACATCTCGATGTTTACTATTTTACTGGATCTAGGGATTTCTGTGGAGACTAGGTGTATTTCTTATTGTTATTCTATTAAGCTATCCCAGAAGTCTAATTCGTATTTCTGTATTGTTTTCGCTATGAATAGGTACCTACCCCAATCACAGTATCTTTCAGCTATTTTCTCCGCTATATCTTCAATTTCATTGAATGGTCCAGAGAATAATTCAAAGAACTTTGTAGATTTTATCCCTATTTTTCTAGCATTTTCACCTAGCTTTCTCACGTTCTCACTCCATACAGGTATGTTTACTACTAGAGCTACTGCTGAATCTCCAGGAGTACCGTTTAAAGCTAGCCAAGAAAGGAAATGCGTGTAAGATATGGCTTTAGGGTTGAGTTTGCTGTAGTCGAAAGAGATATTGAGTTCTTCCGCTAGTTTGAGAATTTCATTGTATGCATTGTAATCTCCATTTACGAGTATCTTAAAGAAGTCTAGTTCTAGTTTATCTCTACATCTAGAAAGCATTATGGAGAGAGATCTAAGATCATGTGGGATTATGTATAATTGATTGTAGATAAATTTCTCTAAAACTTCTCTACTAAGTTCTTTCAAAGAAGGGTGATTCAAGATCTTCTCATTTATCTCTGAAAGCTCTATTCTAAGCTTCTCTATTAAACTGGCCATTTCTCTTCACGGTATGCTGCATCCCAGAATATATATTCATATCTTGATGCGAGCTTAAAGAATGGTATCATCTCTTCTATTGTGAGAGGAGAAGAATCTACTTCTGTTATGAAGATTTTTACAAGTTCTGCATATTCATCGCTTAGATATACTGACGCCCATTTCTTATAAATCTCCACATTGTTTTTTGATAGTTTCTCTTTATGTGTGAGAGCTATTTCTCGGTATGTCCAGAAACATGGTAGGAGCGCCGACATTATTCTCCAGTAATCATGTGTGTAACATGTTGTTAGTAGGAAGTTCATGTAAGCTATATTTGTGGGGTTAGGCTCAATCTTCACAACCTCATCTATAGACAAACCTAGGCTAGAAAGAAGTTCTTCATAATTCGCCATCTCAACTGTGATTGTTTTGTATGCAAGTTCTAGAGCTAATTTTGTACGAGCTAGATCAGGTGCTTTCACAGACATTATACTCAAAACCTTCGTCATACTGACGAGGTAATTGTAATCTTGTATAGCATAGTATTTGAATTTCGATATCGGTAACGTGCCTGAGTAGAGTTCTAGGACGAAGGGGTGCTGAAGAATCTTCAACCAAACTTCATCTACAATTTCTCTAAGTTTCTTAGATTTACTCAAGCTAAACCACCCACCTGTTAGAATATTGTGGAGAAAGTATAAAGGGATTAATCTACTTAAAGCTCGGTCTTCTTGATAATAGTTTTGGAAGTGTTAATGGTTTGAATGGTTTATCTTTAATCCGCTCCTTAACGTGTTCTATCAATTCTTCAAGCGTCATCTCTATTATCTTTCCCTGTTCTCTAACTCTTACTGGAAGTATTCCTCTCTCCTTCTCTTTATCGCCATACACGATTATGTACGGTATCCACTCGCTTTCTCCATCTCTAATCTTCTTATCAACAGATTCTCCTCTATCATCAACATCAACTCTTATTTTATTCTTCTCTAATTCTTCCATTAATCTTATAGCATCTTGGAGGTTCCTTTCAGCTACAGGTATTATTCTTACCTGTGTTGGTGATAGCCAGACTGGTAGCATGGGTTTCTCACCTTTCTGCATCTTCATGTATGCTTTCTCCAGCAGAGCGTAGACTACCCTTTCTATCGCACCACTTGGAGAACAATGCAGTATTATTGGATACTTCTCTACACCATCTTCATCTACATACGTTATACCATACTGTCTAGCATTCTCAACATCTATCTGATCTGTCGATAGGGCCGCAGCCTTCTTCTGGGTATCTATAAAGTTTAGCTCCCATTTCAAGATGAAGTAGAAGAATCTTTCTTCCCACATCTCCGCTAAGACTGGTTTTCCAAATTGTCTGATGAGCTCGAATACGAATTCTCTGTTTTCTTCAAAGAAGTCTTTCGTAAATCTTATCGCCATCTCAACATCTTCCCGAGTGATTCCAGCTCCTTCTAAAACCTCTAAACTTAATTTCAGTCTTCTCTTCATCTCTTCTTTCGCCTGCTGTAGATCTCTACAGAATGCATGTGCATCAGGCATGGTGAAAGCTCTAAGCCTCCTTAAACCCGCTAGCTCTCCACTCTTCTCTCTCCTAAAACTGTATCTAGTTAATTCGTAAAGCCAGAAAGGTAGATGTTTATAAGATATCACCATGTCTTTAGCCATCAAGAACTGGCCGAAACATGCTGCAAATCTTAGGAAGTATTCTTTCTCTTCTGTCTTGATTAGGTATTGTCTAGCTGGAAATCTATGTAGATATTTTTCGAGGCTCGGGTGATGTAGATCATACATTATTGGTGTTTCAACTTCTATCCCACCATACTCTATAACCTTCTCTGTAACATACTGTTCTAGTAGAGATTTTATCAACCTACCCTTAGCTAGCCAACGCATATTTCCAGGATCGCTCGCATTTTCATAATCTGCTATCTCGAGCTTCTTCATCAACTGAACGTGGGGAGGCTGCTCGATAACTGCACGAGATTTAGCTATCTCATATCTTGTAAGATACTCTAAATTCTCATATCCTCTGAAATCGAAACTCTCTACGGGAACCATCTCTCCGCTAGGTGTTAGGATAAACCAATAGGACTTCAGCTTCTCTTCCATTAAGAGTGCTGTTGATACTGGCTCGCTAGTAGTACGTATCCTGCCACCAGCTCCATAACTTCTTAACTGTTCTGCTAGAGGATGCCCTTTAACAGATACTACTAAACGTTTATTCCAACCGAAAGGTGCAGAATATACTTCAAGATTCCTAGAAACGAATTCTTCCCTAATCTTCTTTAGGATAGATAATGCTTTTTGGGGTGGTGCTAGCTCTGTACTTAGATGAGCATAAGGGTAGACTACTAGTTTACTTACTTTTAGTTTATCTACAAACTGAGCTACATCTTTAACCAGTTCATCAACAATATTTTCCTCATCCTCCTTCTCTACACATACGAGAAGTAAGAGGGCGTCCTCAATTCTATTGACCTTCCTATCAGCTTCTTCATACACACTGCTCTCAACCTGTATTGGCTCATATTCAACGAAATCAACATGGAGCTGAAGTATCTTCAATACAATTGCACCTAGCTTTAAACGAGTAGAAAATAATCTTTAAACTTTTCTTGTAACTCTATACTGAAAAACTCGTTAAGAGAAGGTTTGAAAATCCTGGAGATCCAGAGATGTATTGAGGTAACGTGGAAGTACTAGATTTCCTGAGAGAAGTTTTTTAACTAGCCCGCATCTAGATATTCTAGCTAGAATTTTAGTTGATATAGAAGTTCAATTCTATGTATCTGGGTGGTCATGGATGAAAGAAGAGATTGGTAGGATTGTTGTAAAGACTGCTGGTAGAGAAGCATCTAGGAAATGTGTTATAGTGTCTGTGATAGATAAAAACTTCGTCGTCGTTACCGGCCCTAAAACTCTAACAGGTGTTAGAAGAAGGAAAGTGAATATTGCTCATCTAGCTTTTACACCCTACAGAATCAACATACCTGAAAATGCGAGCGATGAAGAAGTATTGAAAGCATTAGAAGAAGCTAAACTTTTAGAATATATGCGTCAATCAGTTAAGGTTACTCCAACCGCTTTACCACCAACTTAACAAGTATTTGAAAACATGGATTAGAATAACGTAAACTCATCTTCACTGGATTATGAAGTAACACTATATCTAACACCTAGTATACCTTTTTTATAGAGCATGGTGGATGTCGGTAAGCCTCCCTGGAAGATTAAATCTAGGATTCTTGTTAAGATCGATGCTGAAAGTGATCCATCTTATGGAGAAGACCCATTCAATAGATCTCTAGATAGATTGCTTAAGCTTGGAGTTGTTAATCTAGATAAACCACGTGGACCAACCAGCCACGACGTAGCTTCACAAGTTAAAATTCTGCTTTCAGCTGAGAAAGCAGGTATAGGTGGTACACTTGATCCAGCTGTTTCAGGTGTTCTCCCAATACTTCTGAATGATGCAACTAAATGTGCAGGCGTTGTTATGAGCAGTGGTAAAGAATACATATGTGTAATGAGGCTACATGGAGAAGTCTCTGATTCTGAGATTGAAGAAGCTGTAAGATTATTTACTGGAGACATATACCAGGTTCCACCAGTTAGATCTAGCGTAGCTAGATCTGTTAGAATTAGAACAATATACGAGATGGAGATTCTTGAAAGAGAAGGTAGAGACGTTCTACTTAGAATAGCTTGCTCAGGTGGAACATACATTAGGAAGCTTTGTTACGATATCGGTCTATATCTAGGTGTGGGCGCACATATGCAAGAACTTAGAAGAATACGTTCAGGCCCCTTCACGGAAGACAACGTAAAAACAATAATAGATATCTATGAAGCTCTGCAGTTATGGAAAGAAGAAGGAAATGAAAAACTTCTTAGGAAAATAGTTATGCCGGTCGAGGAGGCTGTTAGATATATCCCAAAGATATATCTACTCGATACAGCTATAGGAGCAGTATGTAATGGTGCAAACCTAGCTGTCTCAGGAATATCTAAACTTGAAGATACAGTACGGAAAGGTAAAACCGTTGCTTTAATGTCTCTTAAAGATGAACTCATAGCACTTGGAATAGCTAGAATGGATGCAGAAGAAATTATGGAAGCAGATCACGGTATAGCGGTAGATGTAGAAAGAGTAGTCATGGATAAAAACCTTTACCCACCAATATGGAAAAGAGGAATACGGAAAACACCTAAATAACCCACAGCAAGACTAATTCTCAAAAACACATTCTCTAAATCATAAATTTAAATCCATCTAAGATTTTAAAGAATATAGATGCGGCGGTACCCTAGCCAGGTAAGGGGCAGGCCTGGAGAATAAACTAGTTAGCCTGTGGCCCCTCTGGGCCTCGAGGGTTCAAATCCCTCCCGCCGCG
>JALNLN010000010.1 GCA_023267855.1 Candidatus Geocrenenecus dongiae | reverse complement strand
GCAGTCCTACTCAAACCTATAAAAATCAAGAATATTAGAGTTAAGAGAAGTAATCCAGGACTTAGACCACAACATTTAACTAACAATTAACTTCTTTTCTCTTTTTAAGGCTTCTGTAGATTGAGTTAGATGATATATTGTTATTTTCTACTTTTCTAAAGATGTGTAATTATTTTTTGTGATGTGGATTGTTAGTGGTGGGTTATACTTATTACATAAATTAATTATTTAGGATTGTGGATATGGTTCTAGTTTTTAGTCTGGTGGGAGCGAATTTGTTTGGAGAATCCTTTTATTTGATTTTTATCGTAGCTATTAGAGATATACTTAATAATAGATAGGTTAATGTCTTCATTTCAGATGGTGTCACCTGTGTCATCTGTTGATGCTTGGAAGTTGATTGAAAAAGTTGCTAACTACTTAAAGGAGAATCATGTTATCGTACCTCCACAGTGGGCCATGTTTGTTAAGACTGGTGTTCATAAAGAATTACCACCACAGAACCCTAACTGGTGGTATATTAGAGCTGCTTCTATAATGAGGAAAATTTACCTTAAAGGTCCCCTCGGAGTATCTAGGCTAAGAACAATATACGGTGGTAAACATAGATTAGGTCATCATCCACCTAAGTTTGCTAAAGCTAGTGGTGCAGTGATAAGAAAGATACTACAACAGTTGGAGAGTGCTGGTCTTATGGAGAAAGCTGATAGAAAAGGTAGGAGGCTTACACCTAAAGGTAGAGAGCTACTTGAAGAAGCAGCTAGAGCCATATTGAAAACAGAAGCAAAGAAGACCTAAAAATAAGATTCCTACGTAAAGGTTAAAGATTTGTTATAATGATTTATCTACAGTGAGGGTGCTGGCATGTCTTTTGATGAAGAAGAATTAGAGAAGATTAAGGAGAGACGATTAATGGAGCTTCAGCGGAAGATTGCTGAAGAAGAAGAGAAGAAGAGAAGAGAAGCAGAGAAAGCAGCTGTTCTCCGAATAATACTTACACCTGAAGCTAGACAGAGGCTTGCAAACCTTAGACTTGTGAAACCTGAACTTGTCGAACAACTAGAACAGCAATTGATATCTTTAGCTCAAGTAGGTAGAATAAAAACTCCGATAACAGATGATATCTTAAAAGAAATTCTAAGTAAGATAGCTGAAGAAAAGAAGAGAGAGATAAGAATAATTAGGAAGTAATCTTCAAGATCTACGAATAGCTAAGAATACAGTAAAACTGAGGATCACTAGTAGACTACTAACTTTTCAATACTTATAGTTGAAGAACCAGTCCTCTATCTATATGACTTCTGATTTTCCGTCTTGTATACCATCTCTCTACCCAAAAAGATACAGATATGATTAAACTATCTTTACTCTTGAGATAAGGTAAAATACGTAGATTAGAGATAATAAAGGGAGAGATTGGAGATGACGATTAGAACACTTGCCTTGAAGAAGAGACTTGCAAAAGCTTTAAGAAGAGGGTGGTCTGTTCCAGCTTGGGTAATTCTTCGAACTCATAGAAAAGTTAGGGTTAGTGCTAAGTGGAGACATTGGAGGAGAAGTGGAAAGATAAAGACTTGAGGTGAGAAAGTTTGAGTGAAATCGTTCTTGAAAGAGAGTATGTTATTCCTCTTAGAGACGCATACGAAGCTTCTAGAACTAGAAGAGCGAAAAGAGCTATAAACATAGTTAGAGAGTTTGCTAGAAGACATATGAAAGCAGAGATAGTAAAGATATCTCAAGGTGTAAACCAGCTTATCTGGAGTAGAGGAATCGAAAAACCTCCTAGAAGAATCAAAGTAATCATGAGGAAGAAGAAGGAGGGAGTAGTGGAAGTCCTACTCTTAAGAGAAGTTGAAGAAGAACAGAAGAGAGAAGAGAAAAAGTAGATTATTTTTACAGTTCACTGATTTTTCTATACGTTATCTTAGCTATTTTTGAAGATAGTTTAGGTGGAACGGCTTCACCTACTTGATCGAATTGTCTATCAACACCTCCATAAAAGACGTGGCTGTCTGGAAATGTCATAAGTCTGGCCTGCTCCCTAACCGTTAGTAAACGATCTTCATACGGATGTATGAATCTAGCTTTACCGTATATTGTGGGAGCGATCTTCTCCGGGTGGAGTCTTAGCCAGTTGAATCTAACATGACCTTCAGAATCACGAAATTTGAAGAGAGCTTCACCCCACCTCAACTTCTTAATCTTCTGTAATCTAACCTTTCCTACGCTAACAAGTTTATGATTTGGGAGAGATCCTATCGGAGGCATGTCTCCCAGGATTTTTCCAGTCTTCTCAGGTTCTTCCTCCATACCAGATAAATCGATCTCTATATTTGAGATGAATACTCTTCTACGTCTTGATGGGACACCATACTTCTCTGCATCTATAATATTGAAATATGCTTCATATCCAATCCTATTGAATAGTTTCTTTAACATCATTCCTAGAGGTTCTGTTATAAGTTCTGGAACATTTTCAAGTATGTAAAGTTTTGGTCTAAGCTCATCAACAAGTCTTATAAACTCTAATATAAGTCTACCTTGAGAATCTGTAAACAATCTATCGTATGGATCCTTCATTCTTCTTGTGTTCATGCTTGTGAATGGTTCGCATGGAGGACCACCTATCACGATATCTATCTTCCCAACACATGAAACTATATCTCTACCACACACTCTCTTGACATCTTCTGCAAAAAGAGTAACGTTTGGAAAATTCGCTCTATAACTCTTAACTATGTGTGGATGATTCTCTATTGCTGCTACAACATTCTCTCTAAACCCTAAACTAAAGCCTCCAGCACCAGCAAATATATCTAGAACTTTTAAATCCAATGTCTATAAGATCTTTCAGTTCATCCATGATTTTAAGATAACTTCTATTTAGAATTCTTAAGAAAAGCATTAATATTATTCGGGTTATTCTATTCTGTGGTACTTTTTAAGAGAGTGTTCTCCAGTAGATTATCATTCTTTCTTCTCTTTATGGTATTCGTCTCCATAAACTTCTTTCATGAATTCTTCGTAAATTTTTTGTACTCTTTCAGCTGCTGGACCGCTTCCTTCTACTACACCGTCTTTCGTAACTCTTATTCTATCCATTACGAGTATGACGTCTGCTTCACGTATATATTTAACCATGTTTGGAAATACTTTGTTGAGCTTCTCTGCAAGCTTCTCAAGACTTACACCAGCCTCTAGAACTTCTATGAATGTTATGCTTCTTCCGGAAATAAAGATCTTTGGAAAATGTTTACCAGTATTGTCTCTGGCGTCTACAAGCCATAGACTATAATCTGTAGGATTGTATGCTGTTAGCTTACCTTCGAAAGATATTCCTCCAGATAGCTCGACACGTACCTGTTTATCTAGCATAGATGAAAACTCATCACTAAATCTTTTCGAAGCTATTGCAGCCAATCTAGTACACCTTTTCTATGTAAGCTTTCTCCATATGGTATTTATGTGTTTCTATTGTTGCTAAAAACATAGCTTGAATTTTTTCTTCTTTCACGTTTTTAACTTGAACTCTATTCCAGCACAATGAACTTCACCTCTGATTCTTCTTATGAAAGATGTACATGAATAGCATTCTAGGAAGGAGACTCTCTTGTTAGCTACTGGACATTCTACGTATTCTTTCTTCATTCTCTGAATCATCTTTGATCCGAGACTATTCTTAAGCTGCTCTACTATTTCTCTACTTACACGTATAGATTTCTCAGAAGACATAACTTTAACGATGTATCTCGCCTCAACCATAACAAGCAATAAATTAATAAAGGTCATCTATAAGAATATCGTTCTCTTTCAACAAAATAGAAAAACTTATGTTTCTGTAAATTTAATCTGTACACTCTTATAACTGGTCTTGAACAATCTGTAGAGTATCGATATAGATATTAGGAGAGATGTTAATAGTATTACCCATCCCGTGTAAACTAATCCATAGTCTTCGATGTATATGGCTTTAACTGTATGCGGTGAATCCATAGTTATCCAGTTTCCTTTAAGTATTCTACCTTCTTCATCTATCCAGTGTGATAATCTGTAGATTGGTTTGAAGAGTACTTCTAATCCTATTGGGAAAACGTATTCTCTTGCTGTAAATTTAGCGATCTCTCCATGTCTATACCATCCACTACCTACCTCGCCTCCAAGTTCCGATAAAACTTTAAGATAATATTCAGCAAAATATCTTACTTCAATATTACTATCATTCACAATTTCATAGAAAGGCTTTTCCGTAACGTATCTTACATACTCACCGATTTCTATCACATCTCTTACTCTGAGCTGGTGGCTTGTACCCTTCAGGAAAAATGTACTGTAATTCTTATTTCCACTAATTGTTATCGTTTCATTATCTATTGAAAATTCTATTTCATCGAGGGCTGAAGGTATGTTGAACGAAATATTTAACCAATAGATTATTCTTCCATCTACTTTACCCCAACCCCAATCATTTCTAGGTCTCTGACCCCAATCCTCATTCCAACGAGCTGAAGTCTTAAGTATACTTATAACATTTTCGTAAGTAGCGTGAGGGTTTATCTGTAGTATGAGTGCTACTAAACCTGCGACGTGAGGTGAAGCCATGCTTGTTCCATGCTTAACCGTATAGTATCTATTTATGTCTGAAATTGAAGATGGTTCCGAGGTAGGTTTCGCAGCTACGATAACAGATCCAGGAGCAGTTATATCTGGCTTTACACGTCCATCTCTCGTCGGCCCTCTTCCACTAAACTCTAGTAGTTCATCGATATTATACCTAGTGTTAAGTACTTCTCCTTTATAGTTTACCCAGGTATTCTTTGTTACATATCCACCTACAGATATTGTTTTCGGAGAAGTTGCTGGTATAGATACTGTGTAATTGTTTGTGATAATGTATCCTTCTCCTGGAAGTATTCTTTCACTGAGATATGAACATGTATCGCTATCTATCCATGCATGCCAGATTTTTTCTCCAACATTCTTCAGAAATTCTATCTCTAGACTCCACACACCACTTTCTAAACTACTGTTTGAGTAAAGCTCAATCAACCATTCAACTGAATCTCTATAAATGTTTTCCGTAATAGATATTGTTAGATTATCTAGTATCAGATTTCTCGTAGGACTTTTCACACTTATTCCACTGGGTGTTTTTAATGTCAGCTTAACTATGTCTCCCCGATCAAGCCATAAAGAAAATCCAAAAGAAGATGTTTCAGGAGGTATAAACCATTTAACTTCAATCTTCTTTCCTTCTTCTATATAGCCTATTGCATGTATATCATCTTCTGCAGAATTTCCTGCTGCTACGACTACTATAATACCTTCATCTACAAGCTTCTCGATA
The DNA here is from genome assembly GCA_023267855.1 of Candidatus Geocrenenecus dongiae. Lineage (GTDB taxonomy): Archaea > Thermoproteota > Nitrososphaeria_A > Caldarchaeales > Wolframiiraptoraceae > Geocrenenecus > Geocrenenecus dongiae. Next base: position 50,326 of record JALNLN010000010.1, on the reverse strand, counting down.
ACGTACTCGAGTGGCGAGGAACCGTCATGTCCACCTAGATCTGTTCCCAGACTCAAGTTTACCACAGTTCTAACACCGAGTTCACGGGCTTTTTCAGCTATATACATCAAACCATCTATGATTTCTGCTTCACTCATATACCAGCTAGTTCCATTACATGCAGGTCCACCGCTTTTAACTATTATTAGAGAAGCTCCAGGCGCGACACCTCTATAAGGTCCAGCTCTACCGGATCCAGCAGCTATGGATGCTACATGTGTGCCATGACCTACAATATCATTTGTCGGACATGTCCTTGATTCTATATCGTCTTTAGTACATTCGTATCCATAGTTAAAGTTCTTTGGAGGTTTCCCATTAACAGTTTGATCCCATATTGCTAGAATCTTTGTTGACCCATTTTTGAAGTAGAAATCTGGATGGGTGTAATCTATCCCAGTATCGATTATGCCTACAGCTATCCCCGATCCATCTATACTTCTACCTAGATTATCTTTTACACTCCATAAATTATCTACATGGATTTCTGGGACACTTACATCTAACAATAATTTGTAGAGCCTTCTCGAGATATAGTTTTCTCGAAGAAATTCTATATCATAGTTTACTTTGTCTTTACTGAATGAATTCTCTATCTTATGCACTTCTTCAGATATAACGTGGGTCTGAGATGTGAAAACCAAAACCACAATTACCATAATCATAATAACATAAGATCTTCTTGAGATTCTATGCATAAACTCTGACAGCATTCCCGTACATTCTTACTAACCTTCCTCTTACTAAATGTTTATGACCCTGAATGTTCTGGTATGGATGGTGTGGGCTACTCATGTTGTTTCTATCTGATCATGATGTTGAAAGGATGCTAGATATGAAGGATGTTATAGAAGCTGTAGAAGAAGGGTTTAAGCTTTTAGCGATGGGTAAGGTTAAAGCTCCTCTTAGAAGTAGAGTTAGCAGCGAGAGATATAATGGCGACATACTTTCCATGCCATGCCTAATAGAAGACTTTAAGATTTATACAAACAAAATAGTCTCAGTCTATCCTGAAAATGTAGGTAGAGGGATCCCAACTATACATGCTGTAATAATTGTTGCAGACGCTGTTAAGGGTGTACCAGTAGCATTGATCGAGGCAAGATACTTGACAGCCCTAAGAACCGGGGCAGCAAGCGCTGTGGCCACAAAATATCTTTCAAGAAAAGATTCTAAGGTGCTTGCAGTTATAGGGTGTGGTTACCAAGCAAGAACACAGACAATAGGTGTATGTGAAGTAAGAAATATACAGAAGATAGTCGCATATGACGTGATTGTTGAGAAGGCTGTGAAATATGGTGAAGAAATTAGAGAAAAAATTGGAGTAGAAGTAGAGGTTACGGATTCAGCTAAAAAAGCTATAGAAGAAGCAGACATTATAGTGACAGCGACCACCAGTAGGGAACCAGTTGTTAAGAGAGAATGGATTAAACCTGGAACACATATAAATGCTATTGGCGCTTACACACCTGAAATGAGAGAACTAGATACAGAGACGATAATAGATTCTAAAGTAGTTGTAGATAACATGGAGGCAGCGCTTTCAGAAGCGGGAGACATAATAATACCGATAAAAGAGGGAAGATACTCAAAGGATAAGATACATGGTGAGCTTGGAGAAATTCTACTAGGAGTAAAACCTGGTAGAACTACATCTGAAGAAATAACTATTTTCAAGAGTGTTGGATTAGCAGTACAAGACAATGCAGCAACATATGCTCTATTGAAGAAATATGCTAGAGAACTACAAGTTTAACACTTTAAGATTACTTCTCACTACTTACGGTAAGATATATTCCAGCAAAGACCAGTATTGACCCTATTACTGCTACAGCTGTAGGTACTTCTCCGAATAGAGGGATAGCTAGGATTGTTGAAACTATTGGTTCTAGTAGGGATAGTATAGCTGTCTGGTATGGCTGCAATCCTTTGAGAGAACTAAATGAGAGTGTGTGACCTAAAGTAGTTGGAAGTATTGCTAGACCTAGTATCGGTGGAAGCTCACTTAAAGTAAACAATCTAGGTGAACCAAAAAGGAATCCAAAGACATAGAGCAGTAAGCTTGATGAAACGTAGACGAGTATCATCGTAGCAAATGGGTTAGCTATGCTCCTTAAAGATTTTCCATAAATTAAGTATACTGCCCAGAATATAGCAGCTAGTAGTGCTTCGAAATCTCCTAAGATATTTGAAGTGAATGTTAGAGAAGTTGAGAAGATTATGATGATACCTATTGTCGAAGAGATTATCCCCATGATACTCTTTAAGCTTGGAATGTGCTTGTAGAAGATTACGGAAAATATTATTGCGAAAATTGGCGTGGTGTTCGTGATGACAGTAGCATTCATAACGGTAGTATTCTTTACAGAATCGATATACGTTACAAAGTGGAGTCCTATCACAAATCCCAGAACAATCAATCTGAAACCACCCATCTTAAAAGCTTTCAAAAGATCTTCTCTGAGAAAGAATATTCCAAAAAATGTAAGTATTAGAGATGCAATTACAAGACGGTAAAAACCAATCATGAAAGAATCCATGTAGGGAAGATAGCGGATAAAGATGGCGGATGTTCCGAAGAAGAATCCTGCGAGACCTCCCTGGAGAATATAGAAAACCCTGCCTCTCAATTTACGTAAAAGAAACGAAGAACATTATAAAAACATAAACCTAAGAATTTATTCTTCAAAAATCAAGGCTGTTGAGTATTAGAAATTTTAGCTCAGCTCTCATCCATAGGCGTAGATTTATTTAGATTTTATAGTTAAATAGGGTTGATTATATTTTTGTTGAGGTTGAGGGTGGATATAGTTGTTGCCATACGCAGCTTGGTTATGTTGGATTATACCTCTTGCTGGATCTACTCTCGTCCCATTATTCTTCAAGCTAGGTAAACGTGTAGGTGAAGCATATTCCGTCACGATCACATTCATCTCATCACTCTTCGCTCTCTCCATGATACCAGATGTCTGGGGAGGGAAATCTTGGACTGAGACTCTTCCCTGGATCCCTACATCTAGAGGCTTCGTGGAAGCAGGTGTCCTCATAGATCCACTATCTGTTATGATGGCATGTATTGCTACATTTATCGGTGCATGGATAATACTATACTCAGTTGGCTACATGGCTCATGAAGAAGGTTTACCGAGATACTACTTCTTCATGGTATTCTTTATCGGAGGTATGACAGGGCTTGTAATGGCAGACAACTTCCTCCAACTCTACATCTTCTGGGAGATAGTTGGTCTATGCTCATATGCATTGATAGGATTCTATTATAAGAAGCCTGAAGCAGCACACGCTGGAATTAAAGCATTCGTGACTACTAGGATCGGTGATGTATTGATGTTGATAGGTGTTGTGATAATTTACGCAATGTTTGGAACATTTAAGTATTCTGAAGTTACGCACGCTCTCTCTCATGGATTCAAGGAGGGAACGATAAATCTAACACTGTTAACTACGATACTGTTATTGATATTCGGAGGAGCTGTAGGAAAATCTGCTCAAATACCGTTACATGTATGGCTTCCAGATGCTATGGAAGGACCTACACCTGTAAGCGCATTAATCCATGCAGCAACGATGGTTAAAGCTGGAATATATCTTACAGCACGTTTAACATTAACTGTTATACCTTTTGAAGAATTCCCACCTCTCATGCTTTCTCAGTGGTACCAGATAGTGGCCTACATAGGTGCGGTTACAGCTTTCTTCGCCGCAACTATGGGCTTAGTGATGACGGATGTAAAGAGAGTTGTAGCTTACTCAACTATCAGCCAGCTTGGACTCATGCTAGCATCTCTTGGACTAGCCTCTGAGCTAGCTTGGACTGCAAGCACATTCCACATACTGAACCACTCACTCTTCAAAGCTCTCCTCTTTCTTGCAGCCGGCTCAGTTATGCATGCTGTTGGAACGACGAATATAGATAAGATGGGTGGATTAGCCAAGCATATGCCGATAACTTTCACAACATCATTAGTAGGAGCACTAGCTTTAGCTGGAGTCCCACCATTCTCAGGATTCTTCAGTAAGGATCTTATAATAGAAGCTTCACTAGAATCAGGACATATTGCCATATACATACTTATAACACTTACTTCAGTACTTACATTCATTTACATAATGAGGTGGATATACAAGATATTCTTGGGCTCACCTAGATTCCACGTAGAACATTCTGAACATGGAAGCCATCATGTACACGAATCTCCACCAGTCATGACGATACCACTTATAGTCTTAGCTATAGGTGCAACTTTATCTGGAATATATTCTGAACTTACACACAGTTTTATAGACTTCTTCGGACTACACCTGAAGCATTCAACAAGCCTTGAAACACTTTTAACATCTGCAGGAGTAATCTTAACTGGAGCATTAATAGTCTACCTAGTCTATTTCTCTCAGAAAATACCTCCAGAAAAGTTTAGAGAAGGTGGTTTAGGAAAAACCATTCACCGTATACTCGTAAATAGATACTATGTTGATGCATTCTATTATAAGATTGTAGATGGTTTCGTCGGCTTCACTGCTGTCTTGAGGAAGTGGGTTGAAGATGGAGGCATAGATAGATTTAACTACTTAGTTGCGGACGGCGTGAAGGGATTTGTAAACATAGCGAGAAATATACAGACAGGTAGTAGTAACATAAATGTTAGTGGTTTAATGATAGGCATAGCGATCTTACTATTAATACTCTTAGCGATCTTCTGGGGGTTGATGTAGAATGATCTACTATTCTCTAAGCTCTCTTCTCAGCATCGCCATATTTATACAGTTAATCTTTGCTCCAATAGTCTTCCTAGTAACATCTAGAAACAAGAAGTCGGTGGATGCTGTAGCAGTTGCAGCATCTTCGATACCATTTATAATAACAATACTATTATTCAACGACATATACTCAGGCGTATCTATATATGAAGAATATTACTGGATACCTGCATTCCAGCTTAAGCTAGGTTTTCTACTCGATTCCCTCAGTTACCCGTTCTTGCTCTTAATAACTTTAATGGGCTTCCTCTCAACGATATACTCAACAAAGTATATGGAGCATGAACATGGCTATCCAGCTTACATGGCTCTACTACTAATGTTTAATGCTGGGATGGTTGGGGTTGTTCTCGCTACAAACCTGTTCTTACTCTACATATTCTGGGAGCTGATGCTCATCCCAAGCTACTTCTTGATAGCGTACTGGGGTACAGGAAGACCGAGAATTATAGGTTTCAAGTATTTCGTATTTACACATGCTGGTGCTCTAGTGATGTTACTTGGAATAATCTGGATGTACGTTCTCTATGGAAGTTTAGAGATATCACAACTATCAACTCTAATAACAGATAGAGCTGAGAATATCTACATAGCTTCACTAATCTTTATAGGTGCTGCTGTTAAGATGGCTATCTTCCCGTTCCACACCTGGTTGCCTGATGCTCACGCTGAAGCACCTACGCCGATAAGCGTACTACTAAGCGGGGTAATGATAAAGACAGGAGCCTACGTTGTAGCGAGAATACTCTTAGGACTCTTCTACCAGCCACTACAGTCGATGGTAGATATGCTTGCCATATTATCGCTTCTAAGCATGCTGTGGGGAGGGTTCATGGCGCTAGTACAGACAGATGTTAAAAGACTACTAGCATACAGTAGTATAAGCCAGATGGGGTACATATTGTTCGGTCTAATAACATTAAACCCTACAGGAGTGTCTGGAGGACTATTCCATGTACTAAATCATGGATTTGCTAAAGGTTTACTCTTCATGTGTTCAGGTGTGCTAATTCATGTATTGAACGAGAGAGATCTGAATAAGCTTGGTGGATTAGCTTCTAGAATGCCTTTAACAGCTATGGCTATGCTTTTGGGAGGACTCTCAATAGCTGGAACACCACCTTTAGGAGGGTTTGCAAGTGAGTGGATGATATTTGGAGGAGGCATGGAGTCTGGTCTAACACTTTACACAGCTATAGCAATAGCAAATACAGCTATAACAGCAGGATACTATCTAAGAATGATTAGAGCAATCTTCTTCCTTAAACCAAGACATGACCTTACAAAGGTACATGATGCTCCAATAAACATGGCTGTACCCATGAGCATATTAATCATACTAGTAATCATACTGGGATTCCTAAACTATCCAATAACAAAGATAATAGCCAGCACAGCAACACAACTAATAAAAATATAGCTAACTAACAAAACCTACATCAAATTTCCACAAGACTCGACGTAATATTGCGATGAAAGTAGTCTAGTTTAAAGTAAGAATATTTCCAAGAAATATTGATAGTTTCATAGGATTTAGAGTTTGGTTATCATCTTGAGTGCTTTACTCCATCCTAGAGGTTTATCTATATCTATTATTCTTTCTCCCCCTATCCCGTATATCTCTCTACTTATCTCTTCAAACAATTTTGGTTCTGAAGCTGCGTAATGTCTTCTACCAATTACTGCTACAATCTTTCCATCACGTACATAGTAGAATTCCTGACCTATTCGGTGGATCGTGCAGCCATGTAGGAGACCAAACCTAAAAATATGTCTAACAATTTTAGGTGTAAACTCAATTATATCCCTATCAAGCACTCTGCCCAATAAGGGGGGATCTCCGTCTATGTATAAATTTACTATGAAATCACCATCCCGGAATTCTGGAAACTCGATTTGAAGAAGAGTCTTCTTAGACTTATTAGATGAAATCTCATTCTTAACGTATTCTAAAGCTTTCTCAAAGACCTTAGACATCACTCATGTAGAAATTTTATAGAAAATTTAAGGATTACATGGTAAAGAGGGAGAAAGAATTGTTTATAGAGAATCGGTGTTATTTACTTTCTCCTTGTTGCTGAATATATGGAGAGTACGTCTCTATCTTTTAATTTATAGTTTACTGGTAGTCTTAAGCCTGTTCTAGCATCAATAGCGTACATTAAGCCTTTCGCTAATTCTGTATGTATTTCTTTTGCTAGATCTTCAACTGTCGACCCATCTGGCATCAGTAAGACGTCTGGAAGTATGTTTCCATGTTTATCTGAAAGTTTTTGTGGATCATAAACAGGGTAAACAGCATTCATCTTCAGTAGCTTGAATATCGCTACGTTTAACGCAAACTGCACGCCAGTCCTCATATATTGTCCTAACACTCTCTTTGCTATGAAATCTAGAGCCCATTTCTGCTTCTCCGTCAATCCCTCCATCTTGATTATCTCAAAAGTTTCTTGACCTGGAATATACTTTATCAATCCTTTCTGTTCCGCTCTCCTGAGAGATAATTCTGCTTCTGCACTACATGGTACAACTATCTTATCTGGAAGCTGATCTCTAAGTTTCTCGAAATTCTCTGGAGCTGTATCTAAATCTATCTTATTAGCGATTATTATTGTTGGTTTTGAAACCTCTCTTAAGGCTTGTGCGAATTTCTTATCATCTAGAGGAGTCCAGTTCTCGAAGTCTTTATTCATTAAGTTGCTCTGTCGTAATGCTATTGAGATATGTTGTTCTGATATCTTTATACCTTTCAGAATCTCAGCCATAGCCTGAGGTAGAGATACACCTTGCTTCAAGCTTTTAACTATCTTATCTTCATTTCTCTCCAACAACTTCATAAACCACATTACTAACTCTTCTTCTATATCATAGTAGTCTGCGATAGGGTTTCCTGTACCTGGTTCTGTAAGTTTACCTTCTTCATCTACACTACCACTTATATCTACAACGTGTAGTAGTACGTCTGATTGAGAAGCTACGGAGAGAAACTGGTTTCCCAGCCCCTTACCTGCCCATGCTCCTTTAATTAAACCTGGTAGATCGATTATTTCTATCGGTATATATCTCCAGCCCTCAACACATTTCGAGTTTCTCGGATTATCTCTTACACCAAATTCACGGCATACGCAGAGAGAAGTTACATGAGCTGTCCCATAATTTGGCTGCTTTGTAGTAAAAGGATATGTTGATACTTCAGCCGCACCCAATGTTGCAGCATTAAAGAAAGTAGTCTTACCCGTATTCGTCTTCCCAATTAGACCAACCTTAACCAGAGCCAAGTCAATCAGCCTATAGAGAAGATTGTTTAAGATAGATAAAAAACATTACCATATATAGAGCTTAAAATCTAGGTTAGAATTATTCTAGAGCAGATTCTGAGCCTCTGGAATTTCTTAGAAAGATTATCTTCCTAAGGTTTTGAATTTATCTTATCTTTATGTATTCGTATGCTTCTGTTTGTGAACTAAAAGCATAGTGTACTTTCTGGAATTCTTTTCTAAACTCCCTAACCTTCACAGCTACTTCTTTAGAATCTCTACCATCTACCAGCACCATTTTTATGAATTCTGCTATTTCTTCCATTTCTCCTTCCTTCATACCTAGCCTAGTTACTTCCTGTGAACCCATTCTTATACCACTAGGAGTTCTGTAGTCTGTCTTTAACCTATAATCTTTTGGTATTAGATTTCTATTCAAGATTATGTTTGCTTCTTCAAGCTTCTTTTCAGCCTTCATGCCATCCATATACTTACTTACATCTGCTATTATTGTATGGGATTCTGTATACCCTCTATGTTCATAGAGTACTTCTATTCCTCTTTCATGAAGAGCTCTCGCTAATGCTTTAGCATTCTTAACGATCTGGCGAGCATAATCTTCATAGAAAACATATGCTTCAGCTAAGGCTATGGCTACACCAGCGACAGCGTGGAGGTGATGGTTTGAGTGGAGCCCAGGAAATACAATCTTCTTAAAATCTTCTGCATACTTATTCCATGAAAGCAACATTCCATGTTGTGGCCCTGCCAGTGTTTTATGAGTACTCATAGTTACGGCGTCAGCTCCTTCCCTTAGAGGATCCTGGAATATTTTTCCAGCTATTAGTCCAGCTACGTGAGCAGCGTCATAAACAACTTTCGCACCGTATTCTTTAGCTATCTCAGCTATCTCTTTAACTGGATGAGGGAAAAGGAAGACACTTGCACCAAGCATGAAGATACTAGGCTTCTTACCTTCCTCTTCTAGTTTCTTCAATCGTTTCCTAGTGCCATCTATATCTATCTGGAAGTTCTCTTCATCGAATTCATATCTCTCAACATCTAGATGTCTAACAACTCCTGCTGTTCCACCCCATTTGAGCTTACCGTGACTTATGTGCCCACCGTGAGGTACTGCCAGAGCAATCATTAAATCTCCTGGATTTGCAAACGCTATGTATGTGGCTAAGTTCGCCATTACTCCAGAAATTGGACGTACATCTACAAATTCTGCATCATAAACCTTCTTTCCAAGCTCTATCGCCAGTAGTTCTACTTGATCTATATACCTGCATCCAGCGTAGAGTCTTTCACCCGGCCATCCTTCAGCATACCTATTACCGAAATCACTTGCTAGAGCTTCTCTAACAGCCGGACTAGGAATATTCTCACTAGCAATAAGCGGTATAGATTCAGAAAACCATTTATGATGTTCTTCTAAAAGTCTTAAAACTTTTTCAAAAGCTTCTCTACCATACTTCTCTTTCTCTTCTTTTCCAGTAGAATAATACTTTAACACCAATTTCTCCCCTAGGAGATGTTAAAAACCACCTAATAATAATTTGCTTTCATAGACTAAAAGAATTATGAATGTAGAATTTTTATCTTCTAAAGATGTTCAATAGTTTGATGAAGCTTCGACTGCAAACAGTTTTACTAGTGATCTCTTTAATCTTAATCTTATCTACGGTTATATTACTTGAAGTAGGAGCAGTTGAAGGAAAAGTTAGGGTGATCGTTATCCCGGTAGATTTTCCAAATCTCAGAATTGAGGAATCTCCGAAAAAGTATGTTGAAGAAATCTATAATGTGTTTAAAGATTACTGGAGAAAAATGAGTTATGGTAAGCTAGATGTAGATTTAGAAGTCCTTGACGTCTGGATAAGATTGATGCACCCCATTAGATACTATGGTGTAGACGTAGTTGATACAGACGACAATATATGTGTAATGATTTACGAAGCTTTAAGAGAAGCTGACAGAATTCTAGATTTCTCAAAATACGACTACATTATGATAATGCATTCAGGATTAGATCAGGCATCTACAGGTAACCTTGAAGACATATGGTCTATGACAGTAGGGTGCGGCCCCATCTCTACAGAAGAAAAAATAATCACAATTATTTCGGTTGTATCTAGAATGGATCCTGTAGGTATATGGCTTCATGAATTTGGTCATCTTCTAGGTCTTCCAGATCTATATGATAAGAATTCTAGAGGAAGTTCAGATATCTTTGTAGATGTATGGGATTTGATGGCCAGTGGATCATGGGCTGGACCCTTAACAAAACCTGGAAGTAAGCCGACTGGTTTAACTAGTTGGAGTAAGATCAAGCTTGGATGGATAACTAACGAAGAAATAGTGACAATCATGGAGAAGAAGTGGTCTGGCAAGGTTGTCCTAAAACCTCTACATTTAGAAGAAGGTGTAAAAATTTTAAAAATCCCTATTGAGGATGACGTAGTCTATTATCTATTTGAGATTAGGGAGAAAGTAGACTTTGACAGTTATCTTCCTAGTGAAGGATTGATAGCACTACTCGTAAATGAGAGTAGAAAGTCTGGTGAAGGAATAGTAAGAGTTATCCCACCTCCTACAAGAGATCTTAGAAGAGCTGCATACTCTATTAATGAAGTATTTAGAGATGAAAGAATAGGGTTAGAAGTATGGTTGGAAAAGAAGGAGAATGATAATTACATCTTAGATTTAAGATTTGGTTTTAAAAAATATTTAATTAAGATTTCTGCAGTACCATTTATCTCTGTATGGATAAACAATACGGAGATGAAAACAGATGTAAACGGTCTTCTCTCCTTGGAACTATCGGAAGGTGTCTACAACATAACACTCCAAAAAGAATTCTCCATAGATAATAAGATAAAATATGTTTTAGATGGATGGATTGATGGATGGAGAGAAGAATCTAGAATCCTATACCTTGATAAAGATACAGAACTTTCTGCAATTTATTCTAAAACGTATTTTGTTAATGTCTCTTCCAACATAGGTGTCGTTAAAGGAGGTGGATGGTATAGAGAGGGGGAGAAGGTAGTTATCGAGATGATTACACCTGAGATTGTGTTAGAAAATGGTACGATGCTGATCTTCGATACGTGGAGAGGAGATATCTCTTCTAAAAATACTCGAGAAGAATTCACTGCTAATTCTCCGAAAAGTATAGAAGCATCTTGGAGAAGATCATATAAAGTTGAAGTTGATTTAGCAGGTTTAGAGAAGAATGTATACTGGGTTGAAGAATGCGGTGTACTTAATCTAGATTTGAAGAGATATTTGGAGATTTCGGAAAACAAACGTTTAAGAATTGATGGTTTACAAGATAAAATCTCTGGAGAGATAGTTGGTGGAGTTGTAGAAGTGTGTAGTCCACTTACTCTAGAATCTATATATACATACGAGTACAAATTAGCTCCAGTATTCTTAACTATAGATGGAGATATACTTGAAAAAAATCCTGACCAGATGGTTATAGTAAACATGAGGACTCATGATAGAGTAGTCTGGAGGGGGACACCTCTATGGATTGAAGAAGGGTTTTGGCGTGTAGAAGAAATCTTATGGAATGGTGTTGACGTATCTTTAGAACCTATTGTAGAGCCGAGTAAAGAGTGCTTAATACCGACAAGCTTAAAGAAAATAAAAATCAGTATTCACGATCTCTCAAAAAAAGATATTGAAGATGTTAATATCTCTTTGATAATAGATGGTGTTAAGATACATGATGCCGTCGTGAAGACTCCCTTCCTCTATGTTCCAGTAAATATGCCCTCCATACTACTCATAACTAGAGATACCATAATTGTCAAGATTCATTCTCCAAAAACAGATCTAGAAGTAACTATACCGGAGATAGAAATAGGCATCATACATATAACTCTTGGACAGATATTTCTAGTTTTTATTGTTCTGAGCTTAGTGAGTATAATAGTTATAGTGTACAAGACCTTCTCAAAGGAAAAAACCTACTATTATTAAAGCTAGGATAGCGGCTAATTCTGTTATTATGAGGAGTAGTTTGAGTATGTTCATCATCTTCCCATGCACTTCCAGTATAATATTGCCAGAACTGGATAATAATATTTTGATTCTAGAAGTATTTTGAGATATCCAGAAGATTATCTAGAATCTTACTTAGAGATTACAGGTTTCTAGAAATTATCGGTATTGCTTCTTCAAGTATTCTTGCAGTCATACCCCAGATAACCCATTTATCGCTTCTAAAAGCTAGAACCTTCTTCTTAATTTTATCCTGAAGCTCGATCTCTATTTCAGTCTTCTCTAAGTTTTTTAGAGAAGCCCAGAAATATGCAGAAAGTTCTTCTGAAAGTCTTATAGCTGGCTTAGATGAGGCTTGAACTAGGATAGGTGTTACTTTCAGCTCAGGCATATTACTTGGATTGAATATTCTGAGCACACTTATTTTATTAGCATATTTTTCAAGTTCTATGCTGACTTCTTCCATTAATTCTCTTACAGCAGTATCGTAAAGATCTCTGTCTATGGGCTTCCACATACCTCCTGGAAAAGCTACTTGTCCAGACCATCTATCATCTTCACGAATACTTCTAACAACGAATAAAATCTCAGCATCTTCGTAACTTGGAACATAGAAGATTACTACAGCTGCCTTATTTACACCACCCCGTAATCTTTCCCTAACATCTGGATCGCTGAAAGCCATCAACCTACCATATCTTGATGGTAACACGCCAATTAATGAAATTAGATATTCTTCTCCTTTTTAAGCTTTAAAAAGATGATATAAACAAAAAAGAAGAGAAGATTGTGTTACTAGGTTTTCGGTTCCATTTCGTAGGTTACTGATACTGTTGCAGTGTATTCTTCCTCTGGTAGATATATTGGAATAGATAGGGTGTATGTTTCCTTATAGGCAGGTTGTATCCGTATTGGTGGTTCAGATACAGAGACTTGTATAGATTGTATACCAGAGATCTTCAGATTTAAAGATTCAGCTATGAGGTTGGCTTTTATTTCAGCATCTCTTAAAGCTAGTTTAATAGCTTCATTCCTTAAACTTTCTAATACTTCTTTTGAGGTAGTGAAAAAGATTCCACCAACTCTCTCTATACCCACATTCACTGCAACATCAATGAGCTTGCCAGCTAATTCGATAGAATTTGTTTTTACATTTAAACCATAACTTGCCTCGTATCCAATTATCTTAGGAGGTTTAGACTCCCAATCGTATAGTGGGTAGAGGTTTATAGTCGTAGTTTCCATATCTTTCTCAGAGACCCCATTATTCTTTAATGCCTCCACAGTTCTACCAAGCTTCATACTACATAATCTGAGAGCTTCTTCCGCTGTATTTCCTTGACCAATAGCTGTAAACGATATTATAAAAGTATCTGGAAAGTATTTTATTGATCCTACTCCTGTTATTGAAAGGATAGTTTTTACATTACCTTTAGTGGCATTCAATGTAGTATTCTTGTTTTCAGATGTCTGCTGAATAGCTGCTGGACTCGTAATGAATACTGCTAGCAAGACTCCTACTAAAACTAGAGTTGATACGGATGTCCAGAAAGTTGCGTTCACCCTATTCATCATACATAATATATAGATCTACTGATAAATATTTCCAACATTTTGATAGAACGTTCTAAACACTGGACAGTGAATTTGGAAAAAGTGCAATGTAAATCTTAATTCTCGGTTAATAACAATATTACTAATCTTAAATACTGGTACACCATATTTTCGACGAGCTTGATAGAAGATTCGGCTTGGATAAGATGTATTAACTGTGGAGAAACATATTCTTTAGATTATCGAGGTTATGTCTGCAGTAAGTGTGGAGATTTACTTGAAGTAATCTTAAATCTAGATATACTGAATATCAATAGTTGGAGTATCTTTAAAGATAGATCACGTGGAGTTTGGAGATACAGAGAATTAATTCCAGTAGACTATAATAGACGTGTTTCATTAAATGAAGGTGGAACACCATTAATTGAATGTAAACGTTTAAATGAGTGGGTTGGGTTAGAGAAGCTTTACATTAAATTTGAAGGAACGAATCCTTCAGGAAGTTTTAAAGATCGTGGAATGACTGTGGCCGTAACGAAAGCTGTTGAATTAAAGGTTAAAGGTGTTATCTGCGCATCCACCGGAAACACAGCTGCATCTCTCGCCGCATACGCTGCTAGAGCAAGTCTACCATGTATAACAGTTATACCTGAAGATGCTGCAGTAGGGAAAATATTCCAAGCAATAGCTTATGGAGCTATACTCGTAAAGATCAAGGGATCGTTTGATCAAGCATTAAAGATTGTCTTCCAAGTATCAGAAGAACTTGGTTTCTATGTACTGAATTCTGTAAATGCTTGGAGGATCGAGGGACAGAAGACTCTGGGATACGAGTTAGCTGAAGAAATTGGGGGAGAGTGTATAATCTCTGTCCCCGTCGGGAATTGTGGAAATATCGCAGCTATATGGAAAGGATTTAAAGAGCTGGCTGAACTAGGTCTACTGAGAAACTTACCTAGAATGCTTGGCGTACAAGCAGAAGGAGCTGCACCTTTCGCAAAGCTAGTTAAAGAACATGGAGAACAACTTAACCCAATAGATAATCCTAGAACAATAGCTTCAGCGATAAGAATAGGTAGACCTGTAAACTGGAAGAAAGCTTTGAAAGCTATAAGAGAATCAGGTGGAGATGTAGAGATTGTGTCTGACCAGGAAATTCTTGAAGCACAAACAGCGATAGCTAGACTTGAAGGTCTAGGTGTTGAACCAGCTTCAGCAGCTTCCATTGCGGGTGTAAAAAAGAAAGTCGAGATAGGAGAATTAGATAAAAACGATACAGTAGTATGCGTATGTACAGGACACATCTTGAAAGATCCAAATCTCCAGCTCTTCAAACCAATAGCATTAATAGAAGTAGAACCAGATAGAGAAAAGATTAAACATGAGCTCCACGAAATAGTAAACCATCTATCTATGAAAAACATACACATAACATATGTTAAGAAGCAGAGTTGGTAACTTTTCCAAAGAATTCATTTCTAAATCTCCATGAATCGAACTATATATACTTAGAAACGAATAATTTTTATAAAGCCGAGAACATGTTGTATATGCTCCGGTCTAGTGAAAGATGCTCCGGTAGAGCCTCCGAGAAAGAAGGCGCCGAATATAGCCCGGCCAAGTATGCGGGCCTCATACCCTTGAAGGGTTAGGTCAATCGAGCCCGAGACCCGGGTTCAAATCCCGGCCGGAGCAATATATACACTATCATTACATTATTTCCCTAATTTCTCTTCTTTCTATAATTTCTTGTTGTTTTCTAGTTAGAGTAGATGTTTTTATCTGGGTTGGATGTAGGTTTTATTTTTTGGTAGTGCGTTGTTTTGTTGGGTTGTTTGAGGTAGTTGTTGAAGATCTTCTTGGTAGGATTGGGAGGTTGAGAACTAGGAGTGGGAAGGTTGTTGAGACTCCTGCTTTTCTTCCTGTGATTAATCCTATTCGTCAAGATATTCCTGCAAGCTGGATTGCGGAGAATCTTAGAGCAGAGATTGTTATAACGAATGCGTATATACTTTACAAGAGGCTTAGAAACGAGGTTCTTGAAAAAACTGTTCACGGCATCTTAGAGTTTAATGGTGTTGTAATGACTGATAGTGGTGGATACCAGATACTGGAGTATGGTGAAGTTGATGTAGGACCAGAAGATATCGCAGTCTTTGAAGAAGCTATCAAGACAGATATAGCTGTCCCACTGGATATTCCTACAGGCCTAAGCAGTAGAGAACAAGCAGTAGAATCTGTAGAAAAGACTTTAAGAAATCTCGAGACCACCATTAGAATATTAGCTGAAAGATCTGAGAAACATGCTTTATGGGTTGGGACTGTTCAGGGAGGTGTCCACCTAGATTTAGTTAGATTCTGTGCAGAAAAGGTTAGAGAGATGGGTTTCGATATGTATGCTCTAGGCAGCCCTACACCCTTGATGGAGAGCTACAGGTTTAGTAAGTTGTTTGAAGTGTTGTTTACAGCTAAGTCTACTTTGGGTTACGATAAACCCCTTCACCTTTTTGGTGCAGGTCATCCAATGATGTTTGCTTTCGCTGTAGCTCTAGGAGTAGATACATTTGATTCTGCTAGCTACTATCTATACGCTGAAGATGATAGATATATGACTGGGACAGGAACAATAAGATTAGATAGGCTTGATTACCTCGTATGCGAGTGTCCAATCTGTTCCAACATCACTATCGAAGAATTAAAGAAATTACCGAGAAAAGAGAGAGTAGAGTTAATTGCAAAACATAATCTATATGTTTGTTTTAGAGAAGTTGCTGAGATTAAGCAAGCGATTAAAGATGGTAGACTAGTAGAGTTGCTAGAGATTAAAGCTAGAAGTCATCCAAGCTTATATCAAGCATTTAGAGAAGTAGTCTTGAGGAAAGATATCGTCGAAGTTATGGAACATCACACTCCCCTATACTCTAGACGTGGAATAAATATCTACGATGATCTTAGTCTTAAGAGACCTGAAGTTAGGAGGGCCAGAAGAAAACTTCTAGAAAACTTCTTTAAGAATAGAGAAGTAGAATATGCATTACTACTACCCATAAACCTTAATATTAGTAAACGTAGGCTTGAAGAACTATTATCTAAACATGGAGTTAAAGAAGTTGACATATTACTTTATGGTGGACCTTACGGCTTACTTCCATTAGAATTGAGGTACACGTACCCCTTCGCCCAGACAGAATTCCCCAAACATTTATCATGTGAAGAAGATGTTGTGGAAACTGTGGTACAGCAGATTAGAGAATCAAGGTACAGAAATATACTGTTGCTTGAAGGAAGGGGGGTCTATATAAGGGAGGCGGCTAAGAAAATTGAGGAGAAGTTAAGAGAGGTTGGAGTAAAGGTTGAGGTACTCTATATAGATAGAGAGAGTTAAATGTAGTCAATAGAAAATATTTATCTTTATGATTTTAAGGTTTGATGTTAGAAAAGAAGTTGGAGGTGTCGTATCTTCGAGATAAGATTTCTTGGAGGAACGCAGGAAGTAGGTAGATCAGCGATACTAGTTAAGACTGGCGGAGCTAGAATACTGTTAGATTACGGTGTTAAACCTGAAGAACCAGAACCACTCTTCCCATCGCATATCGCTCCCAGAGACGTAGATGCTGTCATCTTAACACATCCGCATCTAGACCATATAGGTGCAACACCAATATTCATGTTAAGTAACAATCTAGACGTATACGCTACAGAAATGGCATACAGGGTTGGAGACATACTGTTAAGAGACTTCATCAAACTCTCAGGATACTATCTCCCATATGAAGTTCTTGAAGTGAAGGAACTTCTTAAGAAAGGTAAAAGAGTGGCGTATGGAGAAACAGTGAGAATCAAGGATGTAGAGATAACGTTCATAGATGCAGGACATATTCCTGGAAGCGCACAGATACTCGTCAACGGTGATAAGACATTACTCTATACGGGAGATTTCTCAACAATAAAGACTAGGCTTCTACGTGGAGCTGAACCTGGACCTAGAGATGTAGATGTTGTTGTAATAGAGTCTACATACGCTCTAGAAGATCATCCAGAGAGAAGAAGCTTAGAAAGAGAATTCGTATCAAGAGTTAGAGAAACAGTAGAGAATGGTGGAAGAGTTCTAGTACCAGCATTCTCCGTAGCTAGAGCACAAGAGATCATGTGTGTACTTGAAGCATACAATTTTAGAGAGCCAGTTTACATTGACGGTATGGCGATCAAAGTACTTGACATATATCTCGAAATGGAGGAATACGTTCACGGCAAACAGTTACTCTATCAAGCTGCAAAACATGTAACTAAAGTTACCAGTAGAAAGAAGAGAACTCAAGCATTAAGCACACCATCGGTAATTATAAGTCCTGCGGGGATGCTGAAAGGCGGTCCCGCAGTAGTTTATGCGAGAGAGCTAGCTGAGGATGAAAGATCGGCGATATTCTTGGTGAGCTTCCAGCTTCCAGATACACCGGGAGCAATACTACTAAATGAGAAAAGACTTGTAGCAGATGGACTTGATATGAAAGTTAAAGCTCAGGTAGACCAGTTTAGATTCAGCTCCCACTCAGGGAGAACACAGCTACATGAATATTTAAAGAGGTTTAATGCTGGGACAAAGGTGTTTACAATTCATGGTGAGCCTGCTAGTACAGAGGAGCTGGCCAGATATTGTAGAAGTGAGCTGAATCTAGATGCAGTAAACCCTGTAAGAGATGAGATCTACATAGTTTAGAGTCTATCCATAGATATGTGAGGCTTACTCCCGAAGAGTCTATTATGCTCTTTCATAATACACCTATTCCATATAACTACGAGTCCACCCTTTCTAGCTATCTCAACAGCTTCAGGATTGTATATTCCTTCCTGTAACCATAGAACCTTGGCCTTCTTTTTAACTGCTTGTTCAGCTACCTCTACTGTATGTTCAGGTCTCCTGAAAACATCTACTATATCTACTTCTTCAGGAACATCTAGAAGACTTTCATAAGATTTCAATCCAAGCACTTCTTGAATAGTGGGGTTCACGGGGATTATCTTATATCCATGCCTCATTAGGAATTTTGGAACATAGTGTCCAGGCTTCATAGGGTCTTTAGACATGCCTACAACAGCGACAACTCTATATTCTCTAAGAATTCTCCTAATAACTTCATCATCTAAACCATCTGGAGGGATAACCATCTAAAATACTGTAGATACACTAATTTTTAAGTGTTATCTAATTACTTGAACATACGATTGTAAAATCTATCTGGTGAGAACATGTTGAAACTGCTGTGTGAGTAGTCTTGTTTAATATCTAAATGCTCGGTATCTAGGATAGATATATTGTGGAGAAGATTAGGGATAAGGATTACCTAGAGACTGTGGATAACTGGATGTTCTGCGTAGTAGGTGAAGTACATCCTCCAGACGGGTTCTTCGCATACCCAAAATACGTTCCCGGAGAAGGACCATGGAAAAGAGGAAATCAAAGTTTCAAAAGAATCTTCAAAGAATACAGTATAGTTGAGTTTAAAAGAATCCTGGAGGAATTGAAGAAAAGTAGATCGGAGTATGTTATATATGATCACATGATTAATGCTGAAATGTTCTTTACTCCAAGATCAAAAATACTGAGATACTACAATTGTAGGGAGGGGTTGAGGAAACTTTTAGAGAAAGATAAGAAAGATAGATTAGAAGAAGTTGCAGTAGAACTTGTACACATTTTAAGTCAGCACTCAGATACGTCTCTAGAAGATTTCGGCATCACAGGTTCGATACTTCTAGGCATACATTATGAAAAATCTGACATAGATATCGTCGTGTATGGAGGAGAAAACTTCTGGAAGATTTCTAGTCTTATCGAAGAATTAGGATACATAGACTTGGAGAGCATATCCAAGAAGTTACATAGATATCCTCATTTAATGTGTGGAGATCCTTCGAAGATCATTAATAGAATTAAGTATCGTGGAGTATATCGTGGAGTACGTTTCTCAGTAAATGCTATAAGAAGTGAAGAAGAACTACATGAAGAATATGGAGAATACTGTTATAATAGAGTGGGGATTGCGAAAGCCATCTTAGAAATAGTAGATTCAAGAGAATCCATATTCACACCATCCATCTATACTGTTAGAGGATCCGTAGAAATGGGTTCTGAGAAATTATTTGTTCAGAAACTTATATGCTATGATGGAATGTACACAGCATTATTCCGTCCAGGAGAATATGTAGAAGTTTATGGTAAGCTAGAGGAAGTAAGAGAGATTAAGAGTGGGAGGAAGTTCTACAGCTTCCTCATAGGATCTTTCGATGCAGCTGGCATAGAATACATAAAGCTACTAAAATAACAATCCATTAAATGTAAGTAGCTAGAATTGATTGGAAATCCCATCTGTTCTTATAATCTCTATGCAACAATTTCCTGTATTGCTTGAACTGCTTTAGACTGAATCCATAGTGGTGTAAGAGGTAGAAGTAAGCGAGTATACTTCTGCTGTATAGATTCTTTAACATCTTCTATATCTCCGCCTTCTTCAATGTATGACTTTGTAAGTGTTCTAGAGAATTCTTCAATCTTGTCTGGTGGGAGATAACGTATCGTGTAGAAGATGAGTTCTGTGAGATCCCAGGATTTTAATCCTTTAAAAGAACATTGCTCTAGGTCTGTTAAATATACTTCTCCACTTTTCGTAAAGATGAAGCTGAATGGGTTACAATCTCCTATGGTTACATCTTTTGAGTGGAGATTAGCTAACAATCTACCAAGAACTTCAGCGATCTCACCAACATTCTGGAAACCTTTACTCTTCATTAACTGTACTGTGTTTTCACCTTCAATGAATTTCTGCAATATTATTTTCTCTTTCCAATCTACGTAGAGTATCTCAGCTGTATTGAAGCCTAGTTCAGCTAACTTATTGATAAAGTATATTTCGTTGCTCATTCTCGTAGTTGCGAGTACGGAGAAGTTTTTAACACCGAGAGTCCACAACCATGCTACAACCCACTTAAAATCAGACCAATTAAGATACTTCTTCGCAAAAATTCTCTCTTTCTCATTATCTTTATAGAACTCTACCAAGTAAGTAGCATTAAGAATGCCGCCGAATCTCTTAACATTTATTTTTTCACGATCAACGTTAAACTTATCTCTAATAAACTCTATTATACTCAGTCTCGTAGACATAGGCTGAATTCCTATATTGGTTTTTGCGTATAGAAAATCTTCAGGGTCTGGTAGTTTAGGTACGTCGAAGATAAATCTGCCTATACGTATATTTCTTACAAAGTCTAGAGATGATGTACGACCTCCGAGAACGTATAATCTGAATATGTGTTCAAGATCTTCTACACCTTTTAATGGAGAAACGTTCTTTAATACTTGTTCTACCAATCTCTCAGAAGGAACATAACCTCCTTTATCATTCTTAAGTAAATCTTCTGAAACCATCATATCTAAAACATTCCTGATCTTCTTTAAGACATGTTCTATGTCAGATTTATCTAGACTTCTTATGATGGGTCTACATAATGGGTACATTACGCTAAGTCTCTTAAGTTTATCATATAGGATGTACTCTGGTGTTAAGATTATGAATGTGGATGAGAGTCTATAGTTTATGATAAGATTTCTCAGAGATTCTAATACAACATGTTTTATGTAGTTGTTCTCCATCTCTCTTAAGAATTCTTCTCCAAGTAGTGGAGTGTAGGGGAAGATGATTAGATGAGATGCAAATCCGCCTAAAGCTTCTTCTACACAATCTTCTCTAAATGATGATTCATCTATGATTATAGATGAAGTCTTCCTATTCTCTAGGTTCACATCGATAATCCTCACCCTCCTCTTCCCAGATCTATGAACAATCAGTAATCTAGAAGCTTGAGAGAACGGTTTCACATGTGTAGACTGAGGTCCATGTATGCTTATAGATACTAACTCTTCTCTCCGTAAATTCAATCTTCCTACTAACGTGTCTATCTCTACATAAAACATAAACTGCCTTCCATCATCTAAATTCATGTTCTTTATTTTAAAGTTATTTATTTTTCTACAGAGAAAATACTTTTATTTTGTAGTGAGCATTCTGATATTATGAAACTTGACAAATTCATTTCTATGGCTATTGAGCAAGGTGCATCCGACGTCGCTATCAACATTTACAACGAGCTAAATAGAATCATAAGGTTCTCCAATAATGAGATCACCATAGTTAAAGAAATCGTTGAGAAATGGGCTGAGATATACGTTGCTATTAAAGAGAAGCGGGCAATAGTAGAAGTTAATGATGTATCTCCAAATTCTATTAAGAAAGCTGTGAGAGAAGCATTAGAAATAGCTAGGAGAAGTCAGCCTTCAGAGATTTACGCTCCACTACCTCAAGGACCATATACATATAATTCAGAATTATTAAAACCTGGCAGGATAAACATGTCTCCAGAGAAGCTTGTCGATTATGTTGAAGCAGCTGTAAATGCTGCTTTAAGTGAGAAAGTAGGAAAAGTTGCAGGAATATTGACTTGCTCTAAAGGTAGGAGAATGATTAAGACTAGTAGTGGAGTTGAAAGTGAATCATATTACCAAGATATAGAGTTGTCTATAAGAGCATTCGCATCAGAAGACGCAACTGGACATTTTGTTTCAATAGCTGCTGATAGGAAAGATTTTGATCCAGAGGCAGCTGGAAGAAAAGCTGGAGAAATAGCGAAACTCTCAATAAATCCTAAGGTAGAAGAACCTGGTACGTATGAAGCTCTTCTCGGACCTATGATCTCCGCAAACTTTATTGAACATGTAGGGAACTCGGCTTCAGCTTTCTATGTTGATGCAGGATTATCTTTTCTAGCAGATAAGATTGGAGAGCAAGTTGCTTCTAAGATATTTACGTTGGTAGATGATCCAACTATTCCTAGAGTTGTTGGGACAGAGCCTTTCGATGATGAGGGGCTACCTACTAGGAGGAACGTCATAGTAAGGGATGGTGTTCTCGAGACCTACCTACACAATTCTACTACAGCTAAGAAGTTTGGTGTAGAAAGTACTGCTAATGCTGGATTAATCATTCCGAGACCATTCAACTTATTAGTTGAAGGAGAAGGAAGAAGTTTAGAAGATCTTATTGCAAGTATAGACGATGGAATATACGTTACAAACAACTGGTATCTAAGATATCAAAACTATAGAACAGGAGACTTCTCCACACTACCTAGAGATGGAATGTTCAGAATAAAGAATGGAAGCATAGAGTATCCGGTTAAAGGATTAAGAATAAGTGATAACATGCTCAATATACTTAAGGGGATTAGAGAAATAAGTAGAGAGAAGTACTGGATTAAGTGGTGGGAAGTCGAGACACCAGTCTATGCACCATACATAGTCCTAGAAAAATTAACATTCACTAAACCACAGTAATAGGAATTGTATTAATAGCAAGACTCCTATCGTTCTCTTAAGATTTCTTCTACAATCATCTTGATCTCATTCTTCAATTCACTCAGTTTTTCTTCAACGGTAGATGTAACTTTCTCTTCGATTTGTTTAAACTCAACTTCTACGAGTTCAAGAATTCTTGATTTTAAGTCTCTCTCCAATATTCCTCAAATCATGGTGGAGGAAACAATATTTAACTATAATGCTTGCTGAACAGGTCGAGAATTTTTCAGAAGTATAGTAAGTTTATAACTAGTGTTGTTCCCCGTCTTGTAGAACAACATCTATGTCGTAGTTTAAGAAATGCTTTAGTCTAATTCTATGTACCTTCTATTCTTGGTGCTATGAGGTATTCTAATTTTCCTGAAGGTATTGGGAACCCGAGTTTTATGGGTTTGTTTGTTGATAGGTTCATGATTACTTCTTCTGAGAGCTCGCTTCCAGCTTTAACTATCTTTTCTAGGTAGTTGATGCTGAAGTGCGCCCATACTTCTGTGTCTGTTTCTATCTCGTAGACTGCTGCACCCATCTTACTGAACTTTGTTTGGATTGTTCCAAGCTCTCCCTTAGCTAGGAACACTACTTCATCTGGATTGATAGTTATCTTTACGTAGTCGCTTACGACATCACTATCTTTTATAGCGTCTAGTACTGCATCAACGTTCAGTCTAGCTTTCGCATCGAAAGATAGCTTAGGAGTAGTGCTTCTCGCTTCAACAGTTTCGAGAGTGTTTAATGTGAATGTTCTCTCTCTAGATCCAGTTGCATCAACGAGTATCAGGCTCAGCTTTCTGGCCTGGTCATCGTAGATCACTGTTAGAGATTCACCTTTCTTGATCCTCTTCAGAAACTTCATCATCTCAGATATGCTGAGAGTCATCTGGAGCTCTCCACCACACTCATACTCTTCTGCAGCAGAACTACTTAGCTCGAAGTCTACTAGAGAGATGTGAGCTGGATCCATAGCTATCAATCTCATACCTTCTTCAGTTATCTTGAATGTCCCCTCATCTACAACAGCATGTATAGCTTTCATAAGATCTGCAAAGTAGTCTGCACTAGGCAACCTCATCCTGAACGACATTTCTCCTCTAACTGATGAAAAGCTAATGGAAGTATAAAAGATTTGAGCCTGATTCTTCCTGAGGCATTAGTCTAAGCATTTTCCTAGTCTTACCTAAAGCCTATTGTTAAAGTGTTAAAATCTAGAGTTGTCCATAAAACAAGTATTTATCTTAACTATTTTTATTTTCTAATTAGGTGTAGTGGGGCTAGGCGTTTGAGGTATGGAGGTTTGGATAGAGCTTAAAGGATACATAGAAATAACTTCGGAGGTGGATAAGATCATACATGAGGTAGCTGAGGTAGTTAGAGAAGCTAATGAAATCTTCAGAAAGAATGTTGGAGAAGTTGGTGGAGGAACAGTAATAGTAGAGTATAGTAGTGATGGAAGAAAAATATGGTTAAGAATAATCTCTGGAGGTAAATTGAGAGCACATGATGCTTTAATGAGGTTCAAGAATATTCTAGCCAGTAGACTCGGATCATCTTTAAAGATAGGTGTCCGAGAAGTATTCATTGAGAGACTAGTAGTTAAGATTAGTGGGGAACGTGTAGACTTATCTAGAATTGAGAATACGCTGAAAGGTGTAGCAGAAGTAAGCATGCAAGACGGTTCTTTAATACTCATCTTCAAGAACCTTACAGAACACGATCTTCGTGATAGAATAGTTGATAGAGCTATAAAACTTGCTAAACAAGAAACCGTGAAAATTGAAGGAGAGAAACTTGCGCCCTTCGGTACAGTTTTAAAGAAAGGTGTAGAGAAGCCTTACAAGTTTCTTGGAGAAGTATCTGCTGAAGCAGAGAGACTTTGTTGGATTAAACGTTATCCAGCTAAAGGTCAATGGATATTCACTCCACCTCTGACAGCTTTACTGAGAACATTATCAGAATTGATTATCGAGTATGTTGCGAAGCCTCTTGGATTCCATGAATGGATGTTCCCGAGACTCATGCCTCTAGAAGTATTCAAGAAGCTATCAACATATGTTGAACATCTTCCAGATGGAGTATTCTATGTATGTGCTCCACCTAGAAATCCAGCAGCATTTGAAGAATTCAAGAAAGAATATATTCTTAGAAGAGAGGTAAGGAGAGATCTGCTGAAGAATATTCTAGAAGAACCTGGATATGTTCTTGAAGCCGTTCAGTGCCCACCTTTCTACCAATACTTTTCAGGAGAACTCGTTAGGTTAGAAGATCTACCTATAAAAGCATTCGACTTGCTTGGAGGCTGGACTTGGAGAAATGAAGCGGGAGGGGTTGAGGGAATAGTTAGAACGAACGAGTTCTGGAGAATGGAGATGGTTTTCTTAGCAAACCCTGAAGAAACAGTAGAATTAAGAAATAGAGTTACAGATCTAACTATAGAGCTTGTAGACAAGGTTCTCGATATGGAGTGGAGGCTTGTAGCTGGGGCACCCTTCTTCTTATCTCCAGAAGAAGCATCTAAAAGATTGATAGACGTATCCAGCATAGATAAGATACCTACACTAGACGTAGAAGTCTATCTACCGTATAGAGGAGGTAGAGAAGAAGCAGAATGGCTTGAGATAACAGCGGCCACAGTACATAGAGATTTCTATGTTAAAGCATTCAAGATAAAAGAAGTTAAAGGTAGAGATATATGGACTGGCTGTGTAGGTCATGGATTGACTAGATGGGCGGCGGCCTTCCTAGCTAGACATGGATTTAATTTCGAAGATTGGCCAGTAGAAGTAAGAGAAAAGATTGGAAAACTACCCCCTCCGCCCAAAGTCGTAACATAACCTTAAAAGAAAACTAGACCACGTCAAGATTATAGAGAAGTAAGAAGATAGTCTATAGTAGATTGAAGATATCGGTTAGAGGGATATATTCAACAGCACTCATAAGGCTACTATTAGATGAAGGATTTAGGATAGTTAAGCCTACTAAGTCTCAGAAAGAGAGATTTGGTTTAGAAGAAGTCTTCACAGAACCAGAAGTACTAATCACAGACTCAGAAGATAGACATTTTATAGATATAAGAGGATCTAGAGAACAATTAGAACGATTGATAGAAGTTTTAAAGAATGTTTTTGAAGATGCTATAATAGTTTGGAGAAAGCTTGATCAAGCCTTCTCTCATGTTAGAGTGGGGTTCCCAGTAGATTCGAAGAAGAAGCTCGATGAATTTAGAGCTAGAGTTACATACACTGTCCCATGGCATCATTACTGTAGAGCTGGAGGTGAAGTTCTCTCAAATATGGTGAGTTTTGCAGAAGATCTCGTAGAGAAAGGCATTGTTCCTCCAGAAGAAATGAATAGAATGTTTGAAGAACAGGTTAAACAACTAACACCTAGACTTGGATCAAAAGTAAAGATAGTTCACGTAAAACTTGATGGGAGAAGAATAGTTCTAGGAATAGGAAAAGTGGTGTGGAGAAGTGATGATGAAATTAAGATACTTAGAAGGATAATGAGTCAAGGAGTTTACGATGGCTTAGGGATTCCTAAACAGATTGGAGATACAGCTGTAACATATGCTAGAAGATTAGAATGGTGGATGAAGACAAGCTACTACGATTTCTCTGGAAATCTTAAAGGAGTCTATTATAATATTAACCTACCGATAGCATTTTATCCAGACCAAATACATTACTTTGATCTAGAGCTAGATGTAGTAGCTCTACCAAATTCTGAGCCAAAAATAATAGAACTAGAATTACTTGAAAAAGCTGTAAATAACGGTATTGTAAATGGGAAGATAATGGAGGAAGCGATTAAGGTGGCTGAGAAGATAATCTGCACGAAACCCTAACATCCTAAGTCTTCTTCTTAGATAAAGCTATTATCCAAGGTTCTTTCAAACCGATGAATAACCCTTGTCTAGAGAAACTTTTAATCACTATTAGAGAAGGAATCATTATATAGATAACGTGGAGTATGTTGAATACTGCTGTCAAGAAAAGTATTAGAAACCAGGCATTAAATCCAGTTCCAAGACTTATGCCGAGAGCAGTAGAAACAACTTTAGAGGCATACTCAAAAAAGAATGGCATAATAAATGCTAGCAATACGTAGTTAGCTATAGAAGTAGCGAGAACTCTCACCAAAACACCATAGAAAAATACTTGGAGATACATTGAGAACTTCTTCGAGAGAATCCTAGAGCCAAGCATAAATCCAGATAATGTAGAAGCTACAGCAATAAATTTCATTAAAGGTCCTATTGGAGCCCACTCACCAAACATATTTAATACAAACCAGTAAGTTAAAGCTGAAGTAAACCCAGGTATAGGACCAAACGATAAGAAGGCTACATAAACAGGCATCTCAGCAATATCAAACTTCAGATATGGTACTAGTGGAAATGGGAAACTGAGAGGCAACATAGCTAGTACGGCGGAAAGTGCTCCAAAAATTGTTGAAACACTTATAATGACAGTATTCCTATGTCTAGAAGTTTCTGTAAACATGGTTTCCTTCTATAAGAAAAGTCTGCCCGTACTTAAACTTGAGTATCTACCAAAAAATGAGTAGATTATGAAAATACACCGTTGTAAAAGTCTTTACATGCTTTCTCATAATCTAGAGCATCTCCAATATCTATCCAGTATCCATTATGTATGTATGCATATAGTTTATTCTGATCTGCAAGTTCTGGAAAGACATCTTCTTCGAGAGATGAAGGTCTATCTGGAGGAATGTAATCGAAGATGGCTGGTTCGAAGACATATATTCCAGCATTAATGAAACCTGGAACCTGTTGTTTAGGTTTCTCTCTAAAAGCTATAACTCTATTTTCTTCATCTATCGATACGAGACCATACCTTCTAGCATCTTCAACTCTAGTTAATACGATTGTTGCTACACCACCTTTATCTTTATGAAATTCAACCAAGCTGGATATATCTAAACCTGTAAAAAGAATATCGCCATTCACTGTTAAAAACGTGTTTGTAAATTTCTTTTCAGCATTTTTTACAGCTCCAGCAGTTCCCAAAGGAACTTTCTCAATAGAATAATCTATTGTTACCCCAAGAGACTTACCATCACCTAGATACTTTATCAAATGTTCACCAAGATATCCTATGGCAAGTATAAAATTGTAAACTCCCTGCTTCTTAAGATATAAGATAATGTGTTCGATTATTGGTTTATAACCGATAGGCATCATAGATTTAGGAATACTGAAAGTTAAAGGTGTTAAACCTGTTCCTCTACCACCACAAAGAATTAAACATTTCAGAGATTCCCTCATCAACTTTTCTTTAACAGCTTCAAGTATAAATGAACTTCTCTTCCTAGCTGGAACATGTTTTTTTAATGCCTCCCATAACTCTACTGGAAACTCTATACTAGTTCTATGCTTACTCATACTAATTCTTAAATCATAGATGTACATTATAAGTTTATGCCCATCAAAGAAGTTACAACTTACCCCTAGCCGACATAAATTTCATCTAAAACTCATCTAAAAAGACAGAAAACTAGAAAGCTTTTATTAATACTCATTCCAATCCAATTATAATCGTACATATTTAGACCTTGTTTTATACATAAACTAAAAAATTAGTTTTCTTATACTTATTGTGAATATGGTTCTGAGAGTTGGAATTAATGGTATGGGTAGGATTGGTAGATTGTTTTTGAGAGCTGCTCTTCAAGATCCAAGATATGGTAAAGTTTTCGAAGTAGTTGCATTTAATGAGCTTGCTGATACTAAAACTACAGCGTTACTTTTAAAGTATGATTCTGTACATAGAAGATTTAACAGAGAAATTTCATACACAGAGAAAGGCATAGTGATTGATGGTAAAGAGATTAGAGGTTACAGTATACGTGATCCTTCTCAGATACCTTGGAAAGAAGAAAACGTAGAGCTAGTTGTAGAAGCAACAGGTCAGTTCACAAGTAAAACAGATGCTTCAAAACACATAAGAGATACTGTGAAAAAAGTTCTTGTAACAGCTCCCTGTAAGGATGCAGATGTAACGATAGTTCCAGGAGTTAATGATCATATGTTAGATGTGTCTAAGCATGATGTTATCTCTGGTGCTTCATGTACGACTAACTGTCTCGCACCTATGGTTAAAGTACTCTTAGACAATTTTGGCATAAAGAAAGGATTCATGATAACAGTACACGCATATACAAATGATCAGAGAGTGTTAGATCTCGTTCACAGAGATTTAAGGAGAGCTAGAGCAGCAGCACTCTCGATAATACCTACAACGACTGGAGCTGCATCCGCACTCCATCTTGTTATTCCAGAAGTTAAAGGTAAGATGGATGGTATAGCTCTCAGAGTACCTGTACCAGATGGTTCAGTAACAGATTTAACGGCACTGCTAGAAAGAGATGTAACTGTAGATGAAGTAAGAAAAGCATACAAATCTGCAGCAGAAGGTAGTATGAAGAATATACTAGAGTATACTGAAGACCCTATAGTTTCAGCAGATATTATCGGAAATCCACATTCATGTATCATAGATGGATTAAGTATAATGACGATAGGTGAGAGAAGCGACATGGTCAAGGTTCTTGGATGGTATGATAATGAATGGGGTTACTCCTGCCGCCTAGTAGACATAGTACATCTAATCGCAAAACAGCTATAGCCAAAAACTTCTTCTACAATAATTTTACTTTACTGAAGATTGATCTAAATTGTTGAGAGAGATAGAATACAAAATCTCAGTACCCAAAGCTTTACAAAACTTTCTATCAAGCATATCGGCATCTTCATGATTCTTTGAGGAATGTTTGTAATAGTTGCGACCATGATAATATGTGTACATCTACATGTGAGCCTTTTTCTATTCTTTCTACTCCCTCAGGTATCTCTATGAACCCATCAGATTTGAGTATTGGGCTAAGCATTGAAGAATCTCCCATGAGTAGATTAGCTATGAATTTCTCTTTTTGTTTAACTAACTTTACGAAACGTATTCTCTTAAAAGATTTATACTCTTTGACAACGATGTCTTCGCCTATTTCTGCTGGTATTGTTGGTAGTATTTTTCTCGCTGATAGCCCAGACATGTAGTATATTAGTGGTATTAGTATGTAGATTGTTCCACAGATAGTTGATTGTACGTGTCCTGGAAGCATTACTACAGGTTTCTTAGAAAAAACTACTATACTTGTAGCTCTACCAGGTTGAATTCTTAAACCTCTAGCTATTGGAATACTTTCTGGATGTTTGGATAATGTTCTCCAGCATAGATCTCTAACTCCTAACGAAATGCCACCAATAGTTACACATATATCGCTATCTTCTAGAGAATTCTTTACAGCTTTAATTATGTGTTCAGGGTCATCTGGAACCACTCCCATTATCTTAGGGATGCCGCCGAGTTCTTTGATATAGTTAGCTACGAGTTTTGTAGACGTCTCAAGCTTCTTATGGGTTAGTTCATCTAGATTTTCAGTAAGCTCATCTCCAACAGCTATAAGTGAAATTCTCGGCTTTGCATATACTTTGATCTTAAACTTCCTAATCTCTAGCAGATACTTAATATCCTGAGGTCTAATAATACTACCTTTTTTCAAAATTATGTCACCTTCAGCTATGTCCGCTCCTTTAAAAGTTATGTTATCACCTTTCTTACAAGGTTCGAGGATCTCTATATAGTCTCCTATTAATCTAGTTCTTTCTACAGGTATTACTGCATCAGCATTCCTCGGAATTTTAACGCCTGTCACTACGTAAACTGCTTCCTTATCTCCAATAGATAAATCGTGTTCAATAATGGATTCTATTCTTCCAGCTATCTTAAGCTTTACAGGATTTACAGTGGAGGCATTTACTGTGTCAGAGCTTTTTACAGCATATCCATCGAAATGAGATACGTCTTCTTTAGGGATAGAGAAAGGTGAAGGAATATCTTCAGCGATAACACGTCCAAGAGATTCTAAAGAATCTATGACTTCAATTCTAGGACATATATCAGAGCTACCTAGAATTCTTTCCACAGCATCTTCTGGTGCAACATACTGGAAAAAAATCTTAAGAAAATTATTTGGCATAAGAATTTTTAGACTAGAATTCTATTTAAAATTTAACTCTCTCGATGAGAGTAATGACAAAGTGTAGATACATTTAAGAAATATGAAAAGTTATCGGAAGAATAACTCAAGATTCAAGAGAGTAATCGAGGGCTTTAGATATATGATTTCTTACTAACGATTATATTAAGGATGCTTTTTACAATCTATTTTTAAATTTAAAAATAATCGTTAATTAGTCAGACTAACTATTTAGATAGTTGATAGGAATGTCTAGAAGTAGTCTCTGGTTTAGGACTTTAGATGACGTAGATACTTCAGAGAAGACTGTGATAGTGAGGGTAGATCTTAATTCACCTATAGACCCGGAGACAGGAAAGATTAAAGATAATGAAAGATTTCGAGCTCATGCAGAAACTGTAAGGGAATTATCAGATAAAAATGCTAGAGTTGTTCTCTTAGCACATCAGGGAAGGAAAGGTGATCCAGATTTCTTACCATTGAAAGATCATGCTGAAATTCTTTCAAGACATGTTGGTAAGCCAGTTAAGTATGTTCCAGATATTATTGGTGAGGAAGCTGTAAGAACTGTGAAGTCTTTGAAGAACGGTGAGATAGTTTTACTTGAGAATGTTAGAATGCTTGATGAAGAAACTAAAGAAGCTTCCCCTGAAGAACATTCTCGCGGGAGACTCGTATCTACACTTGCACCTCTAGCAGACCTATTTATCTTAGATGCATTCTCGGTAGCACATAGAGCACATGCATCGGTTGTAGGATTCTCACATGTTTTACCTACAGTAGCTGGGAGGATAATGGAGAAAGAACTCAGAGCATTGACAACAGTTCTTGAAGAAGATAGGAGAGTAGTGTTGGTTATGGGTGGAAATAAGCCTGAAGAATGTATAGAAGTTATAGACGCATTGATTTCTAAGAGGAATGAGAATATAAAGAAAGTTTTATCTGCAGGAATTCTTGGACAGTTGTTCCTCATGACAAAAGGTGTGAAGTTTGGAGAACCTTCAGAAGAATATATAAAGAAGAAAAAATTCGATGTGTATCTAGAACGTTTAGCTAAGATCAGAGATGTTTTAGGAGATAGATTGGAGACCCCGATAGACTTTGCATATGAGGAAGATGGTAAGAGAGTTGAGATAGACGTAGATAAACTTCCAGCTCCTGGAGCGATATACGATATAGGTGAGAAGACAGCTAGAAGATATGCTAAGATAATCTTAGATACAACTGAAGAAGATGCAATAATAGTTAAAGGACCTGCTGGAGTTTATGAAAGAGAAGAATTTAGGAAGGGAACTAGGATAATCTATGAAGCATTATCTAAGTGTAAAGCATTTACATTAATAGGAGGAGGGGATTCATCCACAGCGATAGAACTCGTTGGTTTAAGTCCAAGCAACTTCTCATATGTAAGTCTAGGAGGAGGAGCCCTGATAACATATATCTCGAAGAGAACACTACCTGGAATAGAGATACTGAAGAAGAAATAGAAAACCTATATCTTCTTCAAATTTTATGACCTAATTTTAATCTTTTGTATAGAAGTTTTATGTTAAGTGATTCTCGAAAGTATTTCTTTTAATTGTGCTCTTGCTACACATACATGTATGTGTAGCCTACATACCTTTAGACGAGTTTTTAGATACTTTAAGGAAAGATAAAGACTTTAAAGAAAAAGCAGGTCTAAGCAGATTCTCCATCAATAATGAAAATAAATTTGATAGAGATGGTGGATCTTAGAATTAGAATTCTAAAATATCTGGACTGTTACCTTTATTCGGTATACAATGGAGAGTGGGGTTTTTATAGCTATTGAAGGTATTGATGGATGTGGTAAGACAACACAATCAAAGAAGCTTGTTAAATGGTTGGAAAAGAAGCAGATCAAGGCTGTCTATACTAAGGAGCCGACCGATGGAGTTATTGGCAGGATTTTGAAGAAGATGGTTAGAAGGGAGAACGTAGACCCAAGAATAGAAGCATTACTATTCGCAGCAGATAGACTTGAACATCTCAAGAATACGGTTCTACCACTCCTAGAGAAAGGATACGTGGTTGTATCTGACAGATATGTTTATTCTTCTCTAGCATATCAATCAGTAACTACTGGTGATCCTCAGTGGGTTAGGGAGATAAATAAGTATGCGGTTAAACCAGATTTAGCTATACTTTTAGATGTTGAGCCAAATATAGGGCTTAGTAGAATAAAGAGACGTAAAACAAAATTTGAGAAAGAAAAGTTTCTAGAAGAAGTTAGAGAGAAGTATTTAGAGATGGTTAGAAATGGAGAGCTTAAAGTTATAGACGCGTCTAAAAATGTAGATGAAGTAGCAGAAGAATTAGTAAGACTTGTCGGAAGCTTTCTCAAGACAACTGTACAGTAACTATTCAACAACACCTTTCTTCTTAAAATCTTCTATTTCTTCTCGGCTAAAACCGATTTCTCTTAAAATCTCATCTGTATGCTGTCCTTTCAGTGGAGGTGGACGTCTTATTTTTCCAGGTGTTAATGATAGCTTGAATGGTGTTCCGAGGCTCTTCATCTTCCCAACTATCGGATGCTCTATCTCCACAACCATCTCTCTATACTTTACGTGTATGTCATCAAGTACTTGGCTAACAGTAAGTATTGGAGCAGCTGGGATCCCGGCTTCTTCAAATTTATTGATCCAGTAAGATGTGGAAGCGGATTTCAGTATTTTTGTAAGTTCTTGTACTAGTGCTTCTTTATTCAATACTCTATCAGCATTCGCCTTAAATCTAGGATCTTCCGCTAAATCTACTCTACCTATACATTCACAGAACTTTCTCCAAAGTTTATCGTTACCTATCGTTAGAACTATGTATCCATCATTTGTCTCGAATGCTTGGTATGGAGCTATGTTAGGGTGGGCTGAACCCATCCTCTTAGGCTCTACCCCAGATGCAATATAGTTAAATGCTTGATGAGTGAGGAGCAGTACCTGAACATCTAGTAAAGATATATCTATGTATTGACCTAGACCTGTCTTCTCCCTCCAGTATAGTGCAGCAACTATTGAGAGAGCTGCAAAGATGGCTGTAGATAGATCTGCTATAGGCACAGCGAATTTTACTGGAGGTCTATCAGGATCTCCAGTCAAGCTCATCAACCCACTCATAGCTAATGCTACCAAATCGTATCCAGGCTTATCTCTATAGGGACCGGTTTGACCGAAACCGGAGATGCTGCAGTAGATTATTGATGGATTTAGTTTTGAGAGTTCTTCATAATCTATGCCGAGCTCTTTCACTACACCTGGTCTAAAGTTTTCTACAACTACATCTGAAAACTTTACAAGTTTCTCGATTATAGTTCTACTTTCAGGTTTCTTTAAATCTATAACAATGCTCCTCTTATTTCTATTAGCACTCATAAAGTATGCTGAATCTACACCTATCCAAGGTGGACCCCAGCTTCTAGTATCATCTCCGCCAGGAGGCTCTACTTTTATCACATCTGCACCTAAGTCTCCAAGTAGCATGGTGGTAAACGGTCCGGCCATGATTCTAGTAAAATCTAAGACTCTAATACCTTCTAGAGGACCTCTCATAATCATGGCCTCAAAAAAAGGTAAGATATATGAAATAAATGTTTAAAGTTTTGTTACCAAATATCTTTTATGTATTCTTCTAAGCCTACTCGTTTCAAGGTGCTTCTCAAAGGCTTCCCCGTCTTCTCATCCCATCCAAGTAATCTATATGTTTCCTTAACCATCCACTCTACGTAGGGGGCCATAGCTTTTCCAGCAGCTTTCCCACTCGGTGGAGCTTCAACTATTCTCGGTGAGACACATATATCATCTTCCACCGTTAAACCATGTCTTATATTAAATACTCTTTCTAGATGAACTAGTCTCTCTCCTACTTGTAAAGCTTCTTCCGCAGTAAAGTTCCATCCTGTTGCAGCAGCTACAGCTTCAGATGTAAATCTTAATACTCCAGGTACACCCCAGGTGGCAAACCAGCATGTACCGTTAGAATCATCCCAATACTTTTTAGGCCATGTCTTTGCTACAGCCATTGGTTTTAATCTTGGATTTACTGGGTCTTCATATTCTGGGTAGCCTACGTCTGGTTCTGTGGCCCAAGCATCTGCTGCAGGTGCAGGCCATCCAGATCCTCCACCAACTATTTGTCCGAGCATTATACCCATTGCAGCTCTCCAATCATGGAGATTCATACCTGTGCCCTTAATATGTATAGAGTATTTCCAAGCATCTCCACCTATGTATTCTGCTGCACCTTTAGGTCCTAGTGATAAAAGTTTTCCTATCTTCCCTTCTTTTCTGGCAGCCATATGTAGAAGTTTCTCTATTAGTTCTGGGTCTCCCCAACGTAATTCTATTCCATCGGTATCTTCTTTTGTAAGTAAACCTTTCTCGTAGCATTCTATGCATAATGCTATGGTGCAGCCGATCGTACTAGATTCAAAGCCTAACCTATCACAGAGATCTATTAGATAGAAGACCCAGTTGCTATCGTACACACCTACTATAGAGGCTGCTCCTTCTAGGTTCTCTCCACCTCCAGCTGGTGTAGCTATGTAACCTTTCTTTGGACCTTCAACGATCTCTATATCGTAACTACATGCTATCGGACAAGCAAAACATGCTTTTGGCGTTATCTTATGTTTCGACATACCGACACCCCACTCTGGGGGGCTTACTTCTAGAAAGTTTTTCGCTGAAGTTATTGACATAGATTTAGCGTATCTGTATTCATCCCTAGGTATCCCTCCTTTCGCTAATCCTCTTGCAACATCACTTTTGAAAAGATTTTCATGCCATGCTTTTGCAACTTCTTTAAGCTTCTCTTCATTGAATACTTGAACCTTACCAGTTCCATATACAGCTATAGCTTTAAGTTTCTTGCTACCCATTACACGTCCTACACCTGAATGTGAGAAGGAATGGTTTTTATCATTCTCAATTAATGCACCATGACAAAGATTTTCTCCAGCAGGTCCTATAGCAGCTACGCTTGCTCTAGGTTCTCCAACATCTTGCTTGACCAAATCCTCGGTCTCATGTGTATCTCTTCCTAAAAACTTGTTAGCATCTCTAATCTCTACTTCTCCATCTTTAATCCATAGATATACCCAGTCTTTCGAAGCACCGGTAATTACTATACCATCAAATCCAGCGAATTTAAGATTTGGACCAAACCATCCATGTGAATGTGATCTACCAGCAGTAAAGCCTGTATCACCGTTTAGAGTTGTTAATGTAGTATTGTTAGCTGCAGGTATCGCAGGGATACCTGTTAATGGACCTGTCATAAATATCATAGGATTTTCAGGTTCAAGTGGATGTATTCCAGGTGGGCACATATCATATAAGAGTTTTAGGCCGAGTCCCCAGCCTCCAACAAACTTTCTAAGAATCTCATCATCAGGTAAAGGTTCATACCATATCTTCTCCTTCGTTAAATCTACTCTGAGAATCTTTCCTACATAACCACCTTTTATCACAATTTTAACTTCTTTTTAAAGGATTAATAAGATTTATTCTCCATCAGTATTACCGAATAAGAGTGCAGTGTTGTCTCTGAAGCATTAGAAAAAAATATTAACATGTATTACTTAGAGATTTGTGGAGATCGTGATTATTTGCCTAGCCTGTCTTTTTGGTGTATTTCTGGTGGGTTGTAGTTATGGTTGATGGGCGAGGTTTCAAGTTGATTAAAGATCCTGTTCACGGTTATCTCGTGTTAGATGATTTTCTTTTGAAGATTGTTGATTCAACCCCTCTACAAAGACTTAGAAGAATTACCCAGCTCCCCTTCGTCTACCTAGTCTATCCAGGAGCTAGGCATAGCAGGTTTGATCATTCTCTTGGATGTATGCATTTAGCGAGACTTTTCGCTGAAAGTCTAAAACTTGGAGAACATGAAACAAAAGTTTTAACTATTTCAGCGCTTGTCCACGATATTGGACATACACCTTACTCACATCTACTAGAAACTTTGCTAAGAGAGAAAGGATTAACACATGAAGATTTAACTGTGAAGATACTTAAAGAGAATGGAGAACTAGCTGAAGCTATAGAATCTTCTAACGTAGAGGTGAAGGAGATAATTGATGTACTTGAGAAGAAAGATCCGCTGGGAAGCATTATAAGTGGTCCGGTTGATGTGGATAAACTTGATTTCCTACTTAGAGATTCATACTTCACTGGCGCATCTTATGGTTTAGTTGATGTTGCTAGAATAATATATAGGAGTAAGATTGTTGATGGAAAACTTGCACTGAGCTTGAAGGCTGCGGGTGTTGTCGAAGAACTTGCTATAGCGAGATACCAGTGCTTCGTGAACATATACTTCCATCATACTGTTAGAGCTGCTCAATCAATGTTTCTTAGAGGTGTTAGAATGATGCAAGACATATTGGACTTCAAATCCATGAGTGTAGATGAATATCTTGAACATGACGATTATACTGTATGGTGCATCATGAAGCAGAATGAGAAAACCAAGAACATAGTAAAGAATATTGAGAGAAGAATTCTCCCGAAAGTTGCATATGAGAGCAGAATACTTAGAGAGAAACAGTACGTAGATTTATTGATGAACCCTGAATCTATCTCAAATCTTGAAGAAGAGATTGCTAGAGAAGCAGGTGTACCTAGAGAATATGTTTGGATAGATACGCCATACATACCTCCACTACCATTCCTAGACCAGGACAAGATAGAATTCTACACTGAAGAAAAAGGTGAGATTGCTTTAGTAGAATATCATTCACAACTTCTAAAATTTACGTCTGAAGCTTATAAGATAATGAGAGTTTACACAATGAAAGATTATGTTGAAGGTGTTGAGGCAGCAGTACGCAAGGTTTTGAAAGATTTATTCTAAACCTGCTCCTAGATGGGATGGGAGAGCCAGCTCGGAATATCTTTTAAGGATTCCTCGTCTATATCTAGGCTCTGGTGGAGACCATCTAGACAACCTATCTTCTAGTTCTTCTCTAGAGATGTTTAGTTCAAGTTTCTTGTTTGGTACATCTATAATTATCTCGTCATCTTCTTCTACGACAGCTATAGGTCCACCTACAGCTGCTTCTGGAGATACATGTCCAACCATCAGCCCTCTCGTAGCACCAGAGAATCTTCCATCTGTTACTAATGCAACTTTCTCTCCTAGACCTTGACCTACAAGTATAGCTGTTATAGATAACATTTCACGCATTCCTGGACCTCCACGTGGCCCCTCATATCTTATCACTACTACATCTCCTTCCTCGATCTCTCCATTCATAGTTGATTTAAATGCTTCTTCTTCAGAATTGAATACTTTTGCTGGACCCTTGTGTATGAGGTTCTTTACACCACTAATCTTTACTACCGCTCCTTCCGGTGCTAGATTACCTTTCAGTACAACTATTGATCCATGTTTTGAGAGGGGGTTCTCGATAGGTTTAACCACGTCTAGAGTTTGAGGTGGGAAGACATATTCCTCTAAGTTTTGTCTTAATGTTTTTCCAGTTATTGTTAATACGTCTCCATCTATGAGACCTGCATCTAGAAGCTTCTTCATTACCAGCGGTAAACCTCCAACTTTATCGAGATCTTCTACTGGGTACCTCCCACCTGGAATTAAGTCTACGATATACGGTGTTCTATTACTTATCTTATCGAAATCTTCTAAAGTAAGTTTTACACCTGCTTCTCTAGCTATGGCTATCAAGTGGAGTATTGCGTTCGTCGAGCCCCCCATCGCCATATCTACAGTTATAGCATTCAAAAATGCTTCATAGGTCAATATGTCTTTAGGCTTCAAATCTATTTCAAGAGCATTCATAATAGTTTGACCAGTCTTGTAAGCTACTTCATATCTTCTAGAATCTTCTGCCGGAATTGTTGAAGCACCAGGTAACATCAATCCTAATGCTTCTATGAGTATGGCCATCGTGTTGGCGGTGTAGAGTCCTGCACATGATCCTGCACCTGGACATGCGTATTTCTCTACCTGCTTCAACTCTTCTAGGGACAGTTCTCCAGCAGAATATTTACCTACAGCTTCAAATACATCTCCCGTTGAGAGTCTTCTACCAGCATAATATCCACACCTCATCGGTCCACCGTTTAGAAAGATCGAGGGGACGTTGAGGCGGGTCATAGCTATCACCATGCCAGGTTCAATCTTATCACAACTCCCTATACATACGAGTGCGTCGAATCTATGTGCGTTGACCATTATCTCGATGCTGTCCGCTATGACTTCTCTACTCACTAGACTGAACTTCATTCCTTCATGGCCCATCGCCAACCCATCACAAACAGCTATAGTATTGAATTCAAGTGGTACACCGTTTCTAGATCTAACACCATCTTTAACTTTGCAGGATAGTTTATCTAGATGTATGTGTCCTGGAACAACTTCATTCCAAGAATTAGCGATTCCTATGAATGGACGTGAAAGTTCTTCATCTGATAAACCTAATGCTCTAAGTAATGCTCTATGTGGAGAACGTTCAACACCTTCAACAACCAAGTTACTTCTACGCTTTAAGTTCAACATTTCCAATATAGGAGACTTGGGAATCTAGCGTAAATATGTTTCTAGGTTAACATTGATGCAACTATCTTTCTTATAGCTGGTTTAAGCCTCTCTATTCTTACCTCGATTCTATTATCATAGCTTATGGAGTCGTCTAGACTTCTAGCTACAAGTCCAAAAACAGTCTCTACAGGTTCATCTCTAACCTCTATCTTGATATTCTTCTTAGAAGAAACATTTTCAGAGATCTTCTTAAGTGAATCTTTGAGGAAAGTATTTGTATAGATCTTTACATGGTTTCCTCCAACTATCTCTACCGCTTCTTCAAGCATTTTCTCCAGAACGTTGTTGAGCTCACCTCTTCTAGCCTTTATATCAATCTCCTCTAACATTTTCCTGATCACGTTTTCCACACATCTCTCTATCGTCTCTAACTTCATACCTCTAATCTTTACTTGAGTTAAGCTAAGAATTCTTGAACGTATCATGTTACTTTTCTTTTCAAGATCTTCAAGAAATGATACGACAGTTTTTGATACTTCTTCCCGCTCTCTCCCAACCCGCTCTCTTAGATCTTCAATAAACCTACTGAATGAAGATTCAAGTTCTTCTGTAGTCTTCTCTGCAACTTCCCTTATAATTCTCTCTAAACTTTCTGGATACAATGTTATGGCCCTCTAGAATCCAGTAAAAAACTATAATTTATATTTGATTTATGGTTTTAAGATTGTTTCTTCAGATCATACTCCCAGTATTCTTCTCAAAGTATTTCTATAGTCTATCTTTTCTATCTTCCCTCCGATACTTGTTAACTCGTAGATCAGTGGGGTTGCGTGTTCAGCTCTAATCTTATCTATTTGTTCTCGAACATGTTTAGAGATCCCTTCATCTAGTATTATTAACCCGATATCTCCTCTATTGAGAAGAGATTCGACTTCTCTTAGAAGACTTTGCGGTGAATCAACTTCTATACCTTTTATCCCGGAGAGTCTGAAACCTGTAATGAAAGGTTTAGAACCAATAGCTACTATCCTCAAGACTCTCTACCGAAGAATTTTTCTCCAGCCAAGAAATAAATTTTAACAAGCTTAAGTCTTTTCCAGTAATCAGGTATTGTTGATCTTTATATTGATGTTGAGATTGATGATAATTATAGAGTGTAGGAAAGAAGGGATTACCTTTGGGTCTAGCAGAAGTATGTAAAGTTACATTGATAGTTCCAGAGTATAGGGTTAGTGAAGCAATTAGAGATCTTTATAGATTTGAGTGGTTTCACATAGAAGAACATGGTGTAGAGCTCGATGAAAGAGTTAGCAAGATACATGACACCCTCAGGAAACTAAGATCAGAATTAGATTACCTAGTCTCCACATTCAATATAACTGTTGAAGTTGGAGTAATCCAACAGTTATTGAAAGGATATCAAGTAAGAAAAGAGAAGATCGAGGTATCTCATATAGAAGAACTTATAGAGAAGATAGAAGCCGAGGTCAGACCATTAATATCTACCGCTAAGAAAAGTATTGAAAGAGCGAAGAAACTTAGAGAAGATATAAGAAATGTTGAGGTACTGTTATCTA
This sequence comes from Candidatus Geocrenenecus dongiae, assembly GCA_023267855.1. Taxonomy (GTDB): domain Archaea; phylum Thermoproteota; class Nitrososphaeria_A; order Caldarchaeales; family Wolframiiraptoraceae; genus Geocrenenecus; species Geocrenenecus dongiae. Next base: position 9,122 of record JALNLN010000010.1, on the reverse strand, counting down.
GCTTAAGGCTTCTGAAAGACTACAAGATAGATTTGACAGTCTTAGAGAAGTTTAAGAGATTTTACGGAGTCTTCTCTATTACTGAGCAGAAGAATATTGCTGAGATTAAGAGAAGTTTACCTACATGCATGGTGCTGGATATACCGCTTGAAAAAGGAGTTTCAGCTCTACTAATCATATCTCTAAAAGAAGATGGAGAGAAGGTTGAGAGAGTTCTAAGAGGATTCGGTGTAAAAGCTTTCTCAATTCCACCAGAGTTACCACAAAACTTACAAGAAGCATATAAAATCTTAGAAGAAAGATATAGAAATCTTCTAGAAGAACTTAAAGAATCTGAGGAAAAACTGGCTGAGATACGTGTAAATTCTGGGCCAAAGATTTTAGCTCTCAGAGAAGCTGTACAGATAGTTGAAGAACTCCTCAGTAAGCTTAATGTTAAGACGGGATTTAGAAGATTTAAAGTAATAAATGGTTACGTACCTAAAGACTTTGTTGAAAAATTTAAAGAAGAATTCGATAAAAAATATTGTGTATTATTCTCAGAAGCAGGTCACCATAAACATGATGAGAATGCTCCAACACTACTTAAGAATAAAGGTCTCATGAAGAGTTTTGAGAATATTGTGGCCATACAAGGTTATCCGAGAAGTGATGAGATAGATCCAACACCTTACGTGGCAATATTCTTCTCAATATTCTATGGATTAATGTATGCAGATCTTGGGCAAGGTCTAATCCTCGCATTATTCGGCTTCTTCATGTACAAAAGAGTATACGGGAATCTTAAAGAATGGGCCAAACTATTAACGATTCTAGGAATCTCAGCAGCTATAGCTGGATTCATAATTGGAGAAGCATTCGGCTTCAAGATACATTTCCCATTCCCTAAACCGGAAGTTCTACATTTAGTTGAAGAACATGGAGCTGAGAGACAATTCAATATGTCTGAAGTTTTAAAGTTGATGAATTTTACATTATTCCTTGGAATAATTCACATAGTAACAGGATATACTCTAGCGTTTAGAAAAGCTTTGAAACATGGAGATTACGTTGAAGCATTTTTATCCAAACTCCCGACAATAATAATGTATATATCTGGAGTTCTGTTCGTACTATGCTTCTTTGGAGCTGGAAAAGATATGGGTAAACTGATGAGTTCTGAGAACCCAGTACCATATCTAGGAGTCCCCGTAAAAGTTCTATCACCCACTGCTATAGGGATGATTTTAGCAAGTATCTTAGTATTAGTACTCGGTAGAGCAATCGTGGAATCATTACTTTGGAAGAAGGGAGGATTTATAGGGCTCGCAGGTAATGGTTTACTAGAAGTTCTAGACAACATAATACACTTCATGTCTAATTCACTAAGCTACGTTAGGCTAACTATTCTTCTACTAGTTCACTCAGCACTTCTCCTCCTACTCAACACGACTTGGCAAGCGTTAGGATTTATGAGTCTACCCATACTCATAATAGGAAACATAGGCATAATGGCTCTAGAAGGTTTAATGGTTTTCATCCAAGCTCTGAGGCTCCACCTATATGAATTCTTTACAAAATTCTATGAAGGGACAGGCACTTTGTTCAAGAAGATCAAACCTAGCTCAAACTATATCGACATAGTATTTAGAGAGTGAACTTCTAACTAAACTTCTTTAATCTTACTGTTAACGTTTTGAGATTTATGAGTATAGCTGTACCTACAGTTGGTTCTAGACCTATCTCTCTCTGGAAGCTTGTCTGGTCTTGCCATGTACCACTATTCACCAATAGAACTTCACGGTAACCACCAGCATAAGCTACATGAACATGGCCCGTATGAATTATATCTGGAATTTCATCAATTACAAGTAGGTCTTCAGGGGTGGGAAGTATAGAGGTGTTCTCTCCATAGATTGGTGTTAGATGCCTATACTTCAAGATCATTTCAAGCAACACGCCTATATCTCTACTTAAAGTTGTATAGGATATGTTCGGTAAATACTGTATCATATCATCGAGGCTTTGTCCATGATATACTAGAAGAAGCCTATCTTCCAATTTCACGTAACATGGATTTCCTATAAAGATGTATTCTCCATTCTTGTCAAGAATCTTTCTATATTCTAATGGAAGTGGAGGTTGTGGGATTGCTTTAGAAACAGGTTCATGGTTCCCGGCAGATATCAGTATCTTCATTTCTCTAGGTATTTCTGAAAGTATTTTCCCTGCTTCTTCAATTTGTTGATTTATGGAATTATATTCAAGTTCATCTTCTTGTCTAGGGAAAACTCCTACACCATCTACTAGATCTCCAGCAATTACAATATACTTTATCTTTTTAACTTCCGAGTCTCTTGAACGGTTAATCCAGTCGAGGAAAGATTCAAAATAATCTTTTCTAAATTTCTTGCTCCCAATATGTAGATCTGAAAGTAAGACAACGTAAACATCTCGGAGATATTTCTCAATAGTTTTATGTTTTAATGGAACATCAGGCAAGAAGAGATCTTTAACTAGGAAAGTATTATTTATCTTTGTAACTCTTACTCCGAATACCTGGTCTGGGAGAACTTTCTCAGCTTTCTTCAACAACTCAGTATCTTTCTTAGATATAATGAGTCTTGTTTGACCACTATCATCCTCAACCATGAGTATTATAGAGTTCTGGTAATCTTTCTTATCCAGCAACATAACTATCAAGAATGCTTCACTATTCCTAGGTGCTTTCATTAGATCGGTAATTCTGATATAACGTTCTCCCCTCTCCTCAAGAATTCTCTTCAGCTTCATATACCTACTCTTAAAATAGTTCTGGAATTCTGACGCTTCACCTCTAATTCTATACTGTTTCTGGAAACGTTCATCTACCTCTATCCTTGGACTCCACTCTGCAGTAACTTCTTTCTCTTCTACTTCTGTTTCACTTACCCCCTCCAGGATCCTCTCTCCTGGTTCATTATATACTAGATGCTCGCTCCCTATTACTAAGACCGAAGGCATCTCTCTTCTCAATTTCTCTATTGTTTTCTTCAGTTTTTCTATAGGATTATCAAGTCTCTCGAGTATGTTAATAGCTTCAGCCGTAATATTGTATCCCTCTGCTAGAACGATCTCAATTATCTTCTTCCTTAAATTCTCCATTTTACATATCAACTATATAATAGATGTTTTATTATTGTTTATCATTTGGGGGGCTAGCTAGATTTTAACTTCGTTATTAGTGATGGCCGATGTTGTAGTAGGGTTTTGATTATTTCATCGTTCTCCAAGACCTCTTCAACTTCACTTAAAGAAGTTAGGAGTGTGATCTTTCTAGTTCTGCCGTATCTACCCATATTCGCTATTTCGCTCTTCAGAACTCCTAGCATATCTAATTCTGATACAAGGGTGCTAATTCTTCTATCACTCAATGATTCTAGACCTAGTGTTGAACAAATTTCTCTGTAAGTTTCATAGAGCATTCCTGAAGTAATCTCATGTACATCGTTCTTGACCAGCAGGTATATAGATGTTAAGACGAGCTTACTATGTAGAGGAAGTGTAGAAAGAGCTTCAAAAACCCTACCTCTCTCAATCATGTTTAAAGCTATTCTAACATGCTTCTCCTCTACTTTCTCCGCACCAACTCTCTCAGCAACCTCCGCCGATACTCTAAGTAAATCAATAGCTCTTCTCGCATCACCATGTTCCTGAGCCGCCAAAGCTGCACAGAGTCTTATAACTTCTTCAGGTACTGTTCCAGGATAGAAGGCCATGGCCGCTCTCTCAGAGAGTATATCTACTAGTTCTAGAGCTGTGTAAGGGTGGAAGACTAGTTCTTCTTCACTTAGACTACTGAGAACTCTTGGGTCTAATAGTTCTTTGAAGTGAAGATCGTTCGAGACGCCTACGATGCTTAAAGATCCTCTATCAAAGCCTTCATTTATTCTAGTAAGTTCGTAGAGTAAGTTGTCTCCATAATTCTTAACGAGCACGTCTATCTCATCTAGACAAGCTATTAAAACTATCTTTTTTTCATTTAAACCATTTCTAAATCTATTGAAGACTTCTGCTTTCGATAAACCTGTGAAAGGAACTTTAATATTTATGGTTTCACATAATTCTGCTAAGATACGGTATTCTGTACTCGATATACGGCAGTTAACGTAAGCGAACTCAAGAGGAAGATTCTCGGATTCAGCTATCTCTCTAAATCTTTTAAAAACATATTTAACTACAGCGGTTTTTCCAGTTCCAGTTTTACCATATATGAATACATTACTAGGTTTTGAAAGATGAAGAGAAGGAGAGAGTATTTCTCCAAGTCTTCTTATTTCTTCAACTCTATGAGGAAGATTGCCTGGAATATAGTCAGACCTCATGACATCTCTATTTTTGAAGATTTTCGGTCTTTGGAGAGCTTTCTCAATAACGTTGTGGAGAGGATCTTCTCCACCCCTTTTCTTCGATTGGACATGAAGCCCACTGTATCTATCTACAATTGTGTTCTGTTTATCAATTGTCATGAAGCCCCCTATGGATATCTCCCATTACAATCTTGAAATTCAACCACAAAAAAATTATATCTCCCACTCTAAAACGTTTTCACCTCATTATTACTAGGGAAGAATTTTTTATTGTAGAGTGGAAACGGTGGGGTGGCGGGGTTTTCGTCTGGATTTCAAGTGGAGGTAAAGGTCTTCACATATTGTGAAACTGTTCTGTGAACTATTTTAGAAAAAGCTTTGTAGAAAGCTTTCCAGACCAATTTCCTAACCTCCTAGCTTCTTCACTAGAAATACATAACACCCCTCTCTTTCTACTGGAGAAGGAGCTCTACTATTTCTTCTAACCCTATTTATATATCGTTATTCTCTATTAGAGATAAAGGAATGTTTAGGCAAAATACGGCATCCTTCTCCTAGCCAAGAAACATCTTCAATTATTGACTAAATGTATTGTCATTTTTTAAAGAATGTTTATTTTTTGATAGGTTCTGTGGCCAATTTCCCAAGGAAGAAATATTCTAAGATTCACTATAATGTTGAGGGTATTATCCTATATGACTGAAGGTTATACTAGAGTAACTTTAGAGTAAAAATCATATTCCATTTTTGCTGTTAAGATTTTTACAAGAATCATATTCCTCTTGTGAAGTGAGAAGCTTCTGATTTTCTCTTACAGGATGTTGTAGTATATTGCTAGGAGGCTTATGTATGAGAGTATTAGCGTTGCTGGTAAGCTTTTCTCCCAACTAATTCCACGTGAATGTGTTAAAGCAGAAGATATCATAATTATCTGGAGAGCGTGCACTATTATGAAGACTATTTGAAGTATGTTTACGAATTCTGAGATGAGGTAATTGTAGAGTTTTAGTATAAAGAGTATTGTAATGTAGAGGGCCACAGGTGTATATGAGAGTAGTGTTCCAGAGATGAGCCCTATAAATCCTCCTTTATGAGGTGATAGGATCTCTCCTGCAAGTAGTACGTAGCCAATAACTATGAAAAAACTAATAATAGAATTCGTAAGATAGCTTTCACTTAAAGTTATGGAAAGATGGAGTATCGTAAATTTTATAGGCATTATCTGCGACAAAACTATACAGGTTAGGAGAACGATTATTCCTAGAGGCATATATCTGGTGGGTTTAAGTGTAATCTTCTCCATGAAAGTGGCCATAGATAGTATTCTGAAGATATTTTTCTCTTCTCTAATCTTTGGCTTCTCACCTAACTCTCTCAACATCTTCTCTGTTACCAGAAATCCTTTTTCATTTAACACATACCGGCCCCTCCCAACTTGATTTATGAAAGGTTTCAAGTAATCTAGATGATAGTATAGTGTTCCATAGCTTATGTTTAGTAGTAACTTGAGCTGACTTGCAGTCATCTCTCCTCTCGTATAGAGTAATGTAAGTATCTCTCTCCTTATTGGGTTCTTCAATAAACCATATACCTCGACAGTATCCACTACTTTTTCTGCTTTCTCTGACTCCAACTCTCTTTTTCTATAATATGTTCTACCTCATATATTTCTCTTACATAAGCTAGAAAAACATGGTGTTAAGTTCTTAAATTTATGTCTATCTAGTTAGCTGATGAAGATTCTCAGAGAGATAATGATTTCTAGAAAGATCGAGGAAGAAAGGTTGATAACCATCTTTAGTTACATTAATATGATAGCTTAATGATCAAGCTGGTCTCAATAATAGTCTTAATGACATTCTTTACAGCTATATTTTCCCAACCTTATTCTATGTTCCTCCTAACCGCAGAGAATCTTAGAGAAGATGATGCATTGAGAGAACGTGTTAAAAAGATGATAGTAGATATTGGTGGAGAGATCGAATATGTAGATGTATTTATAAGTGAAGTGGAGAAGACAGGTGTGGATATCCATGTCTATAGAGATTTTCTAAAAACTGCTATAGATGTCTATAATGAAGCGATTAAATTATATGAAGAAGGTGTTTACGGAGAAGCATTCTCAAAACTTATCTATGTTAAAACGAGAATTCAACTAATCGTAAAAACTTTAGAGAAATTTACTGGAGAACGTAAACCTATGTTAGAGTTACTGCCAGAAGATGTTCATGAAAGGTTAGCAGTTCTTGAGGGTAGACTTCGCGAATTAGAAGAAGTTGTGAGAGAGACTGCGGGAGTAGATGAATCTGTATGGAATCGTATTAATCAGATTAAGAACTTACTAGATAAGGTTAGAGAGCTTTCTTACGGAAAACCTGAGTTAGCATTTAAAATACTTGATAAGGTTGAAAATCTCTTAGATCAAGTCTTTGAAGAAATTTATAGAGAAGAAACTACAACAACTACAATTCTCAGAAAGCCTACCGAGACTCTGCAGAAAGGGTTCTCTAGAGAATATGTTGAAACTGAAGTATTAAGTAAAAAGAATATGAGTATCTCCTTGCGTGAAAGCGAGGAGGGTTACAATATAGTTGTCGAGTACATAGAAAGAAGAATAGAATTCGAGAATGGGACAGTGCTGGTGATTAGGGAGAACATAGTTACAAGGGGGGGTAAGACGACAATATCTATCAGTAAAGAATTGATCGTTAGTGGGAATAAATCTATAGATATTGGTAACATGTCTTTGGAAAAAGATCAAAGTCTAGTAGGAGCATTATTTAAGATCTCTCTAGATAAACCTCAGATAATAAGAGTAGATCCAGATATAGAAACCGAGATTATAAACGTGGAGAAGAATAGTATCGCAATTAAGTTGAGAGCGCCTGAAGGATTTACTGGAAGATTGTTTGTGATAGATCTGTATCCAGATGTAATTGACTTGGAGAACTTGGCAGGACTAAATGTAACTATTAACAATCAGGAAGCGATCATGGCTACAAGCATAATCGATTTAGCTATGGAGATCTATGATCAACCTGCATACGTCTTCGTTGTCTCAGCTAGAGGTGTCCAGATACTTCTATACATACCCCACTTTAGCGAGTACACAGTATACGTGAATGCGATTCTACAGAATATAGGTCAAGCAATCCAGAAACTACTACAACAAATCATAAACATGGAAACAATGTTTACAGCAACTATAACAACAACAATAATCATAATACTTTCCACAATACTAATCATGAGAGAAAAGAAGAGAATCCAGAAAATAATCTAAAACACTTCTTACTATTGGGCGGCGGTAGCCCCTAGAGAATGGTGGAGAGAACAACGGCCTAGACACATAGAGTAACGTCCTACACGTTACTACGCAGCAACCCCGCCGTATCTTAGTGCCGCTCCCTCCCGGGCCTAACACGGTTCGATACGTTCAGAGGCTGGAGCCCATCCCTACAGATGGGTCAGCCTCTTACGGGGTTCCACGTAGACGCGTAGTCATCCATTCTCTATGTGTTGTACCGTTGTTCTCTCCACGCTTCTCTAGGTTATCTGGCCCCCGCATGTAGCCCGTTTCGGGTTACAGGGAAGGGCTAGCTCCCCGGCCCTACCTACCGCCGCCCGGTAATAGAGTATGTGTTCTCTGTTTATAAGTTTTGTTTATAAGTTTTCTTGAGAGTAATCTTTAAGAGTCTTTTTCGGTACCCATACTACTTCTACGAATCCATGTTTTCTCAAGTTCTGGAGTATTCTACTTATTGTTTTAGGTTTATAGTTAAGTGTTTCTACAAGTTCTTTTGAAGATTTTGGACCATTGTTTTTGAGGTAGAGTAAGATCTTTATGTAATGTTGATTTACGGGTTCTTGGGGAAATTTTTTAAATTTCCAGAGATACACCATCTCTAACTGTAATGTTATCTTGAATGATAAAATCTTTACTTTTTATTTATGAATTCCATTATCTTGTCTCTTTAAAATTCTTCTTAATGTGAATAATTCTTTCTTAAGGTTTTCTAGATCTTCTATTGGATTTATTTCTTTAAACTTGTTTTCTCCATTTTCTGTATCTGTGAGTTGTATTATAATTTCAGGCTCTCTATCTTCTCGTCTAGTTTCTTCTAGCTCTCTCAATATTTCTTTTAAGATATCTTCACCCATCTTTTTAGCATCTTCTACCATTATTTTTTCAGTAGAAGTCGAGCCTGATCTACTTTCTAAGAGATCTACTTCTCTTCCTTCTTTACCGGCTTCTTCTTTTTCTTCTAATTCCTGTATTTTGTTTATTTCCTGTTCTTCTACTTCTTCTCTCATATTTTGTGTAGTGTGTTGTAGGCTGGTTTGACGGTATCTTGGGCTTATGTTTTTCGTGAAGAGTAATGTTAGCAGGTATGCTGCTATTATTGTTGTTGAGAGGATTAGCCAGAGGGTTAATGGCATGGGCTCGGGGTTCATCTTATCCCACCTACTATGTCCTCCATCCCTTCTTCGAATTTTAAGAACATTTGGAAAAGCGTGTCTGAGGCCATGGATACCGCCATGTAGATTAATCCACTCATAGAGAGAAGTAGACCTAAGAAGTATGTGTATGTGAATGCTGAGTCTCCTTCTACAAAGTATATTGCGGCTGAGCTGAGTAGAGCTACTATTAGTATCAGTATGTAGAAATATGTCTGAACTTGAGTGGGAGGTAGGATTGAGAATATGGGGAACCATTCTCTTATAAGTATAGTGAATCTATACATTATTTTTGCCAAGACTGTTATTAGTGCTGAGACGGCTATCATCGTGGCT
>JALNLN010000024.1 GCA_023267855.1 Candidatus Geocrenenecus dongiae | reverse complement strand
AGCATTTCATCTTCACGTCCTGTAAAGTAGTTCGAGAGGGATAGAATCTTTTCAACTCTTAACGATACGTTAGATGCGATAAGATAATTTATAACTTCTGAAAAAGATCGTTTACCCTTTATCTTCTCCAATTTCTCATACACTTCATCGGAGATCGTTATTGTTTTCATGTAAAATACACTGTATATTATATGAGATTTTCTATTTAAAACTGAATAATCTTAACGCTTGTAGCAAGCTCTACCACTATAGCTCTATTATAAGTAATAAGATCATCAATATAATGGAGAGTTAAAGATAACAGATGGTCCAGTTAGGCTTCTAAGTTGCTTTTACTTCTCCTAGAAAATTACATTTTCTAGGATAAATTTAATTATCTGAGAAATATAATTTTATCTGAGATCGTAGTATGAGTGTTAAGACTAGGGTTAGCAAGAAGAATACTCTCTATATTCCCTAAGTCTATAGCTGAAGCTTTAGGAATTAGAGAGGGTTCATTACTGAAAATGGAGGTCAAAGACGGTAAGCTTGTGATTGAGGTTATTAAAGATCCGTTCTGGCTGGCTTTAAGAGGACCTAAATTTGGCTCAACCACATTCGAAGAATTTGAGAAAGAATCTGAGAAGATGCAGGAGGAGATACTTTATGGAGAGGATACTAGTTGACTCAATATATCTCCTTCCAATGTTAGGTGTCTCGGTAAGTGGTGTTGACAGAGTCTTACAAGTGTTAGAGAATCTTTACAGATCGAGTGCTATCGAAATATACTATGCACATTTCAGCATACTTGAGATTATAGGTAAACTGAGTAAAATGAAGTACGATTTGAACATAGTAGAGGCTGGACTTAACTCTATTATGGAGAACTTTAAATCAGTATTCCCGACACCACGATCTTACTTAATGGCGTTGAAACTCAAATCCATGGGTTTTAGAGACCTAATAGACCTCCTACTCCACACCACCTCACTAGAAAATAATCTCAAAATGCTTACTAGAGATAAAGAGCTGGTCGAGTTCTTAGAGAGGGTTGGTGAGAAGAAAACGAGTGCAATAATTCTGGAAGAAGAGTTTCTAGAAGCCCACATATAACATGTCTACGAGAGCCTTTTACATAACTCCGCATTTCCAGAGAGACTTAGTAGAGTAGTAATGTCCATTCTTTAAGTTTACCGGTTATCGGATCCACCTGTAGGCCGAGTATCTCTAGTGTTGTTACACCTATTAGAAGCTTGTCTATAACGTCTGAGACTAAGACCGGTATGACATCGCCCCGCCCCTCAATCTCTATCCAAGCCCTACTTCGGTCCAGCTCAAGTCTTCCAGCACCTGTCTCAATAACAGTTTTACCTACTATTTCGAGTCCAATCTCATTAGAGACTTTTCTCGGGATTACTGTGAGCGTTGCACCAGTATCCACCAAACCTTCAACTTCAACTAAGCGTTCTCTACTCGGCGGCCCCACCCTCACCCTTACAACTATATGGCCCATATCCCACAAAATAAACTAGGATAAATATACTTAAAAATAATGCTATTTTCCCCTCTAAATAAGTTACAAACTCAATTCTTGGAAAGCGATATAGATACTGACAAGTTATTGAGGCTGCGGAGAAACCATAGTGAGTGACTTTAAGTTCTAAGTTTATTTTCAAAGATGAAGAATATCCAAACAACAATACAGGTTTCTATATTCTCTCTGATGGTAGTGGGTTAAACAGATACATCTAGAGCGTTGCTTTCAGTATAGCATTTTATAGAAGTTTTCACATGTATGTTTGGTTTAAGATGTCTCTTAGAGAAGTTGAAATCTTGAGGAAGCGGGCTGAAGATTTTCTTGAAAATGCTGAAAGATTGATCGGTGAAGGGAAATATGATCTGGCGGCATTCTCTATCGAGCAGTACTGTCAACTCATCTTAAAATACAAGCTTCTATTGAAGACTGGAACCTATCCTAGAACCCATTCTATACTAGGTTTGCTACGTTTATTATCCACTTTATCAGAAGATGTGAAAGACATTATCGAGGATTCTAACAAAATTCTCTATTTAACCAAAATCGAGGATGCATATATAGGTGCCAGATACCTTCCCAGAACATATGAAGAAATTGAGGTGAGAGAAATGTTGAGATTTGTGAAGGAGGTGTTTAGGAGGGTTGTCGAGAGAGTTTGATCTATACATAGAGTCTGGGAGGAAGAGGATTGAACAACTTAAGAATTACGATGTTGTTGCTAGAGAAGTTAAGAACATTGTCCAGAAGATTCTGGGAGAAGTGGATGTCTATGTCTTCGGCTCAGTAGTGGAGGGCAAGATCACGGCGTCCAGTGACATCGATATTCTAATAATCGTAGACGATGTAAGTCGTGAGGAAGCATACAGGATTAAAACGATGATCTATCAATCAATAGATGCACCTATAGAACTTCACGTAATCTCCTCTAGCGAGTTTGAAAACTGGTACAAGAAATTCGTTGGCAAACTAAAAAGAATAGATTAAAATCTTCAGTCTTTCTCTAATCTTAGTTCTCAAACTTTCTAAACCTTCTTCATAAAAATTTAGTTAGGCGAGCTCTTGTAACTCGGAGAACTCTGGTTTACTTGGCTTTCAGGATTTTATACATCCCGAACCCGGCTGTCCTATTTATTCCAACTTGTGTTTCTTCACCGATTCTCAAGAGAACGTTTACTGCTCTTGCGTTTTCTTCTATGAATGTGTCTTCCGGTAGACTTAGTCTAACTCTCCCAGTGAACCCTACGAAAAACCTCTTCCTCCTCCTATCTAGTAGTCTATGGGTCTTTATGTCGGAGACGCCGGAGATAGCGACACCTCCTTCTTCAAGCCATTTTGTGAAACGTCTACCTATCAACGTCACGCCAGCATACTGATCCCACTGCCTCTTAATATTCCTAAACATTAAAACAGGCTCTGGAAGCGGGTAGAATCTGTAGTGGGATCTGGGGCCACCAATAAACTTCATAATCTTCGCAAAAAACCCGACAGCATGTAGTGGGATGTACGGCGATGGTCTTCTAAAACAAGTTGGAGAGATAAACTCGACTTCATACCTCCTCAGTGGCTCAGCATTTCTAATAAGCTCTTCCAACTTAATCCTCTTACATGAGATCTCGATCAATTGATATGCATTATCCATGATCTTTAATTCTCTATGCTTGGTAAATGATTTTAAAATAATCTCACTCAATCTCGTTAGATAGGATGCAACCCTGAAGAAATATGTATTAGCATCAATTTCAATGAGCATCGAGATGGAGAAGGGAGCTAAGCCACCATACTCATGAAGCCTAGTAGCCATGGCGGGATCGGTAGACTTCAAAACATTGTAGAATACACTTCTGAGGTAGAAGCCGGAGGAGTAGCCCAACCTAGATCTTGAATTAGATGTCAATATGAAGCCGAAAACATCTATCGGCAAGACCCGACAAAATCTAATTTACGTATGATTTAAAGATAAAAGAAGACCTTATCAACGATCTCACATGTTCTCAGATACCTAGTCTTCCTATATGGCTTAAGATTTTTCCAGAAATCTTTCTAGCATCTCTAGCTATACTCAATAGTTCTTGATCAACATCCTTTCGTTGCTTCATCATCAAGATACTAGCTTCAAGTCTAGAACTTAGGAGTGATAATTCTTCCAACGCTCTAATATCACCTTGAAGTGAGAGAAAGAGGAGTTTAACAAACTTTTCTGCCATTTTTTTATTGGAGAAATTAATGTCTAAGGCTTTTCTAGCAAGCCAAAGTAAAGCATTTTTACTCCACTCTTCTTCTAGTAGATAGTTAAGTAATTCTTTCGAACGTAGATATATATCTCTAAGAGGAGCGTGTAAGCTACTATTTATAGCAGCTGGCTTAGGTCCTACTGGATCACTAACCGTTAGAATGAGTAAGTTATGGGGCTCATCTTTCAGTAGATCCCATAAATTGATGATTAGATAGATTATTAGAGCATCTGCAGGTCTAATGCCGTGCCAAAACCCCACAAGCTTGTTCTGTAATATTTGCCAAGAACTTTTAGACCACGCAAGCTCTAATGGGAGTACGTGCACGGATGCCCAGCTACCTTCCTCTATTCTAGTCCGCCCAATTCTACTTATTATGTAACCAGCTAACAGTAATATAAAGAAGTCTAAACTGACTCTTATTTTTAAGTCTACTGAGAACCCGTCTTTGAAAAGTGGTCCTCGAGTTAAACCATAAAGCTCTAGCTTGAAGATGCTTGGCAGAGAATAGCCTTTCGAACTGAAGGGTTTCTCAAGACCTTCCTTGAAATCATTTAATCTTTTACGTTTAAGAATGTCGATGTAAGCTTCAAAAATTTCAAGTGAATTTAATTCGCAGCTAATTTCTGAACATAGTTTGGTGAAGATAGCCTTATCGTTTTTTCCACTCATAGGTATCATATCGAGCTTCAATTTTTCAAGCTGCTTTCTTCTTTCTTCAAGTATGTTTACCACAGTTTTCAAGCCATCAATTATAGCTCCAGATACATCTTCCCCTCTCAGAATTATGTAGTCATCTCTCTCCTCTTTTGAGGCTTCAATAATATTGAGAAAAGAGTATAGGTAGAGTCTCAATACGAGGAAGCTTTCCGGCACCCTTATTCTTAACACATCCATCCGCCTACACCTCCATAAACTTCTTGAATTCATTAATTAGCAAGAAGCTTGAAACACCTCCCCTCCTTTCATGAGCATCAAGATTATCTACTAAAACTATTGGAAGCATGAAAAGCGTATACAGTTTTAGCCACCTTCTATTTTCATCAAATTTCTTCTTTAGGTAAAATCTCAGCATGCTTGCAATATTATTTAATAATCTTTGAAATTCTTGCTGATCATTTACAAATACATCTCTAATCGTTAATCCAAATACGCTTAAGACTGACTCTAAGCTTGAAACATTATCGCAAAGACCTTTTCTGACTATGTGAATTAGTCGTTTTCTAATAAATGAGTTTACATCCATTAAAATCAATGGGATGTCTTCTCGAAAAGCCTGGTGGTGGTTTAGAATCGCCATTAGAAGTAGAACTCCGAGTTTTTGATCTTCTAGCGAGAAATCACTAGATAAAAGTATCTTGTAACATGATACCGTTGAGAATACTTCATGATATTCAAAACCTCCACCATGTTTTTCTAATTTCTCCTGATAGTATTTGTATGCCTTTCCGATGTCGTGGATTGTTGCACCTAGTTTCAACATGTTCTCAATAGATTTTTGATCCACTTTGTTTAAACCAGATTTTAGGAGTCTCACACTTACTATATTGAGATAGCTTGGATTATTTATCGTGAATTGCTCAATCAATTCTAAGCAAGCTTTCATATGATCTATTAATGGATGGTCTTTATACGCATAGGGGAGAGCGTTTTTCATACCCATACCAACCCCTCCAATGGATCTATTCTCTCCACTACGACCCCTTCTATACCATACTTGAGGAGAGAAATTGTTAATGGATCTTCTGAATTTAATAGCTTGTCGATGAATTTTTTCTTAAGAACGATTAATTGAAACTCACCTACACTTCCTCTAGCTTCTTCTACATAGCTTTCAACGATGTTGTGACCTGTCATGCTTCTTTCTCTCATAACAACCATTCTAGTAGACTCAAGTATCTTTTTCGCAAATTGTTCTGGAACACCAACACTGTACTCGTATGAAAGCTCTTTACAAATTTCAGAAGCATCGAAGACTGTAACTAGACCAAAGGTGTTTGTGAAACCTCTCAAATTTATAATTGCTTCTTTCGCATCTTCTCTACCTAGGATGGGTTGTTCATCTAGATCAATTAGTATCCTTAGTCTTCTGTAGTCTAGAAGTGATTGCTGATCTACATGAGTAGTATAGACATGCTCCATCTTCTCTATGAGAGATTCCTCAAATTCGAGCTTTTGATACTCTCTCCCGCAAAGCCCCTCAATATTTTTCATCGAATGTAAGACCAATTCTTCACTGTATACCCCAGAATACTGCTCACCGTCTTTCAAATCTATGACATAGATATCTCCGTTGCTTGAATCCTCGAATCTTGCCACTCTTCCAGTTCTCTGAATAAATCTATCGAGGGGACATGGATCAGTTATCAAGATGTCGAAACTTTTGTCAAGACCTGCTTCAACGACTTGAGTGGCAACAATTATCCTTGCATTATCAATTTCCTCTATCCGTTTCTTCTTTACATCTTCACGCAGTCTTCCATGAAGTAAGATCGCATCTTGAGAAATATGTCTAAATATTTTTACAGCTCTCTCAACTTTATTTACCACTATCAAGATTTTCCTTTCAGTATTCTTTCTCACAATATCCGTTATCTCGTGTTCTTCTATAATTTCGAGCGACACTTTCACGGCTTTTCTCTGATCTTCGAATGTTTGATCCCTCAACTCCCCCCATCTCAAGATGTTTTGCTCTGAGATTTCTATACCTCTGTTTTTCAGGATAGTCCTTATTGTCTCTATTAAGATTTCTGGAAGAGTTGCAGTAGAAATTACTACTGGAACACCAACTTCACATAGGGCTCTGATAGCTGATAGAATTGATGCTAACGATTTTAGTTCCTCGTCTAGAGATCCGATATTTGACAGTAGGTGAAATTCATCAAAAACAACGGCCGAGGAATATATGTTGGCTCTTGGAATATCGTAATGCGAGTAGCCGAGCTCTATGAGTTTTCTAAATTCTGATGCAGGGACCTTGAAGAAGTTCATCATGAATGTATCTAGTGTGGTTACTACGATTCCTTTCCCACAGTAGAATGGAGTCATAGGCGATCCCATGTACTGTTTATACACCCGAATTCTCGAGAAATTAATTTCACGTACAATCTTCCTTAACCTCATTTCTACATCATCAACTATAGATCTCATCGGAAGAACATGGATAACTCTCAACCAATTATTGTCTTCTCCTTGAGATGCTAACCCCATGCTGAGCGTTATCGAGGTTTTACCATAGCCTGTGGGAAGCTTAACTATCAGTGGATTTACCCCTTCATCTAGCCTTCTTAAAGCTTCTTCGATCAGTTTTCGCGGAGTCCAGCCCAAAGTTTCGCATGCATTCATGTAGAGTTGAAGAATAGACATTGTTTTCACCTTCTAATTTCTGGGAAAACTATGACTACATCTTCATCTAATTTAATATATGATTCTGCTTCAACAAGTATCTCTGTAGATGTTACTGGACTTCTAGATCCTGGAAGGATGTATTCTTCGAATATGGGTTCATCATAGCGTCCCCACCCTCTCCTCCAGAAGATCTCGGTATAATAGTCACCTTCAAGCACTTTCCCAAATCTTGATGGGAAATAAAATCTTGTCTTAGTGCTTCCTCTAAGAATCATTGATTCATCAAACTTCCTGCAAGATACTTTTCTAATAGTAACGATTGATTCCTTACTTCCTATTCTATCAATACTCCAACCAGCTTCAATGAGAGCTTTAACTGGATCTCCTTCTATAATCTTCTCGAGCTTCGAGTAATCAAAAAGATATGCTATATCCATGATGCCCGATGGATAATATATCTTGCTACAGTATATTGCGCCAGTTCTATATTTAGGCAAGTATCTTCTTCCCTGAGTCTTTTCTTGAAAAAGCAGTGTTACATATCTATTCAAGTCATCCATTATGAATGCTCTTCTACCATTTGATAGAGCAGCTGATGCATTAAGTAAAGCATCATCTAAAATTGAGGCCGGGCTTCTGAAATCTACTTTCCTCTTTTTCCCTGTTTTAATTTCCACAAAAATTATTTCTCCTGAAACAGTTTTACCATCTAGATCTCTGAGAAGATTTCTCTTTACTAAGCTGCTTGCTAAGGCTCCTACAAGAGTTGTTGGAGGTGGAAGTGGGAGAGATGCTTGAAACTTACTTGAGAAAGGAGTTCTCACCCAGTAACCCCAATGATACTCTGCTCTAACTAGTAGTCCTAAGATCATTTCTTTTCTCTTATTTCTTCTTCAACTATCTCAACTATCCTTCTAGCGAATGCTTCAGGATTTCTTGTAACCTCGACGTTTTCTATGTTGTCTGCAGCGCCTTCTCTATCCAAAGCAATTAACATTATTCTAGGTTCCTTGCTTCTGATTTTTCTAGATAAGATAATGTATTCATTGGCTCTTTCAACAGTATCTTTAATAAAGTTTCTTGAATTTCCAGGAGACGTTACGAAGCCTTTATCATTTGAGTATGCTGCTATGGCTGATAAATACTCCATATTTGGTAGGAACCTGCTCTTTTTAGCACCGAATGGTAGCAGTGTTATGAATGAAGCCAAAGCCGATAATGCTGCTCTAGTTCTATTTTCTTTCTGAGCCTTAAGCAATTCTTCATATTCTTCATGCCTTTCTCCAAATGCTGTTAAAGGTGTTGCAATTTCTTTAAATGAAATCGTGAAAGTAAATGTGTATACTGCAGATCCAACTTCGACGTTGTAGGGTATTTGGTACTGCTTCATGGATGATGGGGAGTGTCTAACATGGAATTGTGCTTCAAGTGCTGTTGCTTGTATATCTTCTAATGCAGGGATCATGTAACCGACGTTGAATAATGATGTTCTTTTAACAGGGTAGTCTCCAGCATATAGAAATCCTCCAACATCACATATGAAGTCTTTCAGCATTATCTGGGTCTCAGTTTTCCTTATCTGTGCTTCACTCTTCGGTATGCTTATTCCATACTTATTCAATAGGCTGTCATCAGCGAATTTTAAGAATTCTCCTCTCTCACTTTCTTCAGTTAATGGTAGGTTAAGTCTCTTGGCTTCTTCTACGAGACTCATTTGATAGCCGTGTGCTAATGCTTCTCCTGAAATTGCAGGGACAAATCTTATCGCATATGCTTCTTCTGTTCGAATAACTATAGGAGCAGTTCTATGTCTAACGAGATTACCTACCGATTCAACACTGTTAAGGCTTTCAAGATTCATTAAAAGTCTTAGAGATATGCTTAAGAACATCACTCCTCACCTTCTTTCTCAGATTCGCTCTCAGCTCTATGCGATACTGCTGAAGCGATTAAATGCATAGCATAACTTGCAACCGCTCTACCGATTGTTATGTTCTTACTACTCTCTTCCAGAAATTCTCTTAAAACCAGCTCGGTTGGAAGAGAACCCCTAATCACGTATGCTTTTTCCTCATCTTTTCTCTTAACGATTACTGAATTCTCTGAGATTCTAATCCACTCATCTTTACTACTTTTCGAAGCTCTTAATGCGCTCTCTAAGATTCTCCCATTCTCGTAAATAGCTCTTATCACACTTTCAGGACCTAGAGCATTAGCTATGCGGTCAATTATAGAGTAGCTTCCCGTGTATATTCCTACAGAAGCTAAAGCAACAGCCACTTCATGATACTTTCTAATATTAAGACTCATACAACATCCCCATGCATATTATAATTATTCTACAGAGATATAAATTTTTTCTTTGAGATAGAAAAAAGTTTCATACAATACGAGAGTTTCCCATTTGGATGAAACTTAATATTGAAGAAGACTAAACCAGATATGGAGATCGATGATACTAATAATTACACTTGGATTTGATGAAAAATTTGCTTTAAGAGCTATTTTTAGACATGGATTGAAAGCTAATGATAAGATTTTGATCTTAATGCCTGAGAAGTCTGATCCTCGAGCTGAAAAAGCTTTTTCAATAATTCAGCAAATAGTTGGAAATTCTTTTCCAGAGGTTTCAATTGAAAAAATCTATATTCCATCTCAAGATTTTCCGAAGGCGGTTTCAGTCTTGAGGAAACTAGCTTTAAATGTTCTTCGAGAAGGTGAGAAAGTGATCTTGAATATTAGTGGAGGTCAAAGAATAGTGATTTTAGAATTATTAACTGGATTTTTGAGTGTTGATGCTCGTAATGTTGAGGTAGAGATAGAGAGTGAGGATTCTTCAACGATGGCGATTTTTCCACTTGAAATGATGAGAAAGATGGATCTCGATCAAGAAGATATAAAGATTCTCGAAATATTAGCACAATCTCCGAAAAATTTTAACCAGATCTGTCTAATCCTAAATCTAAGTAAATCATCAGTTTGGAGAAGATTAAGAAAATTAATGGAGCTTGGGCTGATTGAGAAAAAAGAAAAAACATATCAGCTTACAGAACTGGGATACAGTAGAATAAGTCAAAACCAACTTTAATCTTCATGATGACTCAAATAACTTGAATCTGGCTTTGTACTTCATATCCCATAGCAGAATCTTTTATAGAAGCAGCTTCTACATTTTGCGCTGAATCTCGGTTCTGGAACCTCTCCCTTCTCCATTATTTCATGAATTCTTAAGACCAACTTCACAGAATAGTTTCTCATCTGATTTGTGAATCTCTTCTCAAACCAATTATTTGATTTCTTGTAAAAGATAATGATCTTGTATACGGGTTGATTAAATTCTTCCTCAACTGCAAGTGCGTAGACTGCTACTTGATATAGATGGTCTGGAAACAGTTTATTGGATTCTGTTGTTTTTATTTCAAGCACATTTAGTTTTCCTTTAGACCAGTAGACTGTATCAACTACTCCCACAACTTTATGCTTCCTGGATGAAACCGTTACTCCGAAAAGCATTTTATCAACACGTATTCTCCTCTGATTGAGAAGCGTCTCCCTCTCCTGATATCTCATCGAGTCTTTTATAAATTCTCTTACTCCTTCTTTCATAGATTCTGTTAGCGGCTCACCTATTCCTAGAACATGTTTATAATAGAATATCGATGGACAGAATATGTAATCTTTTATGTGTATGGGCGTGATGTAACCTTCTTCTTCCATTCCTTTTCCTTCTACAGTAATACTATATTTTCATCTTCTTCGTACTCGAGTGTCTGACCAATTATCTTTCTATAGGAGATGTCTGCTTCACATATGATGAACAGTTGGATGTTCCCCTTGTTAGATCCTAGGATATTCCTCAACTTTATCTCTAGACCTTTCCTAGTTTGACTATCTATCACTCCTAGGAATGCACTCTTCTGGATTCTGACTAGACCAGCTTCTTTACATACTTGAGCAATCTTCATTCTTACATCGTTGTCTGTAATGTCGTAGATGACTAGTGTATACATATCCTAAACCACGTCGAAGCATCTATACGTATCAGTGTATCCCAGCAAGTATTTTGCGAGTCTAATAGGCTGTAGCCTAATATGCGTTTTTATTGGAGCAGTTCTATTCAAGAACGTTACGTTCTTTTCTAGAGTGCTAAAGAAAATCTTTAGAAGCTCGTTCCTAAAAGATTCTCCAAGTCTTTTCCCGCTGTCTAGTGCTCTAATATTCTTTTGTTTTATGAAATATGTTATTAGCGGTAGATCGATAATTGGTTGTCTAAATTCCTCTATCAAATCCATGACTAAGCTTGGACGTTTACTACTATCTTCATGAAGATATCCGATGAATGGGTCTAGTCCGGAGAGCTCAACCGCATACCACACCTGATACATTAAGAGTGTGTAGAGGTAATTCAATGAGAGATTTAATGGATCTTCAGGATTTTCATACTTCTTCCTTCTACCTGTAAACCCTATCTCTTTAGGAAGAATTTCTGCTATTATTTCCCAGTAGTATCTTGATGCTTCTGCTTCTTTTGAAATTAACCAGCTTCTCGAAGATACAATTTCTTCGGAAACATTTCTGTAAACTGAAATCATCTGTTGAATAAGTTCTTCAACTTTTACCGCTTTCTCCCATTCTAGTCCACGTTTAACTTTCAGGAATCTTTTAGAGACCTTTATCTGATTCATGATCTTGTTCAAGACTATTGTACGTGCGATATGCGTCCCACGTAAGTCACTTTGTGCTTTAACCTGTTCTTTACGAAGTTTTACATGAGTCTTCAGCATCATAGGTTGTATTTTTCCTATGGGTTTATCATGTGAGAGTAGTATGAGTTGGACGCCGTGTTTGAGCATGAGTCTCAATGCATCTCCACTTATACTCAACCCCCTAAGATTTGCCATGATTATCGAGACGTTCCCTACGCTGATTTCTTTCTTAGAACCATCATGTTTGTAGATTACTAACATACCACCTTTCTTTGATATTCTGTATCCGTGTTTCGGCAGTATTATTTTAAGTGGCATTAACTACACACTCCATAGTATATGCAGTATTCTGGACAGTGTTGAGGTTTGCCAGGATCCACCCCTCGACGAATTGTATTGAATACTTCGTCACGTACTTCTACAAACTCTCTTCTCAATTCATCTCCAATAAAGTACACCTTGTTTCTAATCTTCACATGACTGTTTTCATGTACATGAATATATGATACTATTCCATAATCGACCGGTATCTCTAGATCTGACTCTACTGCTAGAGCGTAACCTACAACAGCGTATTTATGGAAATCTCTTGTATCTCCAGTCTTTATCTCTATAACTATTCTTCTATCTGCGAACATGTCTATCCTTAAGTCGCTTGAAAGTCCAAGAAACTGTCCATTAACAATTCTCTCAACATCTACTGAAACTATTTTTGAAATAATGCTTTCAAGATCAGGTTTAGTTGTCTTAGATAGAACTCTATCAAGTTTAGCAGCAGCTTGTAGAGCGAGGAAACTGTAAAGCGATTCGGCTTCTCTCCTAAGCTTCTCAGCCTCTTGCCCAGTACCGAGGTATCGTAACACGTTATACTCTTTGAAGATACTATCGATTAAGTTATGTTTATCGATGAGAAGCGTAGAGTATAGTTCTGAGCCAGGTATCAAACCATATTTATAGAGATTCGATTTAGCTTTCTCAACGATCTTCTTGCAGATAGCATGGTAGATCCAGCCTTTAATAGTTTTGTAACTGTATGGTGCAGGAGTACATAGAATTCTCCTTAAATATATGTCTCTATACGTTGGACAGTATCTATTAGCAATCTCAGAAACACCTAGATAGACACCCTCAATTGGAGGAGAAAGAATATCATTAGACCAATTCCAACCTCTCAATTCTTCACTAATAGACCCATAAATACTGCGCAATTGACGTAAAATCTTATCAATTTCAAGCATCTCAAAAAAGAACATACACAATAAAACATTTCCCATGGTAATAGAATAGATAAGAATTTATTCAAAAAATTAGAATTACCGGTAATACATAAAGTATATATACCGGCCAATACTTCTTATATTTGAATTCCCGGATAGGGACTAGATTAGGTAACCTTGAACTAGAATGCTTAATTAGAGCATAGAAATCGGAAAAATAGCACGGAA
>JALNLN010000009.1 GCA_023267855.1 Candidatus Geocrenenecus dongiae | reverse complement strand
GTTTTCTGAAAATGTTGGTCTTCTTTCTAACTAGATACAAGATAACAATACTAGAGATTGTTAAAACCGATATGAAAAGTATGGTGTTAAGATATGGTGCAGGATTTAGGAGAGCCTGACCTGGAGGAGTTGAAGGTTCAGGTTCTTGGAAAGGCGTAATGGGAGGTTGTCCAGGCCTAATATCTACATATATTATCATACTTGCAAATAGCCATGTTAAGAAGATTGTAGAGAGTATTGGTATATAGTTAGAGAATCTATTAATTTTAATCGTCTCCAAACTCAATCTTAATAAAATCATAGGAGAAGGAAAGATTAAACTATTTCTAATCTTTTAGAAAAAAATATATCTAAAAGCTTTCCCTAAACTCTCTCTAGAAATGAAGTATAGGTTAATGGATCTTCTAGCATGCCCGATCTGCAAGAAATTTCCATTAAAATTAATCGTTTTTACAGAATTCAGTATAAAACCATCTGAAAAGATTTCTAGATGCGAACTGTACTGTTCTTTCCACGATATAGATTTGACGAAGACAGATAGGAACCCTGAATGTGTTAAATGTTATGGAGTGGAGATTAAGGATGCTTTGATAATATGTGAAGAATGTGGCAGATGGTATCCTGTAGAAGAAGAGATTCCGAGAATGCTTCCAGACCATCTAAGAAATAAGAATGAAGATCTCGAATTCCTGGCTAGATGGAAGAATAAGACGCCAGAGAAGATTCTTACAGAAGGAAAACCATTCTCACTAGAAAAAAGCATGTAGAAAAAACAATACTGCACAACAATGGTCTATTATTTTTAGAGTGTTAGGAGTTGTTTTCTAGTGGAAAAGTTTTTTAAGAGTTTCCTCTCTATCTATGCTGTATAATCGAGGGTGATGTAGATGAGTCTAGGTCCGTCCGGCGAAGCCATCGTCCTCATTGGAAGAAAACCAACAATGAATTATGTTCTGGCGACGACCCTACCTCTCAATGAAGGAAGAAAAGTTGTAGTAAAAGCACGTGGAAGAGCGATAAGTAAAGCTGTAGATGTAGTTGAAGTAGTTAGGAGAAGATTTGTTAAAGATGTCCAAGTAGAGAATGTGAAGATAGGTACAGAAGAAGGAAGAGTTGGAAGTGATGGTAGACCAAGAAACGTCAGCATCATCGAAATCGTCTTAGCACCACCAACGTCTGCAACATCATCAGCATCCAGCAAGAAGAAGTAAAACCTCTACTTTATTTATTTTTAAATCCTTTCTTAGGTGAATACCTCTTGAGTAGGATGGATTGGTTTATTAATTTAGTGGGATACCTCTTACATGAAAGACTATGGAGATGTTAAATTCTTCTGAGAAGCCTTTAGCTATCTTTGTCTTAGCGTTGGTGTCAGGATTAATTATGGTTGTTTCAAGTATCTATAGCTTGTTAATGTGGTTTTTCTATCCGTTTACTGGCTGGTATAGACCTATGTGGTGCCCGATGTGTGGATGGATGATGGGCTGGTTTAACTGGTTTTTCTTCATACCGTTCGTAACGTTAACTCTAGTATCTGGAGTAATTATTCTTTTAGGTGGTTATATGGCCTACATACGCCCTCAAAATATACAGTTCTGGGGAATACTGGTAATAATCTTTTCAGTGTTGAGCCTACTAGGTGGCGGAGGCTTCGTAGTAGGAGCGATCCTTGGACTAGTTTCAGGAATACTTGCTTTAACATGGAAGAAGACTTAGACGATATATTTTATGGAAAACGATCGTCAGTTTATATATTCGAAACCATATAAGATTATTGATGTATTTATGGATGTTATTGAAGTTGATGAAGAATTTGTTAGGAGAGTTATCAAGCCTAGGAAAGCTTCATCACATAAAGGTCAGAATGGTGTAGTATTAGTAGTTGGAGGAAGCTGGATGTATCATGGTGCACCTTTTCTATCAGCTATGGCTGCTCTAAGATCGGGTGTAGATTTATCTTATGTAGCTGCACCTGAGAAGATCGCTACCGCCATTAGAGCACTTTCACCAAATATTATTGTTATTCCTCTAACAGATCTTAAGCTCACTAGAGGTGCTTCTAGAAGAATAATGAAGGTTCTCCAAACCGTAGATGCTCTAGTGATAGGTCCAGGCTTAGCTCAAGGTAGTGAGAAAGGTATAGAGTATGTTGTCCAGGAATCTCTAGCACTCGATAAGAAGATTGTACTTGATGCAACCGCACTCTATCCTGGAATACTATCGAGGATAAAAGGGAGAAAAGTTGTTGTTACACCTCATGCAGGAGAATTTAAGAGAATGTTTGGTGTTGAGGTTGGAAATACTATTGAAGAAAGAATAAAAAATGTGAAAGAGAAAGCGGAGGAGTATAACATCACTATACTCTTGAAAGGTATGGTGGATGTTATTTCTAATGGAGAGAAGATAGCTGTAAATAAGACTGGAACACCTGCCATGACTACAGGTGGAACTGGAGATGTATTGACAGGCATAGTTGCTGCACTACTTGCTAAAGGTGCTGACACTTTTGAGGCTGCCACAACAGGCGCATGGATAAATGGGAAAGCAGGTGAAGAAGCTGCATCAATATACGGTTTACACATAGTAGCTACTGATGTTATAGACTGTATACCAAAGGTTATGAAGAAATTTGATGTAGTGGTGGAGTGAGAATTGTTCCAACAAGTTCTTCAATTAATCCGTATAAGTATAATCTCAACAACTCTTCTATATTCATCTTACCTAGACTGGAAGTTTAGGGAAGTGGATGATCGTGTATGGATGCTCTCTGGATCTATACTACTAGTGTTAACAATCCTCGACCTAGTCTTTTTCAATCTTACTCTAGAATATGTCTATGTGTGCCTCTTATCTATAGGGTTATCGTCTGGTCTTGCATTCTTATTTTATTTTCTCGGATTTTATGGTGGTGCAGATGCAAAAGCTATACTTGTAGTCTCTCTAGGCCTCCCAGTTTATAAACATCAAAACCAAATCCACCCATTCACAGGATTATCAACACTATCAAATGGACTCATATTATCGTTAACGCTCCCTCTATGTCTGGCCTGCTACAATTTATACCAGCTATCTAGGGGAAACAAGATATTTGAAGGTTTTGAACATGAAAATGTTTTAAGAAAATTTTTAGCATTAATGTTCGGTGTTAGGCTTAAGAGATCGAAGGGAAGAAAGTTTTGGTTCATGATGGAAGAAGAGAAAGACTCTGTTAGAAGATTCAAGTTCAATCTATTCTCTTTAGACTTGAATGCGATCGATAGAGATGATGTGTGGGTTACTCCTGGGATACCATTACTCATCTTCATCACAGCAGGCTTTATCTACTACATAATCCTGGGAGACATAACGTATTATTTCTTCAAATTTTTAGTATTAATCTCAGGGTAATCTAAGAAGATAACCCATGTAAGTATTTTTAAATATTGTCGGAGAAGTCTTTATCATACAAGCTTACCTATTAGATACTTGTGGAGAGATTTGGAGATAAGAAGACTTAGAACTGGTGTTGAAGGTATAGATAGGCTTATACAGGGAGGGATACCTGAAGGTTTCTTCGTTGCAGTTACAGGTGAACCTGGATGCGGTAAGACAATATTCTCAATACACTTCATATATCAAGGTGTAATTGATGGAGACAAATCCATATACGTCACGACGGAAGAAAGCCGTGAATCGATAATAAGACAAGCATCTCAGTTTAGCATGGATTTTGAGAAAGCTATTGATGAAGGTAAGCTTATCGTTATAGATGCATTGATGGGTAGAGAAGATAAGTGGAGTTTGCAGAGTCTAGATATAGAAGCACTTGTCGGAAAGATTATTGAGGCAAAGAAAGAGCTTGGGTATGGTAGAGCTAGAGTAGCGATAGATTCTATAAGTGCTTTCTGGCTCGATAAACCTGCTATGGCTAGAAGATACTCATACTACGTTAAGAAGGTTTTATCAAAATGGAATTTTACAACTATTGCTGTAAGTCAGTATGCTATAAGTACTTCGGAAGCATTTGGATGGGGTATAGAACACATAGCAGATGGGATAATAAGATTCAGGAGAGCTGTGAGGAGTGGAGAGTTGAAGAGGTTCATTATAATAGAAAAGATGAGGCAAACGAACCACGATAGATATCTCCACGAGATAGATGTAGTGGATGGTAGAGGATTAACTATAATCGGTCCTGTACAGAGGAGAAAGGAAGATCTAAGCCTACCTTCAGAAGTTGTTAGAAAAATTCTTGAAGCTAAGAAAAAGGCAGAAGAAGAGATTCCATGAAGATGGAGCTAGAAGAGATATTCAAGCATTATTCTAGAGAAGATGTTGTAGAAGAGATTGTAGAATACTCTAAAGGCAAATGGGTGTCAGTCCACGTAATGTCTGAAGAAGATGAAAGACAGCTAATGTTTAGGTATCATCCAAAAAACAGGAAACCATTAAAAATAGATTCGAGAGAAGATTTTGAAGAAATCATTAAAGTTCTTAGAGATTATGGACCTAGAAGTTTCTATGCTTCAATAAACATCTATAGGAAGATTGAGTTTAGAGACGACGTTCTCGATAGAATGAATATCATAGGGTCTACACCTACCTGGGACATAGATCCATCTACAGGTGATTTTGAGAAGATTGTGGAAGTAGCTGAAGAAATAATCTCCATTCTAGAGAAAAATAATATTTCTAAATCTCTGATAGTTAAGTGGAGTGGCAGGGGTATGCACATCCACATACATCCAAATGCTTTCAGCTTAGAGATATACAGAAGGATAGATCCACTAGATATTGCATACTCAGTTACAGAGTATGTTATAAGGAGAATGAAGATTGTGAGTGATGTGAAGATAGAGAATAAGATAGATCTTTCCAGAGTTTTCACATGCCCACTTTCCCTTCACAGAAAACTAGACCGAGTAGTAGTCTGCATAAATCCAGACAAACTGAGAACATTCGATTTAAGCTGGACAGACCCGAAGAACTTTAAGCATGATAAATCTTGGAGAAATTGTGAAATAGGAGAGGGAGACGAGCTAGCTGAGAAAGCATTCACAAATATAGGACCATACATATACAAAATTAGGAGAAAGAAAATCCATAAACCTTTAGATAAACAAATACTTGAAACATTAGATAAGTTTAAAGACATTCCTCCATAACTATCAACGAAAATACTAAATATGCTTGAAATAGCGGAAGAGTGTCTCAGTCTAAGAATGATATCTATCTCTCCATAAGTCTTCTTAGTTCATTTAGGACTGTAGGGTAACCTGAGCTTGAAGCAACTCCAGCCAGATACCCCGCTGCCGAAGCTGCTTCAAAAGTATCAGCTCCTCTTGCTAGTAACGCTAAGATGGTGGCTATCAAGATGTTTAATCCAAGTTCATTTAGAGGTCTATCTATCCAGCTCATCTTCCATCTAGAAGCTCCTATAAGTAGATCCACGTTATCTCCAACCACGTAGATTGGATGTTCTATTTCTGAAGAAATTCTAGAAAGTTTAGATATTTTTTGATGTAGATCTCCAGTGATATCTATCTTATATTTCTCGGCCGCTTCTTTGAAGGTTATTATCGAGACGCCTTCTCTTCCTATGTCTAGATCAAAGCCAACGATTTTTCTCCCTGATACATTTTGTTCTCTAGATCTTTTACCTATATAAACTACTTGACCATTCCCAGACATCTTAACACTTGCTCCAAGAAGATTCATGAAATCTTTTGCTTCATTGCTTAGGTCTTCGAGTAAAACTACTTCTCCACTCTGTCTACTTACTGAGATTAGTGTTTGCCTAGCGTCTCCTGGACCCATTATTATCTCTGCTTCAGGTGGTATTCCTATAGGCGCTATCACTACTTCTCCGCAGATCTCAGGTGAAATTAACATTCCCTTCTTGACTCTATGGAATGTTACTGTCATATCGGCTCTAACAGCTATGTCTTCTACTTCCCCTGTATCTGGGTTTAAACCTGACGGTATATCTACAGCTAGCTTAAACCCTTTACAAGAATTGATAAGCTGTATAGCTGTTCTCCAAGGTTCTTTTATCTTTCCTTTTACACCTGTTCCAAATACTGCATCTATAACTACTTCACTTCTATCAATTATCGGTTTAAGTTCTAGTAGTTGATCTACATCTACAACGTTGTAGAATTTTATGGATTCTTTCATAGATCTTACAGCATTTAAGTTTAATACTGCTTCACGAGTTCTCACTTTATCTATTGATCCAACTAGAATTACTGTTGTTTTGGCACCCATAGATGCCAGATGGCGGGCGGCCGCCATCCCGTCTCCACCATTATTCCCTACGCCACATACTACTACAACTTCTACCCCCACAGTAGCTCCAAGCCAGTTAGCTACAGCTCTAGCAACTGCAGCTCCAGCATTCTCCATTAACAATAATCTTGGAACACCGAGCCACTCGGAATTCTCATCTACAATAGCCATCTCGGTACTTGTTATGGAAACCCTACCATAGCTTAAATCAAACATATTCTCATCCTAAAGATATTGTGCTAGAGGTGAGATAATAATCTATATCTTCTTTTCGTGAGATTATTAAAGTATTTCTAGATAGTGTAGAACTCTATCAACAGCGTATTCTACTAGATCTCTCGGGACACCTTTAACACCACATCCTATTATAAGCACTCTCCTAGTATCCCAATCAATCATTGTTCTCAAACTATCTCTGTGTGGGAAGATATGTATTATCCCAACATCGTCTGAAAGGACTATATTATATGGTTCAAGTTTCTTTACTTTCCCAGTAATATCTATAAATTCTTCACCAGGTTTAGCGAATCTAAGAACTGGTACTCCAACTATTTTGTCTAAATCGTATATCCCTATAGGTATAAGTGTTTCTAGAGAAGCTAGATTACCTGCATCTACAACATTATTAATCTCTGGTAGAGATGAACCACTCAAAATTCTTCTAACGAGTGCTTCACTCGCAGGTCTAATCTTTGTTGGATCTATACCGATCTCCCAATAGAAATCTCGGAAAGCTCTAACTACTGGATGATCCTTAATGTTTTCCAGAGTATAGTTTATAGAATTTCTAATCTTTGAAACATGTTCCTCAAGATTCTTCGATTGTCTTACTTCTACAAATTTTTCTCTTGAAGACAAATATATATCTGGGAAACGTTCACTCAAACTAGGATTTATTCTAACTTGGATCATCTATTCTACTTCCTTATCTTACTTATGTTTAAGTCTTTGTTAGGGTGGTGGCGGAGGTGGTGGATAAAATACTTCAGGTATTTTTTCAGGTATTGTGAAGAATGCGATGGCCGAGAAGATCACTGAGATAATAGAGAATATTGCTGGGACTATGATTAAAGATAGGTAACCGAGAATTATTGAAAATATTCCTTCAGGCCGTGTGAAGAATAATGTATAGAATGGTGTAGTTATCGCTAGATAGAATATTATCGCCAGAATAATTATGAAGATTATTATTGTCGCTATTCTCATTAAACCAGCTCTCCTAAACCACTTAACCCCATACACACTTGCAGCTCTGAAATGTGAAATAAGTTCAAGTATGAAGGCTACTAGACCAACCAAGATGAAAACAGCTAAAATAACTATGACTGGCCCCAGTATCTCCATTAACTCGGTTATCTGGGCTGAAGGTATTGATAGAATCCTCCTCCCTACAGCCATCGGTATTAATCCTCCTAAACCTAAATAAGATAAGAATGTGAAAATGTAGAACACGAATGCTATCATCAGTATAGTTAAAAGCATCATAAATATTCCAGCCACCTTAAAGATATTTTGTTTAGTATCCCTTCCAGCCATAAACCATGCGAGCCCTACAAGGAATTCTCCAACAAATCCTACGTACGGTATTAGTGTTAAGATATAACCAATACCACCAATCCATTTATAACTCCTACTCATGTTATATACATCTAGTCTTAGAACTATATAAAATGTTTCTCTTTACTGAGCTTACCATGTATTTATCATTCTTTTTGATAACTTCAAAGATTCTTAAAGATGATAGTGTAAATAAATTGAATTTTTTAAAGTTTTGCGGTGTCTAAGTTTTTGTTTAGTTATTTCTTCTTGAAGAGGGGTAGTATGCCGAGATGGTAAACATCTTTTCTATATTCTCCTTCAACTAATATGGCTGCTACTTTCGTAACTATTCCTCCAGCTTCTTCAGCTATCTTCTTCATCGCTGTTATTGTTTCACCTGTACTTACAATATCATCTACTATCCCTACTTTCTTACCTTTTATCCTCTCTCTGTATCTTCCATCTATACAGAGTACTAGTTCATGTTTACTCGTTATTGGCTTATACTTAACAACTATAGGATCTTTCATGAATGGTTTTACTTCTTTCCTGCAGACTATGTAGTATGGGTGACCTAGTTTTAGAGAAACTTCATGTACTAGGGCTATCCCCTTACTCTCAGCCGTCATCAATACTTCCGTATCTTTCAGGTATTCAGTCAATATGTTTGCACAATGCGTTATGAATTCTCTATCGCCGAGACTATCGAAATAGGCGATCCATAGATCTTCATTTACTTGAACCATAGGTAATCTTCTCTTAAAACCTTGAATATCAAGTTCGTAATATTCTTGACCAGTGTATGGGAGGAATGCGATATCCTCCATATATTACCACCACAGGGACATGAAAAGAAAAACATTCCTAATAATTAAATTTATCCTTCACCACACTTACATCTCCATCAAAAACATGTAGGCTTAGAACATCATCTCATGTTACTACTATTAAACTACTCGGCTAAGTATTCTCACTGATTTTAAAGAGAATGATTAAAACATGTTATGATTGACACGCCGATGCATTGAGCAGATACAAGTACATCAATAGTTACAGTATAAGAGATTCATGGAAATATGCTGATGGTAAGTGGGGTGTAAGCTTACATAGAATCTGCTCTAGAACTGGATCATTTCCACCATCTCTCGCATACTACTTTATAATAAAATACTCTAAAACTGGAGACAAGGTTTTAGACCCTTTTAGTGGTAAAGGTACAGCCCCATTAGAAGCATGCTTAAACGGTAGGATAGGTATCGGGAATGATCTATCTCCAGAAGCATACGTTTTAACGAAAGCTAAGATTAGACCTATTGGTTACCGTGAGGTTCTAGAATGGGTAGAGTGGGCGAAGCGTAGAGTAGTACCTAGAGATTACGATCTAGAAGAAGTGGATGATAGAGTAAGAGTATTCTACAGTGATTATACTCTAAAACAGATAATGGCTGTAAGAGATCTACTAATGGATCGTGATGATGATATATCAAATTTTATGAAAGCCTTAATGCTTGGAATACTCCACGGCCCATCCAAACTACATCTAAGCATAAGTTGTTCACATTCTTTCTCAATGTCTCCTAACTACATCAAGAAATACGCTTTAAAGAATGGTTTAAAGAAACCTAAGAGAGATGTTTTTAAATCTCTGTTAGCTAAAGCTGAGAGAGTTCTCTTTGACGGTATACCTGCAGTTAGAGGTCAGGCCTACATGTGTGATGCTAGACATCTCCCACTTGAAGACGAATCCATAGACCTAGTAGTAACATCACCACCATACTTCAATATGCAGACTTATGCTTGGGACAACTGGCTTAGACTATGGTTCTTAGGATACGATTACGAAGAAATCGGGAAGAAACTCTTCCACACAAACTCTCTACAGAAATTTAAGGAATTCATCAAAGATTGTCTAACAGAATTCTACAGAGTATTAAAGATGGATAAAGCCGCTGTAATTGTTCTAGGTGCGGTCAAGCTGAATGGTAGAATTGTGAATATGGCTGAAGAAGTAGCTCCGATAGCTGAAGAGATAGGTTTCAATGTAATTTCGATAATTTCTGATAGTATACCACGGTCGAGTAAGTACCTATACTATCTAGATGAGGAACAGGGAGTAAGTAAGGAAGTGATATTGGTGTTGGCCAAAGGAGAAGTTTCGGTAAATAATGTAGAGATAGACTGGAGCCACGTTAAACCAACGTCTGTAATTAACCAAATCGTTAGAAGAGAGGTGATTGTAACGTGATACTTGAAACACATGGAGAAACATGTAGACTCGGATACTTGAAACTACTGCCATGCATAATGGAGGATGAAGAACCTAGAAGTTTCGATTTTCTCTCAAACATACTATATGAACTCGTATCGAATCTAAACGGCGATTACCAAAACAAGAATCTAGTTGGATTAATTACTAGAAATGTTAATGCGAGAAACTATGTAACCTTAGGTGCAGAGATAGGGTTGATTGATAGGAAAACTCAGAAGATTGGGGTTTATGGTAAAGTATACCTCACGATGAATTCTAGCAGTATGTTTAGAAATTTCGTTCAAGGTCTAGGCAGCATATCTCTTAAAGATTTAATAACATTGAATGATGCAGAAAAACTATTCTTCCTATGGGTTATCTCTATAGCTGACTACCCGTTCATCCAACTCATAATCTCATGGGCCGTAGAAAAAGAAAAATTTACACGTCAAGAAGCAATGAACTATATAATGGAGGAAGCTTACCCATCAGCGTTAAAGAAGATACTTCAAACATTGCCTGAGAAGAAGAGAAGACACATGGAGGAGGAAATAGCTGAAGCAGAAAAATTTAGAGAAAATAGACTTGCTGTAAAGAATAAGTCTGAATGGATTAGGAGTAGCCAGTACGCTAAGTATAGACATATCGCTCCACCTAGACTCGAATGGTTAGTAGATATAGGAATACTTAAGAGAAATGGGAGAGGAAAATATTCTACGGACGATCAGTTAGTGAGAAATATTGAGAAACTAATAAAACTTCCAAAAATGAATGTACATAAAGTAGAGGAAGCCGTATTTGAAGATATATCTAAAATCCTCTTTAGTAGTTATAGGAGTGCAGGTAGATACGAGATCTCGAAGACCATCATAGAAGCATATAATAAACTTGAGAATTCCAATATTAGACCTATAAGATTAGACTTCTTAGAAAAGATTGTATCTCTGCTACTTCTAGAGAAGAAAGCATATGCAACGCTCTCAACGATACATGACGTATTTAACAGCTTAGCTATAAGATTCCCTGATAAAATATACGTTTCACCAGCTCAGGGAGGAAGCATAAACGTAGCGAAGATAGATGTAACCGAAACAGAGATATAGTACACTCTTAGGTTGCATTAGCTTATTTTAACATTAATTTTTGTGATTCCCATCTCTAGACATGTATTTTGATTATTTTAATGGATTTATTCCAGTATCGAGTTGAATTGATAGATTTATATGTGAGTTTTATAACTGTGTTATAGGAATATGGTCAAGATATCAGAACTTTTAGAACAACATGGTAAACCTTCTAGAGAAGTTTATCTAGATAATGAAAACTCTGGATGGGTCCCACCTGAAGTCGTTGAAGCTATGCTTCCATATTTTAACCAGAAAGGTTATGGTCACCCCTCGATAACGAACCTACCTGGATGGGAAGCATACGAAGTAGTAGAATCAACTTTAGAACTAGTTAAGAAGACCCTCAACATAAGAAGTGGAGAACTTGTATTAACTCATAGTGGAACAGAAGCAAATAACTTAGCTATACTTGGTACAGCTCTTGCTGCTAATAAAGGTAAGAGAAGGAAGATTGTTGTATCTGCTATAGAGCATATGAGTGTACTTTTTCCTGCGAGAACTCTTGAAGAACGTGGTTTCAAGTTTGTCACAGTACCTGTTGATAAGGAGGGTTTTGTCAATCCAGAGATACTCAGCATGTTAGTAGATAATGAAACACTACTAGTTAGCATACAGATGGTTAATCATGAGATAGGAACGATACAAGACTTAAAGACGTTAGTAAAAGTAGTTAAAGATGTAGATAGTGAAATAATATTCCACACAGATGCTGTAGACGCTTATGGAAGGTTGAAGATAGACGTTGAAGATCTAGGTGTAGATATGCTGACTCTCAGCAGTCATAAGATTCATGGTCCTAAAGGTGTTGGAGTATTATATGTTAGAGAAGGATTAAAAATAAGCCCGATACTATACGGTGCTTTGAGTACTCAGAAAATGTGGCCAGGCGTAGAAAATGTTCCAGCTATCGCTGGCTTCGGAAAAGCAGTAGAATTAGCATTTAGAGATTTTGAAGGAAATGTTGAGAAGATGAAGAATCTTAGAGATATGCTTATTGATGGAATACTAGAGACTGTTCCCGATACTTTACTAAACGGTCCTAGGGGAGAGAAGAGAGCTCCAGATAATGTTAATGTAAGCTTCCTGCATGTTGAAGGTGAATCTATAACGATTGAATTAAGCTTGAGAGGCATCTATGTCTCAAGTGGTAGTGCATGTACCAGTAGAGTTCTAGAGCCAAGTCACGTCATACTAGCTATCGGTAGAAAACATGAAGAAGCACATGGAAGCATACTCTTCAAGATATCCAGATACAATTCTAGAGAAGATATAGAGTACGTTCTCTCCCAGATACCTCTAGCTATCGAGAGACTTAGAGAGATTAGTCCACTAGCAAAACAGTCTAAGAGAAGTATTGATGAGAAGGAGGTGTATGCATGAGTACTAGAACACCTTTAGCTTATTCTCCTAAGATACTAGAACTCTTCAAGAATCCTAAGAATCTAGGTAGGATGAATGATGCAAGTGTTGTATCTCAAGCTGGAAGCCCTGCATGCGGAGACGTAATAACAATATACTTAAAGATAGATGGAGATAAGATAATTGATTCATCTTTCGAGAGTTATGGATGTGCAGCGAATATAGCTGCTGCAAGTATTTTGACGGAGATGATTAAGGGGAAGACTTTGAAGGAAGCTTGGGATCTAACTTGGGAGGATGTTGCAAACGAGCTTGGCGGTCTTCCTCCAATAAAATATCACTGTAGTATTCTAGCGGTAGGAGGATTGAAGAGAGCTATTAGAAAATATTTTGAAGAAATAAAAAGAGAGAAACCTGAATGGCTTCCGAAAGATCTGAGTAAAGAAGAAAGACAAGCATTAGAAGAAGAAGAGCTCATAGAGAGAATGTATAAAAAGTATGGTGTAGTTACATGATAAAAGAATACTTTATTGATTTAACTGAGAAAAAGCCTGGATGTACTGAGAACCCTGTAGTTAGGCTTTCACAATTATTGTCGAGAGTGGAAGAAGGTAACGCAGTATTAAAAGTAGTTTCAGATGAAAGAGAGATACCATTAAAAGTCCTCGAGAAGCTTGCAGAGAAAAGAGGGTTAAAGATTATTCTCCTAGAGAGAGATGATACAAAGATAACAGTAGTTTATTCTAAAGATACTTAAGACATTCTTATATTCTACTATCTCTCAGTTATACGAGATGTCTTATCTTAATGTTGGAGAAATCCGTAAAGACTTCCCGATACTAGAAAGAGATGTTAAAAGTAGGAAGATCATATACTTTGATAATGCTGCGTCTTCTCTTAAACCAATCCAGGTAGTTGAAGCTATCAGAGAATTCTACATGTATGAATACAGCAACATTTACAGAGGAGTCTATACATTAAGCCAGAAAGCTACAGAGAGATATGAAGATGCTAGAGAGAAGGTTAGGAAGTTCATAAATGCTGAAAGTTTTGAAGAAGTTATCTTCACTTACGGCGCAACCGATTCAATAAACATGGTTGCATACAGTTATGGTTTAAGCAATCTAAGAGAAGGAGATGAAATATTGTTAACAGTGATGGAACATCATAGCAATATTCTTCCCTGGATTAATATTGCATCTATGACAGGAGCTAAAGTAAAGTTTGCGGATATAACTAGTGATGGTGATCTTGATTATAGAGAATTGGAGAGCGAGATCACAGAGAAGACGAAGATAGTTGCTGTAACAGGCATGTCTAATGTTCTCGGAACCATAGTTGATGTGAAGAGTATAGCGAGGAAAGTTCATGAGATGGGTGGTGTAATACTTGTAGATGGAGCACAATCTGTACCACACATGCCTACAAACGTCAAAGATCTAGAGATAGATTTTCTAGCCTTCAGCGGTCATAAAATGCTTGGCCCAACTGGAATAGGTGTCTTATGGGTTAGGAAAGATCTGCTTAAAGAATTGAAACCATTTAGATATGGAGGAGGAGCTGTAAGAGAAGTAGATACTGAAAGAGTTGAGTATCTTGAACCGCCTCATAAATTCGAAGCTGGCACCCCGAATATTGTTGGAGCTATAGGGTTGGGAGTAGCTATAGAGTATCTAGAAAAAGTAGGATTAGAGAATGTTAGGAAACATGAAGAAGAACTAACCAAGTATACGTTAAAGAGATTTGAAGAAGTTGAAGATATGATTGAAGTTTACGGTCCTCTGGATACATCTAAACGTGGGGGGATAATATCATTTAACTTGAAGAATTTAGATTCTAATCTCGTAGGTACACTTCTAGATAGCTATGGTATAGCTGTCAGAACAGGAAAGCATTGTGCTCACATCCTCCACAAAAAAATCAACCAAGAAGGTACTGTGAGAGTAAGTTACTATCTCTACAACACATTCGAGGAAATCGATAAATTTATTTCAGCTTTACATGAGATTGTGGATATTACTTGATCCAAAGTAAAATATATAAACTACTGTTTCACTGATTCTTTTACAGAACTGCAGACCAGATCTATTCATGGTCATAGGTATAGGGATACAGAACTAGGAGTCTTCATACCTCCTATCTACCAGACTGCGGTCTTTGAGCAACCTGGATGGACTAGGAAAAGCGATAGAGGTGTAGATCTTAAGTATAGTAGAGAAGAGAACCCTACCGTTAGAGCATTAGAAAACATACTTACAGAATTGGAAGAAGGGGGAGATTCTCTCTGTTTCTCAAGCGGTATGGCTGCAATCTCAACAATATATCTATCTAACTTGAAGAAAAATGATAAACTCATCTTGTCTGCAGAATCTTACGGTACAACACTACAGTTGGGAGGAAAGCTTAGAGACTTAGGTGTAGAAGTAGTTGTTTCATGGCCCGAGACTGAGAAGATAATTGAGTCCATAGATAAGAGTACGAAACTGGTGCTGGTTGAAACTATCACTAACCCAACTCTAAGAGTCTTCAATATACCTGAAATATCGAAGGTTTGCAAAGAATATGGAGCAATACTCGTAGTAGATAATACTTTCGCAACACCATACCTTTACAAACCAATTAAAGATAGTGTAGAGATAGTTGTCTACAGTTTAACAAAGTATATTGCAGGTCATAATGATGTTGTAGGTGGAGCTGTAATCTCTAGTAGAGAAAAGATTTTAGAGATGTGGGATTGGAGGAGGATGTTGGGAAACATTATGCAGCCTTTCGAAGCATTCCTCGTAATAAGAGGTTTAAAGACATTCGAGTTGAGAATGAATAGACATTGTAGTAATGCTAAAATTATAGCTGAATTCTTGAGAGAACATCCAAAGATAAGAGAAGTACTCTATCCAGGTTTACCAGATAATAGGTATCATGAAGTAGCACGGAAACTTTTTAGGAATGGTTTTGGAGGGGTAATAACATTTAGGATAAAAGGTGGAGAAAGCGAAGTCGTAAAACTTATGAATAATTTGAAGATTATCAAACCTGCTCCAAGTCTTGGCGGAGCTGAATCTATCTTAACCTATCCAATTATAAGCGCCGCTATGACCATGCCTGAAGATCTTAGGAAAACGCTTGGAATAACAGAAGATCTAGTTAGATTATCAGTAGGACTAGAAGATCCAGAAGACCTAAAAGAAGACTTGGACAACGCTCTGAAAAACACCTAACATAATAGAATAATTATAATATAAAATGTCTAGTCTAATCCAGAGGATTGTATTCATACCATTTAACTTCTACTTCATCTATCCTGTACCTTGGTTTCACACTACTATTCTCCACACTTGTTGTTTGCCCCGAAATTAATTGTAATACACCTGTCCATGCGATCATTGCTCCGTTATCTCCTGCATACTCTGGCTCGACAACATAAGCTTCTGCACCATGTATCTTAACCATCTCAGACATCATTTCTCTCAATCTCTTACTTCTACCAAGTCCACCAACAATCAAGACCTCCCTTTTCTCAGTATACGCGAGCGCCCTCTCTGTAACTTCCACCAACATGCTGTAGACAGTTTCAACGATACTGTAACATACATCTTCCACTCTAACACCGCTTTTCACAAGCTTTAGAGCTGCTGTTAATATTCCTGAGAAAGATACATCCATACCTTTAACCCTGTAAGGTAGTTCATAGAATTTCTCTCCTTCAGAAGCTTTGATCTCAGGATTAGGCATAGGACCTACTCCCACCTTTATTCCAAAAACATCTAAACAGTTTCCAGCAGCTATATCAAGCGTTTCACCGAATATTCTATACCTACCATCCCTGTACGCTGTTATCAAAGTATTCCCTCCAGCAACGTAGAGTACAACTGGATCTCTACATCCAGTAGTAAGCCTACCAATCTCTATATGAGCGACACCATGATTTACAGTTATCAAAGGCACGTTAAGTTTAAGAGATAAAGCTCTAGCTATTGTCGCACCAACTCTAAGACATGGCCCCATACCAGGACCTACGGAGAAAGCTACACCATCTATTTCTTTTAAAGATATTCCTGCAGATGTTAATGCTGTCCTGATAGTCTCGGGAGCTATGTAGGAGTGGTGTTGAGCTGCTTCTCTCGGATGTATCCCTCCAGATCTCGGAGTATACGTTCTATTAATATTTGCAAGTATCCTACCTTTAGACGTGGCCACCCCTACACCGAAAGTATGAGCTGTAGACTCTATCCCAAGAACTATCTTCTCCCCAGAAGTCATCCTACGAAACACATTTAGATTAGATAATTAAAATAGATTAAGTAGTTCTTCCCTTTCCTTTAATAGAGTTGGGTAGAGAGCTTCTTGAAGATAATTGATCGTTATGGGAGACTGGTTAGAGGTGTCAGGATATCTTTAACCCCCAGCTATAGATGTAATTTTAGATGTGTATTCTGCCATATGGAAGGTGTGTTGGAACATGAGGACACAATCATGAATCCTGAAGAAATTGAGAAGATAGTTAAGATACTCTACAAATATGGTGTTGATAAAGTAAAGCTGACGGGAGGAGAGCCTATGCTTAGATCAGATATACTTGAAATAGTTAAGAGACTTGGAAGATTAGGTTTATCGGATCTCGCTATGACTACAAATGGTACACGTTTAGTCTCACTCGCAAAGAAGCTTAGGAAAGCTGGGTTGATGAGAGTAAATATAAGTCTCCACACGCTAGATGAAAAGAAGTATTGCTGGATAACTGGTCTCTCCCAGAAATCTTCTAAAACTAGATATGAGTATACTGTAGACGCTATAAGAGCTGCTGTAGAAGCTGGATTAGATCCAGTAAAACTAAATGTAGTAGTCATGAAGGGAGTCAATGATGATGAAATAGATAGAATGATAGATTTCGCTGGAAGCTTCAACGGTAAAGTTATACTCCAGTTAATCGAGCTAGTAGAAGAAGGGCTGACTGACAGAAGCTTCTTCCAGAAATATTATTACAATTTAAAAGATCTTGAAGATAGATTTGAGAAAGAAGCATTAAAAATTATTACGAGATCTCTACATAAAAGGAAACAATACCTACTGCCTAACAACATATGGATAGAGATTGTTAGACCTTTAAGCGGCCCCCACTTCTGTATGAGTGATGATAGAATACGTATAACACATGATGGAAGATTCAAGCCATGTCTTATGACAGATGAAAACCTAGTAGATTTCTTAACACCGATGAGGATGGGTGCAGATGATGGAGAGATAGAGAAATTGTTTATAGAAGCTATTAAACTTAGAGAACCATACTACAAGCCGGAGAACTTTAAACCAAGAGAAGACGTAGAGATTCTTAAATAGAGTTTCTCAGAAACTTTACTGTGAATTTAGCTCTTTATTGAAAGATATTTAGAGTTTAAGTAAGGGTTTTAACATAGTTTACATTCTTCTATTTGTTAGGGAAGAGTGTTGTCAGCTAACTTAAGACAGCCGATTGTAGTTGTTCTAGGACACGTAGATCATGGTAAAACATCTCTACTAGACAAGATGAGGGGTACCTTGGTTGCTATGAGAGAAGCAGGTGGAATTACCCAACACATAGGTGCAAGCCTCTTCCCACTCGATGCAGTTATAGAAACATGTAGAACTCTACTAGGAGAAGTGAAAATAGAGAAACTGAAGATACCTGGACTACTTTTCATAGATACACCTGGACACGCAGCATTCGCTAATCTTAGAAAGAGGGGTGGATCGGTAGCAGATCTAGCAATACTAGTTATAGATATAATACAAGGTGTACAAGAGCAGACGAGAGAATGCATACAGTTATTAAAATCTAGACGTACACCATTCGTTGTAGCTGCCAACAAAATTGACTTAATTCCAGGATGGAAGCAGAGAGAGCTAGCTCCCTTCACGAAGACCTTCGAACTCCAAAATAAGTATACTCAAGAAGAACTTGAGAAAAGAATCTACGAACTGATTGGAGAACTATCCTTCTATGGTTTTAGAGCTGATCTATACACCCGTATAAGAGATTTTACGAAAACTCTGGCCATAATACCTGTGAGTGCTAAGACAGGTGAAGGTATACCAGACCTACTCTTAGTACTTTTAGGATTGGCACAAGCATACATGACAGATAAACTAAAACTTTCAACTGGTCCAGCCGAAGGAGTAGTTCTAGAAGTTATGGAGGAAGAAGGATTGGGACATACAGTGAATGCTATCATAGATAACGGGGTCTTGAAAGTTGGTGATAGAATAGCTTTAATGGGTTTAGACGGCCCCTTCACTACACGTGTTAAAGCATTACTGATGCCTAAACCTCTAGATGAAATGAGAGATCCTAGAGATAGGTTTAAGAGAGTTGAGAATGTTGTAGCTGCTGTAGGTGTAAAAATTGTTGCAGAAGATTTAGAGAAATGCCTCGCAGGATCACCATTATACGTTATCCCATCCCCAGAGAAAGAACAAGAGATAATGGAGAAAGTAAAAAGCGAGGTACAGGATATAATCATAAGTACAGACAAAATAGGTGTTGTTATAAAAGCAGATACTCTTGGTTCGCTAGAAGCAGCCATGCTATATCTTAGAGAAAGAGGTGTACCTATTAGGAGAGCAGATATAGGAGAAGTGAGCAAGAGAGATATAGTCGAAGCAGAGATAGTTAGAATGAAAGATGAATTAAAAGGAGTAGTGCTTGCATTCAACGTTAAAATAGATCCAGATCTAGAAGTTGAAGCAAACAGTAAAGGTATTAGAATATTCAAGGACTCAGTACTCTTTAGGCTCGTAAACGCTTACTTAGAATGGGTTGAGAAAGAAACAACTATGAAGAGATTAAAAACATTTGAATCCCTAGTAAAGCCAGGTAAGATAAAGATAATGGAGGGATACGTTTTTAGGAGAAGCGAACCTGCGATAGTAGGTGTAGAAGTAATTTCAGGAATCATTAAGCCTAGATACCAGTTGATGAATGTTAAAGGCAAGATTGTTGGAACGATATCTCAGATACAAGATAGAGGTCAAAGTATCCCAGAAGCTAAAGCAGGTCTGAAAGTAGCAATCTCTATGAAAGAGCCTGTAATCGGTAGACATGTAAGAGAAGGTGAGATACTTTATACAGCGATACCTGAACAAGATGCAAGGTTACTTCTAAAAGAATACAACGATATGTTAGACGAAAACTCGAGGAAGACTTTAAATGAGATAGTTGAGATTAAACGTTCACAGAACCCTCTATGGGCAAGATGAAGGGAACAAGAAAGATAGAAGTAAAATACGTGCTAGTTTATATATTTTGGGACCATGTAAGTTTCAATCAA
This sequence comes from Candidatus Geocrenenecus dongiae, assembly GCA_023267855.1. GTDB lineage: Archaea > Thermoproteota > Nitrososphaeria_A > Caldarchaeales > Wolframiiraptoraceae > Geocrenenecus > Geocrenenecus dongiae. The sequence continues at coordinate 44,327 of JALNLN010000009.1, read as the reverse complement.
GAATAAAAAGTGGAGGTGGGGGCTACCTGAAAGCTGTTTAAGCAACCCAGCGGCACCATATAGTAGCAGACTGCACGGTAGACTCCAAGAAGCCTACCTGAGCGCTAAACTAGAACAGACCAGCCTGGTTTTTTGCTCCAGCTCTCAGGCAGGCCCCTTAATCTCTTGTAGTAGATGGATCAACTCTCTTAGTAGCTTTCTTTGATCTCTTAGTTTTGGTGGCCATTGTTTACTTCTCTTCTTTACAATTGCTTCAGTGAGTATTTGGAAGAGTCTTCTACAGTTCCCCTGTACATGCTTAAACCTTCTAGCTCTATCATTTTTTGCTTTGTATAATCCAAGGAATCTTAGTGAGTAGTGGTATGGTATCACAATCTTCGGCCATCCGAGATATACCAGTACGCCAACTAAACCGTATAATCCGTTAACGTCATTTCCATCCAATCCTAACCTTCTATAGATTTCATCGAACATCGGTATAATCTCTTTAGCCTTCTCCACAACTCTACTACGTATCATTGATATCCTGTTTCTTACTTCACCTATATCTCTATCAACACCTTTAACTTCAGTAATCTCTGATAGTTTTTGTAGTAGGCTTTCTCTAATGTCAGTAATGGTTTTATCTCGACATCGATTGGTGTTATCTCTCTAAACCATTTCCAGCTTCTAGGAATCTTCGATAAAATGTAGGCATCTCCAAAATCTGTCTTCTTTTTACCGAATCTCTCTTTTAATTCTTTAGCGAATTTGCTTCTCAGCTCTCTCCACTTCCACGGTCTCCTAAAGTAGAATACTCTTCTACCATTCCTTATAAGCTCTCCTATCTCACTCCACATATTTTGGAATATCGATGAATCCAGATATACTTCATCATAACCTTCTAACTCTATGAGACTCTCAACCTCGAAGAACTTATCCCCAATAGGGTCGTAGCAACAATGATTTCTAGAATTGTTTGCAGTATCGACAAAAACAATTCTGATACCAGTAGTGTTAGTCAATATACATCATCTCCAATCATTCGTTATGGCGTATATTCCGTATAGTATGACGGATATCGTGAAGAAGAATATTCCTAGATACAGCAGAATAAATGGAAAACCAATCACCAATCTCATATATTCACCACAATTGATTATCCAAGTACTCAGCAAATTCATCAATGACTATATGATCATGATCTTAGATAAAAGAATTGTAGAGTAGGCTGAAAATAGATATTGATCATACCTCTAGTAATATATGTATGATGTAGCAATTGAGATTACAGGAGAAGATGTACTGTATGGTGCTGGACGATTGAGGGTTGAGCTAATGGATGAGCGGATTTGGAAGTCTTAGAGACTGCTAAAGATATACTGCTTGACGGTGAAGTATTCTGGAGAATGGTGGTAGATGTGATAGAATATTTGATAAACGATGTTATTAGGCATATAAAGTGACAATGATGATAAATTATGAATCCTTTATGTATTTTATCATTTTTATAAGTTATATATCCCTCTCTTTTAGAGTGGAGAGGTATGAGAAGGAATATAAGCATATGTTGGACCGACTTTACGTTGAACTTGGTCTGGGATGCAGGGAGTTCAAGGTGGAGTGTCAGAACAATTACATGTTTAGAATCTCTAGAAGGCTAGGCTCAAACCCAAGCAAGCTTAAGTTCTTCACTATAGAGAAGAAGATCAGAGAGCTTGAGTCTTAGCTAGCCAATAAGAAGTTATATAGTAGAGGAAAACGATTATCACTAGATGTCTGAGAAAGCTGCTGCTCCAAAACTAGTACTCTCAAATCCAGCTGATGGTACGGCCAAGACTATCGTACTCGAACCCAGGGTCTTCCAACTCTTCATAGGAAAGAAGATTGGAGATGAGATAGATGGATCTATAATTGGATACAAGGGATATAAGATAAAGATAACTGGTGGAACAGATCGTGATGGATTTCCTATGAGACCGGATGTTAGTGGACCTAGAAAAGTAAGAATACTACTATCGGGTGGAGTTGGATTTCATCCAAGAGAAAAGCCAGCATCAAAAAAGAAGAAACGTAGGCTCAAAAGAAAGAAAAAAGGACTTAGAAAAAGAAAAACAGTTAGAGGAAATACTATAAGTGAAGCTATAGCCCAGATAAATGCAATACTAATACCACAATCTTCATAAACATAAAAAATAAGGGAAGATTCTATATATTTAAGAACCGGGAGGTTTAAAGGAGTGAAGGTGGTGGAGGTAGTGAGAGACTGGTACAATAAGCTACTTAATAGGAGAGAGCTGGAATTCATAATCTCTTTCGATTCCTCTACACCGAAACGTCAAGATATTGTTGAGTTTCTCGCAAACCAGTATGGTGTACCTCCAGAAAGAATTGTTGTATGCAAGATAATCAACTTATTTGGATCTTTGAAAGCAAGAGTACATGCCCACATATACGATAGTGTGGAATACGTAAAGAGATTTGAGCCTAAGCATATATTAAAGAAACATTCAGCTATACCGTTAGAAGGTGGGAAAGTTGGGAAAGCAAGCTAGTCTATGGAAGAAGTATTCTATTAAAGATGGGAAGATCGTGAAGAATGTTGTGTTCTGTCCAAGATGTGGTGAAGGATACATCATGGCTGACCATGAAGATAGATACTACTGTGGAAACTGCCATTATACACAATTCAAATCTGGGAGAAAGTGAAAAACTTTCAAAACCTCAGGAAAAATTCAAATAAATCTACAAGTTTCTTTTTTGTAATCTCTCCATAAAAATAGGGTAAAAATTCTTCTGCCCCCCACTTCAGCTTAAACTTCCTAACTCCCTCATTCACTCCTAAGCCCATATTCACGTACTGTTTCCCATACTCTTGAGATAACTGTACAAGTTTATAGAATAGTATATCTGAAACACCTGGAACATATCCTTCCCCTCTGTCGATAAAATTAAACATGTAGAAAGAGTATCTAGTGGAGGCGAAATCTACTATATCAAAGCCGATTAGTCTACCAGACTTGTTGTAAGCATTTATTACATAAGCTGTCTGGGAACTTGCTAGATACCTGTCAAGCCTACTACAAACGAACTTCATGTATTCTTCAACACCACTCCTACTAAGAAAAATGTTCACCAAGTTAAAATGTTCTCTAGATAAGGATCTGCCAACTTCTATAACTAGATCTCTCTCAGCTCTAGAAACCATATACCTCAACTTCTTACTTTTAAGCACTAATGGAAGCTTAACTCTAAAATAACTATCCTTCTTCACATTTTCAAAAGTAAAGATAGAAGGAAGCTTCGGAGCTATCACGACCAGCCTTCCTCTAACATCCAACCTAAGCTTTTCTAAAACTTCTACAAACTCTTCTTCTCTAAATTCACCTATGATTGGATAACCAACCAGTACGATAGTGTCTCTATTATGGTAGTAGAGGAAGCTGCCTCGAATAGAAGATTTTAATCCAGATATTGATTCAAAATAATCTCTTATCTGCTCTGGAACATACGGATCAATACCCACTCCGATAAATAATCTAGAAAAGCATGATATATAGTTTAAGCATAATATCATGTTTTCGAGATAATAAGTATTCGTAAGATTAAGATAGTGTAAGATTATGCTGACGGAAAATGTCTAGGATGTTAGACATCTTAATTTACCATTACTTAATATGGAAGATTGTTTTTTCTTCATTCTCTACCACTAGTCTTCCATTACTAATAACGTATAATGGTTCTGCTTGAAACCAGATAGCTTCATAAACCGATCTAGCATTAAGAACTACAATGTTTGCAATGTTTCCTTCTTCTAATACATGGTTTCTTATATTCATAGCTTTCGCTGCTCTTACTGTTATCATATCGTAAAGCATGTCCATATCGGCTGGACTCGTCATCCATAGTATGTGAGAATTGATGAACGCTACTTCAAGCATCTTGTTTCTACCGTAAGGATAGTAGGCATCAGCTATATCATCCTGTCCTAATGCTACATTCACTCCATGAGATACTAGATCTCTAACTCTTGCATGAAGTGGGCCTGTATGGGGATCGGAAACTATGCTCATATCAGCCTTCTTTAATAGATATACTAATTTTCTAAAGTATGGTTCAGGATAAAGTTGCATAGCCCTAGCATGACACGCCGTCACCTTGCTGACCCATCCTTCTTTAATAGCTTTTACTGCAAGCATTTCAGTAGTTCTCAGTGATGGATCTCCTGCATCATCTGTAAGCATAGCAACATCTTTATTGTATCTTTTAGCTATCTCAAACATTTTATCTATATGGAGACGTGAGTCTTCTTCAGTATATTCTATCCAAGGTATTCCTCCAACTTCATCACATCCCATTTCAACTGCTTTCCAAACAAATTCTTCTGAACCAGGATCTCTTACGACTCCATCTTGCGGAAAAGCAGTAACCTTAATGGTCAGAATGTTTTTGAATTCTTCTTTAAGCTTCAAGATAGCTTTCACACCTTCAAGTTTTGCTTTCGTATCGGTATCTACGAATGCACGGATATGTGTACATCCATGTTTCAAAGCTTCTAGAATAGCCTTCTTAGCGTTCTCATATATCCAGCTCTCATGGTATCTCTCCTTAATCTTTGACGCAACCTCTATCGCTGTCATGGCACCGCCCATTATTCCCCCATGATAATACTTTAAAGCCTCCTCACCTATAGTTGGAAAAGTGTAAACCTTACATAGATGTAGATGGGGGTTCACAAAAGATTCTGTAACAAGTTTTCCCTCAGCGTCTATCTCTAGTTCTGCTCTTTCATCCACCTTCCCTATCTCAACTATTCTACCATCCGTGATGGAAATATCACATATTCTTCCATACCTTCTCAGAAAAGCATTCCTAACAATTATATCAGCAACCATAGATATAATTTGAAATAACGATGTAAATAAAGTTAAGTCATTATTTGAAAAACTAGAACTATCTACTACACGTTAAATGTACTAATAGATTTCGTGATTGAAATCGGCGAATGGAAATATTTTGATTTCTCTAAGAGGGAAATAAACCTAAATATTCTGATAAAGTTATTTGAGATAAGTATTTATTCTCCACGATAATAAGTTTTCAACATGGTTAAGCCAGCTGTTCCCATATCTTTTGAAGAATTTAAGTTCTCGGTCGATGAGATAGAAGAGTTTTTAAGAGGAGGTCCGCCTGATGAACGGTTCCAGAAACCTTTCCCACCTAAAATCTATAGATTAAAGAGTGGTGAACCGATAATAGTTCGCCCCGCTACTAAAGATGAAGCACCAGCCATGCTCCAGACACTAAGACAACTTATCGATCCTAAATATGATAAAGACTTCTATCATCTAGTGGCTGTCAGAACATACTCAGAGATTTTAGCATGGGCACAGAATAGGTTAAAAGATGGATACGTGATTGTAGCTACCAATACAGAAGGAGAACTAATGGGGCTCGTTAATCATAGATTCGTAAATGAAGAGATCTGTATAAGTCTCCATACGATTGTTTTCAAACGAGCTGAAAGACTTGGACTCTTTCTTTACGCTGCTAAAATTGAGCACGCTTTTGACGTGGTTGGTGTAAATGAGTGGTGGGCTACTTTTGAGAGCCCATTCGGATTTAGAATGGGCTTCAGACTTCAACATACAACGAAACCGTGGCCTCAAGTACAACATGAACTTGGAGGAGCGAGGGTATACTACATAACTAGAGAACAGTGGAATAAGTCGGTGAAACCCTATATTACATCAATTGGCTTAATGGGTGAGAGACCAGTTCCAGAAGACATGCTTAAGAAGACTATTCCATTAAAACCAACTTCAAAATTCGAAATAGAATTCTAGAAACATATCCACTTTCTCAAAATTTTTATTTTATAGTACAGAAGAAAAAAATATATGTTGGTTTTTGAAGTTTAGTAACGTGTATGTTAATGTGGAGAGTGGTTATTAATGAAATACGTAGGAAAATCTATTCAGAGAATTGATGCATTCGAGAAAGTGACTGGGTCAGCTGAATACGCTGGAGACATAGAACTTCCTGGAATGTTGTATACAAAATTACTTTTAAGTCCATATGCTCATGCAAAGATTAAATCGATAGATTTTAGTGATGCATTGAAAGTACCTGGAGTAATAACGATAGCTATTGGAGAAGATTTTCCTTTCCGAATTGGATTATATGTGAATGATAGGAATATACTGGCAAGGAAGAAAGTTAGATGGGTGGGAGAACCTGTCGCTGCAGTAGTTGCAGAGAATCTTGAAGCTGCAGAAGAAGCCATTGAGTTGATAAAAGTTGACTATGAACCTCTACCACCTGTATTAGATGTTAGAGATGCTTTGAAACCTGACGCCCCCCTAGTTCATGAAGAACTTGGAGAATATGCTCATTCTCCAGCTTTCAACCCTATACCTGGAACAAATATAGCTAATAGATTTGTTGTTAAGAAAGGAAACGTTGAGGAAGGTTTCAAGAAGAGTGATGTAATAGTTGAGAACGAGTTTTTGATGCCTCAAGTCTCCCATGTTCCGATGGAGCCTCACACATGCATTGGCCAATATATGAAGGATGGAAGTATAAAAATATGGACATCTGCTCAAAGCCCATTCGCTATTAGATACATACTTGGTTACTCGCTTGGAGTACCACTTCACAAGATATCGGTATATGTTCCATATGTCGGGGGAGGTTTCGGTGGAAAAGCAGGAATAAACTTTGAACCATTAGTAGTTCTCTTATCTAAAAAGGCTGGATATAGGCCTGTTAAGTTAGAGTTAACCCGTGAAGAACAATTTATGGTTGCTCCTGTTAGACAAGGATTCTACGGTAAAATAAAGACAGGCGTAACGAGGGATGGAAAGATAATGGCCGAGAAGATTCTGTATGTATTTGATGCTGGAGCTTACGCAGATTATGGAGTAAATATTGGTCGAGCTGCTGGATACTCATGTACTGGACCATACTATGTTCCAAATCTAGAAGGTGAATCTCTAACTGTTTATACAAATCATCCTTGGGGAACTGCTTTCAGAGGGTTTGGACACTTCGAGTTTCTCTGGGCTATAGAAAGACAGATGGAGATTGTAGCAGCAGAGATAGGTATGGATCCAATTGAGTTTAGATTAAAGAACGCTCTCCTACCAGGGCTCACCACCCCCACAGGTGAAAAGCTAAGAGAAGATGCAGGCAGAATAGATCAATGTATTAAAGCTGTAGCTGAAAAGATTGGCTGGGGCACTCCACCAGTGAAAATTACTCCAAACAAGATTAGAGCGAAGGGGATTGCTGCTCTATGGAAAGCGCCTGCAATGCCTCCCAATGCTGCATCTTCAGCAATAATCAAGTTAAATGAAGATGGAACATTTCTGTTATCTGTAGGAGTAACAGAGATAGGTCAGGGTACAGTTACAGCATTAGCTCAGATAGTTGCAGAAGAACTCAGTGTTCCAGTAGAGAAGATAAAGGTGGTGCCTTTCAGACACACTGATCTAACACCATACTCATGGCAAACCGTTGCAAGTAGGAATCTATTCATGGAGGGTAGAGCAGTTATCAGGGCTGCAAGAGATGTTAAAGAACAGATACTTGAAGTAGCTTCACAAGTTCTAAGAGTTCCCAAAGACGATCTCGAAATTGAAGATGAAAAAGTATATGTGAAAGGTAGACCTGAATGGAGTCTTCAGTTGAAGGACATAGCCGCTGGATACGTGTATCCGAATGGAAACACTATCGGCGGACCTATAATCGGTCGTGGATACTATGTAGGAAGTAGATTAACATATCTCGATCCAGAAACAGGTCAAGGGTATCCTGCTCTCAAATGGACTTTCGGGGCCCAGGCCGTAGAAATTGAACTAGATACCGAGACAGGTGAAATAAAGATATTAAAACTTGTTTCAGCATTTGATGTCGGGAAAGCTATCAATCCAATGCTTGTTGAAGGACAAATAGTTGGAGGATGCGTTCAATCTATAAGTCTAGGCATGTGGGAAGAATACAAATATGATAAAAATGGTAGGATGATTAATCCAAACCTAACAGATTACAAGATAGCTAGAGCAGGAGACATACCTGAAGAACACATAGTAGTAATAATAGAGAATCCTCAGAAAGATGGTCCATATGGAGCTAGAGGTGTAGGGGAGCTATCTATGTTATCAGTTCCACCAGCCATCGCTAATGCCATATTCCATGCTACAGGAGTAAACATAAATAACCTACCATTATCATTTGAAAATATCTGGAAAGCGTTGAAGGAGAAGAGGTGAGAAAATGCTTCCAAAAATTGAGTATTCGTGTCCTCAAACTCTTGAAGAATTATTCGAGATCTTAGAGAAGTATAAAGAACAAGCGAAAGTCCTTGCAGGAGGTACAGATTTACTAGTCTCGTTAAGAGATAGAATAGAGAAAGCTAGACATATCGTAGATATTAAGAAGATCAAAGAATTAGAGAAACTTGAGTATAGAGAAGGAGAAGGACTCGTAATAGGTGCTACAGTTACACTCAGAAAGATTCTAGAATCCCGAGTAGTTAAAGAAAGATATCCAGTTTTATGGGAAGCTGTAAGAACCATTGGAGATATGATCTTGAAGAATAGAGCAACCCTAGTTGGAAACATATGTAATGCAAGTCCTGCAGCTGACAGTGCACCAGCTCTACTGATCTTGGAAGCTAAAGTAAGGATCTTGAGTAGGGAAGGTTTCCGAGAAGTTCCCATAGAGAACTTCTTTACAGGTGTTAAGAAAACTATACTGAAACCGTGGGAGATAGTGAAAGAAGTATTTGTTCCCGAGCCTCCGAGAAATCACTTTGGAAGATATCTTAAGATGATGAGAGTTATGAGTGAAGATTTATCCGTAGTAGGGGTCGCCGGTTTAGGATATAGAGAAGGAGGAGATGTAAAGATTAGACTCGCATATTCTAGTGTTGCTCCAACACCTCTAAGAATAAGAGAAGCAGAAGAAGCCTTCTTGAAGCCTGGAACGATTGAAGAAAAAATAGAGAGAGCGGTTCAGATAGCTGCAGAAAAGGTTTCACCTATATCTGATGTTAGAGGAAGTGCAGAGTATAGACTACATTTAGTGAAAGTCTTAACAAGAAGATTGTTAAAACAGATTGTGGAGGTGGTGTAGATGGAGAAGAAGAAAATAATTTTTAAGATAAATGGTGTAGAGAAGACTGTTGAAGTAGAACCGAACAAGACACTTCTATGGCTTATCAGAGAAGTACTTAAACTGAAAGGAACGAAGAAAGCATGTGAAAGAGGGGACTGTGGTTTATGCACTGTCTTATTGAATGGGGAGCCTGTGAAGTCTTGTCTTGTTCTTGCTGTTGAGGTTGATGGTTCTGAGATTGTTACTGTTGAAGGTTTATCTAGGGATGGTGAACTTACACCAATACAGAAAGCATTCATAGAACACGGAGCACTACAATGCGGATTCTGCACACCAGCATTCGTAATAGTTGGTCACTGGCTTCTCAATCGTAATCCAAATCCTTCAAGAGAAGAAGTAGTAGAAGCTTTAAACGGAGTTCTATGTAGATGTACAGGCTACAGACCAATAATAGAAGCAATACTAGATGTAGCTAAAAAGAGAAAGTAAAATACCTGAACCTCCAAAAAATTTTTAAGATATAAGATTTTTAAATCCTGTATATGATTAAAACACGGCTAATTGCTTTATCTAGTATCTTCGCAGTCTTTACAGCTCTCGGAGCACAGTTTGCTTTCTATATTGGCCCTGTTCCAATAACTTTACAAACTCTTTTCGTAATACTTTCAGGATTTGTTGGAGGATTTAGAGTGGGTCTATTATCCCAGTTAATATATCTAGCGGTTGGTCTAGCTGGTTTACCAGTATTTGCAGGTTTTAAGGGTGGCTACATGGTTTTTCTCGGACCAACGGCTGGATACTTATTATCATTCCCCATAGCCGCAGCTATTGCTGGCCTAATATACAATCCAGTGAGCAGTAGATCTATAATTAAAGCATTATTAGCATGTATCTTGGCTGAGATAGTAATATACAGTTTAGGTGTTCCATGGTTAATTCTCTGGTTCACTAATTTTTCAGGATTAATGCTTTCTGAAGCAGTTAGTAGAGCTGTAATAATGGGGATGCTTATATTTCTACCAGGAGATGGATTGAAGATTGCGATCATACTATATCTTCTCAAGAGAAAAGAATTTCTACAGATAATAATCAGGGCCAGAGCTTAAATAACTTCCAGTTTTCTGATATCTGAAGGATTAAGAATAAACTTCGTATCTGAAGATTCTACAACAAGATCACCATTAACTTCAAGATCTCTTACTACCCCTATTAATTTTCCAGAACTTAGATGTATGAAAACAAGTTTGCCGAGAATTTCCATCCTACTCTTAATGGATTCAATCAATTTATAGTGAGATCCAGCTTTATACTCTTCATAGTTCTTCTTTAATTCATGGAGAATCTTTAGGAGAAAAAATTCTAAGTCTACGGGCTTACCATATTCTTCTAAAAGTGTAGTTGCTCTACCTCTTAATTCTTCGGGTAGAGCGTCTATTCTGAAGTTAAGATTTAACCCTACCCCCACTAAAACTTTCTCAACAATATTGTTGATTACATCTGATTCTATCAGGACTCCCGCAATCTTTTTCCCATTTACATACACATCGTTAGGCCACTTAATTGATGCATTAAGTCTAGTAACGTCTTCAATTGCTCTAGCGATAGATAACGAAGTGAGTAAACAAAGGATAGCGTAAGTTGATACAGAAGTTTTAGGATAAAGAATTGTGGTAAACCATAATCCACCTTGAGGAGAACACCATTCTCTACCAAATCTTCCACGAGCTTTACGTTGTACTCTAGCTACGATAGTAGTAAATTCTCTAACTTCTCCAAGACTTCTCGCTAAATCTTGAGTAGAATCAACGAAATCATAAAAATAAATATCGAAATCTCCCAATCTAACTACTTCTCCCACACCTAAATAACTCCCAGGTCTATTAATTAAGGTTCCCCTTATAGTTGTAATGAAGAATTACAGAATCTAGATATGTTGAGAATTAAGAGTATAATATTAAAATAGTGCATTCTTAACATTATATCACATGGTCTTGATAGAAAATATAAGCTTGGGATTAGTCTTTACTCTATACTGGTTGATGTTTTTGACGGGCGGCGTTCTCCTACTACTGCTGGTGACATACATTATTCGACGAGTCTTATCTACTAAACCTAAGGAACTTGAAGAAAAAGCTGAATTAGAAGAAGTAACAGGAGAAGATCTTGAACTGGTGGCAGGATTAAGTGCAGTATTTGCTACACTTTCTAAACCTACGGAAATCAGTTATAGGGTGGAGATGCCGCAGCCTTCTACATCTTTATGGAAGATCTCGAGTATACTGTATTCTTCAAGATTATGGGAGGGTGGTTAAGTTGAAGAGAAGGTTCCGAGTTACTGTAGGCGGAAAGGTCTTTGAAGTTGAGGTCGAAGAGATCGGCGTAGAAGAAGTATCATCAGCGCCTACACCTACTATTCCTACAACCGTAGTAGCTCCTAAAGAGGAGAAGAAGGTTACTACACCTCCAACACCAGAAGTCAAAGCTGAGGTAGCTAAAGCTCCAGGTTTAGTTAAAGCACCAATTCCTGGAACAATTGTTTCTATAAAATGTAAAGAAGGTGATATAGTTAAAACCGGAGACCCTATACTAGTCTTGGAAAGTATGAAGATGGAGAATGTGATCTACTCTCCTACATCAGGTAGAGTCAAGAAGATACATGTTTCAGAAGGATCATCTGTTAATGCAGGACAATTGTTGATTGAGATAGAGTAAAGGTGAACTCTAATGGACCTGCTGACAACATACGTAGGTAACTTTATAATGATTGCTGTAGGAGCTCTACTTATCTATCTAGCGATTAAGAAGGGCTACGAACCTCTATTGCTAGTACCGATAGGTTTTGGAGCAATCTTAGTAAACATACCCTACGGAGAACTAATGGAAGTAGGAGGATTTCTCAGATACCTATATGATTATGGAATACTTACAGAGCTTCTCCCAATATTGGTCTTCATAGGTATCGGAGCTATGATAGATTTTGGCCCCCTATTCGAGCGACCCTGGGTTCTCCTAATTACTATACCTGCACATCTAGGAATCCCTTTAACTATGCTCTTAGCCTTATCTTTAGGATTCGGTCCAGGTGAAGCTGCTAGTATAGGTATAATTGGTGCAATGGATGGACCGACAGCCATCTACGTAACTTCGAAATACGCACCAGATCTACTAGGACCTGTCGCTGTTTCAGCTTATGCCTACATATCTATGGTACCTATCTTACAGGTGCCTGCATCAAAACTACTTTTAAGCAGAAAAGAAAGACTTACAAGAATGGAGTACAAGGAAGGAGTGTATCCGAGAACTCTTAAAATAGTCTTTCCAATACTGGTAACAGTTATAATAGGTATTATTGCTCCTAAAGGTATTCCATTGATAGGAGCGTTAATGTTTGGAAACTTCTTAAAAGAATGTGGTGTTGTTGAAAGATTGTCGAGAGCAGCTCAGAATGAATTGTCTAATGTGGTAACACTCTTACTAGGAATAACTATTGGTGGGACAATGATAGCAGAAAAATTCATAAACATCGCAACGTTAATAGTCTTCGCACTAGGCTTATTTGCTTTCTTCGCAGATTTAGCATGCGGTCTTCTTGCAGCTAAACTAGCCTACTACTTAACGGGAGGAAAAATAAATCCTCTAATTGGAGCAACAGGTATATCTGCTTTCCCAATGGCTGCGAGGACAGCCCACTTAATTGCGAGACAGGAAGACCCCGATAACTGGATACTAATGCATGCAATAGCAGCTAATACTGGAGGTCAGATAACTTCTGTAATTGCTGGGGCCATCGTATTATCTCTACTCCCAATACATTTTGGTTTATAGTGGAATATTTCCATGTTTTCTTGGAAGTCTAGAGAGCAGACTTCTCTTACCCTTCATATACATCTTTAAAGTTTTGGCAAGTATAGGTCTGGTCTCTTTAGGTTCTATTACTGCATTAACGTATCCGAGACCTGCCGCTACATATGGATTCGCAAACTTCGCTCTATATTCTCTAATCAGTTGAGATATGATTTCCTCTCTCTTAGAAGGTTCAGCAGACTCTATTTCTTTCCTATAGATTACTTCTACCGCACCTTCAGGACCCATAACAGCTATCTCAGCCGTAGGATACGCAAAGACGACATCTGCTCCTAGACTCTTACTACACATAGCTATATATGCTCCACCATATGCCTTCCTAACGATAATAGATATCTTCGGAACTGTTGCCTCAGAGTAAGCGTAAATAACTTTTGCTCCATGTCTTATAATGCCACCATGTTCTTGCTTTGTTCCAGGGAGATATCCAGGAACATCTACAAACGTTATAATCGGTATGTTAAAGCAGTCACAAAATCTTACGAACCGAGCAATCTTATCAGAAGAATCTATATCTAATACACCAGCTAGTACAGCCGGCTGGTTAGCTACAACCCCAACAGTGAAACCGGCCAGTCTCGCAAATCCCACAACAGCATTTGGTGCAAAATCTTTCTTAACTTCTAGGAATGAACCTTTATCGAAGACTACGTTAATTATGTTTCTTATATCATAGCTCTTTCGTGGATCATCAGGTATCATGTAATTCAATTCTTCATTTACTCTATCTGGTGGATCTCCAGTATCTATGAAAGGTGGATCTTCAAGACAGTTTGATGGAAGGTAGGATAGTAGTCTTTTTACTAGATTCAATGCTTCAACATCGTTCGGTGCAGTGAAGTCAGCGACCCCCGAAAGTTTTGCGTGGACCTCAGCCCCACCTAGTTCTTCAAAAGAAACATCTTCACCCATTACTGCTTTTACTACTCTTGGTCCGGTGATGAACATGTAGCTAGTCTTCTCAACCATTATGATGAAGTCTCCTAAGGCTGGAGAGTAGACTGCCCCGCCTGCACATGGCCCCATAATCACTATGATCTGTGGAATTACACCTGAAGCTCTAACATTTCTCGCAAAATATTCTCCTATAGCATGGAGAGAAGCAACACCTTCTTGAATTCTCGCACCTCCAGAATCATTTAAACCTATGATCGGTACTCCAAGCTCCATAGCTCTATCAAGAATCCTAGAGATCTTGTTTGCATGGACTTCTCCTATAGACCCTCCCATGAAAGTCGCATCTTGAGCATATACTGCCACCAACCTACCATCTATTCTCCCTAAACCTGTAATTATTCCATCTCCTAGAACTTTTCTTTTATCCATTCCAAACTCAGTAGCTCGATGAACCATAAAAGCATCCAGCTCCACGAAACTATCTTTATCGAGCAGTAACTCTATTCTCTCTCTCGCTGTTAATTTCCCTGCTTGATGCTGTTTCTCAATAGCTTCTAGTCCTCCGCCGAGAAGAGCTTTTTTCCGCATTTCTTCCAATTCGCGGATCAGTTCTTCAGTAGATTTATAACCTTTCTCACCCATTCATCTTCACAGATATTTCTTCAGAATTAGAAGTATTTAAAGATGCATTGAGAATTGGAATTTTCAATATTAACGTTAACATTCTGTTTTCTGTATTAATGAGATGGATGGTAAAGATCACTAGGTAAATGGATATTTGGTGAAACTTCATAGAACGTAGCGATTAAAGTTGGAAAGATATCTGGAAAAATCTTCTTGGAAAACTTCCACTATTGTTGTAAGTTTTACTTCAGGAGAGCAATTCTTTATTGACACATCACCTGTAAATCAGATAGTTAAAGTTTTTAAGTAGTTGTGATCTTTGTAAGTTGAGTATGTATGTCTTCAGTAAGAGATGAGATTGAGAAAGCTAATAGAGAAGCTGTTGAAAGAATGATGGAGTCTGATCCACTATGGGTTGATGTCGGTGTAGCAAAAGAAAAAATACCTGGAATGAAAGACTATCTACTACTTCATGCTGGTCCACCTATAACATGGGAAAAAGCAAGCGGTCCGATGAAGGGAGCAATAATTGGTGCGATAATTTATGAAGGATGGGCAGATACCCCTGAAGAGGCTGAGAAACTAGTTACTTCAGGTCAAGTTGTCTTAGAACCTACCCATATCCATAATGCTGTTGGACCGATGGCTGGAATAATATCTCCTAGAATGCCTGTATACGAAGTTTACGATAAGAAATACGGTAACAGAACATATTCCAACTTCAATGAAGGTATCGGGAAAGTTCTAAGATATGGAGCATACAGTAAGGAAGTGATAGATAGGCTTAGATGGATGGAATCAACACTTTCACCAGTTCTTCAAGCAACTATTAGAGAGATAGTAAAAGATAAGGGAGGCGTATCTCTAAAAAGCATTATCGCCCAAGCATTACAGATGGGCGATGATTGTCACAACAGATACAATGCAGCTACAGGTCTTCTCCTCAAAGAAATCACACCATATATGATAACTACAGGGTTCGATGTACAAACATTAAAAGAAGTATACAATTTTCTAGCTGGAAACAATTTTACAACTTTGAACTTAGGTATGGCCGCAGCAAAAGCTATGACTCTAGCCGCACACAATATTAAGTATAGCACTATTGTAACTGTTATGTCTAGGAATGGTACTGAAACCGGCGTATGGGTCAGCGGGTTGGGAGACAGATGGTTTACAGCTCCAGCACCTATACCTAAAGGTGTATGGTTCCCAGGATACTCTGAATCAGATGCTAATCCAGATTTAGGAGATAGCTCAATTACCGAGACAGCTGGATTCGGTGGATTCGCCATGGCCGCAGCTCCAGCAATTGTTTCATGGGTTGGAGGAAGCGTTCAAATAGCAATTGAAATAACTAATAAGATGTATGAGATAACGTATACTAAACATAAGTATTTCCAGATACCTTACTTGAACTTTCAGGGAACCCCGACAGGTATAGATATAAGAAAGATACTAAAAACAGGGATAGTTCCTACGATCAACACAGGTATCGCTCATAAAGAAGCAGGAATAGGTCAAATAGGTGCAGGAATAGTATCCTTCCCCTTCGAAGTCTTCAAGAAAGCTTTTGAAGCATACGTAGAAGAATATGGCATATAGGCTTAACGCTTCAACTATCGGAGAAAGATGTAAAAAGACGTTGGATAAGTTTAAACATGAAATCAAAATTAGACATGTCTTCACCAGTACAATATATCTCGAAGCAGGCAAAGATATGATCATCATAAGTCGGAAAAATAACCGTTCTCCCCATACCATAAATATTTTTCAAGATACTTCAATCAATTCTTTTTCTTTTCATTTTCACGTTAAAGTTGGAGACAGTGTATGGGTAGAAAATTTCCATATGTATATCGGAGATATTGAGATCGAATTAAAGAATGCGGAGTACTACTCTCAACCAAGAATAGATAAAATCCATAGTCTAGATGAGATACTTGAAAAAATG
This sequence comes from Candidatus Geocrenenecus dongiae, assembly GCA_023267855.1. Classification (GTDB taxonomy): domain Archaea; phylum Thermoproteota; class Nitrososphaeria_A; order Caldarchaeales; family Wolframiiraptoraceae; genus Geocrenenecus; species Geocrenenecus dongiae. The sequence goes on along the minus strand of JALNLN010000009.1, from coordinate 27,889 downwards.
TACTTAAGAGGGTTGAATATGCTTTTGATACTATACTCCGTTTCTTTAAGTAGTATGCCGATTTTTAGGTTGAATGAATTTAGAGAATTTTTAGAGAATGTAGTATATCCTTTTTCAAAGAGAGATGTTGAAGTTGTAAGGAATGCTGAGAATTACAGAATACTACTCGGGGTTGGTGAAGGTTTCACACCTTCTGGTGATGATTTCCTACTAGGCTTCTTAAGTATCTTAAACTTACTGGATGAAAAATTCCAATTACCTAGAATAACGTTAGAAGATGAATTCCTACTCAATTATACTAACTGGGTTAGTGCAATGTTTCTAAAATATGCTCAGCGTGGATATTATGACGAAGACGTATACGGGTTGCTGAAATCTATATCTTTAAGAAATGAAGTAGATTTCACAAATTCTATTCTCCAACTTGCAAGAAGAGGTCATACTTCTGGTCTAGATGTTTCTCTAGGAGTCTTAACTGGATTAGCTTCAATCATAGATAACATAAAATGTAAGAACTTGACTGAGAAATTAGTAAATCACATTCTTAACATTTCTTAGTAAACTAGAAGATATTTATACTGGTTATCGAAAATAAGAGATAGAATGGGCATAAAGGTTAGATTGTATTCAAGGTTAAGAGAGATTGTTGGCAAAGACGAGATAATACTGGATCAAGTTCCCAGAAACGTCGGAGAACTTATAGAAACTATTTCAAAAACCCTTGGAGAAAACTTTAAGAAAGCAGTTTACCAAGAAGGAAGATTACGAGATAATTTAGTAATATTGGTGAATGGACACAGTATTAAACTTCTGAAAGGTGTTGAGACACCACTTACAGAAAATGATAATGTGTCGATCGATGTAATAGATTTAGTAGAGATCATAGGAGGAGGATAAGCTATCTATCAAAACTTACCATTCGTTTTCACATAGAGTGGCTACTCTGTAACTTTCCACAAATCAGAAAGATTTATTTCATAGAATAAAACTATCTAAATTGACGGAAAATGGAGATAGTTAAGAATTTAGTAAAAATGAACTTCTTCAGAGATTCGCTACAACTTATGCAGTTGTCTGAAGAAGTTAAGAAGATAGATGGAGTACTTGATGCAGCTTTAGTAATGGGCACAGATACAAATAAAGAGATCCTAGAGAGATTAAATCTTCTAACAAGCGAGGGGAAAGCGGCAACATCAAATGATTTAATCCTAGCTATTAAAGTAAGAGATGAAAGCTTACTATCAAGGATAATTCCTGTTGTGGAGGATATGTTGATGAGGCCTGTGACAAGTCTTCAACCAACCATAGATAAAACATACTATACCGTTGAATCTGCTTTAGACGATGTACCTAATATTAATCTGGCGGTTATATCTATACCAGGACAACATGTTAAAGAAGTAGCTCTAAAATTGCTGGAGAAAGGAATACACATCCACATATTTAGTGACCATGTACCAATAGAAGATGAAGTAGAACTGAAAAAATATGCAAGTGAACGGGGTCTACTAGTTTTAGGACCAGGTGCAGGAACATCAATCATTAATGGAAAAGCTATAGCATTTGCCAACAAAGTTAGGAGAGGACCTATTGGGATAGTTGCAGCCGCCGGCACCGGGCTACAAGAAGTTAGTGTACTCTTAGATAGAGTTGGTCTAGGAATTTCTCAAGGTCTCGGCGTCGGAGGAAACGATGTGAAAGAAAGTGTCGGAGGCATAATGACTATTGATTGTATCAAGTATCTTGAACAAGACGAAGAAACCAAAGCTATAATGGTTGTATCAAAACCCCCAGATACCCCTGTATTAAAGAAGATCATAAAATTCATTGAAGAAGAAACTAAGAAACCATTTACCCTATGTTTCCTAGGTACTAAGAAATATGTTCCTCCAAAGAAATTAGCTAAACGGATACATTCATGTAGAAGTCTCCATGCAGCTGTACTCGATATGGTGAAATTCATAAATCCGGAAAAATATAAAGATGCTAAGACGAGTCTCTCTCCTAAACTCTCAGAATTGAAGAAGTCATGCAAAATGCTTTCAAAAAATCTGAAACCGGGACAGAAATATCTAAGAGCTCTCTACACAGGTGGAACATTAATGTATGAATCTCTATTGATATACCGTGAATTGATAGGTAAAGATGTTTATAGTAACGCTCCGCTCGACCCAAGATATAAGTTGGAAGATCCTTACAAAAGCTATATGCATACAGTAGTAGATCTGGGAGAAGAAGAATTTACAGCTGGCAGAGCCCACCCAATGATAGATCCAACAATCCGAAAGATAAGATTGATAGAGGAGGCTAGAGATCCTGAAGTAGCTGTGATAACATTAGACTTTGTTCTAGGATATGGAGCAAACCCTGATCCTGTTGGGGCTATGCAAGATGCAATAATTGAAGCTAAGAGAATAGCTGAGAAGGATTCAAGAGAAATCGTAATGATGGCTCATGTATGTGGTACAGAAGCTGATCCCCAGAACTCTTCAATACAAGAAGAGAAGTTGAAGAACTTGGGGGTTATTGTCTTTCCAACAAATGCATTAATGGTTTTTGCATCAGCTCTAGTTGTGAAACGTTGTAAGATATCAGATGAGAAGCTGAGAAAAGCGTATAAAGAGTTCCTAGATGTTTAGGAGGGATAAAGATGAGTGAAAAAGTAAAGAAGCTTTTTAGAGAAGAATTAAAAGTAGCGAATATAGGTTTAGAAATATTCTACCGCTCTCTTAAAGACCAGGCAGTAGAAGTGGTTCAAATCAGTTGGCAGCCTCCACCAAGCCTAGAAAGAAGATTAAAAGAGAAATTGGAGAAACTATTATAAATCATTTTATTTCTTTTGATAAAATTTTGATGCACTCTTGATTGCTTCAATAATCTCATAGTATGTTCCGCATCTACACAGTATGCCGCTCAGTTTCTCTTTTATTTCTTCTTCTGTAGGGTTAGGATTTTCCAGTAGTAATTGATGGGATGCGAGTACGAATGCTGGTGTGCAGAATCCGCATTGTAGTGCTCCGTGTTCTATGAATGCTTTCTGTATTGGTGTAAGTTCACCATCCCTAGATAAACCTTCAACAGTAACAATCTCAGAACCATCAACCTCAACAGCAAGAACAAGACAAGACTTCACAGGCTCCCCATTCAATAAGACAGTGCATAAACCGCATTCTCCCCGCCAGCAGGCTGCTTTCACACCTTTAATCTTTAATTTATCTCTTAATACGTCTATCAGTAGTTCATTATCTTTTACTTCAACAGTTTTCCTATATCCATTTACCGTTAGAGATATCTTACGGACCATGTTTAACCACCTTCCACTAGTTCTGTTAAGAGATTCATAGTGAGGATTTTGATGAGATGTCTTCTAAAGTCTTCTGAAGCTAGAACATCTGAGATCACTTCTAGTTCTTCAGATGCTTTCACAGCTGCTGATATTATGAGTGTTCTCATATCGCCTTCAGATGAAAGAATCTTTTCAGCTTCTAATGCTCTAACAGGTTTTGGAGAAATAGCCCCATAGACGAGTCTTACATCTTTCTTTTCCTCATTCAATGAGAGGTAGGCTGCAAGATTTACTAAAGCGAACTCAGAACCTACGTTAAATTTTACAAATCCGCTTCTCGCCCCACTGGGAACGTCTGGTATGTGTATAGATGTAACGATCTCTCCAGGTTCTAAATCTATCTCTACGGGTCCCTTAATGAACTCTGCTACTGGAACTCTTCGAACTTTATCCAAACTCTTTATCTCAACTTCTGCACCATATGCTATTAGTGGAGGTGGCCCGTCAACCCAAGGTATGGCTTCACAAATATTACCTACCAATGTTGCTCTATTCCTTATTATGCTATCTGAGGCCAATTTCACCGCTTGATACAATGCTCTATACTTTTCTCTTATCACCTGGTATGATTCTAGTTCTGAGAAAGTTACTGTAGCCCCAATTACTAGCCCTTCACCTTTCCTATACTCGAGTTTCTTGAGTTCAGGTATTCCTTTTATGTCTATGACGTGACTTGGAGAGACTAGTCTTTCTTTCATGAATGCGATCAGCCCGACTCCGCCTGCAAGAATCTTTGCTTCATCACCATACTTTTCTAATAGTTCTAAAGCTTCTCTAAGAGTCTTCGGCTTATGGTAGGTGAAGTCTGGTAAAGTGAAGTAAGGGGATCCGAAGCTCATGCTCTCACCTCTGCTAACTTCTTAGATTCTATGAACTTCTTTAACGCTTCATCGAATAGGTCTGGTCTCTGTTCTTTCAATGCCTTCCACAAGTTTTCTGGATTCATCGGGAGCTGGTTTATCTTCACACCTGTAGCTCTATATACTGCATTGGCTATTGCTGGAGCAATACCTATCATAGTTAATTCACCTATACCTCTCGCACCGTATGGTCCATCGGATTGAGGTGTCTCAATTGTCTTCCTGACAACTTCTTTAGGAATATCCTTTATCCTAATTAGATAATAGTTCGTGAAATTCGGATTCACAACCCATCCTCTTTCATCAAATTTTATCTGTTCATACAACCCTATACTCAAACCCATTAAGGACCCCCCGTTCATTTGTTGTTTAACCAACAATGGGTTTATCACTTTCCCCAAGTCTAATGCTTGAACGACTTTCAAGACTTTAATTTCTCCCGTAAGCAAGTCTATCTCTACTTCAACCGCCGCACCTCCAAACGTATGGAAGATAGTTGGATTTCCTTGACCAGTCTCAGGATCAAGATATGTTGTATGGGTAGACATAAATACCCCTCTACCGATCACTGGACCTCCAATAGAATTGCCGTTAGGATACGTATAACCCATAACTATGTCTTGGAGAGGTATCTTCATCCAAGGTTTACCTTTCACTCTCACTTCTCCATCAACAAGCTCTAAATGGTCTTCTGGACACCTCAACACTTCTGAAGCAACTCTAAATATCTGCCTCTTAGCATCTTCAATCGCTTTCAATATAGCTATTCCATCAGTAAATAAACCTCTGCTTCCAACCGTCTGCCAAGTGTAAGCTGATTTATGAGTATCTTTAATATAATCTACCCTAACTTTCTCTAGGGGTAGGCCGAATTCTTCTGCTACAATCTGTATCAATGCAGTTATAGTTCCTTGCCCGAAATTTCCAGTAGCAATTAAAAGATCTACACTTGCATCTTCATTAAACTTTAAGATAGCTGATGCAGCGGCATTCGGAGGTTGGGCTGGACCCTTAACAAATAAAGCTAAACCTTTAGATCTTATTTTCCAAGGTTCTCTCAGTTTCTCAGGTGGAGTATTCCATTCAATCTCTTCTAGTAGAGTCTGAAGTACTTTTTCAGGATTTCCAGCATCTTCTCTAAGCCTTTCACCAGTACATGTTTCAGAGATACCTGGCTTGACCAAGTTAATCCTCCTAATCTCTACAGGATCTATTCCAATCTTCTTCGCAGCTCTATCCATTATCTGCTCAAGAACCCAATGGCTTTCAGGATACCCGAACCCTCTTAAAGCAGTTGTTGGAATCTTATTCGTATACACTGTTAAAGATTCTACTCTTATGTTTGGTATCTCGTAGCATCCATCTGCAGAGTAGCCGACAGCTCTACCTACATTTACAGTATAGTCTGCATAAGCTCCAGCATCTAAAATGAATTTAACATCATATGCTATGAACTTTCCATCTTTCCTGAATCCTGCTTTCGCAAATCCGTAAAATCCTTCTCTAACAGCAGCTACGGTGAACTGTTCTTTCCTCGATAAGACAAGTTTTACGGGACGGTATCCAGCTTCCTTAGAAAGTATAGTTACCAAGGCTTCCCATCCAAGTCCAGCTTTCCCTCCGAACCCTCCTCCAACATATGGAATTCTCACAATAATTTTATTGTGGGGTATTCCAAGTGATAAAGCCATAATCTGCCTGATAGGTGCAACATTCTGCCAGCTTGTCCAGATTTCAACAGTCCCATCTAGATGATAATGAGCTACGACGTTCTGGACCTCCATATAGCAGTGGCTTACGTGAGGTATGTAGAACTGTTCTTCAATAATTACATCCGCTTCTCTAAACCCTTTCTCTACATCACCTCTAACAAGAGTAAACTTATTAGCAATATTTGTTCCAGGTATAGGGTTGAATGCAGGTGAATGCCGATATTCTTCCATCTTTTCATGAATTAAAGGTGCATCAGGTTTAAGAGCTTCTAGCGGATCAAAAACTGCAGGTAGCTCTTCGTATTCAACATCAACTAAATCAATTGCTTTTTCAGCTGCTTCCAAGCTTTCAGCAATAACAGCCGCAACTGGATGGCCAACCCATCTTACCTTATCTATAGCTAAAAGATCTCTATCTCCTGCATACATCCCAACTCTATATGGAAAATCTTTACCTGTCACAACCTTGACCACCCCGGGAATCTGCAAGGCCTTACTGAAATCTATCTTCTTAATCCTAGCATGAGGTACAGTACTTGTGACTAGTTTAGCATACAACATTCCAGGAAGCTCTATATCGAAAGTATATTCTGCAGTTCCAGTAACTTTGTAAAAACCATCGTAGGGTGGAATGGGTTTACCAATATACTTAAATGTCAGTTTTTCCACCTCCTGCGCTATGACAAACTATTAACTTATTTAAATATATTTCTTAAATACTTAACCCGTAAGCTTATACTTAATACAGTCAAAGAACTGGTTAACGATTTTTTTAACGTATCCTTCTAACATTGGTTTAGCTAGACTTCCAAGAGGGCCTGAAACATTAACATTAGCTGTCCAGGCTAACTCTGTTCCAGAATCTACTTCATTTAATTTTACTTCTACTAATGCATCGAAACCACTTCCAGCTCCAGATCCACTCAACTTCAGTTTAGCGAAATAGTTTTCATGGTCTTCTTCAATTACGTTGCTGGACGCATTGAAGATCCCCTTAATGAAACCTATACTTACCTTAACTTTCGCTGTAACTCTCTTCCCCTCAGTTACCGAATATTCTTGAACACCTGGTATACACTCTATAACTTTGACAGGTTCCGATATGAAATTCCAGACATCTTCTCTCCGAGATTTTAAGAATATTTTACCTTCGAGCTTCATGTCTAATAATTTCAGTTCCTATATAATAAGCATTATCAATTAATTAACTTCTACTACTTCATTATTAGTATCTTTCATCATACAACTCATATGCTGTATAAAAAATAGATTTATATTTTGTAATAAAGTAGCATATCATGTGAACAAATATGGTTATGGATTGGAGTAAGGTGGTAGATTGGAGCAGAGTTAAGATATATGACTTATCTCAACCGACTAGCTGGAAGCAGCCACCGTTCATGTGGTATCCTCCAATGAAAGTTTACTGGATTAAGACTCTTGGAGAACATGGAGTAAACGCTCAATTCATAGAAACATCACTACACTTTGGAACTCATTTCGACAGCCAGCTACACTTCGTAACAGGTGGAAAAGATGTTGCAAGCTTACCACTAGAAGACTACCTAGTCGGCGAGGGAGTTATAGTAGACATTTCTCCGTACGTCGGAGACTATGATATCTATACTTCTGAGACCATAAAGAAAGCAGCGAAAGATGGAGGAGTAGAAATTAAGAAAGGAGACATACTTATAATTCATACTGGATATCATAAATATGCTTGGTGTGGAACCGAGCCAGATGAAGTAAGATACATGGTTAAACATCCTGGACCAGATGAAAGTTTCGCGAAATGGTGTATAGAAATGAAAATAAAATGGATAGGTGTAGATGCAATGTCTGCAGACCATCCACTCAATACTGTAATTAGAAGAGCTAGACCTGATTTAGTAGCTGAAGCAGAGAAGAAGTGGGGTAAGAAGATAGATGAATTAATGCCGTGGCCTCAAAACTATCAGCTCATGCACCTCAAACTCTTCCCCCACATGATACTACATGCTGAGAACCTAGGAGGAGAAATAAGCAAAGTAGTAAATAGAAGATGTATAATAGGAGCATTCCCATTCAAATTCCAGGATGGTGAATCAGCTTTCGCAAGAATCGTAGCCTTCGCAAATGAAAAATAATTCTGTGAATTAATCCCATCCTATTTTTATTTTTTGGCTTTCCTGTATATTCAAATTTCAAGATAGATGAAACTATCTTCATAACATTCTTTTCTAAGAAACAATTCGATGTATAAATTCTCTATACTAATACTCAATACACTATATGTATATTTTTTAGTAGTCCTCTGTCTTCCAAGATTTTCATAAATCTTTTAAAAAGTGAGGAATGTTCACGGTATCTGTACAATTCGATATGGTGTCCAACTTCTAGATGGTTTTCTACTTGCATAGCAAACATGTTTACGAGCTCCTCTTTCTGAGGAGTCAAATTATCTGATTTCGGAATCAATATTAATCCATATTTATTTCTAATATACTCTTCTATGGTTTCAAATTTTTCTGACAGTATTTCAAATGGACATATTAAGATTTTACGAGATCTGATATCTGAATCTACATCTTTACTGTATTCATGTAGTTTAGATAACTCATAATCAAATTCTAGGAATTCAAATAATTCTTTAACTGAGTCTTCAAAACTTCTCGGATATTTTTTAATTCCAGTTCTCTCGTCAGGATATATTAAGGAAGGTGGGAGATCATAGATCTTGAATATGAATCCGTATTCTCTAAATATTTTATCTAGAGCTTCTATTAATACTCCTAAACCTGAGGTGATGTTGCTTTCTGTATCAACTTCTCTAGGTCTCCCACCCCATGAAGGATCACTTTGAGTTTCTCTATAACCACAACTCGGACTTATTCCTAAACCAATTAATTTAAATTCTCTAATTTTATTCTCTACTAGAATCTCCGAGATACCGATGGCCATCTTTCTACAAAGTTCTCTGAACAGAACGTTAGAGTATTGTTCTTTAACAAACCACCATCTCCTTAAACCAAGGTATACTGTTTCTGGACATGGAAGCTGGATAAACTGAAGGTTTTTCAGTTTAATAATATCCCAGACAGGATGGACAACATTACTCCAACGAGCAATTCCAGGAGCTCTAGAATTAACATTTACTACACAGTGACATAGTAAAAGCATACCTATACACAACTATCCGAGCATTATAACTAATATTTAAATACAACGCTACAACTATGTAAAGAATGCAATTTATGTTATATTCTTAATCTTAAACTTTATATAATTCAGAATGTTTATTCTACGTATGACAAAAGAAAACGTATTAACTAAAAATCTTACTCGGAGAAAAGCTCTCTCAACAGCTGGTAAAGTTGCTGTAGGTGTTGTTGCAGCTGGAGTAATAGGAGGTCTCGGAGGATACTATGCAGGAAGCATGGCCGCTGCCCCTGCAACTGTGAAGGAAACTGTAACTGTAGGTGCTGCAACAGTAACTGTACCAACAACAATAACACAGACTAGAACAGTGGAAGTAGTAAAGGGGTTAAAAGTAGTCATGGGAATGGTTTTAGGTGGTTATGTCGAGGGTTCAACGTGGGATGGAAGACAGATAAAAGCTGTCGAACGATTAAAACAACTTTACCCGTGGTTTGATTATGTCTACGATGAAGGTGTTGTATTGAAGGGTAAAGACCCAATTTCTTCTGCTAGAGACTTGATAAAGGTTAGTGGAGCAAACATTGTCTTTGGCAGTTGGGAACCAGCAGCGATACCCGCCTTCCATACAATAGCAGATGAATATCCAGATGTGTATTTCCTAGGAATAGTTGGAAGCGACATATCTTCTCGAAGGAATTTCATAAGAGTTTTCATAAGACAGTATCAAGCTATGTATCTAGAAGGGTTGGTGGCTGGAGCAATAACTCAGACCAACAAGATTGGGATTGCGGTAGGTCCAGCATGTGTACAGAATTGGAGGAGGATGGCAGCCTTCTATCTAGGTATAAAAGAAGCTAATCCGAATGCTACTCTATACATCAAGTATGTTGGAGAATGGTATGATCCACCGAAGGAGAGAGAAGTTTCACATGCTTTAGTCGATCTAGGAGTCGATGTTTTAACACATTACACAGATTCTGTTGAACCTCTCAAAGTTGCTGAAGAAAGAGGAATATGGTTTGTAGGGAAAGATTCAGATATAGTTGGGCTCTATGGATGGGGAACTACAGATACAGTAGCAGTCTCATTCGATACAAGATGGGAGGTTCTCTTCTACCATATATTGAAAGAGTATCTAGCAGGTACAAGATATCCTGACAGAATAGTCTTTCTAGGAATGAACCACCATATACCTCTTCCATCTGATAATCCCTGGGTACCTGGACAAACAATCTTACCAGCTGTCGATCTTCAGAATGATAATAAAATCGGGCTTGATGCAATTAGCCCGAAAGCAAAGCGTCTAATCTCAGAAGATATGCTCAAGTTAATTGAAAGAAGAAGAAACCAGATGCTTTTAGGTGCATTCGACCCATTCTGTGAATACGCACTCGTTAGTAGTGGAGAAGGAGTACCTATACCAGAGCTAGGACTAGAAGTACCACCCAAAGGAACCGTAGTCAAGCCAGCGGGAGTAATGCCGACAGATGATTGGCTCCTCGGAAAACTTAACTTCCAACTAGACGGCATAGTTCTTGTCAAGTAAATAAAATAATTTTTCTATATTTTTCTTTTTATTTCATACACTAAAATATTGAGAACGTTTCTAAAGTATTTTGAAATAATTAGATATTAGAGAAGAATATATTTTCTATTCTTTTATGTAAGGTACTCCTAGTGCTTCTGGTTTAGCTAACCACCATCTTCTTCTAAATCTTTCGGAAGAGATTATGACGAGCAGTATGATTGTAATAATGAATGGAAGCATTCTTAGTACTGGAAGTGGGGCTGGAATTCCAGCGTATATTGTTTCTGGAGAAATAGCGAACTGCCATACAAAACCGAATAGTAAAGCACCGCCTAGAAGTATTAAAGGTCTCCACAAAGAGAACATGACGAGAGCGAGCGCTATCCATCCTAATCCTTTTGTTGGAAGATGACTCCACGTTCCTAGGTATGTTAGAGATAGGAATGCTCCTGCTAAACCTCCTAATGCACCGCCGATAATCGTACATAGATAACGAATTCTTATAACTCTTACTCCAGATACTTCGGCTGCAAAAGGATTTTCTCCTGTTGATCTTATCTTTAATCCTAGATGTGTTTTTGACAGTATGAACCAGATTATAAGAACTACAGCTACTGCTAGGAAGAAGATTGGCGAAAGACCATAAATCCGTATAGAGACTACACCCGGAGGCAGCGGACCTGAGTATCTATCTGCCCAGTAGGTTACAAAACCCATTGCGAAGAGCCATATCCCCATTCCGCTTACTACTTGATTCACTCTTAAGCTTATAGAGAAGAAAGCGTGTAAAAGGCCGAAGAGAGCTCCTAAACACATTCCCACAATGTATCCTGGAATAACACCCAAGAACATAGCTGTTATGAATCCTGAAGCAGCTCCTAGAAGCATTAATCCTTCTATACCAACGTTGAGGACGCCCGACCTCTGGTTAAGCAGTTCACCGATAGCTGCAAGTAGAAGGATTGTGGCCACTTCAAGAGATCTAACTATGAAAGGCCACATACTTCTATCCCCTCCTAATTCTTTTAATTCTATAATGGTGGAAGAATTGGAAAGCGACGAATGTTAGAGAGATTACTCCTAGGAAGAGGACGTCTAAACCGAAGGGTAGTCGTAGTCTTCTAACTAGAACCGTAGATCCAACTATTATTGAACCAATGAAAACAGAGAACGGTATTGTAGCTATAGAATTGAGAAGACAGATCAATCCTATTAGTATCCCCCAGTATGTAAGATCACCTATAGCTTTGTAAGCTTCAGGTCTCGGGATCAGTCGGAAAGCAGGGTCTCCAGCCCACATATGATATCCTGAAAGCCCAGCAATAGCTCCACCAATTGCCATTACTAAAATCGTAATTTTAGTTGCATTTATACCTATATGTTTAGCTACAACTGGACTATTTCCCAAAACACGAATTTGGTATCCGAGTACTGAGTACTTGAGAAAGATATAGAGGATCACGGCTATCCCAATTGCTAGGAAACTTGTGAAAGGTATATTCCAGACAATAGGTGCATGAGCAGAAGCTGGTAAAGGTCTACTTGTAGATTCTGCGATGCCAGCCCATGGGCCTCCAACAGTCAATAGGTAGACAAGCCAGAAAGCAATATTATTCAACATTAAGGTTACTACAACTTCGTTAACATTCAATTTTCCTCTTAAGAATCCTGCTAGTGCTCCATACCCTGCGCCGGAGAGCGCTCCGACAATTAGCATTAATGGAATTAGGAGAGCGGGATGGAGATTAGGAAAACTGTATGCGATTGCAAAAGCTCCAATTGTTCCTAGATAGAATTGACCTTCCATTCCAATATTCCAGAGCCCTGCTGACATTGGAACTATAAATGCGAGAGTTGAGAATAGTATGAAGAATCCTCTATGAAGTGTTGTGGAAAGTCCTAGCTCGGGATTGAAAGCAAACGTAAAGATATGTCCATATGCTTCAATAGGTGAAGCTCCTTCAAGCATTAGGAAGCCGCTGAAGATAATGAAGGCTACAACTAATGAGAGAATAGATATGGTGACGGCTTCTCTTCCCGTTAATACTACTACTCTTTCACGTTTTAGTTTTGGAAGCTGTATGTAAACCATCTAGACACCTCCTGAAAGTGCACCAGCCATCATCGCTCCAACTACTTCTTTCTTAGCTTCCTCAGCTGATAAGATCTTTACAAATCTTCCTTCATAAATTGGTGCAACTCTATCACTTAACTGTAGAACTTCATCGAGATCTTCGGAGATGAGGAGGACACCCATCCCCTTCTCTTTACATGCAAGTATTCTACTCCTAACAGCTTCAGTCGCAGCAATATCAAGTCCAACGGTAGGTGAGTTGGCAATGAGGAGTTTCGAAGTTCTGGGAATAACACGTGCTAAAATCAATCTCTGTAGATTTCCTCCTGAAAGATGTGCTGCCTTCGTATCAATGCTTGGAGCTACTACTTCGAATTCAGAAATATACTTTTTAGCGTAATCTCGGATTTTCTTATAATTTAAGAATCCTTTGTTAGAAAACTCTGGATCAAAATAGATACCCATCAAGATGTTGTCGACTAGCGAGAAGTTTCCTATTACACCTACTCCCAAACGTTCTGGTGGGATGTACCCTATCCCCATCTTCATCCTCTCGAGAACAGAAGTATTGGTTATATCTCGGCCTTTAAAGAATATTCTTCCTCCTATTGGTTTTCGGAGACCTGCTATGACTTCAGCTAGTTCTTGCTGACCGTTACCAGCAACACCTGCAATTCCAAAAATCTCACCTTCTCTTATAGAGAAGGATACTCCTTTAAGAGCTAGAACTCCTTTATCATTTAGAGCCGAAACATTCTCTACTCTCAATATCTCTTCCCCTATCTTTACTTTAGGTTTCTCTAGTGTAAAGAGAACTTCTCTTCCAACCATATACTCTGCTAAAGCCTTCATTGTAGCTTCTCTCGTTTCAAGACGTTTTACTACTTTTCCTCTTCTCAGTACTGTAATTCTATCACTTATAGCAAATACTTCAGGTAGTTTGTGGGTGACGAAAGGTATAGTAGCTATCCCCTCTTTGGCCATAGATTTCATAGAATTTAAGAATGAATCTATTTCTAAAGGTGTTAGAACAGAAGTTGGTTCATCAAGTATGAGTATTTTTGCACCACGGTAAAGCGCTCTCAATATCTCTACAAGTTGTTGTTCACCAGCAGAAAGTTGCCAAACCCTCGCATCTAGATCTATCTTAAAACCATATCTTTCACAAAGTGCTTTAACTTCTTCTCTAGCTTTCTTCATATTTATAATGGTCCCAGTTTTCGGATGACCGAGAATTATATTCTCAAGAACTGTATGAGCGGGTATCAATTTTCGAATTTGGTGAACCATTCCTATACCTAGATTCATTGCATCGAGTGGAGATCGAAACTTAACTCTCTTTCCATAGACGTATATCTCTCCCTCATCAGGTTGTAAAACTCCAAATAAAATATTCATCAGAGTTGTTTTTCCAGCACCATTCTCTCCTAAAATAGCGTGCACTTCACCTGCTCTTACTTCAAAATCTACATGATCTAGAGCGACAACACCTCCGGGAAACCTTTTCGTAATACCTCTAACCTCTAAAATCGGAGTACCATTTTTCATTTTTTCCTCACTGAACCATTTACAATTTCACTGAAAATATAAAGATTTTGGAAGAAAAAACATCTAGTACGAAATATCTAAAACTCAAAATTTAGTGTCTTTTTCCGCAAGACTATAAACTTATATTCTCGAACTAGTAGTTGGAGTTACACAACGTACAGAAGTCTATTAATTTAGCTACAGGTAAAGATGCTTAGTCTAATGGAAAATTTAATTTGGGATTACAAAGAATTTTCATAGGTTGAGAAACGAAAAGATCATTGCATTCATGATTTTCTGGTTGTAGTGATTTCTAGACATAGAATAGTATTATGAGGAAAATTGTTAATAACATTGTTAAGATTCCTGATAAAACGATATACTTGTAAGTCTTAGGGTACTCGGATTTATAGTATTCTACTGTCATAACTAAGCATGGATGGGATGGGCTGAGAAGGTGGCCTACGTATACTCCTAGAAAAGCGTAGATGTATACTTGAGCTGGTACTGAAGTTGCTAATATTGAGAAACATAGAGCCATGCTAACAGATTCAATCCCGATTACAATTCCAATTATGAAGGAGATTAGAAATGAGATGAATGCTTCTAATCCTTTAAGAATACTAAACATCTCAGTTCCAACACTACTAATCTGTATAAACTTACTGAAGATGAATGCAACTACTACAACCATTATTATCGTTGGATTTAAAGCACGTTTAATTGCTTCCTTAAATTCTCTATAACTAGTTCTAGAAATCATCACGTATAGAATAGATGTCAAGATTAAGATGTACATCATAGATATTCTGGTCAGCAAGGCTAGAGTTATTATCGTGATTACTGGCCATAAGTACACTAGACCTCTAACATCTTTTCTAAGAGTCTGAGATGTTCTAAGCATAGGTAAAGATAAGATTAAACCTGCTACAATGGATGCTATGGGTATCGGCCAAGTATATCTAGCTATTAGATAGGGTTCGGTACCTATTATCCCAGCTACCATTATCACTCCTGGAACGAGAGGCCACGTCATAGTAAACACATGTCTAAACCAGTAATTAATGTAAGTTTCTTCTTCAGGTCTCAGATTCAATTTATCGAATACAGGTTTAGTTATAGCTGCAGAAACATATGCGCCTCCCGGCATTGGAAGTAACCCTATGACCAACGGTGCTATTATCGCCGTTATTCTAGCTCCTAGCATATTCAATCCTTCTACAATCTTCACTGTGGCCCCTTTCAACCTCATCACCTCCGTTATGAAAATTACTAATATGAATGTTAGTACAGTATTCAACATACTTAGATCGAATGCTTCTAGCATAATGTTTAGAACTTTGAAACCGTGGATCAAGATACCATACAGGAATGCTCCAACAAGTAGTGCTATGCCCGCATTAACTTTCTTAAAGATTAAGATGAAAATCAATACCATTGATATTATGAGATATATGACAGATTGCATAACGATTTTAATGGTAACATATGTTCTAGATAAAGATAATGTTTTAAGTAATTTGAGATTCAGACTTCTCTCTTCTAATTCTAATACAGATGTAAGATTAAGAGAAATAATTATCTTTAAATAAATCTCTTCTATAATATTTTGCTGAATGATAAATGTCCTCGAAAATCTATAAGTTTTTAGATATGTTTAATAGAATTATTGAGAATGGTTATCTGGGCTGGCTGTTACAGAGGGTTACCGCAATCATATTGTTTGTGTGTGGTGCTATACATATACTATACATAGCTTTTACTGTGGAACGTATACCTCCAAACCCATTTATCTTTTACTCAATTCTTCTAAGTGCAGGTGTTTATCATGCATTAAACGGTTTGAAGACTGTTCTCGCTGAGTGGGGCTACGGTTTAAGTAGAACTATTAGTCTAAACGTAGTTTTCTTCATAATAGGTATTGTCATATGGTTATTCGGTGTATCTGCACTTTACATGATTTATGGGTGAAGAGGAAGTGGAAGTAGTACAGCATGATATCATAGTTTTAGGAGCAGGTATCACTGGTCTGAGAGCTGCCATAGAGATCGTGCATAAATCTCTCATACTTAACAAGAAAATTTCAGTAGGAATAATATCGAAAGTACATCCTCTTCGATCTCACTCAGTTTCTGCAGAAGGTGGGCTGGGTGTCGTGTTATCGATCGATAAAGGTGATAGTTTTGAACTTCATGCTTGGGATACCGTGAAAGGTGGAGATTTCTTATGTGATCAAGATGCTGTAGAGTTTTTTGTTCAAAGAATTCCTAGAGAAGTTCTCTTCCTCGAACATGTTGGCATGTCTTGGTTAAGGAACATGGATGGAACACTTTTCCAGAGTCAGAGAATGGGTGGGCACAGTTTCCCAAGAGGTGTATTTGCCGGAGATAAGACAGGTCACTACATAATGCGTTCCCTATTTGATTACCTACTATCTATAGCTGACGGAAATGTAAACTTCTATAATGAGTATTTTGCTTGTGCGATAAGTGTTAAGAATAATGAGTATCGAGGATTAATTGCCCTCAATATGAAGAACTCTGAGCTCGTGTACTTCCTATCTAAAGTACTAATATTTGCAACAGGAGGTCTAGGCAGAATATATAAGACTACTACATGTGCAGCTGGCGTAACTGCTGATGGTATGGCTATTGCTTATAGAGCAGGCTTACGTTTGAAAGATATGGAGTTCACTCAATGGCATCCTACAGGACTCGTACCTTCAGGAGTATTGATCTCAGAAGCTGCTAGAGGTGAAGGAGGATACTTACTAAACAGGCATGGAGAGAGGTTTATGAAACATTATGCTCCAAACCGTATGGAGACAGCTCCAAGAGACATAGTTACTAGAGCGATAATGTGGGAGATTGAAAAAGGAAATGGATATGAATCTTTTGGAGTTAAACACGTGATGCTCGACCTACGTCATCTAGGAAAAAATCTTATCGAAGAAAGATTACCGTTTATATCTAAACTAGTTAAGAAGAAGCTCGGTCTTGACCCTACACAAGACCTAATACCTGTCAGACCATCTCTCCACTATATGATGGGGGGTATCCATACAGATATGTTTGGAAATACCGATGTTAGAGGAGTTTTCGCTGCTGGAGAAGTAGCTTGCGTAAGTATACATGGTGCAAACAGGCTAGGTACAAACGCTCTGGCAGATTGTTTAGTATATGGAGGCGTAGTCGGAGAACAAGCAATAGAGTACCTAGTTAAACATGATCCAGGGTATCCTGAAATTGATAGAGAAGCATATAGAAAAACAGTGAAGAAGATATATGATGAGATATATGGCAGGGAGGGTGGAGAATACTCTGTGTACGAATTAATGGATAACCTCAGAGAGACGATGGAGAACAATGTAGGAATATTCCGTAATGAAAGAGATATAAAGAATGCGTTAAAGAAGATTAGAGAGATAAAGAGTTCTCTAAGCAAAGTTACTGTAGATGACAAGGATAAGATCTACAATACATGGCTTGTAGATTATTTACAACTTGAGAATATGGTAGAGATAGCTGAGTTAATAGCTACATGTGCTTTATTGAGACAGGAGAGCCGTGGCTCCCATTATAGAATCGATTATCCAAATAGAGATGATGAAAAATGGTTATACCATACTCTAGTAAAATACTCTGTAGATGGTCCTGAAATTTCTTATTCTCCAGTGGTGATTACGAAATGGAAGCCCGTGGAAAGAAAGTATTAATTAGAATATATAGACCTCAGATAAAGAAGTTTCTGGACGCTGAAGTTGAAGTTACTAAAGGCACTACGATACTAGATATTCTAAAATACGTCAAGAAGAATATAGATGGTAGCCTAGCTTTCCGATATCAATGTGAAATGGGATCTTGTGGTTCATGTGGTGTTGTTGTAAATGGAAAACCTGTTTTAGCATGTCAAACTGAGGTACTATCTCTAAAAAAGGATAAGATAATAATACGTCCACTCTACAACTTCCCAGTTATCAAAGATCTCGTAGTTGATCAAGAAGAATTTATGTTCAAGAAATACTATAAGATTCAACCTCTCTTAAAGATAAACTGTGAATTTGATGAATTAATATCTCCTCGAGGAGAATTCATAATACCACCTAAAGTTCAAGAAAAAATTAGTGTTTATGCAAGATGTATTAATTGTGGATTATGTATGGCCGCATGCCCGACGGTATCATTCAACGATGAATTTCTAGGACCATATGTGCTCCTCAGCATGTACAGATACTACTTAGATCCTAGAATCGGTATGAAGGAATCGTTGATAGAGAAAACTGTAGGGAATGGTAAAGGCATAATTAGTTGCCACTATATACGTTCATGTAGCAGAGTGTGTCCAGAGAACATAGAAGTTGCAGAATGTATTCAGAAACTAAAGAAAGAGTATTTCAAAAACGTACTGCTGATAACACGATATGAAAAGCCTGAGATAAATATTAGAAAATTTTTATCTTCTCCAACTTCCAAGATTCTACAATAATAATCGTTCAACATTAAATATTAGTGTGTTTATGTGTGTTTGCTGAGGTTGATTTTAATTGTTGAAAGGTATTCCATGTATTTTGATGAGGGGTGGAACTAGTAAAGGCGTATTCTTTAAGAGAGAAGATCTGCCTAGCGATCCGAAGATTAGAGATGAAGTGATCTTGAAGATTTTTGGAAGTGGTGATCCTTTCCAGATAGACGGACTGGGTGGTTCAAGAACAGTAGCTAGTAAAGTTATGATCGTGTGGAAGAGTAGTAGAAGTGATGTAGATGTTGAATACTTGTTTGGTCAAGTAGGTATTGAAGAATGGCACATAGATTGGACTGGAAACTGTGGTAACTTAACGACCGCTGTTGGATGTTTTGCAATCGAGTCCGGTCTCATAAAACCTACAGAACCACTAACAGTAGTTAGAATGTATAATGTTAACACAAATAAGAGGATTGACGTAGTGATACCTGTGAAGAATGGTCAGATAGTTTATAATGGAGATTACATGATAGACGGTGTTCCAAGGCCTGGAAGTAGAATAGACCTAGTATGGCATGATCCTGGAGGAACTACGACCAGAGGGTTACTACCTACTGGAAAGAAGAAAGAAGTAATAGTAGTAGATGGAAGAGAGATAGAAGTAAGTATAGTGGATGCTGCCAATCCAGCAGTATTTTTGAGAGCGGAAGACGTCGGGCTGAAGGGCACAGAGTTGCCTAATCAAGTAGATAAGAAAATTCTAGAGAAACTTGAGAAGATAAGATCGAAGGCTGCAGAAATGTGTGGACTTGTAGAGAAGGCAGAAGAAGCAACAGTCAAGAGCCCACACTTCCCCTTCATAGCGGTAGTGAGTGAAAAAGAAGATTATGTTACCGTGCAGGGGAAGATCGTAAAGAAGGAAGATTACACAGTTCTAGCTAGACTCTTTTCACTACAGCAAATGCATCACGCCTATCCTGTTACAGGAGCTATATGTACAGCTTCTGCAGCAAAAATTCCTGGAACCATAGTAAATGAATTATCAGAAGACCGTGGTGAACTTGTGGTGATAGGTCATCCAAAAGGCTTAATAGATGTAAAAATAAAGACTAAGCAGATCAATGAAGAAACAGTCATCGAAACCGCAACTATAGGTAGAACTGCAAGAAAGCTTATGTCAGGCACTGCATACTACATAGAATAAAGATAACTAAAAAGAAACAGCATCAAATTCAGAAAAATTTAAGGTAGAGTTGAAAACCTCTTTCAAGAAGCTGGTATCCTAGTTATCAATTTCGGCTTAGCTACAATTTTAAGATACAGGTAGGTAGCTAAACCTACAGCACATCCAATAAAGTTCCATGTATATGTTAGATCTGGAATGTATAATAGAGCTGAAGCTACGCCAGTGATTATTCTTTCAAAGATATTCAATGGTTTTACATAGAATCCGAAAATTGTTGCAACTAAGAGAAGTGTTGCAAATCCTGTAAAGAGTGTTCTAGCCAGTATCTGTACTACATCGTAACCCAACTTTAAACCGGGCTCAGCACCCAGTATTAGTAATGAGGGATCAAACATGAAAACGAATGGAATAATATATCCTAGAGCTCCGAAAGCCGTACCATACCACATTGCTTTCCAGAAATCTGTTTTATAACCTGCTCTCTCAGCAATACTACATGCGACAAACACTGGAATAGCAACAGGCGGTGTTAGAGGTGCCATCATAGCAAAATAGTATATGAATAGATGGACTGCGAGAGGGTCGAATCCACCAGCTATGAGAGGTGGTGCGAATAAGGCAGCTGATAGAATATAGCATGCTGTAGTAGGAAGTATTAAGCCGATTACCCAATCACCTGCAGCTGTGAGACCAAGTCCAGCTAATGGGTTCTCTTTAACTAGCATTGTTAAAATTCTTGTAATTGTTAAGCCTAAACCAGTTTGAACAAGAACAGCATTCGCTATATCACATGCAATAATTATGATAGATATCATTATAATTGTTTTAGCAGCTTCGATCAGTTTCTCTAGTACAGTTCTGTAATTAACTCTAGTAGTTTTCACAATATTTGGGATTACTAGCGCTATGATTATACTTAGGAAAGCCGCTAAACTGAGACTAGGCAACCAGAGTAGAAACAATATCAAGAATATGAGTGGTAGCAAGAGGTGGCCCCCCTCTTTCATCACGTCTCTAAAACGTGGTAGCTCATGTCTAGGTAGACCTCCAATCTTATGCTTCATCGCATAGTAATGTATCGACATGTATAGTGCGAACATGAAGAGTAGCGATGGAATTGTAGCCGCTATAGCTATCTCGATATACCTTCTACCAAGTGCTTCAGCTATTATGAAGGTTCCAGCGCCCATTATCGGTGGAACCAGATCTCCTCCAGTACCGGCCGCTCCCTCAATCCCTGCAACAATATTCGGTGGAAAACCACTTCTAATTAAAGCTGGTATAGTAACAGAACCTATAGCAGCAGCTTCAGCTGCAGCACTCCCCGTTATTGTTCCGAAAAGTATGCTAGCCCATATTGTTGCTTTTCCAACACCTCCAATCATCCATCCAGTTAGCGATGTAAACATTTTTATCAGGAAATCTGATATTTTGGTTCCCTCCATCACTGCACCGAAGATTAGGAATCCTGCGATAACAGTTATCGCTAGTACTGCTAGACGTCCAAAAACCCCTTCACTTGCTCCGTAATAGGTACTTCCAAGATAGAAGAAGTGGAAGAAGTATTCTAGATCTATATGTTTATGTGTCCACTCAACTGGTATGTAGGGGCCAATGAATAGGTACGCTAGGAAGCCAAGTAGAAGCCCCATAAATGTAACGCCAAAAGCTCTTCTCACCAATTCTAGTAGGAGGATCATTATAATTATGCCGAAGACTATTTCGTGGAAAGGCATGTATAAGCCAACTCTAGGCAGTCTACGAGAAATATCTACAGCGAGCACCCCATAGATTGTTATGATAAATCCTATGAGACCCAAACTCCAATCTAGGAGGAGATATTTCTTATTGCTGTGGGGGCCTGAAGGATAGAGTTGGAAAGCTAGTAGGAATACTAAAGCTAATGCAACAGGTATGAAATACTCATTGGTAATATAAAGTAATGATAAAACTCCAGATAGAATAACGATTATCGTCAAGACAAGTATGAATGACAAAATTCTATGAATCTTCTTTTCAAGACCTACTCTCTCAGAAGACATCCACATATCACCAATCAAAAAATTAGAAAAGAATAGAATGGTTAACCTTTGAATTCTGGAGGTATCAGGTTCTGTGGAACTGTTACATTCTTCTCTAGTAAGAATTGAACGACTCCAGCGTGTAGTGGTATTCCACCTGTTTCAAGCATCGTTCCAAGAGTCCACCATCCGTGCTGTGGATAAAGTTTCGCTGCTACTGAAGCTCTGTTCTCCCAGTATGCTTTAAACAGCTTGTAACCTATCTCCTGAGGTATTTTATCGGTTCCAAATAGCCAGCCGAAATCACTAGGCGACTCATAGACCAAGTCTATTCCTTGGTAAACTTTTCCTTTACTAACATCTACTTTAAATATTGGGAATTGTGGAAGCTTCTCCTTAATTATTGCGAGTTCTTCTGGAGATGGTGGTACTATTTTGAGGGGGAATCTCATAGCTATCTCTTGTGCAGTTGGGTTAGGTAATGCTGTCAGGAAATAGGCGTCAATCGCCCCTGTAACCAAGAGATTGAATGAATCTTCATGTCCTAGTTCTTTAACTTCTCTCGGTTTGATATCCAGCACCTTCATTATCTCTTTAAACATCTTGTTAGCTACAAATGCTGGGCTACCGATACTTATCGCCTTCCCGTTAAGATCTCTCCAACTCTTAATATCTGAATCAGCTCTAGTAAATAACTGTCCTGGATAAACTCCTACAGGGAACATTACACGTATATTCTTAAATCCTTTTTGATATAGCTCGATAGCATCTCCTGTATATCCTAACCCGATATCACACTTACCTTCTGCGAGCAGGGAGATTCCAAGTGTTCCAGCTCCAGCTTGATGAACTAACACTATGTTTTCTAGATACCCTATAGCCGATATTATTGCTGAAGTACTTAGGTATCCACCTCCACCAGTACTTGCAGATACTATAGTAAGTTTAATTAACTCAGGTGTCGCAGGAGTAGTAACAATAGTTACAGGAGCTGTTACAGTAGTAACAACTACCTGTGTAGTCAGTATCGGAGTTGGAGCAGGAGTTGAAACAGTGGTAACGATAGTAGTGGTAAGTATAGTAGGAGTTGGAGCTGGTGGCGGTGCAGTAATAGAATAAATAACTGCTCCCACAACAGCAATAATAAGCACTACCACAATCGCAACTACAGCTCCTTTCGAAATCGCATTTCTACCCCTACTAGGAATTACCGGAAAACACCTTTTTAACATATTTCTCATAGCTCTAAAAAGAGAATTAACTATATATAAACATTATAGTGAGTACTTAATATTGATTAGTTCTCTTCCATTTGTATGTACATAGTACTATAGATTATTATAGACGTTGTTTCTTAAGAATTTTCATCTAGTAAAAATAGAGAAGAGTAAGTTAGTGAAAATGTCGAGAGTTGAGTAGTGTTCTTGGAATTTAAGAGAATAATTCATTTGGCCAAGATGCATGTATTGATAATAACTACTACCTTTACATCTTTCTTCCTAATTCGTTATTTATCTTAACTTCAACAATCTACTTTAAAATATCCACTCTAACTACCGTTTCATAAATTTTTATTTGGTTGAAGGTTAATTGAATTCTTGTATGAGCCAATTGTAGAATTCTTCATTTGAAGAAAAGTTTTTTATTAGATAAGGGGATGTTGCTGTTCTCATAAAGATGCCATCATAACTGATAGCGGAGCTCCAATATTCTTCATGTAGTTTCTTTGCTTCCTCAAACGGTAGGAATATTATTTTATTTCCTTCTCTAGTTATTACATCCCAGTCTATAATCGCTACTCTATCTCCATGTTCTTTTATAATCACACATCCATGATGACCTCCTTTATCCATGAAGCCTATAGACAGGTATCCAGTTGGTAGATTCCTTCCAACAATATCATAGTATACATAATACAAGGTTACTAAAACTGTTGCATAATCCCAGCATGTGCCTGCCTTACGCTGAAAGCTTACCTGAGCACTCCAAACCGTAGAATTAGTTATACCATAATGTCTTACTTCTTTCAAAAAGTGGTCTCCTACTTCTGTTTGTGAATACCACCATGTACCCACCATTATGAATGTGAGATTTTCCTGGGCTGGTGATGGTGATACATAGCTAAAATCATTTCTCCACGCTTCATATATCCTGTACAGATCAGATTGGAAGTCTTCCTCAGTTCCATCCCATCCACCTGTAATGTTATACACGTACTTCACCATTTCTTCATCATATGCATAAATGTATTTTTCTAAGAATTCATAGAACCCCATTAATGTGAAACTATAGTTTATGCATGGTGATCCACCTACAACCGTGTAATTGCATGGTACGATGAGCTTGTTAGCAATGAATTCTAGTACTTGGGCTAGATCTTTATTAGCTTTGAGAACCTCATTGTAACTATTGATGAGACGTTGAAATCTCGCTTCTGCTTCTGAAGTTCTTAACGTTAGATTTTCATTCAATTTAACTAGCTTTTCATTTTCTTCCTTTAACTGTTTATATATGTCCTGTAGAGACGAATAACTTCTTTCTAGATTACTATACTCATCGAGTTTCAACATATACTTGTTCTTCAACTCTAAGTTCTCACGACTGAATACCATGTAGGTATAGATGTTAGCCATAGATAACAGTATAATTAACACTACCATAACAACCCAAAAAACTCTACCCATAATAAGTTACCCCACATTCTCCATCATTTCCTAAAAATATATGAGAAAACACCTAATAATTAAGGCTAAAATTCATAAAAGAAATAATGATGAATTATTCGGAAATCTCGATTAATTCTGATAAATTCTGAATGGATGAACAATCATTCTATCTCTTATTCTTATAAAGTTAATATCCCGCTTTAATTTTCATAATGGTATGGGTTGTGAAGATTATTTAAGTTTACGTGAAAAGTATGTTATGAAAGGTGTTGCTCTGTTCCATCCAATAGTTGTGGAGAAGGGTGAGAACGCTGTTTTATATGATGTTAATGGTAGAAGTTATATTGATTTTACTTGTGGTATAGGCGTAACCAGTCTAGGTCATGCAAACCGTGAGCTGGTAGATACTGCAATAGAACAATTGAAGAAACTTTGGCATATGTGTTTTATGGTTGTAAGTTATAGACCATACATAGAACTTGCTCGGAAGCTTGCTGAAATAGCTCCTGGTAATTCTGAGAAACAAGTACTCTTACAGAATAGTGGTTCAGAAGCTGTTGAGAATGCAATAAAGATTGCTAGACAAGTTACTGGTAGAACATACATAGTTTCATACGAGAACTCATTTCACGGTAGGGGAACATATGGATACGCTTTATCAGCTACTGGAAAATATAAACCTTACAAAGTTGGTTTCGACCCACTGGTACCCGGAGTAGAGTTTATTCCATACCCATATTGTTATAGATGCCCATTTAAACAAGAGTATCCTGGATGTGGATTAACATGTTTAGAGTATCTTGAGAAGTGGTTTATTCATAGTAGAGTGCCTCCAGAAAGAATTGCAGGAGTATTGATAGAGATGGTTCAAGGTGAAGGTGGATTCGTAGTAGCTCCAGGAGAATACGTAAAAGAACTTAAGAACTTCTGCGAAAAACATTCTATACTACTTATTGACGACGAAGTCCAGTGTGGATGGTGTAGGACTGGAAAGATGTGGGCTATAGAACACTACGATGTAGAGCCAGATATCATGGTTACTGCAAAAGCTATAGCTAATGGTCTACCCCTCTCAGCCATAGTAGGTAGAAAAGATGTAATGGAGAAAACTTATCCTGGAAGTTTCGGAGGAACTTATGGAGGTAACCCTGTATCCTGCGCAGTAGCATTAAAAGTCGTAGAGATAATGCTGAGAGATAAGCTATCAGAGAGATCTAAAGTTTTAGGACAGATAATTAGAAAGAGGCTTAACGAGATGTATGAAAAGTATGATTTGATAGGTGATGTTAGAGGGCTTGGTGTAATGCAAGCAATAGAATTAGTTAAAGATCGTAAAACAAAAGAACCCGCAGTAGAAGAAACTCTCAATGTGATTAGTAAAGCGAGAGAGAAAGGCTTACTACTATTACGGGCAGGTCTCCACTTAAACGTAATAAGACTACACCCACCACTAACAATCGAAGAAGAACTACTCTCAAAAGCATTAGATATCTTAGAAGAATCTGTAAGAGAAGTAGCTACCGGTTGATCAAAACAAGTCTCAGCATTCTATTGTTTAGTATTATCTTCAATAGTTGAATTGTAAGCGAAGATGTTAAATGAGTTATTATAGAACTCGTTACTGTTAATACTATTTCTAGATGAATGGAGGATTAACATCCCATAGTTCATATTGTAGGCTAACATATTTCTAATTACTTGATTATCGTATGATTCTTCTAAAACTATCCCATAACGATTACCTATGATCTTGTTTCCGTAGATAATGCTATTCTCTAACATGTAGGTACGTATGCCTATGATATTGCTAGATAAGATGTTACCAGTAACGTTATTATTAGATGATATATGAAGATATATGCCTACTTCATTCATACTCAATGTTCCATTTATTATCCTGCTAGAATTTGTATTCCACAGGATAACTGCGATTCCAGCTTTCTCGATTCTTAGATTTCTTAAGGTTATGTTACTGCACTTGAAGAGTATGACTTGTCCAGCATCTTCAATTACTCTGTCTGATGCTTCCTCCAGATAAATTAATGGTTTTCCATTAAGAATATTGTTCTCAATTTTATTACTTGATTCTGTTATGTATAACCCTCTATTCTCTAAGATATTATCTAAGAACTTGTTATTTATTGAGTCTATGATGAAGATTCCACCATCTTTTACCTTATTATGTTTAACCATATTTTCAGTTGAGTGTCTATAAAAGTAAATCCCTATACTGTTCCGAGATATAGTGTTATTCATTAGATTGTTTAAAGTTGATAAAAATAATTGAATTGCAAAGTATTCATTGTCTGAGATAGTGTTGTTTAATATATGGTTATTAATCGAGTTGTATAAGTATACTCCTTCTCTATTATCTTTTATGATATTGTCTGCTACGACAGCATTATACGTAGAGTGGAGGTATATGCCCATCCTGTTTTCTTTAATCACATTCTTCATTATCCTTGACCCATGAGCTCTATGTAGCTCTAAACCAATTCCTCTACCTATTAATCCTTCTTTTAAACCCCCTCCAGTAATAGTAACCCTCGTAATAATGACTCTCTCTGCTTTAACAATTATAGTGAAATCACGACCTCCCCCATCTATGATCACTTTCTCTGGATCTTCACCTACTAACCATAATGTTTTATCAATTATTATGTTCTCCTTATATATTCCTTTTTTCACATATATGATATCGTTTGTACTTGCCGACCTAATAGCTTCTTGAATAGTTTGGTAATCATAAGGTACTATAATTATACGATTTATTTTGGTCTCTTCTAAATCATGTAAACCAAATATACCTACAATATTCATTAGAAATAATAGTGTGGTCATGAAAAGGATAAATGATTTTTCCATCATCCACATCTCTTTCTATATTGAGTGAGGTTACCTAAGAATTTTTAAATCACATATATTCTCTAGTACTCAATCGTTGAGTTATTTATCTAATAATTTCTAAGAGAAATGTTCTCTAAACAGTTATGTTTAAATTATGTTTTATGGTTTTACATAGATCGTCGGAGTTTTTATCTTTATCATATCATAGAAGAACATTTTACGTAAAGCTTATCTCTACGTTGGTTCAACTTTATTCTGGCTAGAAACCTTGCTGGAATGGATCCCCTGGATATTAGTAATCTTTCTCTTCATCGCTTTGATAATTACTCTGACAAAGTTAAGAGAGGTGAGGAAAGTTTTCCAAATAGAGCTTTCACGTAAGGTCGCTGAAATCCAGCTTCAGCTTACTCAAGAGGCTGTAGCTAAACTTGAGAAAGAGCGGGAGCAACTGGCGAAGACTTTTGAGCAGAAACTTGAAGAATGGAAGCAGAAAGAAATAGAGAATACTGTAAAAGTTGAACTT